>CAIYIS010000059.1 GCA_903926385.1 uncultured Bacteroidota bacterium
GTGAAATTAAAAGAAGAGAAAATAAATTAATACAAAATAAACATGAAGGATATCAGATTAATGAAAGGTAACGAAGCCATTGCCGAAGGCGTGATTCGTGCCGGATGTGACGGTTATTTCGGTTATCCCATTACTCCGCAATCGGAAGTATTGGAATACTTAATGGCCACCAAAACAAAGGAACGAACAGGAATGATAACCATGCAAGCCGAAAGCGAAATTGCATCTATTCACATGGTGTATGGAGGTGCTGCTGCCGGCAAACGCGTGATGACATCGTCTTCGAGCCCGGGTATTAGTTTAATGCAGGAAGGAATTTCGTTTATGGCGGGAACTGAATTACCATGTTTACTTTTAAATGTGGTTAGAGGAGGACCAGGACTAGGAACTATTCAACCTTCGCAGTCGGATTATTTTCAGGCGGTGAAAGGGGGAGGACATGGGGACTACAAAATGATAGTGCTTGCTCCTGCATCAGTTCAGGAAATGTACGACTTTGCAAAATTAGGTTTCGAACTTGCTTTCAAACACCGTATACAAGTGATGGTTTTATCTGACGGAGCAATTGGTCAGATGATGGAGAAAGTGGAATTGGATGAACAAGTTCCTCGCTGGACAGATGCTGAAATTGTAAAAATGCATCCTTGGGCTACTACCGGAAAGACACCAAACAGGGAGCGAAACATTATTACTTCGCTTGATTTGAATCCTGTGAAACAAGAAATCATTAACATCAATCTTCAAAAGAAATTTAAACACATTGAAGAAACCGAAGTGCGTTTTGAACGCATAATGTGTGATGATGCCGAATACTTATTTGTTGCATACGGTTCGAGTGCTCGTATTTGCCAAAAAGCAGTGATGCTGGGCAGAGAGCGCGGAATAAAAGTTGGTTTGCTTCGTCCTATCACTTTGTTTCCTTACCCTACACATGAATTAGCAAAACTTGCTAAACAAGTAAAAGGAATGCTTTCGGTAGAAATGAGTGCAGGACAAATGGTGGAAGATGTAAGACTTTCGGTAAACGGTGCTGTTCCGGTGGAACATTACGGACGCTTAGGAGGAATTATGCCTGCACCGGATGAAGTATTAAATGTTCTTGAAAATAAATTTATAAAAAATAAAAATTATGAGCTACATACCCACTAGAGAAGAAATAATAGAAGACCACGACAATGTGGTTTATGAGAGAACCTGCTTATTAACCGACAATGCGCTTTCGTATTGCCCGGGATGCGGACATGGCACTGCTCATCGTTTGATTATGGAAGTGATTGAGGAAATGAATTTGCAGGCCGACACCATTGGTGTAGCTCCTGTGGGTTGTTCGGTGCTGGCTTATGACTTTATGAATATTGACATGCAACAAGCCGCACACGGTAGAGCTCCTGCTGTAGCAACTGGCATCAAAAGACTTTATCCAAATAAATTTGTCTTTACTTACCAAGGCGATGGAGACCTTGCTGCTATTGGCACAGGAGAAACTTTGCATGCTTGCAACAGAGGAGAAAACATTACTGTGTTTTTTGTAAACAATGGAATATACGGTATGACAGGAGGACAAATGGCACCTACTACATTGCCGAATATGAAAACGGCTACTTCTCCTTTTGGACGGGATACTGAAACAATGGGACACCCGCTGAAAATAACAGAACTAGTGTCTCACTTGCCGGGAACTTATTTTGTTTCGCGTCAATCGGTGCACACACCGGCTAATGTGCGTAAAGCAAAAAAAGCAATTGAAAAAGCTATTCAATATCAGAAGCTGAATAAGGGTTTGTGCTTTGTAGAAATTGTTTCGAATTGCAACTCGGGATGGAAAATGACTCCATTGGAATCGAATAAATGGATGGAGGAAAACATGTTTCCGTTTTATCCTTTAGGGGATATTAAAGTTCCGAAGTAGACCTCACCCCTGCGCACAGTCTGGCTCAAACAGCCACTGGCTGTTTGCCCTCCCCTCTCCACAAGATAGGGGGTAGCAAGTGAGAAACTTAAAGGGATAGAGTGAAAAAGGATTGTTTTTAATAGAGAATTTTCAAATTTTAAAAATATAATAAAATGACAGAAGAAATAATTATTGCCGGATTTGGAGGACAAGGTGTTTTGTCGATGGGAAAAATCCTTGCGTATGCAGGCATGATGCAAAATAAGGAAGTGAGCTGGTTTCCTTCGTATGGACCGGAAATGCGCGGAGGTACAGCGAATGTAACGGTTATCATCAGCGATGAACGTATCAGTAGTCCGATATTAAATAAATTCGATACCGCTATTATTCTTAATCAGCAATCGATGGATAAGTTTGAGAACTCTGTAAAAAAAGGAGGTGTATTGATTTACGACCCGAACGGAATTGTACGTCATCCTGAAAGAACAGATATCAACATTTACACGATTGATGCGGCTGATGAGGCAGCCAAGTTGGGTTTAAAAAAAGTGTTCAACATGATTGTGCTTGGAGCTTTCCTTAAACTGAAACCATTGATTGAACCTGAATACATGCGTAAAGGATTAGAAAAATCGTTGCCGCTGCGCCATCATGGTATGATTCCGGAAAATGAAAAAGCAATTGAACTGGGAAAAAGCAAGGTGCATGAGATGCTGGTGTTGAGCTAAGGCAGCGAATAGCGATTAGCCAATAGCGAATAGAATTAAGGAATAAATTTTAAAAAAATGAAAGTACTATTAGCAAAACCAGGCCTTGACGGGCACGATGTAGGGGTTAAAGTGTTAGCTCACGGATTGATTGAAGCGGGATTTCAGGTGGTGTACACAGGTCTTCGGAAAACGATTGAGGAGATTGTGGATATGGCTGTAGCCAACAAGGCAGATATTATCGGAATGTCTATATTGTCGGGGACACACCTTGTGCTGGCTAATAAAATGAAGGAGGTACAGGAGGAAAGGAAACTGAACATTCCATGGTTTGTAGGTGGTAATATACCTGCGAAGGATATTGAAGAACTGAAACGAATTGGTGCTTCGCAGGCATTTGCTACGGGAAGTAAAGTGGCAGATGTGGTGAAGTATTTTAATACGATGAAGGTGTCTGCTTAATTTTTTTAATAATAAAACATGGACGATACAAAAACAAAAACCGCAAAAGGAAAAACGGCAAAAGAACTAAATGTGAAACCTGTTTATCTGGAATCGGGGTTGGAAGTGAACCCTGTTTACACGGCTGATGATACTAAAAACTCGGGGATAGAAAAGGAGATGCCGGGGGAATATCCGTTTACGAGAGGGATACACCCAACGATGTACAGAAACAAACCTTTTACGATACGGCAATATGCGGGATTTGCTTCGCCTGAAGAAACGAATGAGCGATTTCAGTTTTTGATAGAAAACGGACAAACTGGCTTGAATGTGGCGTTTGACTTGCCGACTCAATGCGGGCTGGATTCGGACGATGCGAGGGCTTTTGGAGAAGTGGGCAGAGTGGGGATGTCGATAGATACGCTGGCTGATTTTGAAATCGCATTTAAGAATATTGATTTGGATAAGATAACGGTATCGCTTACAATAAACGGTACTGCAATAATTCTGATAGCAATGTATATTGCGATGGCAGAGAAGGCGGGATATGATATTTCGAAGTTGAGAGGGACTGCGCAGAATGATATACTGAAAGAATTTATAGGAAGAGGGACATGGATTTTTCCAGTGGATAAATCGGTGAAGCTGGTTGTAGATACTATAGAGTATTGCGCGCATCATGTACCGAAATATAGTCCGGTGAGTGTGTGCGGTTATCATATTCGCGAAAGCGGTGCTAACCCGATACAAGAAATGGCTTATGCTTTTTGTATTGCAAAAGCATATACTGACGGTGCTTTGGAAAGAGGAATAACGATAGATGATTTTGCATCGCGCTTATCATTCAACTTTGATATTTACGGTAACTTGTTTGAGCAAGTGGCTAAGTTTAGAGGAGGAAGAAGGTTGTGGGCAAAAATCATAAGAGAAGAATATCATGCGAAAAAAGATAGCTCGTGCTGGTTGCGCATGATTGCTGGCGGTGGCGGAGGAGGATTGACCAAAGAGCAACCTGAAAATAATATTGTGAGAAGTGCGTATTATGCTTTGATCAGTGCATTGTCGGGAACACAAACGATGGCGCTGTGCAGCTATGATGAAGCGTATACCATACCCACGGAACATTCGGCAGAGATATCTTTGCGCACGATGCAGATTATGATTCATGAAATGGGAATATGCGATACGGTTGACCCGTTGGGTGGTTCTTATTATGTGGAAGCTTTGACGGATAAATTTGAAGAGGAAATAAAAAGAGAAATGAAAACGGTGGAGAAATGGGATGGGATAGTGAATGCTGTGGCAACCGGAAAAATTCAGGAGTCGGTTTCGAAACAGGCATACGCAAGAGAAATGGGAATGCAAACCGGAAAAGTGCCGAAGGTGGGTGTAAATATTTTTACGAGAGAAGAAGAATCGAAAGATGTGGAGTTTCATCCGTACGACCCGAAAGGAGCGGATGTTCAGATAGAGAAACTGAAAAAGATAAAGGCAGGAAGAAATAACGAAAAAGTAAAATTGTGTTTGGCACAAGTTAAGCAAGATGCAATAGACAATAAAAATTTGATGCCTTCGATAATTGCAGCGGTGAAAGAATATTGCACAGTGGGTGAAATAGTGACTGCAATGAAAGAGGAGTACGGAGAGTTTAAGGAGCCAATCTTCTTTTAACTATTTACGAAATACGAATTTTACGAATATACGAATAGTGGGACTTTACGAAATACTTGACTTTACGAAATACGAATCTTACGAATATACGAATAGTGGGACTTTACAAAATACTTGACTTTACGAAATACGAATGGTACGAATATACGAATAGAGGAGCTTTACAAAATACTGGACTTTACGAAATACGAATTGTACGAATATACGAATAGTTGGATTTTACGAAATACGAATATACGAATAGAGGAACTTTACCAAATACGGGACTTTACGAAATAGGAATTGTAAGAATTTACGAATATTGAAAGTGATGACAAACTCAAAATTAAGAAGAGAAGATTTAGTTTATCCTGAATTATGCTTTAAGATTGTTGGGGTTTTGTTTGAAGTGTATAATGAGCTTGGATATGGGCATAGTGAGAAGGTATATCAAAAAGCAGTTGCAATAGCTTTAAAAAATGCAGGATTAAAATTTACAGAACAGAAATATTATCCTTTGATGTTTCAAGGAGAAAAAATTGGAAGTGGATACTTTGATTTTATTGTAGAAGAAATAATTGTTTTGGAATTGAAAAAAGGAGACCGATTTGTGAAGGCACATATTGACCAAGTGAATGAGTATTTAGTTTCGAATAAGTTGAAACTTGGCATTCTTGTCTATTTTGCCCCGAGAAACCTGCATTACAAAAGAATAGTAAACATTGAAGGAGAAGCCAATTCGTAAATTCGTAAGATTCGTATTTCGTAAAAGATGATTGACAAAAAGAGAATAACGGTTTTAAGTTTGGAACAAGCTTTGGCTTTGCCCTTTGCTACTGAACGGATGGTGCATCAGGGATGGCGGGTGATACGACTGGAGACTCCTGCGGAAGAAGGGGGAGGAAATGCCGGTGACCCGAATCGTTATATAGGTGCTGACTCGGGGTTTCATGATTTACATTCCTACTACATTGCTCCAAACATAGGCAAAGAAGGCATCACTATTAACTTAAAAAAGAAAGAAGGACAGGAACTTTTATTGAAGATAATAAAAGAACTAAAGGTGGATGTGTTTATGTGTAACACATTGCCGAAACGATACAAACAACTGGGAATTGATTTTGAGACATTGAAACAAGCCAACCCTGAACTTATCTGGTGCAGCATATCGGCTATGGGGCCTGATTATCCTAACAGTGCTGGGTACGACCCGGCATTGCAGGCATTGATGGGTTATACCTATCTGACAGGAGAACCCAGCGGAAAACCTGTTCCGTGCGGCATTCCGATTATTGATTTGAAAGCAGGTGATGAAGCATTTATGCAAGTGTTACTGGCTATGCTTGAAAAGAAACCGGGAGGAAAAGAAATTTTTATTTCGATGGCGCAATGTGCGGCAAGTTGGTTGATTACTGCTTTGCCTCAATTGGAATTTGTGGAACGGGACGCTGATTTATTTACAAGAAGCGGTAACGAACACCGAAGTTTTATTCCTTGCAATGTATATCCAACAAAAGATGGAATGGTGTATCTGGCTATTGGCAATGATTTGCAATGGGCTAAATTTTGTTCGTTGGCAGGATTTGAAAAATTGGGTAATGCAGAACGCAAAACCAATATGGGAAGGATGAAGGAAAAGGAAACAATCTATGCAGAGATTGGAAGCCTGACTGCGAATTATACTACAAAAGAATTTACCACATTATGTTTGAGTATTAACCTTTCGGTGTCGCCTGTAAACTCGATTAAAGATGTTGCCTCCTTAGATTTCATTTCGAAAGAAATGCTGAAAACAAAAATGCCGAATGGAAAAACAGTTTCGTTGTTTCCTTCGTCAATGGCAACTGATTATTTGAAATCGAAAGACAATATGCTGAGTTGCGCACCGAGGTTAGGAGAACAAAATAGCAAGGTGCTATCGGAAGCAGGATTTTCGGAAGAGGAGCAGGCAAAACTAGTAGAGACGCAAGTGATATAAAATGATAGAACGCACCATAAAAATACTGACACCGCATTTGTCGCCACACGAAACGTGTGTGATGGGAAATGAAGGAATAGCACGAGCTGCATTAGAAGCAGGTGTGAATGGTGTGTTCTCGTATCCGGGTACACCTTCGACAGAAATTTCGGAAATATTTAATCATGTAACCACGTTTCAGAACGACCCTGTGAATCAGGAAAAATATCCTGACATTACTACCGACCCTGTTTATTTTGAATACAGCATCAACGAAAAAATAGCGTTGGAAAAAGCAATTGCGTATTCGATAGGAAACCGCAGTGCGATGTGTGTGATGAAAAATGTGGGAATGAATGTGGCGAGCGATGCGTTGATGTCGGTAACGTATCAGACGATAGGAGCTCCGCTGGTGGTGGTGGTGTGTGATGACCCGGGTTGTCATTCGAGTTCGAATGAACAGGATTCGCGGTATTGGGGACAAATGGCATCGGTGCCGATGTTTAATCCGGCTACACCTGCTGATGCGTTTGAGATGATAAAGCTGGCGTTTGAACTTTCGGGAAAAATAAAATTGCCGGTGATTGTAAGGACTACGACTAGGGTTTCGCACACGAGGGGAATAGTGACCTACGGAAACATTCATCATCAACACCGAGTTGCGAATTTCGAACGATTGCCTGAGCATATTAATATTCCGGCACGAACAGCGGCTGCGCATACACGATTAATTGATAAACTAAAAAATGAAAATGTAGTAAAGCTGTTGTCGGAGACGAGCAGGTTAATACTGAATAACCCGAAAGCTAAACTTGGAATTATAACGAGTAGTGTTGCTACTTCGTATATCATGGAATTGTTGTATCAAAACAATTGTTCGGAACAGGTATGTGTGCTTTCGCTTGGGATGATTCATCCTTTTCCGGAAAAGGAAGCGTTGGCATTTCTGAAAAATGATTTTGAGAAAATAGTAATACTGGAAGAACTTGACCCGATTGTAGAAAATGCAGTGAGGACGATAGCACAGAAAAATAATCTTTCGAAAACCATTTTAGGAAAAGGTTTTGCAGGATTGGTGACAACAGGCGAATTTTCGATTGATTTGCTAAAAGTGGTGCTGGAGGAATTTATGGGAACATCGTTTCGCCCGACAGAAAATGTTCCTCTGGAGAATACAGAACTTTATTTAAAAAACCTTCCACCACGACCACCGGCATTGTGTGCGGGATGTCCTCACAGGGCTACATTCTATTTATTAAAACTGGCGATACCTCGCGAACAAAGCGAACTGATATTGTGTGGTGATATTGGCTGTTTTGGTTTAGGGGCTTTGCCTCCGCTGAAAATGCTGGATACCATCAATCACATGGGAATGAGCATTAGCATGGCTCAAGGGTTGTTCGAATCGGCACATACTACGGAGAAGAATAAAAAGGTAGTTGCACTTGTTGGTGATGGAACTTTTTTTCATTCAGGACTTGCTTCTCTTGTAAATGCAGTTTACACACGGGCAAATATATTGGTGGTGATTTTTGATAACCGGACAACAGGTATGACGGGGCATCAGGCACACCCGGGAGCATCGCGGCAGCAGAAATATCATGAAATAGATATTCCGCCTTTGTTGAAAGGCTTGGGAGTGGAACTGGTGGAAACCATTAATCCGTTTAATATTAGGGAGAGTTTTGTGCAACTGAACAAAGCGATGGAGTTTACAGGAGTTTCGGTGGTGATAGCAAAAGCACCTTGTATCTTCTTGCCTGATTTTAAAGATAAGATTGATAAAAAAATAAAAATAGAAGTTGACCCAACACGATGCAATCAGTGCGAAAACCATGAAGACATTACGCTTTCGTGTTCGCGGTGCTATGCTCCTAAAAATAATTTATCGAGAGCAAAGGCTAAACTGATGGCCGAAAATTCGGTGGCAGGTGATGAACAACTTTGCCCGGCAAACATTTGTAATCACGGATTTTTTAATTCGATATTGGAAGGAGATTATAAATCGGCAGTGGAGATAGTGAGAGATAAAATGCTGTTTGCACGCACCTGTGGTGCTATCTGTCATCGTCCTTGCGAATTGTTTTCGACACAAAACAATGTGGTGCCGATAAAGAAACTGAAGAAACTGGTGTCATCGATTGACGAAAACTTCAGAGACTTTTCGATGCCTATAAAACGTGCGCTGAATGCTGTGAAGAAAAATAAATCGGTGGCTGTAATAGGTGCAGGGCCGGCAGGTTTGAGTGCTGCCTACGATTTGATACAAACCGGATATACGGTAACTGTTTTTGAAAAAGAAAACAAAGCAGGAGGTATGATTACGTTTGCCATTCCGAATTTCAGAATGGATAAAACGGGGTTTGATTACGAAGCCATGCAACTGGAAGCAATGGGTGTGACGTTTAAGTTCAATACGGCATTGGGTAAAGATATTTCGATTGAACAATTGGCCGGAGGATACGATGCGGTGATAGTTTCGATGGGAATGAATAAATCGAAAACACTGGATGTAATAGAAAATGGAATTGTTGCGACTAAACGAACGGATGCGCTTTCGTTTTTAAAACGATTTAATACCAATGAAGAAGTGCTGAAAGGTGCTGCCACCGTACTGGTGATTGGGGGAGGTAATAGTGCGATAGATGCTGCGCGTTCGGCTAAACGATTGAACGGGGAGAATACAGTTATCGTGTCGTGTATAGAGGATGAGGCTGCGATGCCGGCTTTTGCGGAAGAACTGAAACATGCAAGGGAAGAAGGAATAGCGTTTTTGTGTAATAGCTTTGTGGAAAGTTGCATGGACGCAGCGGGACGCTACGCCCAACAAAAGGGACAAAACGCCCAACTAAAGATTAAGCTTAGTTCGTTTGACAGTAAAAAACATTTGAAGGATATACATTGCGATTATGTAATTACGGCTATAGGTCAGGTGAGCGATTTGACTACATTAAACATGCTGAAGGATGATGGCTCGGCACGACTTGGGAATACGAATAATTACAGCGGATATAAGAATGTATTTGTTGCCGGAGATATAAGTTCGGGAACGAATATTAGTGTGATTGGTGCTATAGCTTCGGGCAAAAAGACGGCTGTGGAGGTTAGAAAAAGGCTGGAGGATTATCGTTTCGATTATGAGGGGGAGAAAGCACTGGAACGATTGAATACCAAAGCACCTCTCCCCTACCCCTCTCCACAAGAGAGGGAGAGTGACGTGACGGTTGCGGACATGGGAGAGGAAGATATTTTGGAAGAGATGGAGCATTTTAATCTTTTTCAATCGTGTGCTAAGTGTAATCATTGTATTGATAATTTTGGTTGCCCGGCTATGGTGAAGGTGGATGGAAAGGTGCAAATAGATATGAGCCGATGTAATTTGTGCGGGTTATGTATTGATGTTTGCCCGAATAATGCTATAAAATGGGTGACGGAAGGGGTTCTTGCTTCATCTTAAATCTAACATCTCAATACTCAAATCTAATACTTAATTATTTTTTGGGCGATTACCTTTACCTCTTCGTTCGAACCTGTCCACCCGCTTTCCCTTCCAATCTTTTTCTTTGCCCGAAAAGGTCAAAGAAAAAGGATTTCCAGTACAATCGGGCGCAGTTAGTCAGCGCATTTCTTCGAATGAAGTTGAAGTTAAAACGTGGACTAATTGTTATATCAAAATTAGATTAATGTAGTTGCTATCGAAAAATATCTTAAGTTTGCATCCATTAATTTAAGAAATATGAAAATCTCGATTCAAAATCTTGGAGCAATCGAAAAAGCGGACATTGATTTATGTAAAAAATTAATTGTTTTCTGTGGGCCTAATGGAACAGGAAAAACCTATATTTCTTATGTAATATATGGATATGCGAAACTTGTAATGGGCCCATTATCAAATCTATTTAAATTGCAAGATTTAATCGAAAAGAAAGAAGTCGTTTTTGAACTAGATTATAAATCTCTTTTCGATTTGCAAAACAATTCATTCAAATTTCTTAAAGACAATATTAGTTCAGAATTTGCTTCAAATAAATTTTTATTCACAAACTTTGATATAAAGCTAATTATTCCGCTTGAAGAATTTAGAAACAACTTGTTTCAAAGTGCTTTATCTTATGATTATGAATTTGGAGGAATTTCATTGCACCTAGCCAAAGAAAGTCGATCTAATTCAGTAAAAATTAATCTCATAAAACCTCTAGATCTTAGTATCAAAAGGGATGATTTTACAGGTGTAGTAATAAACGCTTACTTATCAAAATATCTTTTCAACAGTACAATTTTATACTCATATATTTTACCAGTAGAACGTAATTCAGTTTACACTTTTAGCAAAGAACTTTCCTTAAAACGTTTGAGAAAATCTAATGATAATATTGAAGAGTCTGCAGAAGTCCAAGAGAGAATGACTCGTTATCCTAGAGCTATTATTGATGCATTGACTGTAGCCGAAGATTTAGCAAATATTAAAAAGAAAAAAAGTGAATTTCATATTTTAGCGGATGTAATTGAAAACGAAATATTACATGGGAAAATTTCAATTTCAGATCAAGGAGAAGTACAGTTTTCTCCAGATAATGCTTCAGATGTGGTATTGCCTGTTCATTTATCTGCGTCATTAATTAAAACTCTTTCTGGACTAATTATATATTTAAGACACCAAGCAAACTTAAATGATTTGATAATAATTGATGAACCTGAGCTAAATCTTCATCCAGATAATCAAATTCGACTTGCCCGAATTATAGCAAGATTAATAAATGCTGGGTTTCGCATCATAATTAGTACTCATAGTGATTATATAATACGAGAATTAAACAATCTAATAATGCTCTCAAGTGATAAAACGGAGATTAAAGAGATTGCAAAGAGAAATAAATACAAGAACGATGAAATGATTCTGCCAGAAAAGGTAGGTGCATATTTGTTTAATTTTAATTCCAATGATAATACCAAAGTCATAGTTGAAAATCTAACAGTAGATGAAAATGGTTTTGAAGTAAAAACTATTGACGATGCAATTAATAAATTAAATGATATTTCAGATGATTTATTTGATGCCTTAAAATATTCTGAAAATGCCGATTCTTAACGACATTCAATTTATTTTGCACAGAGATTTCGAGGCTCCAAATCAAAATAGATTTATTGAAACTCATCCTGATTTTGTTCAAGAAATAACTATAACTAGTAATAGTTGCTCATTCAAGTCATATAAATATGATAAAACACTTCCTAAACATCCTGGTGGTTTATTCCCGTTTTTCGCTCAAAACCCTGGTGTACAAAAAGTGTCAGATTATATTCTATTTGTTGAAAGAGGTCCGCAGTTTTATGTTTTAATTGTTGAACTGAAAAGGGGAAAATCTTCAACAATTGCACAATTACAAGCATCAAAGTGTTTTGTAAATTATGTTATTAAAACGGTTAATCGTGTTCAGAATACTCATTTGGAGCCTCAGATTAGATTAATTAGTATTTCTGCAAGAAAAAGAGAAAAAAGACCTACAAAGGAAAAACCAGTACAATATGATGTAAATGATCACACTGAATTCAATAAAGGAATATTTAGTCTTAGGTCATTTCTTCTTTAATATCACCAAATTTCTATTATTTCTCCTTTGCAGGTGTTTTCCCACCTGCAAACAAAACCCGTTTATTTCCCCACAAATCTATCATTTTATCCAACATTAAAAACATAAAAAAATCCCACCCTTTTCAGAGCAGGATTTTTAAACTCCCACCCCCTCTCCTTTGGAGAGGGGATTAAGGGGTGAGGTCATTATATCGAATCTATCACCACATCATAATGGTTCAACGTACCCCTTTTTATTTTCACATGCGCAGTGTACACAGTGTTCCCATTCATCTTTCCCGTCAACACATCCTCACCACTCTTCACATGTTCTATTTCAGCATTACCTTTATAGTCTGTAATGTCACTTTTATTAGCCCTTGTCAAACTAAACTCTATTCCCTCCACAGGTTTTCCGGTACTTTTAGCAGTAGCATGTACCTCCACATTTGTATGATGTACGTTAATTACCGGTATCACCGTACTAGCCATCAACCTCGCATAAAACTTAGGATTGCTCGATTCATAATCTCTCGTTAATAATTTTAAATGGTCAACATTCGTCATCACAGGTTTAAAACTATCCTTAAATTTCCTCGTCATCTCAGGCGACACCTCATGCACCGTGTCGCTGCTTCCTTGTTTCTGTGTAAACGTATCTATCTTCCCTTGCAAATCAGTCAACATCCCGGCCGTAATCGTGTTTGGCGTCAAATCAGCAATATTATCACTCATTAGTTTATGCGCTTCCTGTGCCAGTTTTGCACATTGGCTGTCCGATGCAGTGCTGTAGTCCGTTGGTTCCACATGCAGTTGGCTGGCCAAACTTATTTTGTTTAAGTTAGTAAACTTCACGTATGCCTTACCCGACATGTTACTAGCCATCTTGGTAAGTTCCTTCTTAGCTGCCAATTTATCAGCACTAAATCCACTGTTATCAGCATGTGCAGCCGTTGCCGCATCGCTGTTTTTTCCATTGTTTGTGTTAAATAAAGTAACCTCGTCAATGTAATCTTGGTTACCTGCAAATGCAGCAGCACTTGCCACCAGTTCAGCTTTCAAAGCTGCAAACATGGTCATCTGGGCTTGTTCTCTGTTTGTCATTTTAATTTTGTTTTTTTTATTGATTATTTTTTGTTGTATCTCATTGCGTATCTCATTAATTCTGATTCGCCCCACAAATATCGGACTCCGCAAAAATCCCAAAAATGATAATTATCAGTTTTTGTAAAATAATTCAAAAATTAATATTCACCCCCCTTAATCCCCTAACCAACAACCCAACCCCTCTTTTTCTCCCCGTTTCTTTTCCCATCCTTTCATCCATCCCACTGCTAACATCCGTTTTTCCCCTCCTCGCATCCATTAAATACCTCATAACATTCGTTAAATGCCTCACTACATTCATTAAATGCCTCATAACATTCATTAAATGCCTCACGACATCCGTTAAATGCCTCATGACATTCATTAAATACTTCATGACATCCGTTAAATGCCTCACGACATGCATTAAATACCTCCCGACATTCATTAAACGCCTCATGACATGCCCTAAATGCCTCACGACATTCATTAAATAACAATCAACTCTTCTTTTTTACTCCAAAACACCCACAAATCTAAACACTTACCCCATTCCTCAGCCTAAAATCCCCAAATCCTAAATCTCCAAATCCTAAAATCCCCTAATCCTAAATCCTACTTCCTAAATCACAATTTGAGATGGGAGTATCGAGATTGAGATTTGAGATAGATGTTAAATGGCTGATTAATATCATAGTTTTTGGAATTGGGTATAAATAGTTTTGTTCGATTAAATATTGATGAGGAAGTTGCCAAAATAAACCCTTGCACTCCGCAGGGGGAAGAAATGAAAATGACGAACAGAGGTATGATAAAAAACTATAAAATACTAATAGCTGGTGTAGGCGGACAAGGGATAGTGTACTTGAGTAACATTATAGTGGAAGCTGCGATGATAGCCAAGATACCTGTGAGTGTGAGTGAGATTCATGGATTGTCGCAACGGGGAGGGGTGGTGACTTCGGGGATAGGATTGGGAGAACATTGTACGGGATTTTACGGGACTGCGGGGGTGGATTTTTTGATAGGGCTGGAACCGTTGGAAACACAGCGGTGCATAAGTTATCTGCATAAAAACAGTTGTGTGATATTTGGGAATAACAGAATACAGCCATACTCGGTGAATGCGCAGATGGCGAGTTATCCGGATGTGAATGAGTTTGCAGGGTATTTGAAAAAGGAATGCCGTGAGGTGACGTATATAGGCGGGTTTCCGAAAGAAATAGATGCGGTGCTGTACAATATATTTATGCTGGGAAGGGCTACAAGGATGGAAACATTTCCGCTAACGGCAGGGCAACTGGAGGAGGCGATAAACGCAAATGTGACGGGATATTTTAAAGAAAAGACATTAACTGCATTTAAACTGGGCCTGAATTATACGGAGTAAAAGGAAACCGGGTGTGAAACGTTAAAAAACGGATGTAAAGTGAAAAAGGAAAAAACAAAAAAAGAAATGATGCACGAGATTACTTTTTTTCTGAATGAAAAGGAAGTGACGTGTAAGGTGAAACCGGCAACGGTGTTACTCGACCTGATACGTGACGGGTTTGAACTGAAAGGAACGAAGCCGGGTTGCCACGAAGGGGAATGCGGGGCCTGCACGGTGCTGGTGAATGATGCTCCGGTGAATTCGTGTTTGTTTTTGGCGGTGAATGCAAATGGAAAAAGAATAACAACGATAGAAGGGCTTACGAACAAAGATGGTTCGCTGCACGCTGTGCAGGAAGTGCTGGTGGAAAGCGGTGCGGTGCAATGCGGGTTTTGTACTTCGGGAATGGCGATGTCGATAAAAGCGATGTTGCATCAATATGAAAGCGGACATCATGTGCCGGGAGAGAGTTTGAAAAACTTACCTGACCGTGAGGAAATAAAAAAGTATCTGGAAGGGAATTTGTGCAGATGCACGGGTTATGTGAAGATAATTGATGCTGCCGAAAAACTATTTGCAAAAGAAGTTTGAGAAAATGAAACCAAAACTTAAAGTGATAGGAACTTCGGTTCCAAAGCAGGATGCGGGCACGAGAGTGACCGGGAAAGCAATTTATGGTCATGATATAAAACTGCCGGGCATGTTGCACGGTGCGATATTAAGAACAGAACATCCTTCGGCAATAATAGAGTCGATAGATACGAGTGCTGCCAGAAAACTTGAGGGAGTGTATTGTGTGATTACGGCAGATGATGTGGATGTAAATAACATTGGGTACAAGAGGGATCATCCGATATTGAAAAAGGGAGAAGCAAATTGTACACGTGATGAAATAGCTGCTGTGGCAGCCCAAACAAAGGAGATAGCAAAACAAGCTTTAAAACTGATTAAGGTAAAATATAAAGTAAGAAAAGGAATTTATGATGTGCAGGAGGCGTTGAAAGAACAAGCTCCGCAAATTAATAAATTCATTAGTGGGAAATTTTCGAATAAGAATATTGCTGAAACTTTTCATTACGAACACGGAAACCTGGAGGAAGAAAAAAAGAAAAGTGCTCATATAGTTACGCGGCTCTTTACACTTCCGCGTATGACTCACGCCTGCATGGCTACCAGCAATGTTACGGCTTCGTACAATACACTCGACAAAAAACTTCTACTTTATAGTTCTACACAAGTGCCATTTCTTTATCAGAGGGATATGGCACATGCGTTAAAGATGAATCCATCGGATATACGGGTGATACAACCTATTATTGGTGGTGGCTTCGGGAGTAAATTGGATATTCATCCGTTTGAACCGATTTGTGCCTTGCTCTCCATAAAAACAGGAAAACCTGTACAAATACTTTATTCGAGAGAAGAAGAATTTATTGCTTCGCCTATTCGTCAACCGATGGAAATAGAACTAACGGCTGGAGTAGATAAAGATGGGAATTTTACATTCAGAGAAATAAATATTGTAAAAGATAATGGTGCGTATACTTCGTGGGGAGCCACTACTCCATTTGTGATTATGCAGTCGTTTTCTTCGTTATATAAATTGAAAGCCTGCAGATTTAATGCAACTGCAGTTTATACCAATAACGTGTTTGCAGGTTCATTCAGAGGGTATGGAAACCCGCAAGCAACATTTGCTTTGGAACGTGTTATTGATTTGCTGGCTGACAAACTGGGAATGGATAAAGCAGAAATTCGTTTGAAAAATGCAAATGAAAAAGGTGAAGTAACCGGACAAGGATTGCACTACGATACCTGCGGACATAAAGATTGTTTGGAAACGGTTATCAAAAAAAGCAAATATCATTCTTTTCGAAATACGAATAATGGTGCTTTACGAAATACGAATAAAAACGAATCTACGAATAATGGAAGCCGTTTCAAAAAAGGAATCGGACTGGCTTCGATGCTGCATGTGGGTGGCGGTGCGAAAATATATCGCTCGGATGGTTGCGGAACGACTATTAAAATTGACCCTTATGGATATTGTACCATCATTACCGGTTCGAATGAAATAGGACAAGGTTCGGAAACGGTGCTGGCTATGATGGCATCGGAAGAATTGGGTATTGATTTAAAAAAGATAAAAGTAATAAATACGGATACCGATGTAAAGCCTTGGGATGTGGGCGTACACGCTTCGCGTACAAGTTTCGTTGCGGGAAATTCGTTGCTGGGTGCAATTAAAATACTAAAAGAAAAACTGAACAAAAAGGCGGGAGAATTACTTAAATCAGACAATACAGCGTATGAGTATGAAAATGGAAATATATATCCTTTACGAAATACGAATAAAAACGAATCTACGAATACAGAAAATAAAGCATCAAAATTGACGAAAGAAATTGCGAATACAGATTCGTATATTCGTAATGATTCGGATTTCGTAAAGTTAGATAAGGTGGTTCGCGAAATGCATTTTACCGAACCGAATGAACTTGCTGTTGCTAATTTCTTTTACGAACCTTCGAGCAAATTTCAGGATAAAGATTTTAAAGGAAATGTTTCGGGGTCGTACGCTTTTGCGGCACAGGCCATAGAAGTGGAAGTGGATACCTATACCGGCAATGTAAAAGTAACCGATATTTATGTAGCGCAGGATGTAGGAAAGGTGTTGAATCCATTATTGCTCGGAGGGCAGATAGAAGGAGGAATATTGCAAGGGGTGGGTTATGCGCTCACAGAGGAGTTGCTGATGCATGAAGGAAAAATTCTGAATCCGAATTTCCATAATTATAAAATGCTTACTGCGGCTGATATTCCAAACATTCATTTCTTCCCCATTGAAACAAACGATAAAGAAGGCCCTTATGGAGCAAAGGGGGTTGGCGAAGCACCATTGATACCTACAGCTGCTGCCATTGCAAATGCGGTGTGTAATGCACTGGGGCTTGAGGTGATTGATTTACCAATAACACCTGAAAAAGTAATGAAAGCACTCGCATCAAAAAATACAGAAACAATACAAACAAAAAATAAATAAATATATGAGACCTACGGATACTGTTGGCAATACCCCTTTACTTAAAATCAGCGATAAGCTGTATGCAAAATTTGAAACGTTTAACCCGAGCGGGAGTATTAAAGACCGTATCGCGACTTATATAATTAACAATGCTGAGAAAAACGGGTTGATTAAAAAAGGCGGAACCATAGTAGAAGCCACGAGCGGTAACACAGGAATTGCGTTTTCTATGATTGGCGCAGAGAGAGGTTATAATGTAAAAATTGTAATGCCAAAAAATATGAGTGAGGAACGTAAACAAATGATGCGTTTGTTTGGTGCCGAAATTATTGATGTTGGAGATGGAGATTTTGATGGAGCAATCGCCTTGAGAAATGAGCTTGCAGAAAAAAACGGATGGTTTAACACCAACCAATTTCTGAATCCATTAAATATAGAGTGTCACGAAAAAACAACTGGAGTTGAAATATTAAATCAAACGAAAGACAAAGGAAAGATTTCTGCAATTGTTTTAGGTACTGGGACAGGTGGAACGATGATGGGTATCCGCAGAACGTTGATAAAAGCATATCCTGACATGAAAGTGGTGGCTTGCGAACCGGCAGAATCGCCTGTGATGAGTGGAGGAGAAAAAGGAACACACGGAATACAAGGGATTGGAGATGGTGGGAAATTTCTGGTTGACCTAAAGGTGTTGGATGGAATTATGCTTATCACTACCGAAGAAGCACAGGCAAGAGCCAAGAAACTAATGAAAGAAAATGGAATTTTTGTTGGGGTAAGCTCTGGTGCTAATGTGCTTGCCGCGGAACGATGGATTGAGAAAAACAATCCGGAAGGCATTGTGGTTACTATCTTATCCGACAGAGCCGAACGTTATTTAAGTTTATTATAATACTTAATCATGGAATTTAATATCATCAATCCTGTATCGGTAAAAGAACTGCTGGGCGCTGTAAAAAAGGAAAAACATTTTCGCTTTGGAGCAGGCTGTACCGACTTGCTGATGGAGCTCCGCAAGAAACCCGATGAGGGTCTTACGGTGATTAATCTGGCACAGGTTAAAGACAATTCGTTTACAGGAATAAAAAAATCTGCTAAAGGCATTCGCATGGGAGCCATGTTCACAGCACATCAAATTGTGATGAACGAAGAATTAAAAAAAACATTTCCGGTGCTTCATGATTCGGCTCATAACCTTGCTTCCACACAAATCAGACAGGTGGCTACTGTAGGTGGTAATTTGTGTACCGCATCGCCATCAGGAGATATTGCCTGTGCTTTGGTTGCATTACGTGCCGATTGCGAACTGCTCAATACCACTCAAAAAACAAGAATGGTAAACATCAGTACCTTTTTTACAGGTGTAAGACAAACGGCTTTGAAGCCGAATGAAGTGCTTTATGGAATTACCATTCCGGCTAATCATAAAAACACAAAAAATAATTATTCGGGTTTTATAAAAGTAGGTACCAGACGATCGATGGAATGTTCGGTGGTTTCGCTGGCTTATCACATTCAAGTGAACGTTGAAGGTAAGATCCTGAAAGCAGGTGTGGCAATTGGCGCTTCTGCTCCCACTGTGCGACTTGCTGAATCGGCTTGTAAATTTTTGATTGGGAAAACATTTAAGAACATTACTCAAAAAGAAAAAGAAGAGTTTGCGGATAAAGTTTTATCATATGCCTCTCCTATTACCGATATCAGAGCTACGGCATGGTATCGCAAAGAAGTTTTGTATAACATCAGCAAAAGTATTTTCGAATGACACAACCTTCAGTAAAATTATCGGCCAACGAAAACTGCTATGGCTGCTCCCCCCTGGCTCTGGAAGCTATACTTAACAATTACAAACAAGCACATGTTTATCCCGAAGTGTTTGCAGCCTCGCTAAAAGACAGATTGGCTAAGGAGTATAATGTTTCGGACAAAAACATAGTAGTAGGAGCAGGTTCGGTAAATATTATTGATGCGTTGATTCGAACCTTTGTGAAGGAAAAAGAAGAAGTACTAACGTTTGAAAAAAGTTTTGTTGCTTATGCTCAGCTTGCCGGATTTCATAACCGCAAATGTGTGTTTGCTCCACTAAGCGATTTCCGTTGTGTTCCGAATAATTTATTGCCTTTCGTTACTGATAAAACAAAACTGATATTTATTGCTAACCCTAATAACCCAACAGGAACCATCATTACCCATGATGAACTTGAAGGTTTATTAAAAAATATTCCATCTACCATTACTGTGGTTATTGACGAAGCTTATTCGGAATATGTTACCGACAAAGCGTTTCCGAATTCGTTGTTGCTGCAGCAAACTTATCCCAATTTAATTATTCTACATTCGTTTTCGAAAATACATGGATTAGCCGGATTGCGCATTGGATATGCCATTGCCGAACTAAGCAGGGCACAAGTACTAAACAATACTCAAATTCCTTTTTCTCTGAATTACCTCTCGTGCGCTTCGGCTATAGCTGCTCTTAACGACAAAACTTTTGTTGCCCAATCGGCTAAAGCCAATACTGAACAAGGCCACTACCTTCACACCGAGCTGCGAAAGCTAGGTTTGAAGAGCATTGCCACACAAGCTAATTTTATTTACATCTGGTTTAGTACTGATGATGAAAAACTAAAAATCTACAACCTCCTTCAGGAAAACGGTATTCTTATTTGCGATATGAAAGTGTTTGGTCAGGAAAAAGCGTTAAGAATTACTATTGGAGATAAGACAACCAATGAGAGGATTGTTGGGGTGTTGAATGGTTAGTTTAAAGTTCAAAGCTCCGAGTTTAAAGTTAGGAGTTTAACGTTGATATGTTTCAGATTTCAAGTTGTCATTAAAGACGAAGCAATTTCTCTACATTCAATATTCGTAAAATCATCACGAATACCCAAAACCAACATTCAAATATAGGACATACATCTTGCCTTCTTCCCTTCTTAATTTTATTTCCCGCTATCACACTAAAGTAACACCAAAGGCCAAAAACGCTTCCGAAAAAAGTCGGGGAGGACGCAAAACCGGGTAAAGCGAACGGTAAACTGGGTAGGGAAGACGGAAAACCAGGTAAGGCGAACGGTAAACCCGGTTTCACATCCTCCCCGAAAAGTAACAAAAACACCACCCCTCTGTTTGAGCACATCCAAACAGAGGGGTTTTTTATGCCCAAAACCTATACCTATATTATTAACATAGTGTAAAAATCTCGCACATCTAAAATACTAAAAATCCTTTTGCTATCTCGGCTTTACAAGCTGTATGCCTTGTCCGGTAAAGGTAATGATGCGGTCGCGGTAAAGAGCACCAATTGCTTTTTTAAATGCTTTTTTGCTAATCTGTAGTGTAGCTTTTATTTCTTCCGGGCTGGATTCATCATTGAGCGGAAGTGTGCCCCCGTTTTCTTTCAATATTTTTTCTATTCTCCATTTCACTTCATCCACCAGTTCAAAACCTTTTTTCTGCAAACTGAGGTCAATCTTGTTATCCTCGCGCACATGTTTCACAAATCCTTTTAATTTATCGCCAATGCGTATGGCTTCAAAAATTTCGTTTTTGTAAATCAGTCCACTGTATGTATTATTAATAATGGCATTGTAGCCAAGAGGAGTTTCGGAATACACCAGTAAATCTACCATATCGCCATCCATCACCGATACATCATCTTTCTGAATAAACCGATTTAGTTTTACCGAAGCCGCCAAACGATTAGTGGTTTTATCCACATACACATACACCACATAACTCTTGCCCTGCTCCAGTTTCATAGGTTGTTCTCTGAAAGGCACCAGCAAATCTTTATCCATTCCCCAGTCGAGAAAAGCACCAAAATTATTCGATTGTTTTACTTCCAGAAATGCAAAAGTATTAGCAGTGGCGAAAGGAGTAACAGTAGTAGCAATAAGCCTGTCGTCCGAATCGCGAAACACAAATACCGAAAGCTTATCGCCTATTTGAGTTCCTGCGGGCACCCATTTAGTGGGCATCAATATTTCTACATCTCCTGCGCGGAGGTAAACACCAAAGTCGAGTTGTTTTACTACTTCCAGTTCGTTGTATTCACCTAAATTTATCATGCTTTTTTATTTATTAAAAATTATCTCCCCCGTGCCATCAACCATTAAAAATTTCTATTCGGCCCTTGTTCGTCTTTTTTCTTTACGCCCTGCAATACCGAAGTAACCAGAGACAAAATAAAACTAAAGAGCATAGCCCACCAAAAACCATCGACTGTAAATCCATCCACAATACGAGCAGCAAGCAATATAATAAGTGCATTGATTACTACCAGAAACAAACCAAAGGAAACAATGGTAACCGGAATGGTAAGTACTATCATGATGGGTTTTAAAACTGTGTTCAGAAACGAAAGTACAGCAGCCACCACCAGTGCCGTAAGAAAACTGTTATCGCGAATGTGAACACCCGGTAATAAGTATGCCGATATTAATACAGCTAAAGTGGAAATAATAAGCTGGACAATAAATTTCATAAACAGATTTTAAAATTTGTGTAAAGGTAAATTAATTATTTAAGATGGCAGAGATGGCATTGGCGCACTTCTGTCCGTCAATGGCAGCCGACACAATACCGCCTGCATAACCTGCACCTTCGCCCGATGGATACAATCCTTTAATCTGAGGATGCTGCAAAGTGTCGGCATCGCGCGGTATACGCACAGGCGAAGAAGTACGCGACTCCACTCCTACTATCACTGCTTCATTGGTAAGATATCCTCGCATTTTTTTTCCGAACTCTCTAAAGCCGGCTTGCAGTCGTGTGCCGATGGCAGGAGGCAATAAGCTATGAAGCGGAGCCGATACCACTCCCGGCTGATAAGAAGTAAGAGGCAAATCGGCAGAGAGTTTATTATTTACAAAATCAAACAATCGTTGTGCAGGTGCACTTTGTGTTTTGCCACCGGCATTCCAGGCCATTTGCTCCAAAGCCTGCTGATAGTGCAAGCCTGCCAGAGGCCCGTAATGCTGATACGGAATTAAATCTTCGGGCTCGACCGTTACCACTATTCCTGAATTTGCAAACGGATTGTTTCGTTTGGAAGGAGACCAACCATTGGTAACTATTTCGTGAGGTGCAGTGGCACAAGGAGCAATGATGCCTCCCGGACACATACAAAAAGAATACACCCCTCGCCCCGAAACCTGCTGTACCATGGAATAAGAAGATGCCGGCAGGAATTCTCTTTTTCGTGCCACATCCGACATGCTACAGTGGTATTGCAACGAATCGATAAGCGCTTGCTGATGTTCGGCCCTCACTCCCATAGCGAATGTTTTACTTTCAATTAAAATATTTTTGGCATGCAGCATTTCGAAAATATCTCTTGCACTATGGCCGGTGGCGAGAATCACAGCATCGGCTGTAAACTCGCAGGTGGTAGCATTTGCCAAATCATCACACACGACACCTTTAACTGCATTGTCTTTTATAATCAAATCAGTCATGTGCATATTAAAATACACCTCCCCCCCGTTATTGAGTATAGTGGCACGCATGGCTTCAATTATTTTCGGAAGTTTGTTAGTACCAATGTGTGGATGAGCATCGATCAGTATACTCTCGTCTGCACCATGAGCCACAAATGTTTCTAATATCTTGGTAATATCGCCTCGTTTGGTAGAACGGGTATAGAGCTTGCCGTCAGAATAGGTGCCTGCCCCTCCTTCACCAAAACAATAATTAGAATGAGGATTCACCACATGTGCTTTATTGATGGCGGCTAAATCTTTTCTGCGATTCCTCACCTCTTTTCCTCTTTCGATTACAATAGGCTTCATACCATTTTCCATTGCTTGCAAAGCAGCAAACAAACCAGCCGGCCCTGAACCTATAATAATAACAGGGCGTTTATGCGTTACATCGGGATAATTAATTTTGTAAGAAGGAGAAGGCGGAGGTAATTCCTGTATGTAAACTTCCACTTTCAGATTCACCTTAATATTCCGCGAACGAGCGTCAATAGAACGTTTCAGAATTTTTAAAGAAGTAATTTTATCGGGAGAAGAAAACAACTGCTGAGCAGCTATACGTTTTATCAGTTCGGGAGTGGCAGCCTCTTCGGGCGAAACCACTAGATTTAATTCATTTTTCATTGTATCAAGGCACGTAATTATCGTGCAATTTTTTTATCCTTCGAATGTAAGAGAAATCAAAAATATTTTTGAATTCAATTTATCTATTGCATCCGAATAAATGGTATTGTCTTTTATAATTAGATTTTTTGTTCCAAGTGTCATCTTACCTTCGATGGCAAATTTAAAGTATTGCAGAAAAAACTCTGCCCCCGCTCCCACTTCATAAGAGTAATCATCTCGCTGAAGTTTTACAATTTGTTCGTTGGGGTCGTTGCTGTTTTTTGTTTTTCGTTTCGATGCCAAATCGAGACTATAACCTGCTCCAACCAAAACATAAGCAGCAAAATTTTTTACCCTTGTTGAACGTAACTTTAAATCAATCGGAAAATTCAAAAATGTGGATTCAATACTTTTTACTCTTGTATAACTTACCCATTCGGCATTCGCAGAATCGTATCTGTTAGGCACGTAATCATATTGCAAATTCCGTTCAGCAAAAGAAAGATTAGGAACAAAGCGCAGGGTAAGATATTTATGCAACCGTAATTCTGAAACAATTCCAAGATTGAATCCATATTTAGGATAAGACACCACTCCTTTCAAAGAATCAAAGCGTTCGAAATGATCAACAGGATGGATAATAAAGTTGGTACGGTTTATTCCGAGGGTAAAACCAAAGTGCAATTTCTCGTTGTAATAATTAGGCAAATTACCCTTTTCGTTAGGGTCTTGAGCCTTTACTACTGCAACTCGTGTTACTAATAAAAGAGTAAGTAATATGCCGATTAAATTCTTCAAATTAGATTTATTGTAGATAATAAACGAAAAAACAATACAATTATTGCTCCTTTTTGCAAAAATAAATGGATGCGATGCCAAAGGTAAGCGAAATTGCCTTTGTTTTTTTAAATCCTGCTTTGTTTAATATTTTAATAAAATCTTCTCCATCGGGAAATGCCTTTACCGATTCAGGCAAATAAGCATAAGCCGAATTGTCTTTCGAAAATATTTTTCCGATAGTCGGTGTAATGTATTTAAAGTAGAAATTGTAAATGCCTTTTATGGGGAACTTTTTTGGTTTTGAAAACTCAAGAATCACCAATGTTCCATTAGCATTAAGTACACGGTAAATATCTTGAATTCCTTTTTCCAGATTTTCGAAATTACGCACTCCGAAACCTACTGTGATGGCATCAAAACTATTGTCAGGGAAAGGTAAGTTTTCCGAGTCGCCCGACTTTAATTCTATAGTATTTTGAAGTCCTAGTTTTTTAATTTTCTCCACACCCAGTTTCATCATTCCTTCCGAAATATCCACTCCCACCACCTTTTCGGGCTTTAGTTTCATTGCCTCTATGGCAAAATCGCCTGTACCTGTAGCGATATCCAGTATTGTTTTCGGATGAAATTCCTCCAGCAGCTGAATGGATTTTCGTCTCCAGCTTTTGTGAATTCCGAGCGACAATAATTGATTCAGAAAATCATATTTATGAGCAATGTTGTCGAACATGGTTGCTACCTGTTCTTTCTTGCTTTTTGTTGTATCGTTATAAGGTGTGACCATAATTGAATTGGGCTCTGCTTAAAAAAAACAGAGTAGTTCGGGTTGATTTATTTTGTAAGTTTTAGAGCAATGGCCTCGTTGAGCAATTGCTGTTTATCGATAGGAACCACACCCACTTTTTCGCAAACCAAACCTCCAGCCAGATTAGCCAAAGTGGCGGTAAGCACAGGTGACAAATGCAAAGCCAAACACAAGGCAGCTACACTCACCACTGTGTCGCCTGCTCCCGAAACATCAGAAATATTGCGGATGTGAGCCGGTATTAATGTTTTCGACTTTTTGCTGTGTGTGTATATTCCCTTTTCGGAAAGTGTAATTAATGCAGTTTCTATGTTTTGTTTTTTTATAAAACCGTCCACAGCTTTTCCTAATTCCTTAGAATTGTTGTGGTCGAAGTCGCTTTTCAGTCCTTCTTTCAGTTCCTTCAAATTTGGCTTAAATAAAGTAACTCCCGAGTAAAACATGAAGTTTTTCTTCTTAGGGTCTACCACAGTAGGAATGTTTTTTTGACGAGCAAATGCAACAATCGATTTTATCAAAACCGGACTGATAACGCCTTTATCATAATCCTCGAAAATGATGACATTTACCTTTTTCGTATTGATTAGTTTTTTAATAACAAAAACCAGCGATTCGGTTTCCTTTGTATTGATGGGAGTTTCTATTTCTTCATCCACACGCAGCATTTGATGATTGTTTCCAATCACTCGCGTTTTTACTGTTGTGTTTCGTTTATCGCTTTTTAAAATTCCTTCTGTCGAAAGTTTTTGTTTCTTTAACAAGTCGATAAAAATTTTACTTCCATCATCATCTCCTATCACTGAACAAAGAAGCGGGTTACCACCCATGGCCTGAACATTGAGTGCAACATTAGCAGCGCCTCCCATGCGATTTTCTTTTTTGTTTACAGCTACTATGGGCACAGGTGCTTCGGGCGATATGCGCGACACATTGCCCCACATGTAAGCATCAATCATTACATCACCGATGATGAGTACATTTAGTTTATTAAATGAATCGAATGTTTCCTGAATAGACATTTACTTTAGCTTTACCATTGCTTCTTTCACTCGTTTTACGGCCTCTATCAGTTTATCTTCTGATGTGGCATACGAAAAACGAATACAATTATCATCTCCGAATGCATCTCCCGAAACAAGCGCCACATTGCCCGATTCGAGCAAGTACATACTTAAGTCAGACGAATTTTTGATTGTATAATTTTCAAATGATTTTCCAAAGTAAGATGAAATGTCAAAGAAAATATAAAATGCACCTTCCGGTACATTTGTTTTGATTCCGGGTATTTCATTCAGCAAGCCTAGAACTAAATCTCTTCTTTTTCTAAACGCATCACGCATACCGAAAGTCACCTCCGGATTTGCTTTTACTGCTTCCAGAGCGGCCATCTGTGCAATAGACGAAGCACCTGATGTAAATTGCCCCTGCATTTTATCGCAGGCATCGCTAATCCATTTTGGAGCCCCTAGGTATCCGATACGCCAACCAGTCATGGCAAAGCCTTTCGACATACCATTAACAGTGATGACACGGTCATAAATAAAATCAAATTGAGCAATACTTTCATGCTTACCAACAAAATTAATGTATTCATATATTTCGTCAGAAAGAATATACACATCCGGAAACTGAATGACAACTTCGGCAAGTGCTTTCAGTTCTGCTTTGCTATACACCGAACCACTCGGATTGCAAGGAGTACTGAAGATTATCATTTTTGTTTTCGGAGTAATTGCTTTCTTTAATTGCTCCGGAGTAATTTTAAAATTCGAATCAATAGTGGTAGACAAAGTTACCGGTACCCCTTCGGCAAGTTTTATAGTTTCAATATAACTCACCCAATATGGAATAGGAACAATCACTTCTTCGCCCGGATTGATTAAACTCAATACCGCATTGGCAATAGATTGCTTGGCACCTGTAGAAACAATGATTTGTTCAGGTGTATAATTTAAGTTGTTGTCGCGCTTAAATTTTGTGGAGATAGCTTTGCGTAAATCGAGATAACCCGCCACAGGTGTGTAGTGCGTATAATTATTATCGATAGCCAGCTTGGCTGCTTCTTTCACGAAAAGAGGTGTATCAAAATCGGGCTCACCTATACTTAAGTTGATAATATCCCTCCCCTGAGCTTGCAATTCGCGACTTTTCTTAGTCATCGCAAGCGTTTGCGATTCTGATAGATTTGTTATTCTGCTTGATAATTTACTCATACAAATAGATTTGAAAGGCACAAAACTAATAAAATTGTATTATGGAATGATGATAAAAAGCATAGTTTGGTTGTTTTCACCGCCTCTTACTCCATTGCAGGCATGTTCATTTGTGCCCATTCTTCTTTAGAAGGTCCATAAATGCCGGGTACTTTTAATCCGGCCAATCGCATGAGGATGGTTAATTGGCCACGGTGATGGGCTTGATGTTTTACTAGTGTCGACAAGGTTGCACCGTTTTTCCATTGTTCACCGTACATATTCACCTCCACTTTAAGGGAGGCGTCTGTCCATTTGGAGTCGATTTGCTGAACCAGGGAGTCTGATGCTGTGCGGTAAGCTGAAATAATTTCACCAATTGAAGCAGGAGGCTTACTGTGTTCGTCAGGCCCCTCCACCATCAATCCTGTCTTGCTCATCATTTCAGGAATAGTTAATGTAATGTGCCATGCCAGAATTGCAATAGTTCTAACATCTTCATGGTCTTTTTTATTCAATGACGTATCATTGATATTCGAAAACACTTTAAGTGTTGATTCGCTTTCATATTTCCACTCTGAAATAAAATCGTTGATGGTGTTGTACATGTCTGTTAAAATTAATTGATTTACAAAAATAAATAATTTACTAAAAAAGCGGAATGCCCATTGAAATCATAAGCCGCAGGTAATACAAAAAAATAATCTCTATGAAGCACTGAAATAAGTTACTTCATAGAGATTATGAATTGCAGAAAAACTCTTAGTGACTTTGTGTGTATTTATTCAACTCATCAATTGATGATTCGAAGGTAAATGCATCGTTAAGTTTGTAGTAATTTCCTCTGTCCAAATTGTGTTTCCATGCAAATTTTGCAAGTTCCAATCGTGAAGCCTCAAAACTCATAATCAACATGAGTTCTTTTATCTGAGAGCAAAGTAAGCAGTTGTTACCTATTATTTGTTTAGCGATGGTAAGTCTGGTGTCGTCAAAACCTTTAGAAGCGATAGATTGTTTAGCACCTTCAAAGTCTTGTTCTCCCATTGGCACCGGACAACCGTAAACTCCTGTATACCCTGGCAACACATAAGCATTATCATGATGCCCATGGCCTTCTCCCCTATCATCTCTGTCGTGTCTGTCACCATGATCATCTCTGTCATAATGCCCACCTCTGTCATCTCTGTCGCTCATTCCCCCAGAGGTTGTAGTGGTTGTGGTGGTGGTACTATAAGTGGTTGTGGTGTTAGCTCCTGTCTGCATGGTAGTTTCTCCGGGCATTGTAAATGTAATACCTACGCTTGCTCCCGGAACTGCTGTTGTACTCTGAATGGTGTTGGTAGTAGTTGTCGTTTCCACATTCACTGCAGGAGGAGGCACTGTGGTGTAAATAATAGTAGTTTGTTGAGGATCCGGGGCGCTGTTAACCTGAATTGGAGTAGGCTCAGTACTTTTCAATTTAAGTTTTAGCTTTCCTTTCACATTCACTATCGAATAAGAATATTCAGTGTTGATAGTAGCATCGCCACCCCACATCAGATAAACATTCCCATCTAAGTCGGGCATTTTGTTTTCGAAAATAATTTTTGCCTGATAATTGGTGGCATTCAGTTGGGTCACCTTTACATTGGTAGAAGGTGTAGGGTTTTGAAGTATTCCGTTCAGAACAAGAGAAAATCTATATCCATCCTGAGAATAGACAACCAAATTATTGTTTTGAGAAAAACCGGCACCGATTGTCATTATTAAAATTAGTGCTAAAGAGTAAAAAGATTTCATTTTCATTTTTTTGTTAGTTTTTAATGCGCAAATATAAATTATTTATCAAACCTTCTGTTGATTTTTTTCGAGGTTGCCTGCAAAAGATATTCCAAAAAAATAACCACAATAGAATCAGATGTTCTATCGCGGTTATAAGCATTTTTCGTTCGAATATTTATCCCAATTAATGTGGCTCTATTTTGATTATTTATTTTCCTTTACCACTTTTAGTCCTTTGGTCCATCTGATTATTTCGCGAAGCATGGATTCTGCTGCTTTATGAGAAGTTTCATTCGGCACAAATTCGTTTTTATCATTGATGAGTTGTGCGTAAAACGGAAAGTTCACTCCCTGTGTTAGCGGAACAATAGCCATAGTAATTAAATCTGCTTTCAAGCTATTCGCTGCTCGTGTACCTGCCGAAACACCACCATAGCTAACTATTCCAGCAGCTTTATAAGCCCATTCATGAACCAAATATTCTAATGCATTGCGCAAAGGAGCTGGATAATTATAATCGTATTCAGCAGTAACAAAAATAAAAGCATCTGCCTCCTCAATTGTTGCACTCCATTTTTTGGTATGGTCCAATTCGTATTTACGCATAATGGGGTGATTGGCCTCATTCATCATCGGCAGATTTAATTCGCCTAAGTCAATTACTTCAACATTAAAATTTCCGTTTTGTTTTGCTTTCTCAGCAATCCAGGCGGCAATAACAGGCCCTTTTCTACCCGGACGAACAGTAGATGAAATGATTTTAAGATTATACATGTTTTATTTATTAGTTTATTTATAAAGACAAAAATAGACTATTTTATCGCATCCAATTTATAGATGCAACATAGTATAGTTGCTTACCCAAAATTCTATATTAATAAAATACCAATTTAAACCTCCGGCTTAAACGGCTCTACTGGAAGATGTTTGTTTAGCTCTTCCTTTCGAGTTAAAAAAGACGCAAAATTCGCCAACTTATCTTCAATAACGGTTAACATCAGAGTTAGTGTTGTATGAAGTTTAATAGCTCCTTCGCTTCTATCTTCGGGTGACAGCCTTTCTTCTTCAGGAATTCCCACCTCAACATAAAACCAATCCATAAAGTTCTCACTTAAGCTATAAGCTGCGGCAATATGAAGACATGAGTACAAACAAAGTTCATCTTCCAACGATAATATCAAGGGTTTCTGAATTTCGGCATCTACAAGTATTTTGTCAAGATTATCGTATTTCCCTTTTATCTCAAAGTCAAATTTCTCAATAAGTTTGGTGTACTCATTATCTAATTTCAAAAGGCTATCGGTAACCTGAATAGAGGTCACAAATAACACTTTACTCATCATATTTAGTTCGTAATAGTATGGTTCTGCTACATTCATATATTTATATTTTGCCTCAAAAATACATATTATATCCAATCAAATCGAATAATAAAAGTAGGATAGTTTCTTAAGATTGTATAGGATTTATTCAAAGCTGGTAATTCGCCACCGGCCCTGCATACATTTTTAAAAATAGATTGTAAATCGAGTCTTGATCTCCCTCAATAGATTTTGATTGTGTGGTGATGTAATGAATAAAATTCTGCTTCTCTTCACTTGTATAATTAGAAGAGTAATTTGTAGATGATGTTAAAATGTCGAAAGCGATGTAATTTATCGGCCATAGTTTGAAGTCGCTAAAAATTTGCTTATCCAGCATGGCAGTAATAAGTTTTATTTTTTCATTTTCATTCAATGTGTTGTCAATGTTTTTCAGCACATCATTTATCGGAGTCCCCACCTGCAGGTGTATTCGCCCTTTTGGTTGAACTATTCCTGTAATGATACTGTTCAAATCTTCGCCTTCCGCTTTTACATATTTGGTATGTAAGCTTGACAAATAAGTTTCCTGAATTTTTAGTACATCGCAAGGTTCGTACTCGTAAGAAATAGTAAGCGGAACAATATTTAGTTCCGCAAAGTTTTCTGCAAAACTTCCCTTTCCGCTAATGTTAATCATTTTGAGCAAGCCGGTTTGAGTTTGATCGTTTCCATCCTTGGTTCTTCCGTTACGTTGAGCGATCCATACGGAGACTTTTTTATCTACAATGGTGTGTCGAATATAAGCAGACAGTTTACGCGAAATGTCATATAGTTCTCGCCCGGTGCCCTCGCGCAAAACAGTAAACATTCTGTTCAATCGTCCAAAGTCGGTAATAAAACCTTTATCCATCAAATTATTTCCGAATGTTATCTCTGAAGTCGAAAAGCCGTGTTCCACCAATAAAATTTGAAGAATAGCAGAGTCTAATAATATGTCGCGATGATTAGCAATATATAAGTATGCCTTGTTTTTATCCAGGTTCTCGAAACCCGAGCAGGTAAGTCCAGTTGACGAACGCTCAACAATAGTACGAATGGCAGGATGCATAAATTCCACCTGAAAACCCATAGCTGTATTTACCTTCTCTGCTTTTTGCAAGACCTCTTCGAGTGTCATAGCTGGCCATAAATAATTCACCAGCTTCATATATATTGGGTCTTTAATGATACGTTGCAATACCTCATACGACTCATTGTCGTAATATGGACGCATATCATCAAAATTAAATGTTTCTCTCATGGTTAATGCTTGAATTAGAACCTTAGGATTTGGTTGGGTGGATAAATCTTGTGGTTCTGATAATCGGGATAAAAGTAAGGATTTTTGGTTATCGGTGAACGAAGTTTGATAAAAGTAGAACTCCTGGTCTGGAAGACCGATATCAATTATAATAGAATGCTATTAGAGGAAAAAGTACTATTTATTGTGTCTCAAGTATAGCTGCCGGAACTACACTGCGGACTTTGTTCTCGTTTTTGAGCACTGCTTTTCCCGTTTTTTCTACTCGTTTTACCACATCAAATATTTCGTATTCGATTTTGGCAGTAAAAAAATAACTTTTTGCTTTTACATCTACAATATTGATTTCAATACTGGTTAGGTAGCAACTGCTTTTGTTCTGATTAGGTTCTTTCACGAAATCTTTCCAGATATCTTTGTTTATCAGATGAAATTCGATGGCTTCGGCTTTTTCTTCCATTTCAATCGGGTTTAATTTGTTTTTAACTTCCTTATTATTTGTTCTTTTATGTTTGTTTTCAGACATTTTGAAAGCAATAAAAAAATATTTTCATTTTAGAGGCAACCTTTTAATACTCCCTACGTCCTTATAGATGCTTTAAAATAATAAATGGTTGCATGGGAAAACGAAAAAAAATTAAAATTTCTTTAAAATTAGTCTAATTGCCAATGCAGATGCAGGTTTTAAGAAATAAAAAATATTTAAGTTTAGTGGAAGAGAACTCGGGAATTAAAAACAGACTCCTTAAGCCAGACTTTCTTCAAAATCTTCAATGCTAAGGGCGTTTTTTAACTCAAAATCACCGATGCGGGTGCGACAAAGTGCGGTAAGATGGGCTCCGCTTTGCAATACATCGCCAAAATCGCGAGCCAGAGAGCGAATATATGTTCCTTTGCTGCACACCACCTTAAAATCTAAATAAGGCATAGCAATGCGTGTAATGGTAAACTCGGTAATGGTAATAGTTTTTGCCTTTATTTCGGCTGTTTGTCCTGCCCGGGCTATATCGTAAGCTCTTTTGCCGTTAATCTTGATAGCCGAAAACAGGGGAGGGGTTTGTTCTATGCTTCCTGTAAACTGTTCGGTGGCGGCATAAATCATTGCCTCAGTAATGTGCTCGGTTGGATAATGCACATCTATGGCTTTTTCCAAATCGTAACAAGGGGTGGTGGCTCCCAAACACAAAGTGCCGGTATATTCCTTTTCCTTGCCCTGATAAAGTTCTATGTTTTTAGTTTGTTTACCGGTGCATACTATCAGCAATCCGGTTGCAAGGGGGTCAAGTGTGCCGGCATGGCCTATTTTTAATTTAGGAGTGGCATCGGTTACGTTAATTTTAGAAGGTTGAAATCGTGAGTTCCGAATCAGGTATTTCATTTTATTCACCAACTGAAACGAAGTCCAGGTAAGTGGTTTGTTGATGAGAATAACTTCTCCTTTGCCAAAATCGAACATTATTTAGGAAGGGAGTACAAATAAATAAGGAAAGAAATTCCGAGAATTATTCGGTACCAACCGAACAAGCGGAAACCATATTTGCTTACATAATTTATAAAAAACTTTATGGCCAGCAAAGCCACTACAAACGATATAATGCCCCCCAAAGCAAGAGTAGCCATATTGTCTTTGGCTATCACCTCCGGGTTTTCTTTGTAGACATCCCAGAAACTTTTTACCGAAGCGGCAAACATGGTAGGAACTGCCAAAAAGAAGGAGAATTCGGCTGCCAGTTTACGAGTTAGTTTCTGACTCATTCCTCCAATTATTGTAGCAGCACTGCGACTCAATCCCGGAAATATAATCGAAAGCGATTGAAATAAACCGATTACAAATGCCTTTGGATATGATATGTTTTTTTCTTCTTCCAAATTGTTTTTTGTAAAAAGTTTGTCAATAAACAACAGTACAATACCTCCGCCTATCATTACACAGGAAATAAAAGTAAGATTGCTCAATGCTGTGTCAATATGTTTTTTTAGCAAAGCCCCAATAATTAATGCCGGAATCATGGCAATAACCAACTTTACATAAAAAGTAAGATTTTTAAAATCGATAAATTTTTTCCAGTAAATAACCACCACTGATAGAATTGCTGCCAGCTGAATAACCACTTCAAATAAATTGCTAAAAGCTGTTTCCGGGATATGAAGCAGGGGGTTGGCTAGCTTCATGTGGGCTGTACTCGATATGGGCAAAAACTCTGTAATGCCCTCAATAATGGCTATAATTAAGGCTTGTATAAACGACATAAGTAGTGAGATGAAAGGCTAATTAAACCATTAGCCAATGAATGTATTGAACTTACTCTTTCGATTTTTTCATGATGCCAAACAGCACCACACAAAAACCGGCTAAAATTACAATCGGAGCAAGAGTAATACGTCTGGTGCTAAATATTTCGTTTGCATCAAATTTGGTAGGATCGTCAGAACCTCCGCCAACCATCAGCATATAACCGATAACCACTATTACCACTCCTACTATCAGAATCCGGTAATTTTCTTTACCAAACGCAAAACTTGTTTTTTTAACTTCTTTAGCCATAGCTCAATTTTTTTTCAAAGCAAATGTAATAAAATTGTTCAACACAGTAATGTTAAAAAAAATAAATTTAAAAACAGGATTTTAAGTTTCAGATTTAGTGTTTCAGGTTTCTAGTTTATGGAAACCCTTTCGAAAACAGTGAAGAAATCTCAGAAAAAATGGAGTTTTATACTTCTTTATTTTTTCTCTTATATATAATGGATCCCAGAAACTTGGCCTAGTTAAATTAACTTTTCTGCTAGTTTAATTGTATTTTAATTTCGCCCAATTAATTTTTTTAAGTTATAAATCATCTGTAAATGCAGCCCCATAACTGAAGCGAAGACTATGCCGGCTGCATTGTATCTTGTAATTTTCTTAACGATTATTTCATCTTTTGTAAATGGATAAATAAAATTTGCCCTCGATTTCGAATCTTGTAATCAAAAGTTGTTTTATTTTAAAACAAGAAAACCATTTCGTTAAAATGCTTTATCATTTGTACAAGACTTCGCACAATTTAAACAAGAAATTGTACGATTTGAAAAAATGACCATTTTGAATGTTACCCATTTTGTTTTTCTCGTTAAAACGATTCAATCTTTATAATAAATGCTGCTTTTTCACTGTACCCCGCCTTTTCTCGATTAAAGACTTTTAAAGAACGTTAACCCTTGCTTTTTCTGATTAGGATAATGAATGGTAATTGTGGTATAAAAGCACAACGGATAATTTTGCTCTTGAAATGATAGACGAACATGCAAATACATATCGAAACCCAAAATCTGAAACTCGAAACTTGAAATCTTTATTACCTTTGCCGTATGTTAACACAGCGAGAATTATTTTTGAGGCATGTGGCTCAAACGAGCGATATGCCATTGAGTTTGGAGATAGTAAAAGCAGAAGGTTTGTACCTAACGGATGCGACCGGCAAACGCTATATGGATTTGATATCGGGTATAGCAGTTAGTAATGTGGGGCATCGTCATCCGCGAGTGGTGGTTGCAATAAAAGAACAAGTGGATAAATATATGCACCTGATGGTTTATGGGGAGTATATTCAGAGTCCGCAGGTGTTGCTGGCTTCGTTGTTAACGTCTGTCTTGCCAGTTCAATTAAGTTCGGTCTATTTTGTTAACTCAGGCAGCGAGGCTATAGAAGGGGCTATGAAACTAGCGAAACGGTTTACAGGGCGCACAGAAATGATATCGTTTGCAAATGCCTACCACGGAAGCACACAAGGCAGCTTGAGCATGATGGGTAAAGAAGAATTTAAGAATGCTTTTCGCCCTTTACTACCCGATACGCGACAGATTAGATTTAACAGCACGGATGATTTAAGCCAAATTACTGAACGCACAGCATGCGTAATTGCAGAAACTATACAGGGTGAGGCAGGAGCCATAGTTCCGAATGATGATTTTATGAAACAACTTCGAGAGCGATGCACCACAACCGGTACTTTATTAATAGCTGATGAAATACAGTGTGGATTTGGCCGAACAGGTAAGCTATTTGCATTTGAGCATTATGGTTTTGTGCCGGATATATTATGTATGGCAAAGGGTATGGGCGGAGGAATGCCGATTGGAGCATTTGTTTCGTCAGTAGAAGTAATGAGTAGTTTAACAAACAATCCGATGCTTGGGCATATTACCACTTTTGGGGGACATCCGGTATGTTGTGCGGCTAGTTTGGCCACTTTGCGTGTGATACTTCAGGAAAACTTAGTCGAGCATGTAAACGAAAAAGAAAAGTTATTTCGTAGTTTGCTGGTTCATCCCCTCATAAAATCGATACAAGGAAAAGGTCTTTTGCTTTCGCTGGAGTTTGAAAGCTACGAACAAAACAAGGCAATAATTGATAGATGTATTAAAAAAGGGGTGATCACAGACTGGTTTTTATTTAATGCTAACAGCATGCGAATAGCCCCTCCCCTAAACATAACAACTGAAGAAATAAAGCAGGCTTGTGCGGTTATACTGAGTTGTATTTCCTAATTCCCTCATTGAAATTATGCAATCGACTTAACATGAAGTAGCGCTTGTTCAAAGCATTTTAGTCATTTCCCCTAAATTAATCTAACAAAAGTTGGTTTTTGGCACAGGCATTGCTGAGGTGAATACAATTATTAACAACAAAAAAATGAAAAAATATAGTTTATTGATTGCCTTTACTGCAATTGTTTCGGCAGCCTCGTTTGGCACTAGTTCTCATTTAGTGTCCGACCCTCAGGAAGGTGCAGGAAAGCAGAAATCAACAGAAACAACCAAACAGCAAGCTACACCAGCAAGCAGCACATCAAAACCAGTTCAACATGAAACTGCCAGCCCAGAAACAAAAGCACGTCCAGAAGTAACAAATGATGCAAAAGCATCAAAAGTAAGAGCGAATCAGTCACCGGAGAAACGACATTCGAATATAAAATCTCATCCGGTGAAAAGAAGTAGTTCAAATTTAGTTGCAAAGCCTGTAAAGGCAAAAGAAGAGAAGAAAAAGTAGTAGTTTAGTTTGTGTAGTTAATTAAGATTTTTAGAATGCCCGTTTCATTATCTTGAAACGGGTTTTTTAATTCCTTTTAGTATGCTCCGATGGAGAGTAACACTAATGTGCAAGCCTCCGTGGCCTCAATATTTTTTGATCTTAAGAGGGTTTCAAATTCCATATTTTCTGTACCAGGGTTAAATATCACACGTTTTGGATTCAAATCAAGAATATAAGTATACCAGTCTTTTTGAATTTCGGGATTGATGTATAAGGTAACAGTTTCAATTTCGGTGATGGATGGTCGTTGATTGATGATTTCAGTTCCGTTAACATTTCCGCTACGTCTACCTAAAAGAACCACGGGATGTTGATGACTCATTAATGCATTTGCTGCTTTGCAGGCATACCTTTCGGGATTATCGGAAGCTCCAATAATCATAGTTTTTTTACTCATATTCGTTTAGTCAGTTTCTAGGTAATCTAGATCTTTGCCATAACTCTCCTCGAGGAAGAACACTGCAATAACAGCAAGTACAATAAACACCGCACCGACAACCATAGATGCCTGAATAATGCCCATGCCGGTAGTAAGATATTTCCACCACATCAGCATAGGTACAGTAGCCCCCCGAACAAAGTTAGGCACGGTGGTGGTAACGGTTGAACGAATATTGGTACCGAATTGTTCGGAAGCAACAGTGATGAAAACCGCCCAATACCCCTGAGCAAGACCGAGCAGAAAGAGAATAAAATAAAACAGGGTGGCGGAATAACCACTGGCAGAAAAATACCAGACGCATAAAAAAGAAAGAGCGGTGATGGCAATCCAAAGTGCTTTTTTTCGCGACTTAAGAACTTGACTAATTACACCGGTAACAATACTACCGAGGGCTGCTCCGAAATAATGAAACATAATAGACCTGCCCGGGTCTATAGGAGAAGTGATTCCTAAAGCTTCGCCAAATTCTTTCGAGAAAGTAACCAAAATGCCGATGGTAAACCAGACTGGAATTCCGATAAAAATAGAACTTAAATACTTTAAAAACTTTTTCCAGCTTCGGAACAAACTAAAAAAATCACCTCGTTTGGCTTCAGACTTTTTGAGATTATCAAACATCCCTGACTCATGAATATAAAGACGTAAGCCAAGTAACATCAAACCTAAAACTCCTCCAACCCAATACGCTTCTCTCCATCCCCACTGAGCAACAAGAAAAGCTAAGGCCGCACCAACTATACCAATCCCTGAAACAATACTCGTGCCCCAAGCACGAGTTTCTTTAGTCATTACTTCGGAGACAAGAGTTATTCCAATACCCAACTCGCCTGCCAGGCCGAATCCGGCAATGATGCGCAAAACAGCATACTGATTCAGGGTATGAACAAATCCATTCGCGATATTCGCCAAAGAGTACAATAAAATAGTCAAAAATAAAGTAGAGAGCCTTCCTTTCTTGTCGCCAAGCACACCCCAAACAATGCCTCCAAGGAGCATTCCTATCATTTGCATGTTAAGTAAAAACACACCGGAATCTTTAAGCTGATCAACAGAAACACCAATGGCCTTTAAACTGGGAACACGAACGATACTGAAAAGAATTAAATCATAAATATCAACAAAGTAGCCTAATGCAGCTACTATTACAACAATATTGAATGGATGAGTATGTCCTTCTTTGCGCATAAACATTTTTTTTGTGTGGCTAAAAGTAGCAATTAATATGAAATATTAAGAAACTATAAACTCAAAACTTTTACAGAGTTGGGCGAAGGACATAAAAGTGGGGACTGATAAAATTTTTATACATTTGTTTTTTAAGAGAGAACCAATCGAGTATGAAGAAGAGAGTATTAGTAGTTTATTTCACACAGTCAGGACAATTAAACAATGCGGTTAGAGCAACACTTTCACCATTCGAGAAGGATGAAAATGTTGAACTTGTGTATGAAGAAATTAAACCGGTAACTCCCTTTCCTTTTCCATGGACTTTTATGCAGTTCTTTGACAAGTTTCCTGAGTGTGTTCAGGGAATTCCGTGCGAACTGCAATCATTAAAAGTTAATCCGAATGAGAACTTCGATTTGATAATTATTGCCTATCAGGCTTGGTTTTTATCTGTTTCGATACCCATTAATTCTTTCCTTCAAACAGAAGCAGCAAAAACATTATTAAAAAACAAAAAAGTAGTTACAGTTATTTCTTGCCGCAATATGTGGCTGAACGCTCAAGAAAAAATGAAAGCATCATTACTTTCGTTAAAAGCCGATTTGGTAGGAAACATTACTTATGTGGACAGAGCCAGCAACCTGACAAGTTTGATAACCGTTATGGCTTTTGTTTTCAAAGGGGTTCAGGATAAATATTTAGGTTTCATGCCGGTTTACGGAGTGTCGAAAGAGGAACTTGCTAAGGATGCTCCGGTATTTGGAGGAATTGTGTTGAAACACTTTGCGCGTAATGAATATTCGGGTCTGCAAAAAGAATTAATCGAATCAGGAGCGATTAAAATTAAGGCAAATTTGATGATACTAGAAGGAAGAGGAAAAATTTTCTTTCCAATTTATGCTAACTTTATTTCCAAAAAGGGAACTTCAGGTACAAAAGAACGCAGAGCCAGAGTAAGGTCATTTGGAATAATACTACCTATCGTTGTTTTTACATTATCACCGATCATTACTGTTATATCGCGAGTTGTTCCGCTATTATTTCCGAAAAAGAACAAACGCGAAATGGATTATCACTCCAACAATTTCCTTCGCTGATAAAGAGGTATAATGCATTGCTTATGACATGATAATTGAAAATAAAACAAATTCATGTCCCTAAGATTAATTAATTCTTCTATTTTTGCAACGCACAAGAAAGATTTTAACAAAATACACTAACAAATTATTATGGAGAGAACCGTATACATTAATCGTATTGCCAAATTTTTGCCGGGCAAGCCGATTGGTAACGATGAGATCGAGGAGTATCTGGGGTATGTGGATGGAAGAGCTTCGCGAACTAAATCCCTTATATTGAGAAATAACAAAATTACGACACGTTATTATTCACACGATAAAGCAGGAAATTTAACTCACACCAATACACAGCTTACTGTGGAGGCAATAAAAGGCCTTTGTGTAAACGGATTTAAGCTGGAGGATATTGAACTGCTTACTTGTGGAACCACTTCTCCAGACCAAATATTGCCTGCGCATGCTGTGATGGTTCATGGAATGCTGAACACAAAACCAATTGAAGCCATTTCGTTTTCGGGAGCATGTTGTTCGGGAATGAATGCCCTTAAATACGCTTACATGTCAATACTTTCAGGAAACAGCAACAATGCGGTATCAACCGGTTCTGAAAAAATATCATCATGGATGCGTGCTGAAAATTTTGAAGAAGAATCGAGGAAACTAAAAGAAGTAGAAGAAGAACCTGTTCTTGCGTTCGAAAAAGATTTTTTAAGATGGATGCTTTCGGATGGAGCTTCGGCTACTTTGCTTTCGAACAAACCTAATCCGGATGGAATTTCTCTGAAAATAGAATGGCTGGAAATTGTTTCGTTTGCAAACGAAGTGGAAACTTGTATGTATATGGGCGGACAAAAAGACGAACAAGGAAACATACACGGATGGAGCGAATACAAACCAAAGGAATGGCTTGAGAAATCTATTTTCTCGTTAAAGCAAGACGCTCGTATGTTGGATATTTATATTGCCCAATTGGGTACTAAAAAATATGTAGAGTTATTCAAAAAACATAACGATGACCCGTTGAAAGTAGATTGGTTTTTACCTCACATTTCATCTGAATACTTCCGTTCGAAAGTGGATGATGAAATGAAAAAATACGGTGTGCAATTACCACAAGAAAAATGGTTCGGTAATTTGACCAAAGTAGGAAACATTGGAGCTGCTGCTATTTTTGTTGCTCTTGAAGAATTATTGGCTTCCGGCAAATTAAAGAAAGGACATAAAATAGCTCTTACAGTTCCAGAGAGCGCACGTTTTTCGTACGCAAACGCTCTACTAACCGTAGTATAATTTATGACAGGAAACAATTTACCTTTACTTCAGGGTGCAGCTGTTTCGGCTCTTATACCTCAAAAGCCTCCCATCGAGATGGTGGATACATTGTGGTATAATGACGACACTTCAACCATCTCCGGGCTTACGATTACATCCGAAAACATATTTTGCAATAACGGACTTTTTACAGAACCCGGAATAGTTGAAAACATAGCACAAACAGCGGCTCTGGGAGTTGGATACGCTGTATCGCAAAAACAACAAAATGGTGAGAAAATAAATCCTCCGGTTGGTTATATTGGAGCTATTAAACGACTACTTATTCATAAACTTCCTCCTGTAGGATGTGAGCTAAAAACAGAAGTAATGATTCAGCAAATCATTTTTGATGTAACTTTAATTACCGGCAAAACCACTGTTAACGGAGAGACTATAGCTGAATGCGAAATGAAAATATTTTTGAAAAAAGATTAATACGTGACCACTCCAAGCGTTGCCGTTGAAGTAAAACACCTGTTTAAAACCTACAAAGGAGCAACCTCCCCTGCCGTTAACAACATTTCTTTCTCAATAGAAAGCAAAAGCATTTTCGGACTCTTAGGCCCTAACGGTGCAGGCAAAACTACTACCATTTCAATTTTATGCGGACTCATTCAACCTTCAAAAGGTGACGTTGCATTATTAGGATTATCCCTTAAAAACAATTTAGAGGAAATAAAACAGAGAATAGGTATAGTACCTCAGGAAATAGCATTGTATCCGGCACTTACAGCCTACGAAAACCTTCGCTACATTGGCAACATGTATGGTCTTAAGGGAAGCGCACTAAAAAAAACGATTAGCGAACACTTGGAAATAGTAGGATTACAAGCTCATGCCAATTCCAGAGTTGAAACTTTTTCGGGTGGAATGAAACGCAGAATTAACCTTATTGCGGGAATACTTCATCAACCCGAAATATTGTTTTTGGACGAACCAACAGTGGGTGTGGATGTGCAGTCGAGGAATTTAATAACGGAACATTTACGGTTATTGAACAAACAAGGTTGCACTATTATTTATACTTCTCACTTAATGGAAGAAGCCGAAAACCTTTGTTCAGATATTACAATAGTGGACAACGGTGAAATTATTATCAGCGGGAAACCAAAGCAACTGATTACTGAAAACCATACAGAGAATCTGGAACAATTGTTTTTAAAACTAACCGGAAAAAAAATTAGAGATTAATTATTTCTGAAAAGAAGAAGAAGAGAAACATATGCTGCGCCTGTTTTCGACCATACAAAAAGAACTTATCCTTCTGTTTCGCGACAGAGGTGGGCTTGCCATTATGTTTTTGATGCCAGTGGCCATGATTACTATTATGGCACTTATTCAAGATGCTCCTTTCAGAGATTATCAGGAACTGAAAATACCACTACTGCTCGTTAATAACGACAAAGGCAATCTGGGGACAACGATAGAAGCCGGTTTAAAAGAATCGAAGATATTCGAAATTACAAAACAAAACAGCGATGAAGCTGCGGTAAAGAAAATTATTAAAGGTGGTAATTACGAAATTGGAATTATTATTCCTCCAAACGCCACTCAACTACTGAATGAAAAAGTAAATCAATTTGTTTCCAAAAAGCTTTCGGATGTGGGGCTTTCGGACAGCACACCAACACGAGTGAACAACACACCTGAAGAGTTAAAGCTACTCATCTTCTTTTCACCTGAAACAAAGAAATCATTTAAGGCTTCTATTTTAAGTTCGCTCAAGCAATCGACTTCTAAACTGGAAACACAAACCCTGCTTACTTATTTTTCGAAAGAACTAAATAAAGAAAATACGGAAATAAAAACAGAGCAACGTATGGACGACTTTATAAACTTTGACGAAGTGAATACGGTAGAAACTCCTAAAGAAGCCTTGTTACTTAATTCGGTTCAACATAATGTGCCGGCATGGACTATCTTCGGGATGTTTTTTATTGTTATATCTATGTCGGGTAGCATCATCAAAGAAAGAGATGACGGCAGTTACACCAGACTGCTCACCATGCCGGGTTCGTACATTACGGTGTTGGCCGGAAAAATAACCGCATATCTTTTTATTTGTCTTACTCAATGTTTCCTTATGCTGATGGTTGGTATTTATTTATTACCTCACCTCGGATTACCTCAGTTGGTAATCGGCAACAGCATACCGGCTATTATACTTACAGCACTCTTTACGGGTCTTGCTGCCACTGGTTATGGAGTGATGGTAGGAACTTTGTTTCGTACACATCAGCAGTCGTCCACTTTCGGGGCAGTATCGGTGGTTATATTGGCGGCCTTGGGAGGAATATGGGTGCCGGTGTATGTTATGCCCGATGCCATTCGAATGTTTTCGGAATTCTCTCCGCTTTACTGGGCGCTGAGTGCGTTTCACAAAATATTCCTGAACGAAGGAAATGTAGTATCAGTCCTCCCCTATCTTGTTAAATTGATTGCATTCTTTGGTTGCACCATACTCACCGCATTTGCTATTAATAAAATTAGAAAAGCATAACGATGGTTAGCCAGCTAAGAAACCTTAATAAAATATAAAGTATATGCATTTCCAAAAGTTCAATAGTTAAAGGGCTAATCTATTTTCTTACATTTGCCAGTCTTTAAAAACAGAAAAACAAAAAACAAATTAATATGAAAAAAATAAGTTACACCGCATTGCTTTTATCAGCTGTACTGATGGCATGCTCGCATAGCGAAACAAAAAAAGAAAGCACTGAAACGAAAAAAGATTCGGTTACCACTAAAGCTACTGAAATAATGGCCGACCGCTTTGCCGACATTCAGGTATTGCGTTATGATGTTCCGGGATTTTCCGATTTGTCGTTGCAACAAAAACAACTTGCTTACTATCTTTACGAAGCAGGTTTGTGCGGACGAGATATGGCTTGGGATCAGAAATACAAATACAACCTTACCATTCGTAAAACGTTGGAAACAATTCTGACCACGTACACCGGTGATAAAACCAGTGCTGATTACAAAAAGTTTGAAGACTATTGTATGCGTGTGTTTTTTGCTAACGGCATTCATCATCACTATAGCAATGCAAAAATGCTTCCGGAGTTCAGTTTTGATTACTTTAAAGAACTCGTTAGTAAAAGCGATAACACCAAGCTTCCGTTGGAAGGTATGAAAGCCGAAGAGTTTTTAGCCATGCTTAACCCTATCATGTTCGACCCTAAAGTAGCTCCTAAAACAGTTGATTTAAGTGCTAATGTGGATATAGTGAAAGCTTCGGCAGGTAACTTTTACGAAGGAGTTACACAAAAACAAGTGGAAGATTTTTATGCAAAAATGATTCAGAAGGATGTGAAAGAGCAACCATCGTGGGGTTTGAACTCTAAGGTGTGTATGGACAACGGAAAGATAATAGAGAAAGTGTGGAAGAGCGGAGGAATGTACGGAGCGGCTATCGATAAAATTATTTTCTGGTTAGAAAAAGCAAGCACAGTGGCCGAAAACGATATTCAGAAAAACACGTTGCTGGAATTGATTAAGTATTATAAAACAGGTGACCTGAAAGATTTCGATGCGTATTCAGTTTCGTGGGTAGGCGATACAGCTTCGCGTGTGGATGTGGTAAATGGTTTCATCGAAGTGTATCATGATGCGATGCAGAAAAAGGGAGGATACGAATCGGTGGTGTCGATGCGCGATATGGAAGCTACCAAACGCATTGCTGCTATAGCTAAGGAAGCACAATGGTTCGAAGACCACTCTTCTATTGCTGATAATCACAAAAAGAAAAAAGTAAAAGGTATATCTGCTAAAGTAATTACTGTTATTGGCGAAAGCGGAGACAATGCCCCTGCAACTCCTATCGGAATTAACCTTCCGAACTCGGAATGGATTAGAGAAAGTCATGGTTCCAAATCGGTTTCGTTAAGCAACATTGTTTATTCATATAATTTTGCTCGTGCCAAAAGCCCTACCATTGGAGAGTTTGGAACAAGTGATGAAGTAAAAGACCGTGTTTCTAAATATGGCCCTTTGAGTGGCGACCTCGAAACCGACATGCACGAAGTGATTGGACACGCTTCCGGAAAAATTAACGATGGGGTAAGCACTCCCGATGTTACTCTTAAAAACTATGCAGGAACGCTGGAAGAAGCACGTGCCGACCTGGTAGGATTGTATTTTATTATGGATCAAAAACTGGTGGATATGGGCGTGAGTCCTTCTATAGAAGTGGGCAAGGCACAATACGATTACTATATTATGAACGGGTTGATGACTCAGTTGGTAAGAATAAAAGAAGGCGATAATTTGGAAGAAGCCCACATGCGCAACCGCCAGATGAATGCTGCATGGGTGTTCGAAAAAGGGAAGAAAGACAACGTAATAGAGCGCATCAGCAAAGACGGAAAAACTTATTTCAAAATTAACGATTACACTAAACTTCGCGAACTGTTTGGGCAATTGCTTAAAGAAATTCAACGCATAAAATCGGAAGGCGATTTTAAAGCCGGAAAAGCTTTGGTAGAAAATTATGGTGTAAAAGTAGACCAGGCATTGCTTAAAGAAGTTCATACCCGTATGGAAAAGCTAAACATTGCTCCTTACATGGGCTTTATTCAGCCTAAACTGGTGCCGGTGATGGATGGCGATAAAATTACCGATGTGAAAATAGAAAACAACGAAACATTTATGGAACAAATGCTTCGTTATGGTAAAGATTACGGGTATTTGCCTGTAAAAAATTAAGACCACTCACCACATACCTTAAGTTAATACACATAAAAAATCCTGCTTCGTATTCCGAAGCAGGATTTTTTATTTCAACTCTTTATTTTGTTTGCCACCCAGAGCTATTAGAAGGGCTATTTCGTAAAGACCTTCATTCGTAAATTCAGGGCAAAAGTCCAGTGGACTTATGAGCCAGGTTGTGCGTGGTCGTATTTCGTAAAGCACCATAATTCATAATTACCTCTTAAAATTATTTTCTCCCATAAGGAGTTTACTCCGACAAATTGCTATATTTGCACCACGAAACATTAATACCTTTCTAGTACAATGACAGATAAAGCTACATACATTGCTTCTGTTGCATCCACTGCAAAGGTATCTCTTATTGAACCTACCGACCCATCACCTGCATTAATTAATCATGTCGGTGTTTTATTTTTAATCCATCCAATTAGTAACATCAATTAAGGAAAAATAAATACAAATGGAATTTGAAAGTTTAATTGCGGCTTTTAATGGGTCAAAAAGAAATAAAAAATTATTCGGTTTAGTTGTATATGAAATTGCAGGCAATGGATGTCTAAATGGAATGTGGACCAATAATTTTAATTCAACAACATTTATGCAAGAAATTGCAAGGAAAACTGAACTAACAACAGGAGACAACCTAATAGGAGAATATAGCGTTACATATATTGAATCAAATGGTGAGTGTTGTAACGGAATTCTTAATATTACTATTCCTAATTCAGGTCGGATATATAATTTGACATGGAATATTGATGGAAATATTATTTTTGAAGGAATAGGCATGAATACAGGAGAGAGACAATTAACAGTATTTTATTGGGGAATTGAAAATGAATAGACTTTTACAAAAAATATTGATTCTGACTTTATTTGTCCAAATATTTACTGTCAAAGTTAATGCGCAGGTAACTTGGACTCAAATGGCAGATTGTCCAACCGTGCCAGCGGATTTTACCTTTTCTATTGGAAATATTGGATATATGGGGTATTCACATGCTAGTCCATTATCTGCTTGTGCAAGTATGAATGTAATTTCACTGTGGGAATATAATACAGTTACAGGAGCTTGGACACAAGGTCCAGATGAACCTTGTGTGTATAGTTCAAATCAATTAATCTTAGGAGGCTTAGGGTTTGCATTAGATACAGTTGGCTATATTTGCATTCCTAATAACACATCCTTTGGTTCCTATTGTTGTAAATTCCATCCATCAACTAATTCATGGTCAGCAATGGCATTATGCCCATTTACGACATTATTGTTTGATTCAAAGATTAGCATGGCAATAAATGGAAAAGGTTATATTTTTGCTTCTAAAAACCAAATAGGAGGAGGTAGTATTACAGAAGTTTGGGAATATAACTCTATTACAAACTTGTGGACTCAAAAAAATTCGTTTTCAGATTATGCATATCCAGTTTTTGGAATCCCATTAAATTCTAAAGCTTATATTATGAGTACTAATAATTCCACTAATGGTAATCAATTTTGGATGTATTCTCCTAGTTCAGATTCGTGGACTATTAATTATAGTACTCTTCCTTTTGGAACAGGTTATGCCACATTTGGGTTTTCTATAGAAAATCTTGGATATATTGGTACTCAGGACAGCATTAGTAATGGGACTTCTCCAGGGAATGTTGTGTTTTTCGAGTTTAACCCTATAACAAATATTATCAATAATATTAATGGTACAAATACATTTACATATCCGTTATCCGCCTCTCATGAAGCATTTTCTATATGTTCGGCAGGGTATGCTAAATTTAATGAAAGTGGACATAATTTTTGGAAATTAAATTCAAATTTAAATACAGTAACTCAAAATAAATTTATTTGTTCTGGTTATTCACTAGTTGTAGGAAGTCATTCTTATTCCACAAGTGGAACTTATACAGATATATTTAGTTCCTTTAATGGCTGTGATAGTACGGTTATTACTAATTTATCAGTAAATGATACTTCCGTTTCAGTATTGAATAATGTACTTACCGCGAATCAAACATCTGCTACATATCAGTGGGTAGATTGTAATAACGGAAACTCTGCAATTGCAGGTGGAACCAATCAAAATTATACTGTAACTTCAAACGGTAGTTATGCTGTTATTGTTAGCGTAGGTAATTGTTCTGATATGTCTTCTTGTTATAATTTCAATAATTTAGGAATATCTGAATATGCCATTTCTTCAGTTTTTAGTATAACCCCCAACCCCTTTACCTCCCAAACCACCATCACCTTTAGTACCGAGCAACACAACTCCATTATTAAAGTAACAGACATTCTCGGCAAACAAATAAAAACCATCCGCTTTAGCGGTAAACAATATATTTTAGAAAAAGGAGAAATGGATGCAGGTATTTATTTTATATCAGTAAACAGCGAACAGGGAATAGTGAATAAGAAGATAATTATTCAATAATAACTTACTTGATGCCTTTGCTGGCGTTATTTCACCTGCAAACTTGCCACTGTTTATGTACCGAGGTTTTTCAATCAAGCAAATATAAACTATTATTATCCACAAAAAATCCTGCACCTAAAGGGACAGGATTTTTTATTTCAATTCTTTATTTTGTTTGCCACCCTGAGTTATTAGAAGGGAGCTTTTCGCAAAGCGTTATACTATCATAATAGAAAATACAGTACTCCAGTCGCCTGCTATTTCGGGATGTTTAGTATTTATCCACCTTACATGGACATAAATTTTTTTACCGCTATTAGCCAAACCTGCCGCAATGGTAAATTTAGCTTTCGAAAACTGACGAAAATACTGAGAAGCCTCAGCTGTTGGGGGCTCGGCACCGATAGACCAGCCTATTTCTACACCATCAGCATCTTTTGGCAAACTTGGTAGTTTGGCATCGTGGTCGGTGCGGCAGGCTACATTAATATTTCCACCCCCTTTGGCCGATAGTAAAGCAAAAATAGCATCTTTTATTTGCGACTGAGGTGTGCGATGACCCGGATTAGGCTCTGCAATGTGTAAAATTAGGCGAGCATCCGAAGTAATGTTGGCACTCCCGCTCATGCGCACCAACAATGGATTAAAAAATACAGTAAAGTTTAACATGATGTTTTCTACCGCCAGTCGGGTAGCTTTCGACTTGGTTAAAGGGTTGGTGTGTTTTTCGTAGGCACCCGGATTGGCAGGGTCGCCTGTGTACCACGAAGTAACATAACCTGCTGCCGATGTCATTTCGGTGGTAGAAAGGCCAAGCCGTGCTCCATTGGTAGTTGTACCTACTGTAATTTGTAAATAACCGACACTGGATTTAATATAAGTGTCAAATTCTGATAATTTTTTTGGGACTCTTGCGTTCGACATATTATTTTGTTTTTAAGTTATTATTTATTTGTAATCTATTGATAATGTAATTGTAAACTCTTCTGTTCAACTTCCGGCCGTGGGGCTACTACTTCCGGCCGTGCGGCTACTACTTCCGGCCGTGCGGCCACTACTTCCGTCCGTGCGGCCACAACTTCCGGCCGTGCGGCCACTACTTCTGGCCGTGTGGCTACAACTTCCGGCCGTGCGGCCACAACTTCCGGCCGTGCGGCTACAACTTCCGTCCGTGCGGCCACAACTTCCGGCCGTGTGGCCAAAACTTCCGGCCGTATGGCCTCAACTTGTATTCGGTAAGAGTTAATGGATAACATTGGTTATTTATTTTCTTTCTTTTCTTGTTCTCTTTTTAATTTTCCTAGTATTAAATCGTCTACCATAGTTCCGTATTGTCCCGGACTTACTTTATGATAGTCTAAAATGGAGTCTAACTTATTTATTGTTATGTTTCCTCCGTTTTCGTATTTAGTGTATTGCGACTGGTCTATTCCTAATACTTTTGCAAACTCATATATTTTTTCGAAACCGGCTTTCTTTCTCAATAGCCTAAGCACTTCTCCTCTCAAAATTCTTCTATGATATTTACCCCTTTCTGAAAACATGCCGCTAAGTAAAAAGAAATATTTTTCCCGATTACTGGTTTATAACTCCTAAATTTATTTTTGTTCAACTTTTTTTACCATGGTGGTTTTTAATCTTACATATATATTATGTAACCCATGCAACCTTATGGGGCATTTTAGCATCTCTAAAAGTAGAAACGTGAGTATTATCACATTTTATATTCATCCTCGCACACACGAGTAGCTTATTTCAATTGCCCGGTATATGAAACAAATTAAAATTCTTGCTTTTTTCTTTTTGTGTACTGTTAAGGTTTATGGTCAACAATGGTTTCCAATGGGCAATATTGATACAACTGGTAATATGAATGGTAATAAATTTGTTTGGACAATTACCAATTATAATAATAAAATCACTATAGGTGGTGCATTCAAATATACTGTTACCACAATTTTAAATAGTGTTGCACAATGGAATGGAATACAATGGACACCAATGAGTACTGGACTTTGGGAACCCGCCTCACTTGAAGGAGAGGGCAGTTGTCAAGCTTTAAACAAATATCATAATAAGTTATACTGTGGTGGCGGATTTACTGGAGCTGGTGGTGTTATTTTTAATGCTAATCATTATGCTTATAATATCGCTAAATGGGATGCTACAGACTGGTATCCGATGACACAACCAACTGATGGATTTAATAGTGGTTGCGTAGCTTTTGGTGTTTATCATAATAATCTGTATGCTGGGCATGCTGGGGGTAATGCTTTCGATTCATCAGGTTCTATTGCTGCTCAAGGGATAGCCCGATGGAACGACACCGTATTTTCAGCAGTTGGACAGTTCAGTGGAGATTTTCCGATTTGGGGTAATTTTCATGCTGCGGCTTTTACCAATTATACTAATAAATTAATAGTTGGTGGGTATTTTACTTCCATTAATGGAAGTGCTTACGGCACTTATAGCGGCATTGCTACTTGGGATGATACCGCATGGGGTACAATGGGGAATGGATTTAATAATGCTGTTCTTGCATTAACTGTTTTTAATGGTGAATTGTATGCAGGCGGGTGTTTCAGTTCTTCAAGAGATGGCTCAACTGCTCTTAACCATATAGCCAAATGGACAGGCACAACCTGGGTGCAAGTTGGAGAAGGATTAAATGATACAGTATTTGCATTAACCGTAGATAGTTTGCAAAATAAGCTATATGCAGGGGGAGGATTTACCCACACAGGTTTGGGAGTACCGGCTAAACACATTGCAGAATGGACAGGCACTAACTGGCAGGAAGTAGGAGGAGGTACAAACCGCTCCGTTCACGCGTTATATGCCACAGATAGTAATTTATATGTTGGTGGTTATTTTACTAGAGCGGGAAATGTGCAGGCAAGTTTGATAGCTGTGTGGGGGAGAAATCCGAATGGGGTAAATGAAATAGGAAGTAAAGATGCCGAAATAAATATATACCCCAACCCCAGCAATGGCCTTTTTACCATAAACGCACAAGGCAATAAAATAACAGAACTAAAAGTAACCAACACCTTAGGCCAGGTAATAAAAACTGTAAGCAGTGCTTCTACTATAGATTTAAGTGATGTAGCCAAAGGGATTTATTTTGTGGAGGTGAGGTTGGATGCCTTGGCAGGCTCCATGCAAGGAAGAATAGTAACTAAAAAAATAATTAAAGAATAACATCCTCGCACACACGAGTAGCTTATTTCAATTGCCCGGTATATGAAACAACTTAAAATTCTTGCTTTTTTCTTTTTGTGTACTGTTAAGGTTTATGGTCAACAATGGTTTCCAATGGGAAATATCAATGATTTACCTACAATTAATGGGATTAGATTAATTCACAGTATTTCTAATTATAATAATAAAATAGTCACAGGAGGTTTTTTTAAAAGAGACAGTTCAACTGTATTAAATGGCATTGCTCAATGGAATAATAATGGCTGGGAACCAATGGGACTTGGTGCATGGGCTCCTATTTCTATTGATAGCGGTGCTAATGGGGGCAATGCTTTAACAATGTATCATAATAAATTTTATTGTGCTGGAATTTTTTCAGGTGCAGGAGGTAGTTATATTGACGAACCATCGCACCACGCAAATAATATAGCAAAATGGACAGGTAGTGATTGGTATCCTTTAAGCCAACCTATGTCTGGCTTTGATAATGGAGTATGGGCAATGCAGGTTTATAAAAACAATTTATACATAGGAGGTGGCTTTGGAGGTTGTAATGATTTAACTGGAGGCCATAATACCCTTGGAATTGCCAGATGGAATGACACGGTGTTTTCCGCCTGTGGGCAGTTTAGCGGCCCTGTAGAAAATCTCGCTGGCCCTTTTACAATTTTTAATGATAAATTAATAGCGGGAGGTTGGTTCGAAAACATAGATGGCGTTCCGGGTTATAATAATATAGCTTCGTATAACGATACTACATGGAGCCCAATGGGGAATGGTTTTAACTGGGGGGTAAATGCACTTGTGGTTTATAACGGAGAGTTATACGCAGGAGGCACTTTTATTTCATCGCACGATGGTGCTACTCCCATTAATAATATAGCCAAATGGACAGGTACCACTTGGGTGCAAGTAGGCGAAGGGTTAGGCTTAAGTACCGATTATAACGATACTGTTTTGTGCCTCTGTGTGGATAGTGTAAATAATAAACTCTATGCCGGAGGCACGTTTACCCAAACGGGGCTGGGTGTTCCGGCCCGCCACCTAGCCGAATGGAATGGCACCAACTGGGTGGAAGTGGGAGGTGGTACCGATGATTTTGTATGGGCATTGTTTGCTAAAAATGGCAACTTATATGTAGGTGGGGAGTTTAAACATGTTGGCTCGGGCATACCTGCCAACTTAATTGCTTGCTGGGGTAGCAACCCTAATGGGATAAATGAAATAGGAAGTAAAGATGCCGAAATAAATATATACCCCAACCCCAGCAATGGCCTTTTTACCATTAACGCACAAGGCAATAAAATAACAGAACTAACAGTAACCAACTCCTTAGGCCAGGTAATAAAAACTGTAAGCAATACTTCTACTATAGATTTAAGTGATGCAGCCAAAGGGATTTATTTTTTGGAGGTGAGGTTGGATGCCTTGGCAGGCTCCATGCAAGGAAGAATAGTAAATAAAAAAATAATTAAAGAATAACATCCTCGCACACACGAGTAGCTTATTTCAATTGCCCGGTATATGAAACAAATTAAAATTCTTGCTTTTTTCTTTTTGATTATTGGTGATATAAAATCTCAAAATCTTGTTCCTAATTCAAGTTTTGAAAATACAATTCAATGTCCACCCGACCAAGGCTTTATTTATAAAGCTCCTCCTTGGTTTCAACCTTGTATTCGATATGGTAATACTAGTACGAGTTCCAGTACAGATTTATATGATACTTGTTCCAATGGAAGTACAGTAGGCATTCCATTAAATGCTGTTGGATACCAACCTGCACGGTCAGGTCATGGATATTCAGGTATTTTTTGTAATGCTTATTCTACGAATTATAGAGAGTATATCGAAGTACCTTTACTTGCCACTATGATTACAAATAATAATTATTGTGTTCAATTTTATATTTCGTTGGCTGATACTTCTGAATTTGCAGTAAGTAATATGGGGGCTTATTTTTCAGTAGATAGCTTGTTGGACTCAACACCTGGTAGTAATGCGATAGAATATGTTACTCCACAAGTAGAAAATTCAATAACAAATGTATTGAATGATAAAAATAACTGGATGCTTGTTTCAGGTTCTTTTATAGCGAATGGAGGTGAAAAATTTATTACGATTGGAAATTTTCATACAGATGCGAATTCAAATTTGCAAAATGTTTCGGGAGGAAGTCAGACTTTCTCTTATTATTACATTGATGATATTAGTGTTGTGGATTGTACTGGGGATGGGGTAAATGAAGTAGCAGATGGAAACGGAATAAATATATACCCCAACCCTAGCAATGGCCTTTTTACCATAAACGCACAAGGAAATAAAATAACAGAACTAAAAGTAACCAACACCTTAGGCCAGGTATTAAAAACTGTAAGTAATACTTCTACTATAGATTTGAGTGATGTAGCCAAAGGGATTTATTTTGTGGAGGTGAGGTTGGAGGAGGGAGTGAGGAATAGAAAAATAATAAAGGAATAAATAACCCTAAGGCCGGCTATGAAATTATACCTATGACTGAATAAAGCAAGTTATTCTTATCTATGTAAACCAAATAATAAAGTTTACTACATATATAATGTCGAAGAAAAAAGAAGAAAAGACAAAAACCCCCCAAGCCAATGAGCCAATAGTGGCTTATGGAAGTAATAGAATGCATTTTTTTAACTCGCTCGAGGATCAGGAAAGTGATAATTACAAATGGCTTACTTCGCTAACACCTGAACAACATTTACAAAACGCTACCCAATTAATAAAAAGAGTATTTGCAGAAGATTTAAAAAAACATCCTACCATAGGCAATAGAATAACTTCTGATTAATAATGGATATACTATTAGAAGAACATAAAAACCTATTGCTACTACTATTAAAGCATAATGTAGAATTTATGCTTATAGGAGGATAGTGAGCTGGAACAAGCTAACAAGTAACAGATAATATCAACCATACCTATTAATAAGAAACCTCAACTCCATACAAGAGTTGAGGTTTTTTTCTGCCCGGCCTGATGAATACCTTATTTTAATCTCTATTAATATGTAATTTTGCCAAGATTATGGAAGCAGAAAAAGTAAAAGAAGTGAGCAAACCAAGCAATCCGAGGCACGAAGAAAAACTGTTTTTGGAAGGGCCTCAATCGCGTATGCGCGATCTTTTATTTTTGATAAAAATAATGTTTGAGTTTATTAAGGGCTTCAGAAAGCTTCATTTTATTGGTTCATGTGTCACCGTGTTTGGTTCCGCACGGTTTAAAGAAGGACATAAAAGTTACGAATTGGCTCGTCAAATGGGTGCAGGCATAGCCAATATGGGCTTTACGGTGATAACTGGCGGAGGGCCGGGAATAATGGAAGCAGCCAACAGAGGAGCCCGAGAGGCAGGAGGGCGCTCGGTGGGATGCAACATTGTGTTGCCCCAGGAACAACAGCCCAATGCCTATTTGGACAAGTGGGTTAATATTCGTTACTTCTTTGTGCGTAAGGTTTTGTTGTCTAAATATTCTTATGCCTTTGTGGTAATGCCCGGAGGATTTGGGACAATGGATGAGTTTTTTGAAGCGTTAACTTTAATTCAAACTAATTTTATAAAACGCTTTCCGGTGGTGGTTATGGACATTGAATTTCACAAACAACTCTACGGACATTTTGAAGTAATGATAGCTGCAGGCACTATTCATGCTGACGATTTAAAACTTCTGTTGTTTACCGATTCGGTAGAAGAGGCCGTAAAGCACATCGAAAAAAATGCTATCGAACAATTTCATTTACGCAAGAAAAAACACATGAAACGTTTCCCTTGGTTGGGCGAAAGGAGATAAACTAAGTTATCTTTTAAATTTAAAACTTAGCGTAGTGGTATTGTTCTTATCATCACTTACCACTATTTTAAAGGTGTGTACGCCTGTTTTTATATTTTCATCAAAATTATAAGTAAGTAAATCTCTTTTTAAATCATACTCGCACAACACCCACTTATCGTCAATGGTGGCGCAGTATTTCTTTACCCCCGACAGGTCATCGGTTGCTACAAAAGTAACGCTCCTGGCCTTGGTAAGATCCATATTTCTGTAGTCGGGCACCGTAAAAGCGTACGCTACTCTGGGCGGGGTATTGTCTATGCCAATGGTAAAATTGCCAAACGACTTGGCTTGGGTCGTCACCCAGCCGTCTTTGTAAATACCGCCTTCATAATATTCTCTCCGTTTCGAATTAATCGAAACAATACAGGCTTTTTTCTGCAACGAATCAGCAATTTTCACCGCTTTTATGCTAAGCATATAAGGCGCTTGTAAAGTTATTTCGTCTGTCATTATTTTAAATAAAGGCGAGTACGGGGCTTTCACATCCAGTGTTCGGATGTAAGAAAAATCGATATCATCGTAAAGTGAAGAAGCCGGTATGTTTAGTTTTATTTCATAATCGTCCACTTTATTTTCCTTCAAACAATCAAAATAGATGGAGGCAGGAGCTTTGGCGGCTAAAGGAGCCTTAACCTTCGAATTGCTTTTTACTTTTAATTGCACCTCCGTAGTATTTCCTGCAAAATCTTTCACAATATATTTTACCACACGAAAACTATCGTCCTTAAAATTGACCACACCACCATTTATTAAGTCCTTATATATTTCCAGTTTATTATTTTTGGATAAAAAACACTTCTGAATGGAAAAGTTGTTTCTCACCTTTTCGGGATAACATATATGAGTGTTTACATATCTGGAATTAGCAAACGAAAAAGAAGCCAGCTCGTGATAATATACCCGCTTACCTCCCACCTGCAACTCTACCGAATACACTCCGTTGCAATTACTCGACCCACTTTCGGTATCATAACATTCTATACCAAACCCCACATTACCACAAACCGTAACCGTATCCGAAGGTGATACCGTACATTTATCATTAATAAAACCAGGCCTAATCTTCTTTACATCATGTTTACCATTTATAATAGCATCGGCATCTGCCGGAATGATGGCAAGTTGAGTAATGCGGGGTTTTACATTATCTTTTACTTTATAACCGAATAAATAAGGATTAACCGGCATTTCTGTCTTAGTATTTCTTATTTCGAAATGCAGATGTGGCCCCGATGAGCTGCCGGAGTTACCCGAAAAGGCAACCTGCTGACCCTTTTTAACCGGAAGCAATTCGGGAGCAAGAACAGTATCTATTTCGAACGATTCTTTGGCATATTGTATCTTTTTTACCAGAGCAGCTATCTCTTTTGAATACCGTTGCAGGTGAGCATACACACTGGTATACCCGTTAGGATGGTTTATATACAGTGCATTTCCATAACCGGTACAACTAATCTTAATGCGCGACACATAACCATCAGCTACTGAACTAACATTCATTCCTTCCTGCCCACCAGTACGAATATCGAACCCCGCATGAAAGTGATTGGGACGAATTTCTCCAAAATTGCCCACTAAAGAAATATCAGCGTTAAGTGGAGATTGAAAATAATCGGTGGGATAAACAGTTTGGGAGTTCAAAACGATTTGAACCAATAATAAAGGTATAAATAAACGAAATCTCAAAAACATTTGGCAAAGATATATAATAAGAAAGCAAGTGTAATTAAAGAGTTATCATAACAGATTAACAACCCCGATACAAGTCCGCTTCTAACAAAATCTATTCTTTTTGGAAATAAAAACAAGCGCAGTTACTTAACAGTTAGACTAGATGGGATCGTAATGAAAAACTCATATTTTTCTGGTTTTATCGAAAAAAGAGACAAAAAAACAATAAAAAGTTTTGGATATCTATAAAAATAGTATATTTGCAACCCAAATAAAATATAGTTAAACAAATATTTGACATTAAACAGATTAAAAGATCATGACAAAAGCACAAATCGTAAACAACATTGCAAAGAAAACAGGAATGGAAAAAGTAGAAATTGCTGCCACTGTTGAAGCCTTTATGAAGGAAGTAAAACTAGCAATGACTAGTGGTGAAAACATTTACCTTAGAGGTTTTGGTACCTATATCGTAAAAAAACGTGCCGAAAAAATTGGAAGAAATATTTCCAAAGGTACTCCGGTAGTTATTCCGGCTCACTATTTTCCAACATTCAAACCAGCGAAAGAATTTGCTCACGCTGTAAAAAAATCAGTAGCTAAATCTAAGAAAAAATAATACGTACTGATTTTCTGAAAATGATTTCGGAGGGTTAAATCAAATCACTCCGAAATCATTTTTCATTTATCACAAATTAAAATGTCTGTAACCAGAACACAATATATTCTTTTTGCAGGCGCAATTACATTAATCGTTCTTTTATTATTTGCAAACACCACGCTTCCGCCAAACAAAGAGGAAGCCAAATCGTCTGAACATTCGAATCCGAATAGTGCAGGACTGATGACGCTGGTAGAAAATGCAAAAGCAGGCTTATCTGTTTCTGATAAAAAAGAAATGGAAGCAATGGAAGAAGCTACAAAATCTTCGACCGACAAAAAGGCTGCTTTTGAAAAAATCATCATGCGTTGGGATAGTTTAAAGCAACCTGCTGTGGCAGCCTATTATATAGAACAGGCAGCAACAGCTAATCCAAACGAAAAAAACTGGATCGAGGCGGGTAACAGATATTATGGTGCTACCCGGTTTGCCAAGGATGCCGAAAAACCTTTGTTATACAGCAAAGCGATGGAATGTTTAGAAAAAACACTGGAGCTTAATCCTAAAAACGTAGAGGCCAAAGTAAATTTGGGGGCCTGTTATGTTGAGGCAGGAGTTGAGCCCATGAAAGGTATTAATTTGCTGCGCGAAGTTGAAAAGACCGATTCCAATAATGTGAATCTGCAGTTAAACTTCGCCTTTTTCTCCGAAAAGTCGGGACAATGGGATAAAGCCATCAGAAGGTTTCAAAAAGTGTTGACATTGGAGCCTGATTTTACAGAAGCTTATTTACATCTGGCAGACGCGTATCAGCAAAAAGGAGAAAATGCAAAAGCTGTTGAATATTTAGAAAAGTATTTGCCGTTAACCAACGATGAAGCAGAAAAAAAAGACATTCAACAGTACATTAAAAAATTAAAAACGGGAAGTTAAACAGCCCGAAACAAAAAAGAATTCATAATTAGTATTCATTCATAATTTCAAAAAAAAATGCCAAGCGGTAAAAAAAGAAAACGTCATAAAATGGCTACTCACAAACGTAAAAAACGTTTGAGAAAAAACAGACATAAGAAAAAATAATCCTTTTTAAGGATTATTTTGTGCTGCGTAGTATTATCATTTCAACAGAATGGAGCGTATTCCATTCTGTTTATCTATGCACTAATGTTTGTTCTGTTTCCGGAAGTTTCCGGTAAATTGTCCTATACAAAAAATTGTTATTATTCATATCCTCATCAGAGGTGAGGTGGAATAATCGTACTTATTTAAAAAACTTTTAGAGTGAACAACGAATTAATCATTGATTCCACTCCCTCCGAAGTTGTTATTGCGTTATTAAATGACAAGCGATTAGTTGAACTAAATCGTGAAAAAAGCAACAACAACTACACGGTTGGCGACATATATCTTGGCAGGGTAAAGAAAGTAATGCCCGGATTGAACGCAGCCTTTGTGGACGTGGGTTACGAAAAAGATGCATTTCTGCATTATCTGGACTTAGGTCCTCAGGCCAATTCTCTGTGCAAGTACACCAAGCTTGTTCAAACCGAGAAACAAACCACCTCCAATTTAATGTACTTTAAGTTGGAAAACGACATCCCAAAGGATGGAAAGATTGGAACCATTCTGAATGCCAATCAGCAAATTCTTATCCAAATTGCCAAAGAACCTATCTCCACCAAAGGCCCTCGTATTACTACCGAAATTTCTTTAGCCGGAAGATACATTGTTCTTATTCCTTTTTCTGACAAAATTTCTGTTTCTCAGAAGATAAAAACTACGGAAGAAAAAACCAGATTAAAAAGGTTGCTTTCGAGTATTAAACCCAAGAATTTTGGTGTTATTATCCGTACTGTTGCCGAAGGGAAATCTGTTGCCGACTTGGATGCTGACTTGAATGATTTGGTATCGAAATGGGAAAAATGTTACCAGGCATTAAAAACTGCTCAACCTCCGCAAAAAGTATTAGGCGAAATAGACAGAACTTCTGCAATTCTCAGGGATTTGTTGAATGCCAGTTTCAATAGCATTCACATCAACGACCCGGTATTGTTTGAAGAGACGAAAACCTATCTGCAGGCTATTGCTCCCGACAGAGAAAAAATTCTTAAGCTATATAAAGGTACTGTTCCTATTTTCGACAACTTTGGTGTTGACCGACAAATAAAAGCTCTGTTTGGTAAAACCGTTACCATGAAAAGTGGTGGTTACCTTATTGTAGAACATACCGAAGCTATGCACGTTATTGACGTGAACAGTGGCAATCGTGCTAAATCGGACAATAATCAGGAAACAAATGCCTTCGAAATTAACCTCGAAGCGGCTATTGAAGTAGCTCGTCAGCTAAGGTTGCGAGATATGGGTGGAATTATTGTTGTCGATTTTATCGACCTGCATAATGCCGAAAACCGAAAACTGCTTTTCGAGAAAATGCGTGACGAAATGGCTAAGGATCGTGCAAAACATAATATTTTGCCTCCTTCCAAATTCGGCCTTATCCAAATTACCCGTCAGCGTGTTCGCCCCGAAATGAATATCGTTACCGTTGAAAAATGCCCTACATGTGGCGGCAGCGGTGAGATTCAGGCTAGCATTCTTCTAATGGATGAAATCGAAAATAATGTTCGTTATATATTAAAAGAACAAAACGAATCAGGTGTTACTCTCTGTGTACATCCTTATCTCGAGGCTTATATCACTCGAGGACTCTTTACTTCTCTTCGCAGAAAATGGAGTAAGAAATACGGAAAACCACTTAAAGTTAAAGCCGTTTCGTCTTATAACTTCCTTGAATATCATTTTCTGAACAAAAATGAAGATGAAATTAAAATTTAATGATTTTAATAATTGTTGATTGATAATAGAGGAACAACTTCGGTTGTTCCTTTTTTTATGTGCACTATTTCATAAAACTGAAGATTGAACAACTCTAAAACTTTTGCGAATCAACTAAATTAAATAAGTGCTTAAAACGAATAACTCAGGCCCAGCATGGCATTGAAACGCTGAGTGGGGTAGTTGCTGTAACGGTAATAGCGCACATTGGCTATGTTGTTTACATTAATAAAGAATCCGAGTTTTTTGTTGTAACGGTATTCCCCTCCTATGTTAGCATCAAACATACCTTTGAGTTGTGTGGCCTCCACTTTTTCTTGATGAGTGCCGGCATTCTCGATGGTTTTAGCATATTGATTGTCGAGGTAAAAGAAATCGGCTCTTACAATGATTTTATCTGAAATGTTATAATTGCCACCTAGAGCAAATTTGAGTTGAGGCAGATACCATGCACGCATTTCGGTTTTCATTTTATAATTAAAATAATCACCGCTGAGGTGAATGCGTATTTTTTCGCGCAACTGATAAGCCATTTCACCATGCACATGCAGTTCTTCACCGTCATCATAAATAACATCAAATCGGTTGGCAAGTAAATTTTTTGTGTCGTTAACATACATGGCCATATTGTACATGCTGGTGTAAGATGCGCTGGCATCGTAATCGATGTTGGAAGTAACCGTTCCTTTAATCCCGCCAAAAAGCTGATATCTGTTGTTGGTGCTTTTCAGTTGGAGTTCGGAAAGCACAAACGGATTTTGGTCGGTAATTTCTTTCAAACTATTTTTATGCAGCCCGCCCGAAGCTCCTATATAAGGTACAATAATATTTTCGACCACATTATAACTTAAATCAATTTTAGGATAAAAATAGAATTTAGTACCGTCTTCATTGTCCATGGTAGCGGTTAGTCCCACAGCGGCTGTGTATTTTTCGCCTTTGGCATACACATTCGGGTTAATGGTAATGTTGGTATTGTTAACAGTATCTTTCATCGTTTTGTTGTTGAAATATTCTACTGCCGCATTTACTTTTATTACTTCTTTTTGAATAGTGGTTTTTACAAAACCTTCGGCTTTTATATTGTTTTCAGAAGCTTTGTACAAATCGGCAATGTTATAATAGCTCAGTTTTACTTCGTGGTTATAGCGTTCTTCTTTGGAGTAATGGCTCATGAGTTCGGCATTGGCCCCAAAATAATTGAAACGCTGTGCTGTTGCATCTTTATTAAGCGAATTATTAACTACATCATAACCGTAAAAATGAACCACATTGCGGGCATAATCAAAATTACCGGAGAGGGTATGTTCTTTCAGAAACTTTTTTCCGTTCAGATTTATTTCGTTGTCGCTTAACCCTGCAAATCCATAATCCTTGGCGGTGTAAGTAGAAGAAAGGTGTTTCATGTGAACACCATAAGCATATTCTTTAGAGCGCAAACTATTGTACCATACTTCACCGTAAGGAGTAGTGTAATTGCCGAATCCTATTTTCACCAAAGCATTGTATAGCTTAGTTAACGGCTCTCCTACCATCTGGGCTGCTGCAATGGGTGCCACATCAAAGTTGGTGTTGATACGTTGGGAATTGATGGAATACGATTTTACCTGAAGTTTCTGGGTGCTGTCGTTAACCACTGGGTTTTCGTTTATCTTATTAGCATCGGCCACAGTGGGGCGAAACGCTCCGGTACCAATAATGGTTAACGTGCCGAGTGTGTCCTGAGCGTAGAACACCTGAGTTTGAAAACAAACAAAAGTGATGAATAAAAATACTTTTAAAATATGTTTTTGCATAACGTTTTAATTTTTTGATTCTATTCTCGTATGTGTTGCGAGTTTCAATGTTATTATCTTAATCTGGTTTCTTATTTTCTACACTATCCTTCGGCATAACCGGCTCAGTAAATAAATTATTCTGCTGAGGCGAACTGCCTTCGAATTGAAGGTTGATAGGCTGTTCTTTTACTTCTTTTGCTTTTTTGGCGGCCTCTTCGTCTGCTTTTATTTTGTCGAGTTTTTCCTGAGCTGTTTTTATTAACTCTTTATCGTCCGACTCGCTGATAATGCCTTTGAGGGTTTCTTTGGCCTGAAAAACATCTTTTAATGCCAAATAATTATCTGCCAAAAGAATCATCGCTTTGTCGGTCCAGTAAGGGAAATCCCACTCTCCGTTTATTAAATCGAATATCGTTTTCTGCGACTTCTTAATGTCTTTTTTTAATGAATAAATGTAGGCTACATGGTATTTCGATTCGGCCCCCAATTCGTTTTTAGAATTCTCGGCCACCCATTGATATTCCTGCAGGGCTTCATCATATTTCTCTCCGTTGTCTGTTTTAGTGGTATCTATGATATGCGTTTTGTCGGCTATCTGGAAAGCAGAACTTGCATCAATATAATGAGCCTCGGTAATTAATTCTTTGCCCGGTTTCTCTAACGAAAGCACATTTTTAGCATTTGTTTTTGCATCGGCATAGTTTTTTAATTGGAAATTACAACGCATTAAACCAATCTTGGCAACGCTGGCGTTTTTCTGATTCTCGGCCACTTCTCCCAATTGTTTATAGTATTCCAGTGCGGTTTTGTAATCCTGTTTTTTGAAAACAATGTCGGATGCCCGGTAAAGCGACTGTTCGGTAAATTCGCTTTTCGGCTTACTGATTACGTAGATAAATTCGTTTAAAGCATTATCGGTGTTGCCTGCTGCAAGGTCGCATTCGGCTTTATAGAAGTTAGCTTGGAGAATAAATATTCCGTTCGGGAAACGAGTGATGTATTTTTCGAAATCAGGAATCACTTTTTTGTATTCCTGTTTCAGGTAATCTGTTTTTCCAATATCATAAGCTATCGAATCGAGCGAAGCTTCTGGAATGGCAGCACCAATGGATTTAAGATAAAGGTCCAATTCTTCCACATTGCCTTTGGCGGTATAAATCTTCTTCACAATATCAATTGCCACACTCGCATCAGTCGATTTACGGTCGCGTTTAATCAACTGGTCAAAGTAAACAAGAGCTTCCTCGTCATTCATTTTAAAATAATAAATCAATCCTATCTTACTTAAACACGTGTTCTGATAAAGGCTGTTTGGAAAGTCTTCGAGGAATTTTTTGTAAGCGTCAAGCGCCAAATCAGTTTGGTTATCGATATAATAAGTTTGGGCAAGTTCGAAACGTGCTTTCTGAATATAAGTGGAAGTGGAAGCAGAGTAAGTTTGAACAAACAATTTCAAATCATTAATCTTTTCAGAATATTTTTTCAGAACACCTTTTGCTAAAGCTTCCTGAAACAATGCGTAGTCAGCATTGATTAATTTCATCTTAAACGACTGGTCGTAATAATCGGCAGCATTAGAAAAATCGCGGCTCATAAAATAGCCATCACCTATCCGATTAAGCGCATCGTTAATTTTACGAGCATTGGCTTGAGGTTTAAACGTAACAAATTTGCGAAACCAGAGTACGCTGTTTTGCCAGTCGTTCAGTTTGTAATATGAATAACCTATGTTGTAATTGGCCTCGCTTATCTCCGATTGTCCTATGGCTCCCGGTTCGGCTATGTACTCTGTGTAGTTATCAATAGCATTCTGATATTGTTTCAATCTGTAATTCGACTCGGCTTTCCAGTAAATAGCTTCTGCCGTTATTTCTTTATCGAAGGTATATGTTTTTGATTTGTCAAATAGTTTAATGGCTTCGGCATACTCCATATTATTAAATAAATCAACTCCTCTGTAAAACGCTACTTTCTGGAAAATCTGTTTCAGTTCGGGAGTAAGAACTTTAATTTTCTCTATTGCTTCCAACGCGTCTTTATAGCTCTTGGTAGTTATAAAGACGTTTACAAGAAATGTATACGCCTCGTCTACATGCGTTCCAGTCGGGAAATCTTTGATATAAGCCTGAAACGCTCTTATCGCCTCGTTGTATGGATTGAATGCAAGTTCGTAACAGAGTTTCGCATAATTATAAAGCGCATCTTCCTGAATGGTTTTGTCGAAATCAAGTTTGCTGGCTCTGCCGAATGCCACAATGGCACTTTGTTTTTTATCGGTTTTCAGGTAGCAGTCGCCAATGTGGTAAGAAGCATTTTGAGTAAGCGAGTCGTCAGCATCAGTAACTTTTACAAGGTATTCAATAGCTCCGTTGTAATCGTTGGTACGGTATAAAGCATACCCCAACTGATAATTATCCTTGCGTTGCAATCCGTTTGCGGCTTTCTCAAATTGTTTAAGGTAAGGAATTGCTTCTTTGTATCTGTTGGTACGGTAATACGATTCGCCTAAAATACGAGCTATTTCGGGTACACGTTTGGTGTTGGTTGAGTCGAGCAGATTGGGAGCATAATTAATTACCTCGTTGTACTTGCCCTGTAAATAGTATATCTGGGCAATATAAAACGGAACAACGGAACCAAATGTCTCATTTTTTTGAAGAAGTAAAAAGTCTTTTAGTGCTGTTTCATAATTCTTGTCGTTGTAGGCTATGTGTGCTGCGTAATATTTGGCAGCCGAAGCATATTTATTGTCTACATCTTTTATTTCAAGGAAATCCTTTTTTGCTTCTGCAAATTTTTCGGTTTCGAAAAAACTATATCCTCTCTTAAAATAAAATTCAGCTAAATCGTCAAGGGTCAAATCATAAATATCAACTTTCTCAAACCAATTGAGTGCGTCTCTGTATTTCTTTTTTCTGTAATTATAGGTTCCGAGATAGAAGTAAGCGGTTTTTACTTTGGGGCTTTCCGGATACTCGGCCACAAATTGTTTAAGAAATAACTCACCATCCTTGTTAAATAATTCTGATGCACAAATGGCATTGTAATATTCGGCATCAATCCGAATAAGCGAATGCAGGTCAGTATGTGTTTCAATAACCTTTTCGAATAATTTTTGCGCTGCACCAAATTTCTCCTTCTGAAAAAGCTCTATTGCTGTTTTAAAATCAGCATCTTCGTGTGTGTAAATATTAGTGAGTTGTGCAAATCCGCATGCGGAAAGAAAAACACCAATCAGTAAACTTATATATTTGCTCTTGTTCATTCCCATTTCTATGTTTTAATTGTGTAAAATTAGTAATGATAAAAGCATTAAGTTTTGATGATTAATTAAGTTATTAACGTGAGCCTGTTAAAAGTATTGTGTTGAAATAAAATTTGGATATTCACTAATCGAGTAATTTTCGCATGTTTTAAAGCATATAAAATGGCACTTGATACAATCATCAGTTTAAATAATGTTTCTGTTTTTCAAAAACACAACCTTGTACTCAGCAATGTTTCTTTAAATATTGATAAGGGAGAATTTGTGTACTTACTAGGAAAAACAGGTAGCGGGAAGAGTAGTTTGCTCAAAACTCTTTATGCCGATCTTGAATTAAAGGAAGGCAATTGCAATGTAGCTGGGTATGATTTGAAAACAATAAAACGAAAAGAAATACCCTTTTTGAGAAGAAAGCTCGGAATCGTATTTCAGGATTTTCAGTTACTTACCGATCGCTCGGTGAACGATAACCTATTGTTTGTTTTAAAAGCTACTGGCTGGAAAAATAAGCATGATATGCAAAAACGGATAGAAGAAGTACTCGAAAAAGTTCATCTGACTACTAAAAACTTTAAAATGCCTCACGAGCTTTCTGGAGGAGAGCAGCAGCGAATAGCCATAGCTCGCGCTTTATTAAACGACCCAGAAATGATTCTTGCGGATGAGCCTACCGGAAACCTTGATCCGGAAACATCCGAAGGAATTATTAATATTTTACTTGAAATAAGCAGAAGTGGAAGAGCTGTGCTTATTGCGACTCACGACATCATGATGTTTGAGAAGTTTCCATCAAGAACTATTAAATGTGAAAACGGAAAATTGTCAGAAGTGGCTTAAGTTTTCCTGAATTATTTTTTTACAAGTTTAATCGCCTTCCGGATTTGCAAAAAACTAAACTCGGATAAATCGTGCTCTATACTGCCTGAGCTGATGTCTATTTTAATGTGCTCGATTACTTTCTTTTTGTGCTTTTCATATTGTTCTTTTGTCAGAAGCACATTGTAGCGTAGTTTCATTAACTGGTCTTTGTCCAAACCATACGATACTTCAACACCCGGCACCTGGCTGCCGGCAAGTGTTACCGCACCACAGCCCTGACAACTAGCCTTTGAGTTGAAACAAGTGAGAGTTACCGTTTCGGCATTGGCTAAGGTGAAAGTTAAATTTTGCCCTGATTTAATGTCAAATGCTTTACGGTCGGCTAATATAATTCGAATATCAAAAAAGCAAGACGAGTCTACTTGCGAAATTCTGAAGTAAGAATTGAAGTCACCGCCCTGCGTAAACTTTTCCCAAGATGTATGCTTAACAAGGATATTGGATGTAGGGTCTATTTTCACCTCTTCAAGTTTCTGTGCAAAAACAAAAATAGGGGAAGAAATGAATATAAAAAGAAGAATAAGGTTTCTCATACGAATCAATTTATTGTTTTGCAATAATACATAACTTTCGGTTTTTAAAAAATGTTTTCCAAAAATATTTCGTGATGATAATCATTAGAGTTTAGAAAAATCGGATTTTTATTGTTGTATAGAAAAATATTTATCTTTGACCCAACCAATACATAAAACAAAATGCATATAAATATTCTAATTGTGTTAGCATCGGCCATAGTGCCCATGATAACAGGGTTTATTTGGTATAACCCCAAAGTGCTTGGCAACGCATGGATGCAAGCTGCAGAAGTAACCCCTGAAAAAATGAAAGGAGCAAACATGGCTGTTATTTTTATAATGGCATTCGTATTCAGCTTTCTTCTGGCATTCGAGATGCAGTTTCTGGTTATTCATCAGTACAGTGTTTACTCTTTGTTTAATCATTACATCACTCCTTCTAATCCAAATTACAGTGTGGATGTAGTAAATTCTGTGAACGATATGATGGCAAAATATGGTAACGAATTCCGCACATTTAAGCACGGAGCTCTTCACGGAACCATAGGAGGCATCTTAATTTCATTGCCTATCATTGGCACTAACGCTTTGTTCGAACGCAAAGGGTTTAAGTATATTGCCATTAATACAGGTTTCTGGATTATCAATATGGCTTTGATGGGTGGTATTATCTGTGCTTTCCCGTAACAAAAATTTTTGAGAATAATAGAATGGAAGCCTTGCCCAATTCTTTTATTCTTATCTAAATTCTCTTCAAAATATTCCTTTTTACCAAAGCTCCTCTGCAGAGTGTATTCACTTTGTGTGATTAGGTATGTCTGTTTTCCCTTTGCATGCTTACCTTTTAAAAAGGGTCTATAATATTCCTTGTTCGGCTGAGCAAAACTATGCAATTACCTTTGTTTCTATCAAAGTGAACTTGAATTTCCGAATCGAGGAGGATATGAATATACACGGCATACATGTAAAATGACACGGGACACGTGTAAAATGTCAAATGACTTTGATAAAATGACAAATGACACGTGTAAGATGACACTTTACACGTGTAAAGTGACACGAGACACGTGTAAAATGACAATTCATATCCTCCTCAAACGAAAAGACAGAAGTCAAACACTGCTTGAGATTTCAAAAATAAGATAAAGTGAATGGGAAATTTAATGTTAACTAAATAGTATTTTTAATTTTCTGCTCAATGGCAGACGTGGAAAAGCCTTCTAGAAAAGCTATAGTAACAACTTCCCCGCCTTTTTTTCTCACCACATCCGAACCTACGATGTATTTTTTACTTGCAGGATTGGTTTCTGTGGCATCATAATCGGCTCCTTTAACAAGTACATCCGGTTTTATAAATTGAATTAATTCGAGTGGTGTAGGTTCGTTGAATAAAATAACAGCACTAACAAAATGAAGAGAAGCAATAATCATAGCTCTTGTTACTTCGTCCTGCAGGGGCCTGGTTTGGCCTTTTCCAAGACCTCTTACCGAAGCATCACTATTTATTCCAACAATAAGATGTTTACCCAAATCGCTTGCTTTAGCGAGATAATCCACATGTCCGCGATGAAGAATATCAAAACACCCATTCGTGAAAACAACTTTTTCTCCTTTATAGTTCCATACATTTAATCGAAATTCTAAATCAGTTGTTGTTACAACTTTCGATTGGATAACATCCAAAGCCGGTAAAGGTGGGATTTTATAGAACATTTGTTTTCTGAGTTTCTTTGTTGAAGATAGGCAACAACACCAATGATAAAGACCCAACTGCCAATATCATTATAAATTGTGATACCCAAACGGCCCAGGCAAATGCATTAGCAGGTGCTTCGGTTATACTGTACACTGTCATTAATATTTGAATAACGATTAACTGATAAGCTCCCGTTCCTCCCGGTACAGCAATGATTCCGATGCTTCCAAAAACTACAATTACCATAGCAACCACAAAGGAAAGATGAGCAGTTTCGGGAAAAGCAAAGAAACAAACATACACTTGCAAAATGTACAATAGCCAAATTACGCAGGTTTGAAGAATAAAGAAAAATGGCTTCTTTACATTTTTAATGCTGAGTAATCCCTGCCATATTCCTTTGGCAAAACCCAGTATTTTTCCGGAAATAAGTTGTTTTATTTTTACTCTAAAATAAAAGAAAACACCGAGCAGAGCTACAAAAACAACAAGCATTGCAATAAGCAAAAATTGATTCTGCATTAAGGCATGCCATTTTACCGCCACATTTTTAAATATTAAATCATTGGCAATGCCAGATATTTTATCGAGTTCAATAGCAAAAGTAAGAAAGAAGATAAGTATTAAACAAACCATATCAAATGCTCTTTCGGCAATGACAGAGCCAAACCCTTCGGTAAAAGGCACCTTTTCGTATTTAGTAAGTAGGCCGCAACGCGTAACTTCTCCAATACGATGTATGGCAAAGTTGGCCAGATAACCCACCATTACGGCAAAAAATGTGTTATACGTTTTAGGTTTGTGATGAAGTGGTTCCAGAAGCATTTTCCACCTCACTGCTCTGAAATAATGGCTAAGACCACTGATAACAACCGAAAGAATCAGCCAGAAATAGTTAGCCTGTTTGATGGACTCAACTATATCACTGATTTGTTTCTCCGTTTTATCGCGCAAAGCCAGCCAAACCAATAAAATCCCCAATCCGAGAAAGAACAGGATTTTGATAACATTGATGGCTTTCTTCTTCAAAACTTATCTAAGTTTGTTGGTACGAGAATCGGGAAAAACAACGGTAGGATTGTGTTTCTTGGCTTCTTCAAAATCCATGGAAGCATAAGAAACAATGATAATCTGATGTCCAACACTTATTTTTAAAGACGCAGGGCCATTCAGACAAATAACTCCCGAACCTCTTTCTCCTTTGATAACGTAGGTAGAAAGGCGTTCGCCATTATTATAATTAAACACATCCACCTTTTCATTTTCAATCAGATTGGCAGCATCCATCAAATCTTCGTCAATGGTGACACTTCCAATATAATCCAGGTCGGCCTGAGTAACCGTTACTCTGTGTATTTTTGATTTTAAAACTTCTATATGCATATTGGTTACAAAACTAAACAAATTATTTTGATTGTAGAATTTGAAAAGTTCAGAAGAGTATATTTTTGACAGAAAAAGTTAGGTTAAACCTTTTCTTCCTTTTTCTTCTCCATATAGTTTTCGTACAAAGTATGCACTATACCATCCGACAATCCTATCTGAGGAATAATTACTTTTTCTATTTCTGCTTTCTTCAATACAGTAAGCAGTATTTTTGATGCAGGTATAATTACATCGGCACGGTCGGGGTTTAAACCCAGTGTTTGTACACGTTCTTCGTATGTATACGAATCGAGCAATTCATAAAGGTTTTTCAATTTAGCGGTAGCAATGGGTTTGTTTAACTTTCTTCCCGACAATTTGAATAATTTATTAATATTCCCTCCCGAACCTATTGCCATTAATGGTTTATAACCTTTGGTCATTTCAGAAATCCAGTTCTTAAAATACCCCCAGTATTCTTTGTCAATCTGATTATGGAGCATTCGGATGGTACCAATATTGAATGACTGAGAAACAACAGCCTTTCCTTTGGAGAACAAAGTTATTTCGGTGCTTCCACCACCAATATCAATATACAGGTAATTATTTCCTTTGTCCAGATGCTCCTCTATGTGGTTGGAATAAATAATATCGGCCTCTGTTTTACCGTCAATAATTTCAATCTTAATACCGGCCTCTTTTCTAACTCTGTCCACAATGTCGTATCTATTCTCGGCATCGCGCATGGCAGAAGTTGCGCAGGCTCGGTAATCAAGCGCATCGTAAACACTAATCAAATGTTTAAATGCCTTCATGGCAGTAACAAGTTTTTCTTCTTTTTCGGGAGAGATAACGCCATTAAGAAAAGAATCCTCTCCCAAACGGATGGGTACGCGAATTAATTCTGCTTTCTTAAAGATGGGTTTTCCGTTTTCGTTATATACATTACAAAACAGCAGTCTCACTGCGTTCGAACCTATATCAATGGCTGCAAATTTCAATAGGGTCTATTTCTTTTTAAGTTTAAAATATTTGTAAATTTCTTCTTGTGCTCTTATTTCTGTTTTATCTGCGCTTCTTCGGTATTCGTTATTCTGCATACTTCCTAGCACCCGTGCTTTGGTATTGTCGGCCCAAAGAATATCCATAATTTGTTTTACCTGAAGTTGAATATTTTTATCATACACCGGCACTGCTACTTCCGAACGGTGATCTAAGTTACGTGCCATCCAGTCGGCTGAGGACAAATAAATTTTTTCATTACCTCCATTATGGAAAATAAATACTCGGCTATGTTCTAAAAATTTATCGACTATACTTATTGCTTCAATATTATCACTAAGCCCTCTTACGCCTGCCACTAGCGAACAAATGCCTCTCACAAGCAATTTAATTTTCACTCCTTCGGTACTGGCTTCGTATAGCTTCTTAATAATATTGGGGTCGACCAGATTGTTTAACTTTAAAGTAATGGCTGCCGGAATATTTTTTCTGGCATTCGCAATCTCTTTATTGATAAGTGCAGTAACATTTTTACGCATGGTGAACGGAGATACCAGCAGATGTTTGTATGTTCCTGTTTTAAGGTTATCAGAATAAAACATAAATAATTTCTCTGCCTCCTCTGTTATTCTAGGGTCTGTGGTTAACAAACTATGGTCAGTGTATACTCTAGCGGTATCACCATTAAAGTTGCCTGTTCCCAAATGAGCGTAATGATGTAATTTACCATTCTCTTTTCTGCTTATTAAAAACAGCTTGGTATGCACCTTTAATCCGGGAACACCATATATAACATTTGCACCTTCCTCTTGCAGCTTATTGGCCCAGTAGATATTCGACTCTTCATCAAAACGAGCCTGCAACTCAATAACAGCAACTACCGATTTTCCGTTCTTTAATGCATTAATCAGCGCCTTCACCACATTGGAATTGTTGGCAACCCGGTATAAAGTTATTTTTATACTCACTACTTTGGGGTCGATGGAAGCTTCGCGCAAAATATCTATGATATGGTCGAAAGACTGGTAAGGATAAGTAAGCAGCACATCCTTCTTTTTTATAACTTTCAACAAATTGGTTTGATTAACCAAATCAGGGTGTTTGAGGGGAGGTGTTTTTTTATAACTCAACTCTGGCGAACCTACATTCGGGAACTTTATAAAATCCTTGAAATTGTGATATCTGCCACCAGGTATGGGATTCTCTTCTTTTCCAAGTTTTATTTTTTTCATAATAAACTCAAGAATGTCGGGAGATATCTGGCTATCGTAAACCAGCCTCACAGGTTGCCCTTTTTTTCGGTCTTTTAACCCCTTTGTTATTTTTTCTATAAAAGATTTGGACACATCATTGTCAATATCCATTTCGGCATCTCTGGTGAGTTTGATATTGAATGCTTCGATGTAATCGTGTTCAAAATTAGGGAATATATCTTCGAGACAAAATCTAATTACATCGTCCAGGAGAATAATAAAGTTCTTTTCTTTGTCTTTGGGAAGAACAACAAAGCGGGACAGAACATCTGTTGGTACTTCTATTAAAGCATATTTATTTTTTTTATCTTTTTGCTTTCGTCCAAGTTTTATAATCAGATAACCTGATTTATCCTTAAGGTAAGGAAATTTAGAAGTTGAATCTAACATTATCGGGAAGAGAGAAGGCAAAACCTTTTCCCGGAAAAATGTCTTTATAAATACCCGTTGCGAAGGAGTTACTTGCTTTTCATTGATGATAAAAATATTGTTTTTTACCAACTCCAGACTAAGTGTTTGATAAATCGATTCAAATTTTATTTGCTGCTGAATAACGGTTTTCTGAATGGCATTCAGAATTGCAACCGGATTTTCGCCCATTAACTCAATCGCTTTTTTCTGATGTTTAATTACTCGAGTAAGCGTGGCCACTCTTACACGGAAAAACTCATCTCTATTATTAGAAAAAATGCCGAGAAATTTAATTCTCTCTATTAAAGGTACGGTTGAGTCCTGAGCTTCCTGCAATACCCTTTCGTTAAAGGATAACCAGCTTAATTCCCTATTGATTAAAACTTTCTTTTCCTTTTTCATAACTTAAAATACCTAACAGAACAAAAGTAACGAAAAATACAATTACCTTTTCTACTTTGCTCCTTTCGTTTTTACTTTTTTCGGATTTGGTTTTACCGTATTCTTGGTATCCACTTTCTTGACATTTTCCTTTTTAGCAACAAGTTTCTTTTTCTGCACTGGTTTATATGCCTTAAAGAACTTTTTCGCCAATATTTTTGAGGCTCCATATACAATGTCGTTCACTTCCTTTGCTGCTTCTGGGTTAATTGCTATCAAAGCGTTTTCAATGATAGTCACCAATGAATGTTCCAGCTCTTTTCTTTGTTTCTTCTTGTCCATGATAATTAATTTTTAGTTTATAAAATTATAGAGAATATTTACGCGAAATCAGACTGACAAAAATGATAACACTAAATTAACAACCAAACAAACCCACAAAAGGTATAGTTTAAATATTGTTTTTAGGAAAATCAAATAAAACTAATTTACCCGGAACGTCTATAAACTCTTCCCAGGTAGCACATTTATTAGTAATACCAACAATTCCGCAAGTAGGAATTGCCTCCATGGTTGTTCGCAATAATGCATTTGCACAGTCAGTAATTGTGGGATTATGGGCAAATAAAAACAACGTATTTACTTTACTATTTGTTTCAGCAATTATGGAAAGGTATTTATCGTAATCAGAATGGTAAAGCGAAGGTTCAATTCGAATCTTCGCACTATTATAATCAGTATTTCGTGCAAAAATAAGAGCGGTGGTAAGTGCTCTTACTGCACAACTTGAAATAATTTCTTCAGGTTTGATACTAGCGGATTTAAAAACCAGACTCATTTTGTGAGCATCGGTATATCCTCGAGTGTTGAGTGGACGATCTATATCTGCAAGGGCGATATTAGCCCAATCTGATTTAGCATGACGAATAAGGTAAAGTGTTTTCATATTGAAAATTCAACAGTAAAACCTATATATCTAAGCCATCTATCAAACTTCTGACAGAGGCAATAATTCTTTTTAATGAACAAGTTTGCCAACTTCTATGGCAGCTTTCACAAAATTAACAAACAATGGATGAGGATTGGCTACCGTGCTTTTGTATTCCGGATGAAACTGAACCCCAACAAACCAAGGATGATCTTTTATTTCCACTATTTCAACCAAACCTCCATCCGGATTTATACCCGAAGCAATCATACCAGCATTTTCAAAATCCTGTAAGTATTCGTTGTTAAATTCGTAACGGTGGCGGTGACGTTCGTTAATTTCTTTGTGTTTGTATATTTCCCATGCTTTTGTTCCTTCAGTAACATTGCAAGGATAAGAACCCAAACGCATAGTTCCGCCCTTTTTAGTAATTTTCTTTTGCGCTTTTAGTAAATCTATTACAGGATTAGTAGTACCCGGATTCATTTCAGTTGAATTGGCATCTTTAAATCCAAGAACATTACGTGCAAATTCGATAACCGCACATTGCATACCGAGACAAACACCAAAAAACGGCACTCCATTTTCGCGGGCATATTTTATAGCTGTAATCTTACCTTCAATTCCTCTTTGCCCAAAACCCGGAGCGACCAAAATACCTTTAAGGTCTTTAAATTGTTCTTCTACGTTCTCCGATGTAATACTTTCGGAATGTATCCATTCAATGTTTACTTTACAGTCGTTTGCCGCACCTGCATGAATAAAGGCTTCAGAAATGGATTTATAAGAATCTTTTAATTCAACATATTTTCCCACAAGCCCTATTTTCACTTCGTGTTTAGGATTTTTAAATTTGAATAAGAACTCTTTCCATTTTGTCAAATCCAAATTTTCAGAAACCGGCATGTTGAGCTGATTCAACACCACTACATCAAGTTTCTCTTCCTCCATCAATAGAGGAACTTCATAAATGGTGCTTGCATCTCTGGCTTCGATAACCGCATTAGGAGCAACATTACAGAAAAGTGCTATTTTATTTCTGATATCCTTGTTTATTGAATACTCGGTACGACAAACCAAAATATCCGGTTGAACTCCATATTCAAGTAATAATTTTACCGAATGTTGAGTTGGTTTTGTTTTTAATTCGCCTGTGGCTGATAAATATGGAATCAATGTAAGGTGAATAACCATAGCACTTTTCCCCAACTCCCACTTCAACTGACGAACAGCTTCTATGTATGGTAGTGACTCAATATCGCCAACAGTACCTCCAATTTCTGTAATTACAAATTGGTACTTACCTGTTTTGCCAAGTAATTTAATTCGGTTTTTTATTTCGTCAGTAATATGAGGAATTACTTGAACTGTTTTCCCCAAATAGTCACCGTGACGCTCTTTTTCTATCACTGTTTGGTAAATTCTTCCAGTTGTAACATTATTAGCCTGCGAAGTAGGAATATTAAGGAAGCGCTCGTAGTGGCCAAGGTCAAGGTCTGTTTCGGCTCCATCGTCTGTAACAAAACATTCTCCGTGTTCGTAAGGATTCAAAGTACCCGGGTCTACATTAATATAGGGATCGAGTTTTTGAATGGTAACCGTATAACCTCTTGCCTGAAGCAGTTTTGCAAGTGACGCGGCTAGAATTCCTTTTCCAAGTGATGAAGTTACTCCTCCAGTAACAAATATGTATTTTGTAGAAACAGACATTAGATTTTATTTTGCTTAATCCTTAACCAGAGGAAGTTTTATCGGTTGGGCAAAAGTAAGAAAAAAATCCAACAGGAATATTGCGAAATGAATAAAAGTTTTACTCAAATAACAAATCCAAATTAAATAATTCAGTAAGTTGTAAGTTATCTAACGAAAAGAAATGCTCTAAAAAGTCATAATAACGCTCAGTGTTGGCAGAATAGGCAATTGGTCTACTCGTTTGTATTGAATACGGTCAAAATAAAACACATTCTCACGACTATAAACATTGGTGGCACCTGCCGCTATTTCAAGTTTAGTATTTGCAAACAGCAGAAAAGTACGTTTTATGTTCACATCTAAACGGTGGTACCATGGTAATTCCTTTACCTGGCTTTCATCAAAGAAATAATTCAAATCACCATTCGTGGAGGTATAGTTAGTATTTATCCCCTGCTGAAAGTTCAAGTCCTCATAAAAACCTCCTGTTGGTTTAAATGGAAACCCAGATCCCACATTCCATCGAGCATCAATTTCCCAATTTTTCTTTTTGCCCAAAGTGTATGACACAACCAAGTTCGCATTATGTCTTCTATCGTAATGAGTACGGTAATCTTGTATACCATCCCAGTGATTAACATACCCCAATGAATACACCACCCACACATACAATCTCTTGTAATCATACTTTAACACAACGTCCAAACCTTGAGCTCGCCCTGTCTCAATTATGTAGTCTTTTTTCATAATGTCAGGTTTATTTGCATTTTCAAGCAATGTTTCATCATATATTTTGTATGGGTTTATGTTAGACAATTGAGTAAAATCTTTACGATATACTTCAACATTTAAACCCACGTGTTTTGCCAAATCCATTTCGAAACCGGCAACATAATGATTTGCTTTTTGTAATTTCGACTTCACATTCACTACATCTCCGTTCTCATTTACATAGGAGGTTGGCAAGTTATCCGGACCTGACAGGAAGCCATAAAACAAGTTCACCACTTCTCTATCAGTATTAGTTGCAATCAAGTTTTGAGAATACATTCCTCCTGCAAATTTGAAGCGAATTTTATGTGTAACATTCCACTTAAAACTTAATCTCGGCTCAGGAGAAAACTCGGCAAGAGATGCATAATACTGAATGCGCATACTTGGTTCAATCAAAAGCTTTTTGTGTTTAGAAATCCATTTATATTTCAAATACCCGCCAATTTCGGTTGTGTAATCATTTTGAAAAATATGTCGACCGATCGAATTGTAGAAATCAAAATAAGTACTGAATCCATCTACATCTATACCATAATTCAGCTCATTTTGACGCATGAAGTATGAGAAACCGATTCCCATATTAAAACCTTTTATCGTACTCGATTCTTCAGGCTGAGCTTCCGGTTTCATTTTTATTGCATATTGTGAATATGCAAAATTACCATTAACCAAAACAGGTGAATTTTGAGGCACCAAAAGAAAATTCCCGCCTCCTCCGTATGAAACCCAATTCATATCCTGTAATGATTGGTAACTAACCTTATCATTAAAATTAAATCCGAATAAATTCAACTTACTACCATTATTACTGTTAAACGACACCTTTCCGTAGTAATCATTGAAACTGAAAGGTAAACCATTCGGATCAACATAAGAGTATAGCAGCTTAGATGTGGTAGGTAAAAAAGAAGTCTTGGCAGAAAGAATAAAAGAAGAGGTTCCATTACTTCCTTCTTTATATCTTTTCAAAGGCCCTTCAGCTAGAACTTTTGCTCCGAAAGGAGAAAAAGCTACTTTACCAGCAACGCGTCTTTTGTTTCCATCACGTGTAGTGATGTCCATGATAGAAGAAATTCGTCCACCATATTCTGCACCGAAACCTCCACTGTATACATCTGCGTTGCGAATAATATCAGCATCAAAAACAGAGAATAATCCAATGGAGTGAAATGGGTTGTAAACAATCATTCCATCAAGCAAGACTTTATTTTGAATTGGCGAACCTCCACGAATATAAAGTTGTCCCCCTTGATCGCCCGTAAAAATAACTCCAGGCAAAACTTGGAGATATTGAGCTAAATCTGGCTCCCCTCCAACTGTTGGCAATTTTTTGATAGTTACCGGATCAATTTTATTCACCGAAACTTGAGTTTCTGACTCTTTTGCTTGTTGTTCGGCAGTAATTTCTACCTCAATTAGTTTCACATTGCCTTTTACTAAATATAACTTTTGGTTAAGTATATCCCCTGCTTTAATGGTAATGGGTTGCTGGAGAGTATCGTACCCCAAAACCGATACAATCATAATTGTATAATTTCCGGGTGGTATTCGACTTATGGTAAAGAAACCATTTACATCCGTTGCTATACCCATGGAGGTACCTTTGAGCACAACATTAGTAAACAAAACGGGTTCGCCTGTTTCTTTTACATAAACAAAACCTCTTACTGTTCCTGTTCCTGATTGAGAGAATGTAACCATTGAACCTAAAGTGAACAATGTGATAAAAATATATTTAATAAAACGTACAGACATAGCGCTGATGATATTTTTTTAGATTCTTAAAAAACGTGCAAAACTAAGAAAATATTGATAACAGTGAAGGAATGTTTTTTAAAATGAACTAATTCGTCTTCTAACCGTATTTTTAACTTAAAATAAAAACATACAGTAAGAATTGATTGACTTAAGTAGAAACTAAGAATTATAATTTGGTTTGAGCAAGTTGAAGTACTTTTTCAAACTCATTTGGTGTGATGGCGCAAACCGACAAACGACTAAGCCGAATAATTTGCATTTCAGACAAATCTTTTTCTGACTTTAACTGCGACAAGGTTACTAGTTTTTTAAGTGTTTTTACAGGTGCCAAATCTACTACACTCCAAGCAATATCCGTTGTACTTGGATCTTGATACGCCTCTCTAACAACCTTAGCAACACCAACAATACAAAGCCCTTCGTTACTGTGATAAAAAAAAACTAAATCGCCTTTTTCCATAGCACGCATGTTATTGCGAGCTGCATAATTACGAACACCTTCCCATACTGTTTTTTTATCTTTTACAAGCTGTTGCCAACTGTATACAGAAGGCTCTGATTTTACTAACCAATAATTCATATATTTTATTTTAGGGATGTAAAGATAAAGCATTTTTAAAACAAACCTCTTTCTTTTTTATTGTTTCCATGTTGCTTGTTTTTCCACAAACTTAAAAGCTGAATGTTTGCCTCTCTGAATTATTGTTTCGGGTTTGAATAGAGAGTTGATGAATTCTTAATTGCGCCCTTCCTTACTTTTAAATTTCAAAACAGTTATTCAAGATGTCAAACATATTATGATTATTCAGAAAGCAAAAGTCTGAAAATAGTCTCCAAAAGTTTCTTAAAATTAATTAAAAACAAAGAAATTTATTATTAAACACAGTCTCTTCCCCGCGAAACTAAGTTAATTTCTAACCTAATTATGTTTTTCATTTACTTAGTTAAGTAAACGATTTCCTTAACTAAGTTTTTGATCGACTTAGTTAGCCGATTATTTAACTCATTATCTACACATAAGCTTGACTAACTACAAATTAACAATAAGCTTCAATTGAATTTCTATTAAAACCCAATTAACTTCATCAAACTAAATTGCACTTCAAATCATAGAAATAAAATGTATTCCTTTTTTTATTTTTCAATAAAATTAAATAAGTATTTGTAGTTTTGCCTTTATAAAAAGAAATAAATAATTGTATGTATAAAGTATTTATAGTACTGACTAGTATTCTGCTAATAGCGTGTGGCAGAAATTCAGACCAAAATAAAATAGTGTGGGCTTCCAAAATAGAAACGATTGTCCCCCTTGAAAAAGACAGTTTGGTTCAGATTCCTTATTTGGGTGATAAAAATAATTATGACAAAAAAGCCATTTTCGAATCGATAAAAAATGCTGTTCTTATAGGCCGCTTAAAAGCGTATTACCTTGACCCTGACTCCACCTATACCTTGGAAGAGTTTAAAACTATGCTCAATCAAATTAGTCAAAATAATGAGGAACCAGTAGCAGGGCGTCCTGGCGAATTCAGTTTAAAACCCATTACAGGTGAAGACATTGTACAGATGCGATTTGATGAACAAATGGAAATGGACACTGTAAATTATACATTAACCAACAATGTCTACGGCATCACATTTTACAGTTACAAACGGCTTAAAGAAACTGGAGAATCATTGGGATATAAATATCTTTTTGGAGTAAAGTTTAAAAACAGGCCAGTTGGCTGGAAATAATCAAACAATATTAATGATTTGATTATTTGTAATCCATTTTGATAATTTATGAAAATACGTCTTTTTGCTTTCTTTTTTCTTTTCTTTTCTTTGTTCTCATTTTCATCAAAGGCTCAGAATGGTGATGACGAAAATGATGCAGATGATGAAAATGAACATTTAGATTTAGGTAGTTTGAATAATGATGGCAAAATTCATCATTATGTTTTTGATATCCGTGTTAATGCTACCGTTCCGAAACCCATGGGGAACAAAGCTTACAGGCGCTCATTTTTGGGAGTTTACGAAGCCTCTTTGGCTACCAATGTTTATTTATACAAGGGGATTTTTATTGGAGCTTCGGCCAAAAATGGCATGCTCAAAATAACAGAAAATAAAATTCCCAATTACAACGCACAAATGGAGATTGACAATGTTGCCGGAAAATTAGGAGGAGATTTATATCTTGGCGAACGCAAAAGAATAATTTTTTCGGCTGCACTTGCCATTGGCCAAAACTGGACACACTATTACTCTTTTGTAAGAAAAGACACGAAAGACCCCTCCAAAGTTCTTTCCATTCCCCTCGACAACGCACGTTTTAATACATTTTTTTACGAACCCGAAATCAATTTGTATTTTCTTGTAGATAATAATATGGGAATTGGCGCCACCATAACATATTCCTTATATAACCATACTTTCGACCCTTTTGAATTATATCTAAATCAATGGGCACCATTTGACCCAGGCCCAACAGGCAATACCAGTAACCTTAGCTTTGGCTTAGGATTTTATTACAATTTCTTGGAGAAAAAATATAAAGGAGAATAATGGGTAACTTTTTAAATAAAATAAGCACGCTAAAAAGCGTGCTTATTTTATTTAAAAAGAAGAAATCTTATTAGATAACTTTTACATTCGAAGCATTTAATCCTTTTGGACCACTTTCTACTTCAAATGATACTTTATCGTTTTCACGGATCTCGTCTACAAGACCTGAAGAATGAACGAAAATGTCTTTTTCACCTGATTCTGGTGTAATGAAACCAAATCCCTTTGTAACATTAAAAAATTTTACTGTACCTTTTTGCATGTGTTAATTAATTTAAATTTAGCGCAAGGTAACAATAATAATTAATAAACGACTAAAATAAAATATTAAATATCATACACTTATTTTAGTCTTCCATGCGCTTAATTGAACAGCCTATCGATTTAGAGGAACTCGTTTTCACCGTATTTCCAATACCCACAGCACTTATTGCATCATTGAGGTAATGTTCCTTAGCTTCACTTGCATCCTTCACATTGTCGTCAATAGCGCCCCTGTATACAAGCCCTTTTTTGTCAAAAAGAAAGCATTGAGGAGTTCGGCTGGCACCAAAAGCATTTGCAAGTTTTGAGTTTTTATCAACTACATAATTAAAATCGTACACTTGTGAAGATGCATATTTCTTCATCGCTTCAAACGAGTCATCATCGTTTCGTTGAGCTTCGTTAGAATTTACCGCAATCACTCCAATCTTATTTTTCCGGGCCAATGTTGCCGATTCTTTAATACGAGCCTCACTAAGTTTTACATAAGGACATGTATTACAAGAAAAGATAACTAACAAACCATTTTCGCCCTTTACATCAGCCAAAGAAACTTCCTTGCCACTAATGTCCATCATTTTTAATGATGCACCTGGAATTGGTTTGCCTATTTCCAATTCAGGATTTACAAGAGGTTTAAACGCATTTGCAGATAGAAAGATGGTAAATGAGCTTAATACGATTATCGTTTTTTTCATTGATGATGAATTTAGTTTGAGAACGTGAAATTACAACTATCCCTTCACACCACAATCATTTCGGATTAATTCTTTATAAATAAATTTTTGCTGAAGCGATTCAAATGGGCGGTAAATGTAATATACTTCATTGTTCACTATTTTTATTTGATGTACATATTTATTTTTTAACTTATAAGTGCTAACTATTTTCCCTGTGTTTTTATCAATGTGTTTCAAGTAAAAAACTCCGTCATGTTCATACTCTGCATACACTTCTTGATTTTCTTTATCCACCACCAACTGATGTTTCCAATCCCTCCAATTTTTCGGATGATGATATGTTATTTGAACTGAATCAACTCTTTTATGGTATTTATCATATTTCAACATAGCGTTACTATAGTGATCGAACACATAAACTGTATCATTTAAGATGAACAAAGGAGCGTAAAGCGGTGTATAAAAAACACTGTTTGTTAATCCGCTCATTATGGCAGCCACACGATGTTTGTCCACACCATATTCATCGGCAAGTTTTATGGCCACAAGCTTTTCGCTCGGTTTCAGAAAATAATATTCCATATTATAACCTTTTAACGCTTCATCATCCGTAATGGTTTTAAACGGAGTGGTGGTATGAGTTGAGGTGTTGTAACAATAATAATTAAACTGAGGATAATCTTTCTGATAATTGGAGAAATAGATGTCCTTATTAATAGTATCAATACATGGCATAATTAAATTCCGATAATCTTTCACAGGCAGCGATGCTAATCTGATTTGAGTATCACTAATTTTTATCCTGTAAATATGATTTACACATATCACATTTATATATCCCAAATAATCTTTAAACAAACGTTCGGCTTCATCAGGAATTTCGCAACTTGATAGCACATTTTGTTGAGCATCTGCCAGCATCACATTGGCATATTCGAGACTTTTAGCCCAAGTAAGCAGTACGATTTTGTCATTGCAAAATTCATAATCTTCAACATTAAACTTCCAACTCCCAAAAACCGTGTCAGGGGCTTTATGGGCATAAACAGTAACCGAATTTAAATTATAATTTATTTGCCCAAGTGCGCAATTTATGATTAAAATTACGAGCAATGACACTAAATAAAAGCGTTTCATTTTAACCTCCTTTTTATTATTAAGACAATCAAATTGAAAAATTCCATAAATTTGTTAACAATTTATTTTTTGCTGATGTACGACTTTTACAAAATTCTTGACCTTCCACGCGATGCTTCAAATGAAGACATCAAACGTGCTTACAGAAACAAGGCTAAAGAAGTGCATCCAGATGTAAATAACTCTCCGAAAGCCAACGAAGTTTTTGCTGTGGTAAATGAAGCTTATGAAACCTTGTCCGATGATAAGAAAAGGTATTTGCATGACATGAAACTGAACTATGCCGATACAGCGAGAGCAAAAGCCGAACGAAAAAAACAATACTACGGCTCGTCAGTAAAAAACGATTCATATACAAACCCGTCTAGTTTTCATTATGATTGGAACACGTTTAAAAAGGGTAACCCAATTGAAAAAGATGACTACTACTATTTTCGTCAATCTCCTATTATTTACAATCTACTTTTTGTTTCAGGAATGTTTTTGGGATTTGTGATTGTTATCGTAACTATTATCGGGACTTTTAATAATTATTGGCCGAAACCATTCATTTTAATATCTGTCCTAGGATTCATCCTCATCTATCAAGGCTGGAAAGGCATTGTGGGTAAGAAAACATTACTTCATAATATTCTCAGAAAATTCAGAAGATAATGTTTAAGTGAACTTGCCCATCAGAGGTGGAAATGGCTGAAGTGACTATACTTTATTTTATTCTAACAATTTTGCGAACTTTACACCCTAATTTTTGAATGAAAAGATGTTTTTCCTAAAAAAGCTATTTCTATTGTTAATTTTAATGATTCTCTGCAGTCGCACATTAGCGCAGCAGGAAACTCTAATTACCGGAAGAGTAACCGAAATAGGTAGCAACAGTGGAATTCCATTTGTTAACATTTATTTTAAAGGTACGCTCATAGGTACAGTTACAGACTTTGATGGCAACTATTCACTTAGAACAACTACTCCAACTGACTCTGTACATTTACGCCTTATAGGATATTCTTCAAAAGCCAAACCGGTAAAAAAAGGAAAAACGCAAGTCATCAACTTTCAAATTAGTCCTGAAGCTTTGAGTTTAAACACTGTTGAAGTGAAACCAGGAATCAATCCAGCTTTGCGAATTATAAAAAATGCTGCCACGAACAAATCTAAATATAATCGAGACAATCTTAACTCTATTCAATATGTGAGTTATACGAAACAGGAAGCGGATATTAATAATGTTACCAAAAAAATGCGAAAACTTAAGTTCCTGCATGGAATTACCGACCTTTGGGATCGGATGGATTCTATAGCAGGAGAAGCGAGCAAGGCCAACTTACCTGTTTGGATGAGTGAAATTGTTTCTGATATATACTCTTACAAAGAGGCAGAAAAAAAACATGAGGATGTAACCGCTGTAAGAATAAAATTTGTTGGAATGAAAGACGGAAGTGCGATGTCTCAAATGCAGGGCACAGACTTTCAGAATTACAATTTCTGCAACAACACTGTTGCGATTGCATCCATAAACAAAGATTTCTTATCTCCAATAGCTGATAATGCAGGGCTATTTTATAATTATTACTTAATTGACAGTACCACAATTGAGGGATACAAATGTTACAAGATAAATTGTCGGCCAAAAAACAAACACGATTTGGCATATACTGGTAATATTTGGATTACTGACTCTTCATTCGCGATAAAACAACTTGACCTGGAAATAGTAAAAGAAGCAAATGTGAATCTGGTGAACCATGCCCGTATTCAGCAGGTAATGATTCCTACAGATGCTGGTCCTTGGGTACCTTCGCAAACAAGAGTACTAGTTGAATTTGCTACACCTGCCAAAAATCTAATAGGGGTTACCCTTCGTACATATAATTCAAATAAATTTTATAAAGTCAATCAACCTAAAGAAAAGGATTTTTACAAAACCCGAATCACTTTTGCAGAAGATGCCATAACAAAAGATTCTTCGTGGTGGCACTCGAATCGTCAGGAACCACTCACTGAGTTGGAAAAGGGCGCATACAATATGATTGATACTGTGAGAAACACACGATTTGTAAAATCAGCTGTTAATATATTGTACTTTTTATTTTCAGGTTACAAAGATTTCGGTCCTATCGATGTTGGTCATTACATCAACACTTATGCCTACAACCTGTATGAAGGGGCTCGTGTACAACTTGGTTTCAGAACAAACAGTAAAATGAGTAAAAGTTGGGTTGTTAGAGGTTACGGAGCATACGGTTTCAAAGACAAGGGATTTAAATACAATCTTCAACTTGAACGGATCATCACACGATATCCATGGAGTAATGCAGGCATTCAGTATCGTGACGATATAGATCAGATGGGTACTGGCTTTAATAATTCATCACAAATCAATTTAGGTGAACCTCCAAATAATCTATACAATACCTTTTCTCACATCGCAAATGTGTCTAAACTTTTACGAAAAGAAGAAGCACGGATTTGGTATGAAAAAGACATAAACCGAGGACTAAATACTATACTTACTTTACGTAATGTTCGTACCACTCCCCTTTTCCCTATTACATATGGCGATTTATTCAATATTTTCCAGCAAAAAAAATATACCATAACAGAGATCCTAATCGAATCTCGATTCTCTTTTAAAGAAAAATATGTCCAAAATGGCAACGAAAGAATAAGTTTTGGAAACAACAAATCTCCAATCATTTCACTGTATTACACACTTGGAGTGAAAAATTTCCTTGGAGGTGATTTTAATTACAACAAGCTAAGCATATCAATTTCCAATCGTTTCCGAATGGCAACACTTGGTTACTCTCAAGTGTACATTAAGGCAGGCAAGGTATTTTCAGAAGTTCCTTACACACTTTTAGAAATCCCTAGAGGCAATCAAACAGATTTGTTTGCCAACAATACTTTTAATCAGATGAATTATTTTGAATTTGTTTCTGACCAGTATATTGAAGCATATTGGCAACATCATTTCAGTGGATTATTCTTCAACAGAATTCCACTTCTCAACCGCACTGGCTTTCGTGAAGTAGTCGGTTTAAATATGGCATATGGCTCGCTTAGTGATAAAAATCTTCACTTCAACAAAAACAATTATTTCACTGTAATGGAAGACGTGCCTTACATGGAAGCTGATCTTGGAATAGAAAACATTCTAGATATTATCCGTGTTGATTTTCTCTATAGGCTAACTTATAATGATGATTTCTACATTCGAGATTACGAACTCGCTAACCCTGGAAGCCGAATCAGTAATTGGGGTATAAAAGTTGGTTTATCGTTTTCGTTTTAACCTTTCATAAGAACCCTTATTTGTAATACTATTCGAAACTCTTCGTCAAATGAATAGTTGAAGCTGTTCCCTCACCAATCAAGCTTCCCCATATTATTATTTATAAACATCTCTTTGTAGTTTTGTATTAATCTCTAAATTTGTCCACACTTTAAATGTAGGTTCTCTTGTATTAATTGAAAATCAAAACCGTTAATTCTTATTAAAATGGACAATTTTATAGTATCGGCACGTAAATACCGCCCCGCAACTTTCAACACTGTTGTCGGGCAGGCTCACATAACCAATACTTTAAAAAATGCAATAAAAACAGGACATCTAGCTCAGGCATTTTTGTTTTGCGGACCTAGGGGTGTTGGAAAAACGACATGCGCACGTATCCTTGCAAAAACTATTAATTGCAGTGATAGAACGGAAACAACTGAAGCATGCGACAAGTGTGAAAGCTGTATCTCTTTTAATAGTGGAGCGTCTCACAATGTTTTTGAACTCGATGCGGCTTCTAATAATTCAGTTGATGATATTCGAGCATTAATAGAACAGGTACGTTATGCTCCGCAATTAGGTGATTACAAAATATACGTTATCGATGAGGTTCACATGCTCTCACAAGCTGCTTTTAACGCCTTTCTAAAAACACTCGAAGAACCACCAAAGCATGCAATTTTCATACTTGCAACCACTGAAAAACACAAAATCATTCCAACCATTTTATCTCGTTGTCAGATTTTTGATTTTAACCGTATTCAGATTGATGACATTGCTCAACATCTTGCTTTTATTGCAAAAAACGAAAATATAACAGCGGAAACAGATGCGTTACATATTATCGCCCAAAAAGCGGATGGAGCCCTTAGGGACGCATGTTCTATTTTCGACCAGATTGTTAGCTTTGCTGGCAGCACGGTTACATATAAAGCAGTAATTGAGAATTTAAATATTCTCGATTACGATTACTATTTTCAAGTTACAGATGCAATTTTAGGGGAAAATATCCCAACAGCTTTGTTGGTATTTAATGAAATTCTCAACAATGGTTTTGACGGACATAATTTTATAGCCGGTCTTGGTGATCATTTCCGAAATTTATTGGTAAGCAAAGATGCCGTGACGCTTCAACTTTTGGAAGTGGGGGCCAACATTAAAGATAAATATAAAGAACAGGCCGCGAAATGCACACTGCTCTTTTTGGTCAGAGGATTAACTATTCTCAACAAAACGGACATACAATATAAGAGTAGCAAAAATCAGCGACTCCAGGTAGAACTGGCACTTATGCAACTATGCTCTATCAACTCCATCGGGACTGATACCGAAAAAAAAAATGACATAATCAAGCCAAAACAGGCTAATCAAGAAGTTGAAACCTTAAAAAAGGGAACTCTGACTCCCAGCAACTACTCTAAAAACGATAATCCTGATATACATTTAGCGCAGGAGCCAAAAATCAATCCAAAGCAAGATTCTGTAAAGACAGAAACTTCCGTAATTAGTTCTAGCAATCCGCAATCAATTAAAAAGTCGTTAATCAAAACAGCTTCTCCTTCCATCAACCAACATCTGAGCGTTAAGAAAGAAGATATGTCAACGAATAACAAGAATAAAGAAGAAGAAGCGAATGATGCAAGTCAGTTGTCAAGCGTTTTTTCCCAAAAAGACTTAGATATATACTGGAACAAGTACGCTACTGATTTGAAAGCAAAAGGGAAAATAAGTTATGGTGTTGCTTTACTTGACAAACAACCAATTTTGAAGGACAATTGTATCATTGAGTTTATGATAAACAGTAAAACGCTGGAAGAAACCATTAATGAAGATAAATTAAATTTACTTGGATACTTACGTAAAGAACTTTCAAACTTTAACATTAAGTTACAATTACAAATGATAGCTACAGAAGAAAAAACTACCTTATATACCGCCAACGACAGATTCAAAAGGCTTTCAGAAAAAAACCCTAACATTAATAAATTTCGACAGGCCTTCGATCTGGACATAGAATTTTAAACATATTTTGTAAACCTCTTCATTCGAAAGAATAAAACCGCAAATTTTTTAATTTGTATTTATATTAATTTTAACTTCACGGACAGAAATCAACTGAATGTTTTAATTAAACAATACATATCTCATGAATACTGAAAATTTCAAATCGATAAATATTCTATTAGTCGAAGATAACCCAGCAGATGTTCGCCTAACTCAAGAAGTACTTAAAGAGGGGAAAATTAACAACAAACTTAATGTGGTGTACGATGGTGAAGAAGCCATTCAGTATTTACATAAAGAGGGTCCGTTTGCGGATGCAGAGTTACCAGACATCATATTACTTGATCTCAACCTTCCAAAAATTGATGGAAGAGAAGTACTAGAACATATCAAAAAAGATGATAACCTGAAGCGAATCCCTGTCATCGTTCTAACAACATCGGATGCACAAGCTGATATTCTAAAAATGTATGAGAATCATGCTAATTGTTACATTACTAAACCTGTAGATTTTGACGAATTTATTAGCGTTGTAAAATCCATTGAAGAATTCTGGTTAAACATTGTAAAGTTGCCACCAAAAAAATAAAGTAAATTAACTCTGAATTAATACTTATTCATTCATAAAACAAAAAATTATCACAGGATAAATATGAAGCTCAATTTGAAAAAATAAATGCCTTATAGAAATATAGTATCAAAATAAATCTGCTCAAACTATGATACACCCTTTAAAAAGCTACATCGGAATAAGGAATATTGGATATAATTTTTTTGTTGCTCTTATTTATTTCACCATTTCTTTCGTTGGTTATAGGTTAGCTTCGGGCAATGACGAAGTATCCTCGGTTTTGTCCGCTTCTGGAATAGCCCTTGCCGCCTTCCTACTTTTAGGAAATCGAATTTGGCTGGGAATTTTTATTGGATCATTTATTTATAATTATTTCTTTTTTTTTAATTTAACCCATACTAATCTCGACACGATATTATTATCAGCCTTCTTTGTTAGTACAAGTAATACCTTACAATCACTTGTAGGAAGTGTTTTTATTAAAAAAATCATTTCTGATGGCAGTCCTTTTGATACTGCGCAGAACATTTATGGGTTCACCTTTATAACACTTTTCATTTGCATGATAAATGCATCTGTTAATGCCATTGTTATTACTTTTATCAATGGCAAACCTATTTTCGATTTTACACAAATTTGGTTTTCGAGTTGGTTAAATGAAATCACCGGCACGTTAATTATTACCCCCTTGGTATTCGGTTGGACATACGGAGACGACCATATTGTTAAGCCTACTAAATTAACAAAAGTTATTTTACTTTACACCCTTGTGTTTATTGCAGGAGGTGTGGTTTTCTTAGATTGGTTACCTGCAATGACTCATCTTAAAAAAGCCTATCTTACCTTACCATTACTTTTGTGGGCTGCGCGAGGATTTGAACAAAGAGAAGTGGTTACAGCAATCGCTATTTCTTCATCCATTGCAATTTTGGGAACTGTAAAAAAATTCGGCCCGTTTTCTAACGAAACAGTTGATGATTCATTTTTATCATCTCAGATATACGTGTCTATTATCAGTATTGCTATCCTTTCTTTAAAGGCCGCAAATAGTGAACGTAATCAATCTGAAGAAGAATTAAAGACTGCGCATGCGGAGCTTACAAACCTTGCAGAAGAAAGAAAAGCAAAATTAATTGCAACACTTCAGGATGTTGAAGATAATCAAAAAAGAGTTGAGATCATCTTTAATGTTTTGTCGAAGTATACCGCGTTGAATTTTTCGGAGAAAGCCCCAATAAGCGGGAAGAGTGATGAGATAGACGCAATTTCTGCAGGACTTAATACATTAGGAGAAGAGCTTGAATATTCCATATCCGCTGAAAAAAAATATACAGAAAATTTAGAAAACCTAAATTCTCTGCTTCAGGAAAGCGAACAACAAATACAAACTATTTTTGACCATGCACCGGAAGCAGTTATCGTTATGGATGGTGAAGGAATTGTTGACAGATGGAACCCCACCGCTGAAGAAATCTTTGGGTGGAGCGCTAGTGAAATAATCGGCAAGCCATTTCACGAATTTGTAATCCCGCAAAATCAACGAGAAATTTATTTGAAAGGAATAAAACATTTCCTTACTGTGAGAAAAAGACATGTGCTTAACGCTCCAATTGAAATAGATGTAATCAATCGTTTTGGAAACCCATTTACAATTTCACTAAACATTTCTCCAACTCTTATGAAAGGCCGTTACTTATTCATTGCTTTTGCAAGAGATATAACTGAAACGAAGAAGGCAGAGGAAAAACTTCACTATACATCATATATGGTGAACAATGCAACTGATGCAATTTTTGCAACTGATGAAAATTTCAATATTACATTTTGGAACAATGCATGCGAAAAGTTGTATGGATTCAAGGAAAATGAAGTATTGGGGAAATCGTATCATGAAATAATTAAATCGGAACACCCATCTACAAGTTCCAGAGAGAACGCCTTACTTCAACTAAATGAAAAAGGCTCATGGAGTGGGGAGGTGTACCATTTTGCTCAATCTGGAAAACGTATTCCTGTGCTATCTTCTGATTCAATTTTAAGAGATAAATCCGGAAAAACAATAGGATACCTTTCTGTAACCAGAGATATCACTGAAAGGAAAAATGCTGAAAAAGAACTTAAAGGTTCACAGGAATTTCTTAATTCAGTTGTTGAGAATGTTCCTAATATGCTTTTTGTGAAGGAAGCTATTAATTTGAATTATGTTCGACTTAATAAAGCTGGAGAAGATATACTTGGTTATACTCATATCGAGCTATTCGAAAAAAACGATTACGATTTTTTTACAAAAGAAGAAGCAGACTTTTTTACCAGTAAAGACAGAGAAGTCTTAAACAGTGGGAAGTTGATGGAAATAGCTGAAGAACTGATTCACACAAAACATAAGGGAGTAAGAACACTAGAAACAAAAAAAATTCCTTTGTTTGATGAAAATGGCAAACCTCAATATTTACTAGGAATTTCAAATGATATTACCGAACGAAAAAAAATGGAAGCCGAATTAAAAGAAAAATCAACTGAATTAAGCCGGTCAAATAAAGAACTTGAACAGTTTGCATATGTAGCTTCACACGATTTGCAGGAGCCCCTAAGAACAATAAATAACTACATGCAACTTATTTCGAAGAGATACGAAAATAAATTGGATCAGGATGCTAAAGATTTTATAGCCTTTGCTCTTGATGGAAGTAACAGAATGAGAAATCTTATTAACAGTCTACTTGAATATTCACGAATTAACAGAGTAAAACCGTTTGAGGAAGTGAATCTGAACGAAGTGCTAAAAGAAGTCCTACATGATTTAAACAAACGTATAACCGAAAATAATGCTACAGTAGATGTTCAATCTCTACCTGTTATTTTTGGTGATCACGTCTTATTAAGTCAAATTTTTGTCAACCTTATTTCAAATGCTATAAAATTCAGGGGGGAAACAAATCCTGAAATTACTGTCTCCTACCAAAAAAGAAAAGATGAATTCTTATTCTCTATAAAGGATAATGGCATTGGTATCGCTCCTCAGTATGCAGAAAAAATATTTGTTATTTTTCAGCGATTGCATTCAAAAGGAAGTTATCCTGGAACAGGAATCGGTTTAGCTATTTGCAAAAAAATAGTTGAACGCCATGGCGGTGAAATCTGGATTGAATCAGAAAAAGGTAAAGGAACAACCTTTTATTTCACAATTAAGGAGAATCTAAAAAACAACAATTAGAATTTTCTTTTTCCGGAAAACCTTCTGTTATTGCCGAAATTTCTTTTCCTTTCAGGCTCGGGAGCTTCTGCAGGTCTTACAGTGGTGAACTTTGGTGTTGTCTCTGTTATTACAACATTTCCTACTAGTTTCAAAATATCTTTCCAGTATGCTTTTTCCTCGGATGCACAGAAAGAAATAGCCGTTCCGCCCTCTCCTGCTCTGCCGGTTCGCCCAATCCGATGAATATATGTCTCTGCCACCTCTGGTAATTCATAATTTATTACATGGGTCAGTTTATCAACATCAATTCCCCTTGATGCGATATCAGTGGCAACAAGAAGTTTTATTGTCCTATTTTTAAATCCTTCTAATGCTTTTTGTCTTGCACTTTGAGATTTGTTACCGTGAATTGCTTCAGCAGAAATACCATACTTCACTAATTCTTTTACAAGTTTGTTAGCTCCGTGTTTGGTTCTCATAAAAACCAATGCATGATTGATGTTTTCTTTTTCCAAAACCATTTTCAGTAGTTCCTTTTTATCCTGTTTTTCTACATAATACATAGATTGCTTAACCGCTTCCGCAGGCGCTGATATAGCTGCTACCTGAACAGAAACAGGATTCTGCAAAAGTCCATTTGCCAACTTCTTAATTTCTGGTGGTACAGTAGCTGAGAAAAAAACAGTTTGCCTCTTAATTGGAAGTTTTGTAATTATCCTCTGTATATCTCTGATGAATCCCATGTCGAGCATCCTATCTACCTCATCCAACACAAAAAATTCTATTGTGTGAAGTTTTATAAATCCCTGATTCATTAAATCCATCAGCCGTCCCGGAGTGGCGATTAATATATCTACTCCTTGCTGCAATGCTCTTGTCTGATTTCCTTGAGACACTCCTCCGAAAATAACCGTGTGCTTCACATTAATATTTGTACCATAATCGGTAAAACTCTCTCCGATTTGGATGGCCAACTCTCGGGTAGGTGCCAGAATAAGTGCTTTTATCCCGGGAGTCTTTTTAGCTAGTTGTTTTGCATGAAACAATTGTAAAATAGGCAACGCAAAAGCTGCTGTTTTGCCCGTTCCTGTTTGTGCACAACCAAAAACATCTTTGCCATCAAGAATAAAAGGAATTGATTTCTCCTGAATTGGTGTTGGATTTATGTATCCCTTTTTTGTTAACGCCTCACGAATTGGCAGTATTATATTTAAATTTTCAAATGTCATAATTGATTATATAGTTTTTATTAGTCACCACAAATAGTTAGTGATTGCGGGAATTCCGACGTTATTTTAATTAAAGAAAGAAAGTGAAAATTTAACTGAGTGGGAGAAGTACAGTTGAACAAAACAGTTATTAAAATACAAATTCAATTTTTTATCGCGACAAAGGTAGGCAATATTATTGAGACCATAGCGAAATATTGAAATAGCCGCCTACCCTGCCCTGCGGAGTTACTCAACAATCAACTTTTCGTTTGCAAGAATTTTGTCACCATCTGTCAAAATCAAATTATATAACCCATCCCCTAACTGACTGACATCAATTTGTGCTTTATTTGAATTCAAAAAATGTCTTGTCATCACCAATTGCCCCACTGAATTGAATAAACGCAAATCTATACCTGTACCAATTTTATCTTTCAACTCAATATTAATTCTTTCATTTACCGGATTAGGATAAATGAGAATAGAATTATTCTGAGCTAAAGAAGAAATTCCGGTTAAATAATTTACCTGAATGGTATCAAACGCAAGAAATGATTTACAGTTATTCGAAGCGGTTAAAGAAATAACAAATTGCCCCAATGAAGGGTAGGTTTCTGATGGATTTATCTGAGTAGAATTATTACCATCACCAAAATTCCAACTATAGTTTGTGCTATTAGCCGACTGATTATTAAACTGAACAATATTTCCGTTTACAGAATTAGTAAAAGAAGCATTTGGAATATCTCCCCCACCTTGCCAGAGTGCAAGACTATCCAACACTGTTGCTCCACCTATTGATTGCAATATAAAAGCATCGCCAGATGTTATCCCCGTTGGGAAAGATGCACCAATAGGTGATTTATGAAAAACAGAAGCATAGAAAACACATGCTGCAAGATAAGTTCCAAAAATAGTTGGATGACTTTGGTCTGTTTGATATAAACCAATTGAGGGGTAGTTATCACGTATATGTTTCCAGGCAACTCCAACGGGAGAACACGATGCATGATTATCTGATGCCATTTGCAAATAGCTTTCACGTAAGCTTTGTTGCATTCCATTATAAGTACATATTGGAGGGTAAAAAGCACAATTACTTGAATCTCCGTTTTGCCTTCCCCAAGTCATATAAAATAAGGTTTCAGTACAACTATCATTCGCCACTATCATACTGTCCAATATCCTAGCATAAGGATATGTATCGGTTGCTACTTGGGATGGTGGAAAAGCAGGCATCTGACTTTGTTCTTGCAAAACCACATAATCCCAAGGTTGTTGATTTATTTTTGCTACTGTGGTTGCATTGGTTGAATGCAAATTAAGGGTGTAGCCTCCGGGTGCAGATGAATCAAAATTAATTGAATCTCCCTTGGAAAGGGCAAGGTCGTGGAGCGTTTGAGGCAAATTGTTCACATAGGTATAACTATTACCAATGAATAATATCGAAGTGGTTTGCGCTGTTAGTTTTCCATACAACAACACGATTACTATAATTATTACTGCTTTTTTCATCTCTTTTTTAAATAAAAATCCCAAACCTGAAAGTTTGGGATATCTGTTCAATTCTGTTTCCCTTATTTGTTTTCTTTAAACAAAAATTTAAGATTTGTAATTTTCCTATAATCCTCTCCTGTTTTCTTTATGTCATCGTCATCTTGATCATAATGCCAGTGAATTTCTACATCTATTCCTTCCGATTGATAAGTCATCAGTATTCTCAAAATCTGTTTTACTGATATAATGGATGACGAACTCAAATAAACAAAATTGAATTTTATTTTAAAACTGGCAGGCTTTTGCTTTTTATATTCAAGCAGCCAGTCAAGGGTTGACTGATAAAATTGCTTACAATCTTCGGGAAACGATTTTCCTTCCATCAAAAACCTTTTCTTATCAGCATCCAGAAGAATGTGAGGTGTACTTACACTTGATTCTAATTCTAGTCGTTTCATTTATGCTTGTACTTTTGCTCTCATACAGAATAATGAATAATCATTATTCAATGGTTCAAATTCAAAATCTATATTATTGTTCGATTTTAAAGCTATCGTTATAAATCCTAATCCGGCTCCTCCTTTTTTAGATAACTCTCCGTTGGATAATACTTCCAGATATTCTTTTTTCAAATCAGCATCATTAAGCGACTTTACTCTTTCCAATCTCTTCACAAGTTTTTCGGCTGAAGCTTTAGGTAAAACATTTCCGGAGTAAGTTATAAATTCATTCTCGTGTTTTCCGATAATAAAGTAGGTCATTTGATTGCTATTATTATCACGCTCGGCATGGAAACAAATATTTTGAAGTGTTTCGATTGCAATGTTGAATATTCTTTTCACCACACCTTTATTTACCCCCATATTCATCATCTGATTTTCAACAATTGTTGATATTGTGTTAACCTGATTCTGATCCAACTCCCCAACATGCATAACCATTTCCTTACTGTCTGCACCATGGCAAATAGCTCGTATGCTTTTTACTTTATCAGCAAAAACAGCCTGTTCAGAAGATTCCGGTTTAGTTATATCCATCTTTTTCTTTAAAAGATTCTGTAAAAATAGTAAGTTGGTTCTTTAAAATTTTACCCAATAGTAGTAAATAATTTTTAATGGTTTACACATTTATTAACTTTTTTATCAAACTTAACCGTTAATATGTACATTTGGCGAAATTTAATTTACTAGTTATGAAGCTTAAAACAATATCTGCCATTGCAATTACGTTAACTCTTTTTGCGTTTAAAGGAGACAAACCGGCTTACACCATTTACGATTCGAAAGGAAAAGAAAGTAATTATGACGACATGCTGAAAGACGCTAAAGATGCAGATATTATTCTTTTTGGCGAGTTACACGACAATCCTATTATTCACTGGCTAGAATTTGAACTAACCAAAGACGTTTACGCTGACAAAAAAAACAATCTGATTATGGGTGCCGAAATGTTTGAAGCCGATGACCAGATAGCACTTACCGAATATTTACAAGGAAAGATTACAGATAAAACATTGAAAGATGAAGTGAAGCTATGGCCTAATTACAAAACCGATTATAAACCTTTGGTTGAATTTGCTAAATCAAAACATTTACCTTTTGTAGCCGATAATATTCCAAGACGTTATGCAAACATAGTTTATAACAAAGGCCTTGTAAAACTTGACAGCATAGACCCTGAGGCAAAAAAATGGATGTGTCCGTTGCCTTTTAAATATGATGCTGAGTTAAAATGTTACAAAGAAATTAATGAAGCCGCGGGCGAACATTGCAACGACAATTTACCAATATCTCAGGCTATAAAAGATGCCACCATGGCTTATTTTATACTAAAAAACTGGAAACAAGGTAAAACGTACATTCATTTTAATGGTTCGTATCACAGCAATTACCATCAGGGAATAGAATGGTATCTCAAACTTTCGAATCCTAACTTGAAAGTGTTTACCATTGGAGCTAACGAGCAGGCAGGGTTAGATACGCTTGCAAAAGATGCTTATAAAATGGCCAATTATATTATTTGCACACCCGAATCGATGACAAAAACACAACAGTAAAAAGCAACTGAGAATATACTGATGGTTAAAAACTCCATTTTTATTAGTCTTCTCATTGCTTGTTTGTTTTTATTGTGGGCTGCATTATTTAATGGCTTCCCCATTGTTTATCCCGACACTTCCACGTATTTGTCTTCCGGTTTTGAGTTAGAAACTCCGGCCGACCGACCTATTACTTATGGCTTATTTATTTTATTAACCAGCCTGCATGGCTTTTCGTTATGGGGTGTGGTGCTGCTTCAGTCGTTCGTATTAGCTTATGTTATTTTTCTTCTGTTTAAATATTTCACAGCATGCAGAAATCCGCAAATCTTTAGTCTTATTGCAATCATCTTCCTTTCGTTTACTTCGGGTTTGCCTTGGGTAAGCGGTATGTTGCTCCCTGATGTGTTCACTCCTATTTCGTTTATTTCTCTATTTCTGCTTTTCTTTTCAAGCAAACTAACCATAGGCGAAAGGATAGCTGTGTATGTAATTTTTATTGTGGCCAATGCCATGCACATGTCGCATCTATTAATTAACGTACTACTGATATGTTCATTTTTATTTATTACCAATATTACTTTCTTAAAAAAACATCTTCCTGTTATCCGAACCGGAAAACTTATACTTTTCCTTTGCATTACATTTTCAGGTATCATCATTATGTCATCGGCAATGTCGAAATCAAAACATATTTTCTATATGGGACACATGGTGGAAAACGGAATACTTAAAAAGTTTCTGGACGAAAACTGCGCTTCTCAAAATTATAAACTATGCGCGTATAAAGATTCTTTGCCGGCAAGTGCCGACAGATTTTTATGGGATTACAAAAACAGTCCGATATATAAAATGGGAGGATGGAAAGAATGCGATGCAGAGTTCAACTCCATCATTGGTCAAACTTTTACCAAACCCGAATACATCAAACTTCATATTCAGGCTTCGTTGAGTGGCACAAAAAACCAGCTTACTACTTTTAATATTGGCGAGGGAAACGTTAGCTTCGGGAAAGAAACAATGCTGTATCAGCGTATCGAAAAATTTATTCCCGGCAACATAGAGTCGTATGCTCACTGCAAACAAACCGAAAGTAAATTAACCCTTTTCAGTATATTCGATTGGCCTTATAAAATTGCTGTTTACTTTTCGCTTATTGTTCTTATTTTTCTCCTTGTTCTAAAACAATTAAGAAACAGAACCACCGCAGAACAGCGATTGTTAATTGTATTTACCTTTTTGGGAATTATCTATAACGACTTTGTATGTGCCACCTTATCCACAGTGGCCAACAGATTTGCATGCCGTATTATGTGGCTCTTACCTTTGCTCCTGCTGATGATTATATTCAGCAATTTATCCGGTTCTCAAAAAAACAAACTTTAGTTCAGCTCCTCTGCTTTAGCTTGCAATTGTTCCCACTTGGTCATTTCTGAGTCCATTTGCTTTTTCATTTGCTCGTATCGTGCATACATTTCCTTATCGTTAATGATGGTTTGATATTGGGCCGAATCCGACAATTTATCGTCTATTACTTTAATCTCTTGTTCCAGTCGGGCTATTTCTTTTTCTACTTTACTTATGTCCGACTTTATTTGTTTCAATTGTTTTTCCTTTTCCAAATCCTTTGCATCGGGTTTTGGCTTTTCGGGCTTTGGCTCTGCTTTGGGCTTAACAAAAGGTGTTTTGGTATTCATTTCGCTTAGTCGGTCCATCTTTATTTTTTCCATAAATTCGGTAATACCGCCCAAGTGTTCTTTTACTGTACCATGTTTAAATTCGTACATCTTATGTACCAAATCTGTCAAAAAATCTCTATCGTGCGACACAATGATGGCTGTACCTTCGTAGGCCAGCAAGGCTCTTTTCAAAACCTCTTTACTTCTTATGTCAAGGTGATTGGTAGGCTCATCGAGCACCAACAAATTATAAGGTTCGAGCAAAAGCTTACATAGGGCAAGTCTTCCTCTTTCACCTCCGCTCAGCACTCTTACTTTTTTATCTATATCATCTCCTCCAAATAAAAACGAACCCAACATGGTACGCACCTGCTTGCGCACATCGCCTACAGCCAGTTCGTCTATGGTTTCGAACACTGTTTTATTCTGATCCAAACGCTCCGCCTGATCTTGCGCAAAATAACCCATCTTTACACTATGACCCAAAATAACATTGCCTTCGTGCTCTATTTGTTTTGCAATCATTTTCATCATCGTACTCTTTCCTTCCCCGTTTCGCCCCACCAATGCTATCTTTTCGCCTTTGGTTAAAATAAATGTTGCATCCTTAAAAATACGTTTGGCACCATACACCTTACCTGCATCTTCCACCGTAAGCACTATCTTTCCGCTATGAGCCGGTGGCGGAAACCGAAACGCTATAGCAGTGCTGTCGTTTTCGTCCACCTCCACTATCTCCATTCTGTCGAGTTTCTTTATCAACGACTGCGCAAAAGCCGCTTTACTTGCCTTTGCACGGTATTTATCTATCAATACTTCGGTTTGATTAATTATTTTCTGTTGATTCTTGGCTGCATTCTCTTGCTGTTCTCTGCGCTCTGCTCTCAGCACCAAGTAGCGGGAGTAATTGGTTTTGTAATCGTATATTTTCTGATTCGATATTTCAATGGTTCGAGTGGTTACTGTATCCAAAAATTGCTTATCGTGACTAATCAGCATTACCGAACCTGCAAACGTACTCAGCGTTTCTTCCAGCCATTGAATAGATTCAATGTCCAAGTGATTGGTAGGCTCATCGAGCAAAAGAATATCGGGCTTGCGCAATAATATTTTTGCCAACTCTATCCTCATTCTCCATCCACCGCTAAACTCTGCTGTTTGCCTGTTAAAATCAGCACGTTCAAAACCCAGCCCTCTCAATATTTTTTCTATCTCCTCTTCTTTGTTAGATGCACCAATAATATCCAATCGGTGATTGATATCGGTAAGTTCCGTAATCAAATCCATATAGGCATCGCTTTCGTAATCGGTGCGGGTTTCTATTTCGTGAGTTATCACAGCCAGTCTGGCTTCCAGTTTTTGAATTTCCTCAAATGCAGTAGCCGTTTCTTCGAACACCGTGCGCCCGTGCTGGTGAATCATGTCTTGAGGCAAATACCCAATACGCGTATCGTTTGGCTTCGAAATCTCACCCTTAGTGGGGCTTTGCTCTCCTGCCAATAGCTTTAGCATAGTCGATTTTCCCGCTCCATTTTTACCTGCCAAACCTATACGGTCTTTCAGATTGATAAGGAACGACACATTATCAAACAAATCGTATCCTCCAAAGGATACTGTTACGGAATTAACTGAAATCATTTTTTATTTTAAAATTTTTAGGGGCGCAAAGGTAACAAACTATTCAATAAAGTTACATACCTCAATTGGGAATTGGGCAATGGGTAATAGGCAATTGAGCAATTAGGCAGTAGACAATGTGGGAGGAATTTCAGATTTCAGATTGCAAATTTGGGGATTGGGATGGGTGATTTGGGGTGTTTTTTGGAATATTTAATCGAAGGGGAGAATGGTTTGGGAGAAGAATTGGGAGGAATGGGATTTTGATTTTGAGGTTTGGGGGAATTTCAAAACAACGGTCGAAAATAAGTTGACAATGATCGAAAATAAGTTGGAAACATTGAAGAAGGGGCCTCACCCCTTCATCCCCTCTCCGAAGGAGAGGGGAAAAAACGTGACGATTGGGGTATGACCTCAGCCCTGCCCCTCTCCGCAAGAGAGGGGGTGATGCGTGACGGTTGGGGGGAAAGGAATTATGAATTAGGCTTCGGGCAGAGATGTTCGGAGTTTTTTTTGTGCTTACTTAAAGGTAATGAAAAGCTATGCGCTGACTAACTGCACCCGACCCGTGCGAAGTATCCTTTTTTTTGGTTGGATGGAGATGAGGTTAATGGCCCTTAGACAGGCTCAGGGTGACGAAGAAGCTAATGGATGAAGAGAAAAAAAGATACCGCGCGAGGGCGGGAGAGGGGATTACGAAGGGAGATAAGGATGGTGCCCTAATTAGATTTGAGATATTAGATATGAGTATTGAGATGTGAGATTTGAGATTGATTATTGCCTATTGCTGAATTGTCCAATTGATTAATTGAACAATTGGCTGATTGCGCGAATGCATGTTTCTAAAATTTATTCATCACTTCTATTACTCTCCTGATGTCGTTCTCGGTGTGATAATAGGAAATGGGCAGGCTGAGGGTGGTTTGGTGAATGAGTTGGGCAATGGGAGTTGGTTGGGTATCGAGAATTCCTATCATGGCTTTTTGCTTGTTTGGGGCCAATGGGTAATGTATGTCGGTTTTGATATCGTGTTGGAGTAAATAGGCTTTTAGTTGGTCGCGCTTAGGGTGACGAATATTGAAAATATGGTAGACGTCAAAATAATCGGGATGTACAACGGGTTTGACAAAATCGGAGTTGAGATGAGTTAAATAAAGCTGGGCAAGGTGGCGTTTGTGGTTTGTTATTTTGTCGAGATGTTTAAGTTTGACGGAAAGGAAGGCGGCCTGAATTTCATCGAGACGGGAATTGAAACCAACCAGGTCGTTGTAATATTTTTCTTTAGAACCATAATTGCGCAGGCCTTTGATGGTGGCTACATAGTTTTCGTGATTGGTGGTGATGGCCCCTGCATCGCCCATTGCTCCAAGGTTTTTGGTAGGGTAAAAGCTGAATGCATTGATGTGACCAAAGTTTCCGGCAAGGGTGTTTTTAAATTTGGCTCCGTGAGCCTGGGCGCAATCTTCGACTACTTTGAGGTTGTGCTTTTCGGCAATTCGATTGATGGCATCCATTTCGCACACTTTTCCGTAAAGATGAACGGCAATGATGGCGCATGTTTTGGAGGTTATTTTTTCTTCTATGAGTGATGCGTCCATATTATATGTATCGATGCTCGGCTCTACGAGCACAGGCACCAAACCATTGTGCAGTATGGAAAGTATGGTGGCTATATAGGTGTTGGAAGGAACGAGCACTTCGCTTCCTTTGGGAAAATCGAAAGCACGTAAAGCAATGATTAAGGCATCGAGGCCATTGGCCACGCCAATGCAGTGTTTGGTTTGGCAGAGAGCGGCAAACTCTTGTTCGAAATTTTTAACTTTATTGCCGAGTATATACCATCCGCTTTTGAGGGTTTCGCTAAACTCTTTTTCGAATTCGGCAAAAAAGGGTTGGTTGAGTAGGGCTAGATTTTCGTATTCAATCATATTAGTAAGGTTGATAGATGTAATCGTGTTCGTCAAAATATTCGGAAGCAAAGACCATTAAAATGGCATCGGGCGAAAAATTATACATGGTGTGCCAGTCTTTAGGCTCGATAATGAGGCATTTGTTGGGTTGATTTAATTCAAAAACATGTTCTGAAACACCATCGTTATTATAAATAGTGCAACTTCCCTTAATACAAATGGCAGCCTGAATGGCTTTGTGATGGCGGTGTCCGCCCCGTTTGGAATCGTCAACTCCGTAAATATAAAACACACGTTTAATATCGAAGGGAATAACTCTTTCGATAACGGTTAAGTTTCCTCGTTTGTCGGTAAATGTTTTTAAATCGATAAGGTGTGCCATCAATAGCTTTTTAATAGTTGGCTAAAATTAATCATTTTTAAAATCACGGAGGGAATAAAAATAATGATGAGCAATACGGTGGCGGAGATACTTGCCGGAAATATTGAACAGTGAATATTTATAACCTGCGAGATAAAAATGAAGTTTGAGTTTGAAATTTAATGGAGGATAAGGTGTTTGGCCGCTTACTCCATTCGAATTAATGGATGTGTCGGTTTGTGCTACTCGTTGGCTGAGGCGAATGAGCAACTTTACATAGGGCCAAAACAAAAGGCGCTGCACCTCTTTGCTGATGGCGTATATCTGTCCGGTAAGAGATACGATATTGTCTTCATAAAACTTGAGTGCATGAAAATGAAAAAAGACTATATCAAATTGTTTACCCGAAGAAATTTCGGTTCCGAATAATTTATTATTTGTTTGATGAATGGTGTATTGCTGAACGTTCCAGGGGGCTATGCCACCTCCAAGATGTTGCATTTCTTTTACGCCCTGAAAGCGCGTTTGCCAATCATCCAGATATTTCTGGTCGCCAAACTTACCATCCTCAACACGATTGTAACACCATTCGATGCAGGCATTGCGCCACCAGTTGAGCACTCGCATTCCATTTGTATCGTTTTTAAAAGTTACAAACTGCACACAGTATTTTCCGCTTTCGATGGAGTTGTCGTACTCGGGTGTGTAGCGATGAGAAGTAATGAGCACGGAATCATCGCCCAGTTCATCATACAGCACTTTTGGATTAGTATAAAAAATAAGGTCGGCATCGATATAGGTGCAATGCGAAAGATTGAAATGAGTAATGCAATACAAAATGGTGGAAGAAGTGCTGGTCCAACAATATTCTCCGGCTGTTCGAGTAGGCTTAACACGAAGCAAATCTTCATCCTCGAATTCCTTTAATGAAATAACAGTAACATTTTTTAGCTGCTGAGTGTCGAGATAGTATTTGGTTTTATCATCAAAAGCAAAAACATATAAATGAAAATCATCGCATGTGTTCAAAAGAGATTCGTACATGGCAATGCCTCTGGTGAGGTAAAAAGAATTAAAAAGTGTACAGAAATTAAGTTTCATCCGAAATATTATTTTATTGCTTCCATAAAAAGTGAATCGGGTTTGCGCACCAAACCATTGCCGGCATCGAGATTAAAACTGCTCCACTCGGGAATAGTACTTTCGAAAGCCGATTTGACTTGTGCGTTTTTGAAACCGGTTTCTTCAAAAAGTCTTTTCAGTGAATATCTGTCGTACATCCATTGATGCACTTCTCCACCCGACCTGAATTTACCAACCTTATAGGCTTCGTAATCTTTACCCAATACGAGTTGAATGGATTTGTTTTTTATTCGTTTGGAGATGCCTTTCCATAGAGAATTGGCAGGAGGTATTGAAGTATGAGAAGCGTTCGTATTTTCACCATCGCCCCGAATCATACTGATGATGCGCTCTACCTCGTGTCCGTTTCGTTCGAATAAAAAAGCATCGTTGTTGTTAGTGGTATCTCTTATATAATTTACCATTTCTCCTCCCGACTGTGTTCGTGCTACCTGATCGAACAACTCAAGCATGGTCCAGTTATATTTTTGCTCCGCACCGGGAACGCCCTGTAAACTTTCGTTTAAGTACTTTACATAATTGAGTGCAATCATTTCTAAATCGGGAATAACAACACGGAGTGTGCCACCCGGTTTAAGTACCCGATAGCATTCTTTCATAAAATCTTTGGCTTTGGTTTTCGAAAAGTGTTCGAGTATATGAGAATGATACACCACCTGAAAGTGATTATCGGAAACAGGAATACCATCGAGAAGATTATGAGCAATTACCTCTTCGGCCTCAGCAACAAAATCAATATTGGTCCATGATTTATGAAAGGTGACACCGCATCCAAGATTCAAATAGGGTAGTTTGTTCATTCTGTTTTGATATTTTTAAATCGATTTTATAAATTACACATAACGATAAATAGAGGAGAAAAAGGCAACCGGGCATATCCATTCTTCATACAATTTTCGGCAATCTGCCTTCATCCTGTTTAGCTCTTCGAGAGAAATTGCTGAGTGAAACTGAACCAATTTGTCGGCAACGGAATCTATCTCGGAGCTATTAATCCATACCATATATTTTTTCCAATTGATAAACTCATCGAAAGGCAAAACCGAATCTGAATCAATGAATACAGGAATTCGGCCAAGGCTTAATACTTCGTACAATCGATATGAAAAGTTGCCTGCCCCACGCAGCACCAAAGCATAATCGGAGCTGAGAATATTTTGAATATACTCATTGCGGGCTGTATGCTTATCCATTCCTTCAGCCCAAAATCCTTTTCGGATAATTATGTTTGCTGTAACCCGATTGTCGTTTAGTAATTTCCTTACTGCCTTTCCTCTCAATATTGGTCCGGGATTAACCAGCCTATTTTTTTTGTTCATCAAACTAGTGATGATACTTTTGGTATTTAATTTCTCTGTCCAATTAATAAAATCGACATACCCACAATAACTCACTACAGGCTTTTGCGATTTAACAGTGGGGTGAGCAAATGCCTCCTGAGCAGTTAATGAGAAGTCGGCACTCCAACCCGGCAAAGCAAACTCATTAGCCTGTTTGGAACTTCGGTAGAAAGATGTTCGGAAAATAATCGCATTGGGAAGGTTGATGGGTTTATCAATATCGGAATTGAAAAACACAATCATTTTCTTGTTGTTCTCCTTAGCTAATGCACTCATCCTTTCAGCCATTTTCATTCCTTCCGTATCGAAAACATATTCGAATGGCAAAACAAAAACATCGGCCTCACTTGGGCTTGCCACCATTTCGAAAATCTCTTTGCCTTTGCTTACATAATTGTCAAAACGACCGTATTCGGTATCACTCTCATCTTTTTCAGGATTTCCTAAATATGGATACAGCATTATGGTATGCTTTTTACCCGGAGGGATAAAAGAAATGTCTGTGTATATCTTTAGTTTTACTGACATGCTGATTCCTATTTAAGTTTAGAACGCAGTTTTACGACTGCCCTTTTAAACAAAGAGACTTCTGATTTTTTTAAAGCTTTGAAATAATTGATAAAAGCCTGTTTTCCGAGTTTGTGCTCTTCGACAGTAATTGGCATTACATTTATTTTATTTGCCGATAAGGTAACATTAAGCATATCCGAAACTCCGCAATGCGTTCCGGAGCCATCTATTCCGATGTTTTGCACAAGTGATTTGCCAGGATATAAACAATATTTATTTTTCAGAAAAGCGGAAGCATACCAGCGAATGGCCCATGAATCATTCTTTGTATCTATTTGCTCTTGCAGGATTTTTGAATACGGATAGGTTCCTTCAAAATCAAATTCTTTCTTAAGCGATTTATCATTTATTTCTTTCTGTAATTTCTTTCCATCTTTTTCGAACAACTCCCACCCTCTTGTCCATGTGGCCCACCCCCAGCAATCGGCACCTTTAATAAAAAAGGTTTCAGGTAATTTTACATCCACGGGATAAATGTAACCAGAAATACATGCCACATCTTTATTATCGGCATAAACTTCTAAAGCATCATTCATAAAATTCAGAAAAAAGGGAGAGGTAACATGATCGTCTTCGAGAACAATTATTTTGCCGTACTTATCCAAAACCTGAGTAACTCCAGCAATGACAGAAGCAGCTAATCCGAAGTTTTTTTCACGCTCCACTACATGCACCTTTGCAAAACGGCTTTCATTTCGTGCAATTATTCTTACTTCGTTAATTCTATTTAATTGTTCTGATGAAGCTGTTGTTTTAGCTCCATCGCAAAAAATGTACAAATCGCTTTGGCCAGCATAGCCGTTATCCGCCAAAGCATCCAGTGTGAACTGAGTGTGTTGTGGACGATTGTAAACAAATAAAACTACCGGGGCTAATACTCTCATTTATTATTCTGTTTTTATCCAATTCCAGTCCTTTACTTTTATTCCGGCAGGATAATATTTCTTTACTTTAAAACCTAAAAAGTACTCGGGTGCGAATACTATTTTATTTGCCTTATCATTCAACCAAGCTGCCCACCAAGAAAACGAACTGTTGGCAATAATTACAATTTCTGCTTCTTTCAGAATCTGAAAATCGGTAATCTCATCATTGTTTTCGAAATAATAATTATCCGCGTTACCAAATTCCTGCTTCACAAATTCTATGTCGTCTGAAACAAATATTATATTATATTGTTCTATATCCTTTATTTGACCAAGACAATTTCTATAATAACTCATCGGCAAAGTGATGTCGCTTCCTCCTATTCGGTTATCGCCATGTTGAAGATAATCTTTTCGTCTGATGTGAAGCGCAATGTTTTTCTTAGTCTTCATGTATTGTTTCGTTTCAAGAAACACAGACTGATATTCAAGTTTAATGGCAAATAGTTTTTTTATATCATCAGCATATTTTTCATAATATTCTTCCGATTGAAAATAGCCTTCGTAATAAGTATTGTCTTTTAAATTTGTTAGCAAATAGTTTTTACTGTCGAGAGAATTGTCCCATACACAAACATTTTTGGCGACCCCCCAATCCATAAACCACCACTTAAATTCTTTGTAATCGCTACGTTTGCTTAGCAGTTTACTTTTGCGAAACAGATTAATAAAAATATATTTCAGCATTACACTTCTATTTTTCTTTTCAAAATCATGTTCCAATTCAAAATACTTTAACGATTTTGGGTTATACGCAAAGTAAGGAGTGTTTAACTTCTTACTTGCAACGTATCCAAAGGCCATTTGAAACATTTGGTTACACATCCCTCCCTGACAAAGAACTCCTATCATCGTTTATTTTATATCGCTGTAATGTTGAATGAACTTGTTACTAAATATTTCATCCGAATGAGAAAGCACGAAGCTCATGTACTTGTCGTTATATGTATCTCCCTTGAACGAGGCTAATGTATTAAAGATATTAGAATCTCCATGTAGGGTTTTATCTAAAAATGCCTGATAATAGAAGCTAAATATCTTCTCTTTGTTATGGTCATTTACCGGCATCTGTTCTCCTTTAATTATCTTAAAAAAAGTTTCGATGTCGCTGCAAGTATGCGTGAAACCGAAATTAGTGTATAAGTTATCATACAAAGCAACTGTTGGTATTTCAAAATAGGCCATCTCCAAACATACCGTTCCTCTTGCGGTAACTATTAAATCCGGACGCAAGTCAATTACATTTAAGTTTGAAATATTTTCATCTAATATATGAAAGTTGTGATTATTGAGGCTTTTCACTAGGTCAATAGTTATTTCCTTACAACCATCTACTCCGTTGGGATGAGTTTTGATAAATACATTTGTGTCCTTGATATCGTTTATTCCAATCAATGTTTGCCTGATAAACTGAAACAAATCGGGGAACTGCAGTTTACGATTAACATGAGGTGAGTCGTAAAAATCATGAACATAAATCACCACATTTCTTTTTTGTGAAGCAAACAATCTTTTCAAATTTTCATCAAAAGGTTTGTCGGAAAATGCTGAAGTGCGCATATAGCTTGTGGCAGCATCTATCTTCCCCTCGAAACGAGATGTGAGTTTTTCTTTTGCTAGATTTAGTTGTGCTTCCGTTAATTTTTTCTCCGGGCTGAACAATGTGTGATTGATTTGATGATATGGAAATTCTTTACTGAGTTTTTGCACCACATATGAGTAACTACCGATACTGTAGACATCAATATTTTTATCCAAACAAAGTCGGGCAGGAATACCATGATGCAAATAGGATGTATATGTATTTACCAAAGCTTTTATATTTTTTCTGCTAAGCATTGCTCTGAAATTGTAAAATATATTTATTGCCACTTCAATTGTGAACTTTACATCTTCATTAATGTTTGTGATGGTTGGTTGATGGTAATGCCTGAGATAATGATCATAAATAAGGTCGCCAACAAGTACACCTTCAAAGGTAATAGTAAGCACATCTTCGGGTTTGTTTAATGCACCGACAACCTCATTTAACTTTTGCAGAACAAAGGACTGGTCGTGATATTTGTCTTCACATCTAAAAACAATTCTGTCGCCAAAATGAAGGTATATTTTACTTAAACCGGACAAAAACCATTTATCGCAAATGGACTTATGTAAATTACTCCACCCCTTCCATGCCGACCAATGCGCATCGTATATCACTATCCCCAATTTGTGCTTCTCAGCAAGAACTTTGGCAGCACCTGCAATACGTATTGTAAACTCATAATCTTTTACCATTTGTACCAGCACCAACCCTTTCTCCTTACTCGGTGGCACAGATGATTTAAAGAAAAATATCTTTTGAGCAAACCTTCCACCCACTGCACTCAGTTCAATCTGTTTGTAGTATCGAAAAAAATCGTATGGAAAAAGAAAAATAACTCTTAAAATCCTTAATAGCATATTTGCATTTGTGTTATTTCACAAAAGTAACTAATATCTCTTTTCTTTTACATCTGACCATTGTTGGAAGTTAACAACCTTTGGTTAGTAAAACGGCATTGTTGAGTAATTAAAAACAAATGAAAATGAAATGAATAACAGGGAAAGCTTAGCGCTGATATTTGGTGATGTCGAACTCGTAAGATTTGCCATCATTAAAATCCCAACGATATGGAATGATTGGAGAGATGGTATCGTGGGCAACACTGTCGGCAAGTGTGCCGTTTAAACCTATTTCGGATAAAACAGAAGTGATATTAAATACAGCTACATCTTTTGAATCGGTGAGGGCATAAAGTCCTTCTTTTTCGCGGATACCAATCAGTACGGTATACTGCCCCGGCAACAAAGGCATATTTAAGAATGTACACTTAATTGTGTTTTTACCTTTTTCGAATTTAGAAGTGCGGTAACCATCTATTAAACCGGAAGCATTGGTAACTGGCCCTTTGGCAGATTTAATAGCAATAAACATATAAGGACTTTCGTATTCCTGCAATGAATTTAATTCTACTTCCACTTCTAGATTATCTCCGAACTGAAAGTTTTGCTGCACCATTCCACGCTGATCGCGGAGAACTATTTTTTCTACAATTACCTTTTCGTCACTGCTGTTTTTTCCAATAATAAATTCACCTGAATTAGAAACATTACCACTGAAATAATTTCCGGTGATAATTTCGGTATCGCCCATGGATTGAATCTTTCCGGCATTTAGTAAAATGGCTTTATTACAAAGACTGTTGATGGCACCCATATTATGACTTACAAAAATAACGGTGCGGCCGTCACCAGCTACATCTTTCATTTTGCCAAGACACTTGTTTTGAAAAGCAGCATCGCCTACGGCCAACACTTCGTCTACTATTAATATTTCGGGTTCGAGATGAGCGGCTACTGCAAATGCAAGGCGAACATACATCCCCGATGAATAGCGTTTAACCGGAGTGTCGAGAAACTTTTCTACTTCTGCAAAATCAACTATTTCGTCAAATTTACTTTCAATCTCGCGTTTGGTCATTCCTAAAATGGAACCGTTGAGAAAAATATTTTCTCGTCCGCTCAGTTCCGGATGAAATCCGGTACCCACTTCGAGGAGACTGGCTACACGACCATCTATTGTTATTCTTCCTTTGGTGGGGGTAACAATACGACTTAATATTTTTAGTAAGGTGGATTTACCTGCACCGTTTCGGCCTATAATACCTACTCTTTCGCCTGCATTAATTTCGAAGGAAACATCATTTAATGCCCAAAACTCCTCTGTGGACTGATGAGAGCTATTAGATGAACTTTTAGATACTACTGACTTTACCTTGTTTGTTATTACATCCCGCAAGGCGGTATATTTTTCAGCATTCTGATGTTTCAGAATGTAACGTTTACTTAAATGTTCTACTGTTATTGCAGGCTGGCTCATTACTCTATTAAATTACATCGGCAAAGGTTTTTTCCATTCTTCGGAAATACCAAACCCCCACAAATAAAAACAATACACTTATGCCTATTGACATTAAAAATCCGGGTAAATACAAAGTAGTACTACCTCCGAGGATACACCATCTGAATCCGTCTATTACCCCAACCATAGGGTTTAGGGAATAAATAAACTTAAGGTAAGCTGGCAGTGTGGGGTGATTATAAATCATATTGCTGCTGAAAGCAACTGGCGATACGTATAAACCGAACTGAACAATGAAAGGAATAAGATAACGAAAATCGCGGTACTTAACATTGAGAGCCGAGATAAAAAGCCCTGTGCCCATAGCTGTGACAATGGCCAGCAAGAGAAAAAGAGGCAACATTAGTATTTTCCAATCGGGCATAAAGCGAGTAAAAATCATTATCACTACAAGGATGGCGAAGGAAATGAAAAAGTCGATAAGGCAAACGATAACTGTACTGGCCGGAACAATTAATCGAGGGAAATATACTTTGGTAAGCAAATTAGAATTAGACACAAGAGAATTACTGGCTTCGCTGAAAGATGAAGAGAAGAACTGCCAAGGCAAGGTGGCTGTACATACCAATAACAAACGAGGCACACCGGTGGGTACTTCGGAATGGAACAACCAACCAAGAAAACCCATTACAAAAATGGTGAGTAATGGTTTGGCCACACTCCACAGCACACCGATTACGGTTTGTTTGTAACGAACCAAGATATCGCGCCAAGCTAAAAAATAAAAAAGCCCACGGAAATTCCAAAGGTCGCGCCAGTAGTTACTGTCCTCGGTGTCGGGTTCAATTATTATTCTGTGTTTATTCAAAAGCTTTACTAATTAGTTGGCAAAAGTAGTTATTATCTTTTATAATCGAGCGTTGAATATTGTTCTACTTATCGATGAGATTAATGATGTCGTCAAACACGGCTTCCTCGCTGGGGCGCTTGGCGTTCATATCTACTATGGTTCCTTTTTTATCGATAAGCATATAACGCGGGATGGAATTGATTTGAAAGTATTTTACTATTTCACTGCTCCAGTCGCCCGGAACCAGGCCATTTTTAAAATCGCCTAAACCATTTTGCTCGATGGCTCGTTTCCATATCTCTTCTGTTTTATCAATAGAGATATAAAGGAAGACTACATTTTTCAATTGTTTTGGTGTAAACTTTTTGTGGAGTTCTTTGGAGAAAGGAAACATGCTGCGACAAGGGCCACACCAGCTTGCCCAAAAATCGACATAAACTACTTTGCCTTTTAAATCTTCGAAGGTAAAGTACTTTCCGTCTGTTCCCATTATTTTAACACCTTCCTGAGGGCCGGAGGTTGCAGAAGAAGAGGCGGTGCTTTTATCATCAGGCACTTTCATGCGCATGCGCTTATCGCATTTGGCTTTGAGGAGGCGAGTGTAGTCGCCATTTTTTTCGTTGTAACTGAGCAAACCGTAAATATGTCGGGCGGTGTAAGGAGAGACGTTATCTACATTTTCATTGAGGTAATTTGCCATAAAATAAACATTGGCTTTGTTGTTCAACGTTTGATTGGTGAAGGCCATTTTCTTTTCCATAGAAATAGAATTGTCGTTAAACTTATTAAAGTTGTTTAGGCGAGAGGTATTGTAGACCACATAATAATATAAAAAGTTACGATAGGTTTCGCAGTTGAGCGCCTCATCGTTATTGGCAAGTGTGGGAGTTACTTCCTCGAGAAGAAGTGCGGGCAGGGGAGTAACCGTAAGTATGGACTTACTTTCGTTAGCATTAATGATGGGATACGCCTGCAACTGGTAGTAATAATTATATTTAATGAGGTTGGTAACATAAGTATTAAAGCCGGCAGAAAACTTATCTTTCTCTTTATAGTTTTTATAAAAATCCATTTGCAGCTTGCGTTGAGCAAATAAATAGTTTTCGTACTTATCAATGCCGGTGCTTAACATTCGTTGTTTGACGGCATCTTTATCGAAATCGTTTTTAAAGGTTTTGTAAAACTGCTTTAGAAACTCGTTTGGCACAATACCGGAACCCTGAATGGTTATGGCTTTGTAAAGCGAATCGTAAGCTATGTTTAGTTGCATATTATCGTTTGGTTCGAGCCATAGATTAACCGATTGCTTATTGTACATAAGCTCTGCTATGCAGGGATTGGGCACGGTGAGGCTGAAACTGCAATTGTTGTCCTTGAGCAGAGCTATTACGGTAGGCTCATACTCGGAGATGTAATATTTATGGAGACGAATGATACAGGTGTCTTGGCTTGCCATAGAAAAATGACAGGATATGCTGGCATTTTGTGCTTGTGCCAAACTCACTGATAGTAGAGAAAAGATTAAAAATAGTTTTTTCATTGTCGGTATTGTTTTGTTGTGATTGTAAAGTTGGATAAGGCTATTGATTTATTGATTTTCGGGCAGAAAAAGTTTTGCACTGCCTTTAGCGATTGTCATTTTGTCGAGATGGCCCATAGTATGTTTGTCGGAAGTGAGGAGATGGATGTGCAAAAAGGTGTCGTGGTGAGTAAAGATGGTCTTATGTTCGGTAGAAAAGAAGCCTATTAACTCGGCATCGGTGTTGGCGATGGGAAAGCTGCGTTTTCCGATAGCAGCATCTTCGGGCGAGGTAACCTTGGTGCCATCGGGAAGATTCATAACATGGACAGAGGCTTGCTCCATACGGGCTGTGATTTTGAAGAAAAACGGACGAGGACTGTTTTTGGTGGTTTGGTTAAGAAAGTCTTCGAGTTGGGCAAGGTTTTGAACGGTGTCGGGCATGGGAGTGAGGAGCCAGCCGGAGATGTGAGCGTATCCGAAAAAGGGAGCTTTGAGTTGAAACGACTCGGTGACGGACATGGTGGAATCAGTGATGACTTGAGCTTTATAGGCATGACCATCTATAATGGTAATTTCTCCTTTTAGATTTTCGACAGGGCCAAAGCCACAAAGATTGGTTTTGTTGGCAATGGTATCGATGGAAATGCGAGCAAAAAGTTCGCCTTTGCGCATTACATTTTTCATAGCGCCTACTATAATAGGTGTGGCTGAGATGGGTTGAGAGGCTGAGGCAGATGGGCCAGACGGGCCGGAACAGGCATACATCATTAGCAAGGCAGATACGGCCAGGGCTATTATTGAATGTTTGATCGGTGAGGTTATCATTAGTATTACTGGTATTTGATTTAACAAACACTACCTTAATGGGGCAGTGAGTTAATTATTTTGCAAATATATAAAGGTTATTTTTACTGTACTATATATTATGGTATGAAATGGAGGGGTGAAAAGGGGGGTGAGGGGGGTAGGGGATTTCAAATTACCAATTTCAGATTTCGAATTGGGGGTAGGGGAATGGGAGAAAAAAGGGAAATCTGAGAGAAAAACAGCCGAACTAAGAAAAAAAACGTCAGTACAGAGAAAAAACACGCTATCAAATAACAATCGTACGCTATCAGAATGCAATCGTACGCTATCAAATGACAATCGGACGCTATCAAATAACAATCGTACGCTATCAAATGACAATCGTACGCTATCAAATGACAATCGGACGCTATCAGAATGCAATCGGACGCTATCAAATGACAATCGAAAGGGCCTCACCCCTCGCAGGCGCACAAGCTGGCTCAAACAGCCACTGGCTGTTTGCCCTCCTCTCCGAAGGAGAGGGGGAGGGACTTAATGATTCGTAAATTTTGCCAGTAATTGTTCTCCTCTCTCCTTTGGAGAATAGCAAGTGGGGAGGCAATTAACTACCTGCAAACAACTTTAGGAATAGTAATTTATCTATTACTTTTTTGTAAAAGAAACACATTTTTTTACAAAAAAAGAAGGCAATGTTGACTCAAAACATCCCCTTTTCATGTCGAAACATCCTCGTTTCGTGTTGAAACGTCCTCGTTTCGTGTTGAAACATCCATGTTTCGTGTTGAAACGTCCATGTTTCGCGTCAACATTGCCTGCTTATTTTCATAAATCCTGATGAAATGTGGTATCAATTCTTAATTCCTATTTCTCAACATACCGTTAGGATTCAAAACATAATCAGCAGAGTAAATAATGATTATGTTAAACGTTAAATATGCAGTACGATTATTTGATTAGAGGCCTCACCCCTTAATCCCCTCTCCGAAGGAGAGGGGGAGTTACTTGACGGTTGGGAAGGGAAAGGAGGATAGGGAGAAATATGCGTTACAAACGCATCTCTCGTGCGCCCTCGTTACAAACGAGGGCGAGGGGGGGGCCATAGTGTGACGGTTGGGGTAAGATTTTATTTAATACATATATAATATATGTATATTTGTGGGAGGAAATTAAGCGGGTATGGTTTGCAGGGGAGAAAATATTTGTAAAGGCATCGTTTCTGCAAAATTTAAAGAGAAATTATGGAACACCAACAAGGGCGAAAATTATAAGACCCGTAACCGAATGAAATACTACCTGACAATTTTATTAGCTTTAGAAACATTCATTTGCTTCGGACAGACAAATACTAACTTTGACTATATTGCAAACAAATGGGTAGAAGGAAAAGTAAATGAAAAAGGAATTGTTGTTAAAGCAGAAATAAGAAGAGGCGGTTTGTATCATTTGAACATTAATCAAGACGCAACAACCGAATTTGGCGCACCAGACAATTGTGGTTATGGAAGCGGAACACGTTATGGAACTTGGGAACTAAATCAGCAGGACGCTTCAATTACATTTTATTTTTCTAAACTATATAGAATATTAACAAACCCTCACGAAAAGGTTGACATTAACCAAACAGAAACTTATAAAATAATTAAGTTGACACAAGACGAACTAATATTGACAAGTATTGTAGAAGGGAAATTGTGGACAATAGCATTTGTAAAACGACTAGAAAAATGAATCCCCCCCCGTTAGTCGTAGCGTCCCGCTACGTCTGGTTTAACCGGCATCTTGCCGAAAACTAAAACTGGTAAAGAAATAAGTCCAGAGGACTTGTAAAATGAAACGTAGCGAGATGCTACGCTTAACTAGGAATGCTTCGCTGCACTCGCAATTACTGATGGGTGATGAAACCGGAAGCTTGGGTAAAAATAAGAGCCGAAACAAATGTTTCGGCTCTTATGATTATGAAGGGTGATGCGGGTTTAATAACCAAAAATTTCTTCGAGAGAAAGATAAGTTACTTTGCCATATTTTTCGAGTATTTTAGTGTCGAGTGCTTCTTTTTTACCTACCACAAGTGTGGTGTATTGGCGGTTTTTAACGTGGTTTTCTTCGAAATCGCGAATGTCTTTTAAAGTCATTAAAGGTACTTTTTCGAAAACTTCTTTACGTATGTCGGAAGTTAAGCCCAGTTTTTTGGCGCTTTCGTAATAAAACAATATTCCGGCTTTGGTAATACGTTCGGAGCGGATGCTCTGAATTATCTGGTCTTTGCAGGCTTTAAAGTTATTTTCGGACTCAGGCATTTTATTGATAAGGTTCATCATTCCGGCCATGGCTTCGGGCAATTTGTCGGCTTGAGTACCGATGTAAGAAAACACAAAATTGTTTCGGGTAAGCGAATTGGCCGATTGATAAGAGGAGTAAACGGAATAAGCAAGAGCCTTGGATTCGCGCATGTCCTGAAACACTACGGATGACATACCTCCTCCGAAATACTCGTTGAATAAACGAATAACGGGTTTGTTTTTTCTGTCGAACATGTCGTCTTTAGCTATAAATATAATTTCGGCTTGTTTCATATCGTAGTTGGCCACGTATACATTGTTATTAGCATCAGGTGTTTTGAATTCGACCAAAGGAGGAAGAGGCGCTAATTTTTCGGGAGTTTTGTGAATAGCGTTGAGTTGATTTAAAAACTCATCGGTGGTGGCACTTCCATAGTATAAGATGTGATGGTCGAATGACGTTATTTTATTAACCAACCCTATTAAGTCGGCAGGGTTTAATTTTCTCAATTCGTCAGTTGACAATACATTGGTGTATGGATTTTGTTTTCCGTATTTACCATAAGCAAACATGGCGCTGTATAGAATTTCTTCTTTGCTCAATTTAGCATCGGTTCTTTTTTTCAAAATATCTTCCACCAAATTTTTTAATGCTGTCTCATCGGGCTGTGCATTGGCAAGCAAATCTTCGAACAACAGGGCTGCTTCTTTAAAATTTTCGGTAAGGCCTCGAAGGCTAACCCATATTTGGTCTTCGCCAGCATACACATCGAAAGAGCAACCCAATCGGTAAAACTTTTGTTGCACTTCTTCTGCTTTCATGGTTTTGGTGCCAAGATATTTTAAATACTCAATGGCTACAGATAGTTTTTTATCGTTGTTGGTGCCCATATTGAGCACATAATACATATCGAAGGTTTTGTTTTCTTTGTTCTGATTGTAATAAACAGGTATACCACTTTTTAATTTCAAGGTTTGAATATCTTTTTCGAAGTCGATAAACACCGGCTGTATGTCTTGGGATGGAGTAGAAATTATTTTCTGAACAAAAGCACTTTGGTCGTTACGGTTTACCTCAACAGGAGTGATGGCAGGCTTTTCAACCTTTTGTACTGATTTGTCTTCGCCTGTTACTTTATATACTACCACATAATTATTACCATAATTTTTAGTAGCAAATTCCATTACTTGTTGTTTGGTAATTTGAGATAAACGCTGAATTGAGTACACACAGTTTTTCCATTCTTGTCCGCTGATGAAGGCATTAACAAAGGCATCGGCACGAGCTCCGTTATTTTCGTAGGTTTTGGTTTGCTCGTATTTCATATCGGTGATAACAGCGCTCAACAACCAATCAGGAAAATCACCTTTTTTTACCTTTTCGATTTGCTCGAGCAATAATGCTTTTACATCATCCAGACTTTGTCCTTCTTTTGGTGTAGCGCTTAAAACGTGAGCCGAATAATCTTTAAACGCCATGTCCATTGCATTTCCGTTAATCAATTTTTGTTTTTGATTTAAATTCAAATCGATTAATCCGGCTTTTCCGTTGTAGAGAATTCGGTTAATAATTCTAATCATATCGGCATCTTTACTGCCTGCTCCGGCAAAACGGTAACCAATTGATATATTTTCGGCATCGGGGCCAATTACTTTTTTAATTACCGGTTCGGTAATGGGAGGTTCGGCATAAGGCACATAAGTGGGGATAGGTTTGCTTTTCCAAGAACCAAATTTCTTATCAATCATTTTAATTGTTTCGTCCATATCGAAATCGCCAGACAAACAAATGGCCATATTATTGGGCACATACCAAGTATTGTAATATTCTTTTATTTTTTTCAAAGAAGGATTTTTAAGATGTTCGATGGTTCCGATGGTGGTTTGAGAACCATAAGTGTTTTTAGGAAACAATCCGGCAAACAAGGCTTCCCAGGCTTTTTCGCCATCGTTATCAAGTCCTCTGTTTTTTTCTTCGTAAACAGCTTCGAGCTCTGTGTGAAACAAACGCATAACTGGATTGCGGAAACGCTCAGATTCTATTGTTGTCCATTTATCAAGCTGATTGGAAGGAATGTCGTTTACATATACGGTTTGTTCGAGCCATGTATATGCATTGGTTCCGGTGGCTCCAATGGACGACATCATTTTATCATATTCGTTGGCAATAGCAAATTTGGATGCATATCCTGAAACGCTATCTATTTTATGATACACTATCTTTCTTTTGGTTTCATCTGTAGTTTTACGGTAAATTTCATACAGGGCTTCTATCTTGGCCAACTCTGCCGATTCTTTAACGAAATCTTTGGAACCATACACATCGGTTCCTTTAAATAACATGTGCTCGAGATAGTGAGCTAAACCGGTAGCATCGGCTGGGTCGTTTTTACTTCCTGCACGGGTAGCAATATAGGTTTGAATGCGAGGAGCATTTTTATAGACGGTCATATATACCTTCAAGCCGTTGGCAAGAGTGTAAATACGGGCTTTCAGAGGGTCGTCCGAAATGGTTTCATATTTAGAAATATCACCGCCAGTTACAGCCGGAGTTTTTGTTGATTGAGTTGCCGCTGTTTGTTGAGCATACGAATGGATGCAACACAGAAATGCAACTGCAAAGAATAATTTGGTACTTAACTTGATTACTTTTTTCATAAATGATGTTTTAATAATTTTTTGTAAAAATAGAATTAATTCTACAGAAAGAACAAAACAAGTAATTATTTCATCCATACTTTTAATTATTCGTAATTTCGTAAAAAATTTCGGACACTAATTACAGTGTAACTATTATGAAACGTGTAGCCATCTTTCCGGGTTCGTTCGACCCGATAACAAAAGGACATGAAAACATTTTGCGCAGAGCTTTGCCCCTGTTTGACGAAATCATTATTGCCATTGGGATAAACAACAGCAAGCAAAATTACTTTCCGATGGAAAAAAGAAAGGAATGGATAAGGCAGGTGTTTGCTGATGAACCCAAGGTGAGAATAGAATCGTATACGGGACTCACCATTCATTTTTGTAAAAAGATGAATGCAACCTATATTCTTCGCGGATTGCGCACCTCTGCCGACTTTGAATTTGAGAAATCGATAGCCCAGAACAATAAGATAATGGCTCCCGAAATTGAAACAGTGTTCATTTTGCCTATACCGGAATTATCTGCTATCAATTCTACCATAGTGCGCGATATTATTAGAAACGGTGGAGATGCTACTCCGTTTGTTCCAAAAGGAGTAGTTTTTGATATTTAATAAATGAACAAAAAAGCTACTGACAGGGCATTAATCTTGCAAGTGGGTATTTAAATTATGAACAGACTCTTTTTATTTATTTCATTTTATTTAATTCCGTTGATTGCGGCCTCGCAAAACATAAGTATAAAGGGGAAAGCAAATACTTATGAATATAAAGAAATAGGTGTTTGGGTAAACAAAGATTATATTTCGAACGCACAAAAACAACTCACATATTCGGTAATAGATTCAACAGGAACTTTTTTGCTTGAATTTAAATCAAAAGAAATTCTGTACATCACATTAAAGATAGATAAATACATTGCATCGATGTATGTGGAACCAAATGCCAATTACGCTGTAATTATTTCCCCTCCCGACTCTACAACGTATCAAAATCCGAATATTGAACATACGGTGAAGCTTTCGATAAGCCTCACCAAAAAGGTAGAGATAAATGCACTGACCATAGATTACGATAAACGCTTTGATGATTTTTTTACGAAAGATTACAAATCGTTTGTAAGTCGTGCTCCTCTTGTTAAAATAGACTCTTTTAAACAGGCTATGCATTCGTATTACTCTACTGTTAAGAATGACTTTTTTGATGCGTATATCACCTATACTATATCCGCACTGGAAGAGAAAACAAAAATGAGTCAGAAAAAATTATTCGCAAACTATATTCAGGGAAAGCCTATATTGTATAACAATACGGAGTACATGAATTTTTTTAATGCTTTTTACAAACAGGCATTGCAAAACTTTTCACTTTCTAAAGAAGGATTTCCATTGAGCTTTCAGATAAATGATAAAGCCAGCCTTTCGGGAGTATTGAATATTCTCAAACGAAATGCATTTTTGCCTAATGATACGTTAAGCGAATTGGTTTTGCTAAAAGGTCTGTACGAATCTTATTATGACGGAACATTTCAGCCAAGCAGTATTTCTTCTCTATTGCAGCAGATAGCCAACGAAAGTAAAGTAGGCGAACATCAGCAAATAGCACGAAATATTTTAAGTTCATTCTCCAAACTTCGTAAAGGAACTCCTGCTCCATACTTTGAATTACCCGATAAGACAGGAGTTACGCATAACCTTAATGATTTTAAAAATAAGAGTTATGTTTACATCATGTTTTATGATGCCAAATGCACTTCATGTTTGGAGCAGATGAGGGTAATTACTTCGTTCAAAAAACAATACGGTGAGCGGATTTCGTTTGTATGTATTTCGAATGACAAAACGAATGCTGAACTTAAAGACTTCTGTACAAAAAACCCGAAATTTGATTGGTTGTTTTTATACGATAACAGTAATGGGCAATTAAAAACGAATTACGAAATAAAATCACTTCCATCATATTTTTTAATCAATCCTGAAGGAGATTTTGTACAGGTACCAGCCGAAAGTCCGGACGGTGATATAGACCGAGCTTTTTTTGATATTGTAAAGCCAAAAGCAAAATTGCATAATATCGGAGATAAACGGGATAATTAACAAACTGAAAAATCGTTTCCGAATCCCGGATAACACATCAATCAGAAATCTTTTACAAATTTAACCTTCGATTACACAAATATAATAGGTATAGTAGAATATCGGCCCCCTATTAGAATATTTTCATTTCTTGTTGTCCCTTCCGCCTAACAAAGAATTATTCTATGGTTTTTATTACCTCCTGTATGGAAGGATAGGTGTTTTTCAATATAGATGCTAATTTATCCTTCCTTACCCATTTCACTTTTGTAATTCCTTCTTCGAGCTGAGGTATAAGTTTTGAGTCATCATTGCATTGCATTTTGAACCAATGTGTGGGCTTTAGTACTGGTTTCTCTTCCAAGAAATAGGTATGATAAGTGGTAATTAGTTTCTTTACCTCGGTCAGCTTTTTTACTCCGCACTCTTCTTTCACTTCACGTTTGGCGCAGGTTTTTATTACTTCTCCTTTTTCTCTTTTCCCCTTTGGCAAGTCCCATTTTCCATTTCTGAAAATAAAAAGGTATTCGTCTTTTTCATTCTTTACAAGTCCTCCGGCTGCTTCTATGATTTTAAAATGAGATTTAAATTGTTCGAAATAGTGCTCCACATCCTTGGCAATGAAAATATAATTTGTAAGTTTCTTAGTTTTTGACAAATTTCTAATGTCAGGAATCATTAATTTTTTGTAGATAATTGTCAATTGTTTCTTTGAAAGTGAATGAAGATTACATAACATTTCATTCGTATCCAACCGCTCTGCCAATTGTTCATCATTGCTAAAACAGATACATTTATCGCTTGTAAAAATTTTAAAAGTCTCAGTTTTCATAATTTTTCATTTTAAGTTAACTTAGTTTATATCTTTGCGGCATGAAAGTGAATGACGAATCCGCGTTAAAAATAGCAGAATTTTTATTACAAATAAAAGCAATAAAATTACAACCAAACAAACCTTTTACCTGGGCATCGGGATGGAAATCTCCGATATATTGCGACAACCGTGTTACTTTATCGTATCCAAAAGTACGAACTTTTATTAGACAAGAATTTGTAGAAAGTATAATTGATACATTTGGTAAGCCTGATGTGATTGCGGGAGTTGCTACAGGAGGTATCGCTCAGGGCGCACTTGTGGCTCAGGAAATGGGCCTTCCGTTTGTATACATTCGTTCGGAAGCAAAAAAACATGGCCTTACTAATATGATAGAAGGGGTAGTAGAAAAAGGACAGTCGGTAGTGGTAATCGAAGATTTGATTTCTACCGGTGGCAGCAGCCTAAAAGCTGTTGAAGCATTGCGCGAAGCTGGTTGTGAGGTAAAAGGAATGGCTGCCATATTTACATATGGTTTCAAAACAGCAGGAGATAATTTTAAAAAAGCAAAATGCAAGCTCATTACCTTGAGCAATTACGAGACCCTTGTTAAAAAAGCACTACAAACTGAGTATATAACCGAAAAAGACTTAAAATCGCTTCAGGAATGGAGAGAAAACCCGGCTGAATGGGGAAAATAAAGTAACCTTTTGAGGGAAATTGAGCAGAAACAATTAATCATAAAGAAAAAAGATTATGACAATCATAGAAAGTGAAATAGTAGATATTGATAATTCATCCGAGTATATTTTTAATTACCTGGCCGATTTCAATAACTTTCAAAAACTAATGCCTCCACAGGTTACAAATTGGACATCTACCAGCGAAGAGTGTTCGTTTACCATTAACGGTATGGCAACAATCGGAATGAAGATTATTGAGAAAAATCCGTTTACAAAAATCACCATCTCCTCAAACGGCAAAGTGCCCTTTGAGTTTAATCTGTTTGTTTTGCTAAAGGAAAAAGATGCAAGTCATTGTACAGGTCAGCTTACTTTTGAGTCGGACTTGAACATGATGATGAAAATGATGGTGGAAAAACCACTCACCAATTTCTTCAATATGCTTGCTCAAAAAATGAAGGAGATTAAATAAAAACAATTTCTTTCAGGTCGAACGCTATTGTTTCGCCTGTTTTCATTAGTACGTTCAGTTTTCCTGAATCTCCCACTCCGGTAATATTCCCTTCGAAAGTTTGATTATTTGCCGAAAATAAATTCCATGTATTCAAACGGTATAAACGCTGCAAATACTCAAAATCTATATTTTCAAGTTTATTGGCCTTCAGTTGCAAGTACCTTGCCTCTATGTGAGAACAAAGTTGTTCAATCACTTCTTTTAAATCGGTCTCTCTGTTTGTAAGTAATGCAAGCGATGTAGATTTATTAGTGGAGACAAAATGAGTTTGATTAATGTTAATGCCTATACCCACCACAGAACTTTGAAGTTTATTATCTCTCCAGATATTTTCAATTAATATACCCCCAATTTTTTTATCATCAATATAAATATCATTTGGCCATTTTATTTTTATACGTCCTGCCATTTCAACTTGAAATAAAATATCTGCCAATAAGTCAGCAACGGCAAGCGAAATAATTTTGATGAGTAAATATTGCTTATCGGCACATATAAAAGTGGGATGCAAAACAAGGCTCAAAGCTACGTTTTTATTGGGCTGCGACTCCCATTGATTACCTCTCTGCCCTCTTCCGTTGGTTTGATTAAATGTGTATATCAACGAACCTTCGGGTATGTTATTTTGGCGTAACATTTCGGTGGCATAACTGTTGGTAGAGTCTACCGATTTGAGATAAATAATATTTTGCCCGATAAATAATGTTTTCATACCGCGTAAATGCGAAAGTTTTGATTAATTTTGTCGATATTTATTAAAAACTGTTCTGCAAAGAACGAAATAAAAAGATAATAATTGAATAATGGCCAATAAGAAAGATACAATACCCAAGAAAAAGACGGTAAAAAAGGTTCCGGCAAAAAAAGTAGCAGCTAAAAAAGCAACTCCTGCTAAAAAATCGGCACCTGCAAAAAAAACAAAAGCCGCTTTAAAATCAGTCCCTAAAACTTCAAAATCTAAACCCATAAAAAAAGCAAAGAAAGATGCTGCGCAGATTTTGGCAGATGCTGCTGTGGATGGGATACTGGAAGTAAAAGGTAGAAACATTTCTATTCTCAATCTGAAAGAAATATCCAACCGAGTTTGCGATTACTTTATTATTTGTCAAGCTGACTCCAATACTCAGGTAAAAGCTATAGCCGAATCGGTTGAAGAAACAATAAAAAAAGCTACAGGAGAGCGTCCTTACCGTAAGGAAGGATTTGAAAATTCAGAATGGATTTTGGTGGATTATGTAACTGTGGTAGTTCACATTTTCCAAACTCAAATTAGAAACCACTATAATTTAGAATCACTTTGGGCGGATGCCGAAATTGAAGAAATTGCATTTGAATAATTATTATTAAAAACATTTATGAGCGAAAACCAGGAAAAAGAGGAGACACAACCAGAACCAACCTCCCCTCAAAACAATTCACCCAAAAAGCCAAAACTGCCAAAAAGTCCGTTTAATTTTTACTGGATATATGGAATTATCGCTGTAGCATTAATTGCAATGCAATTTATGAGCAGTATGAACAGTGGCTTGAAAGTGAAAAGTACCACAGAGTTTATTGAGACTATGCTGAAACAGCATCATGTCGTAAAGATTGTTATCGTTCCATCCGAAAACATTGCAGAGATTACTATAGGGAAAGATTTCCTAAAACTTCCTCAATATGTTGCTGATGATTTGAAGCCAAATGGACCTCACTATAAAATAAAAATCACTGATGTAACCACCTTCAACAACAGGTTAACAGAAGCACAAAAAGATTTTGCTCCGGAACAAAGAGTGGATGCTGAAAACGAAAACCGCACCACCTGGTATGATCAGATGGGATGGATATTACCTATTTTAATAATGGTGATTATTTGGGTTATAATAATGCGCAGAATGGGAGGTGGCGGTGGTGCCGGTCAGATTTTTAACATTGGAAAATCGAAGGCAACTTTATTCGACAAGGACACAAACGTAAACATAACCTTTAATGATGTTGCCGGTTTAGAAGGTGCAAAAATTGAAATCAAAGAAATAGTAGATTTTCTTAAAAACCCCAAAAAATATACTATTTTAGGAGCAAAAATTCCAAAAGGAGCATTATTAGTAGGCCCTCCGGGAACAGGTAAAACTTTGCTGGCAAAAGCTGTTGCTGGTGAAGCTAAAGTACCTTTCTTCTCGCTTTCCGGGTCAGATTTTGTTGAAATGTTCGTGGGAGTTGGAGCTTCTCGTGTACGAGATTTATTCCGCCAAGCGAAAGAAAAAGCACCTTGCATTATATTTATTGATGAAATAGATGCAATTGGACGTGCACGAGGCAAATCTCCTGCTCAAGGAGCAAATGACGAACGTGAAAACACGTTAAATCAGTTGCTGACAGAAATGGATGGATTCGGAACAAATAGTGGTGTTATTATTCTGGCCGCCACAAACCGTGCAGATATTCTGGATAGAGCATTAATGCGTGCCGGTCGTTTCGACAGGCAAATCTACGTTGATATGCCCGATTTGAATGAACGAAAAGATATATTTAAAGTACATTTAAAACCACTAAAACTAGATGATACAGTTGATGTAAATTTTCTTGCAAAACAAACTCCTGGCTTTTCGGGCGCAGATATTGCAAACATTTGTAATGAAGCAGCGCTAATAGCAGCCCGATTTGATAAAAAAGAAATTGGGAAACAGGATTTCCTTGATGCGGTAGATCGTATCATTGGTGGTCTAGAGAAGAAAAATAAAATCATCTCTGTACATGAGAAACAAGTCATCGCCTATCATGAAGCAGGACATGCTGCTGTGAGTTGGTTACTTGAACATGCCAGCCCTTTGGTAAAAGTAACTATAGTTCCTAGGGGCCGTTCGTTGGGTGCTGCTTGGTATCTGCCAGAAGAACGCCAGATAACAACTACAGAACAATTAATGGACGAAATGTGTGCAACGCTTGGAGGGCGTGCTGCTGAAGAAATAGTATTTGGAAAAATTTCGACAGGAGCACTAAGCGACCTTGAGAAAATAACCAAACAGGCTTATGCAATGATTACCATTTACGGACTAAACGAAAAAATTGGTAATATTAGCTATTATGATTCTACAGGTGCGAACGAATACGGCTTTACGAAGCCTTACAGCGAAAGAACAGCGCAAACCATAGACGAAGAAGTCAGTAAAATGATTGAATTAGCTTATGTTCGCGCTAAGGATATACTTACTCAAAACAAACCTTTATTAAAACTTCTTGCTGAAAAACTGCTGGAGAAGGAAGTTATTTTCAAAGAAGATTTGGAAACAATTTTCGGAAGACGTCCTTATGAAGTGGAAGAATTAGTACAACCAAAATTAGTAGAAACTCCACCATTAGCCGAACAGAAAAAGGAGGAAGCAGAAAAGACAGAAATCAAAAGTGCGCCCGAAAAAGAAGTTACAGATATTAAGGCTGAAGTGGAAGCGAAGGTGAAAGCTGAAGTTAAAGCAAAAGAGAAAAAAGAAAAGAAAAAAACTGAAGATAACAACGAGCCTTCTGATCTGAATAAAGAACAGGATGCACCTAAAGACACATTGTTTTAAACTATGGCAGACGTTACTTCCAGGGAAAAAATATTAAAAAAAATCCGAAAGGCTTTAATTCATAAATCAACTCAGGAAATAGGTGATGTGGATTTGGACTCTGAAATTTATGTAGCATCTGATGAACCTTTGGAAATTCAGTTCGCACAAAACTTTTCAGCATTAAATGGAAAATTTGTTTTCTGTGAAAATGAAGTTGAGTTTATCGAGAACTTTGAATTCTTTGTAAAAGACAATAATTGGAAAAACATTTATTGCTTAGAGCCATCTATCAAAAATATTTTCAAAAAAGGACAAATCCTCTATTCTGATAAGGAGGAAGATTTTGCCCAAACAGATATTGGTGTTACTCTCTGCGAATGTTTAATTGCCCGTACAGGAAGTATTATTATTACTTCTAAACAAGCATCAGGAAGAAGACTACCGGTATATTCCAATTACCATATTGTTATTGCCTACACATCACAATTGGTAAAAAGCATTAAAGATGCATTAAAGTTTATTCGTGAAAAGTATACAGGGCAAATTCCTTCGATGATCACCACAATTACGGGACCCAGCAAAACAGCGGATATTGAAAAAACACTTGTTCAGGGAGCTCATGGCCCGAAAGAAGTATTTGTTTTCCTAATAGATGATATTCCATTAACGGATTAATTTAAACGTCTTGAAAAATTTCTTCACCCGTACGCTCACCTCAGGCGCATTTGTTGCTGTTTTACTAGGCTGTACCTTTTACGGTGCAGTCTCCTTTTCAATCCTCTTCTTGATTATAACTTTACTCGGACTTATTGAATTTTACACATTGACCCAGAAGGGTGGTGATAAGCCCCAAAAAGCAGTAGGTACAATTGTTGGAGTTATTCTTTATTTACTTAGTGCATTGTCTTGTATGTATGGACTGAGCTCAAGAATACTAGTTCTAATCCTTCCTATTTTGTTCCTAATTTTTATTATTGAACTATACAGAAAGAAAGAAAATCCATTTCGAAACATCGCCATAACATTTATCGGAATTATCTATGTAGCTATTCCGTTTTCATTACTAAATTGCATTGTTACTTACACAGGGACTTATAACTACCAATTGTTGTTTGGAGTGTTTTTTATTATATGGTGCAACGATTCAGGAGCATATATTGTAGGTTCGCTACTTGGCAAACACAAATTATTTCCACGAATCTCTCCAGCTAAATCTTGGGAAGGTAGTGTTGGAGGGGCTTTTATTAGTTTTGCGATTGTTTTTATTATCTCCGGATGGTATTCTTCTGTGTCGTTAACCGATTGGATGGTGATTGCTTCCATTTTAATAGTAATCGGAACTTTAGGTGATCTTGTTGAGTCCTTGTTTAAAAGAAGTATTCAAGTGAAAGATTCAGGCACCTTATTGCCTGGACATGGGGGTATTCTTGACCGATTTGACAGTTTAATTATGGCTGTTCCCTTTATTTTTACCTATTTATTTTTAATCAAGATGCTTTTTCATCATTATGATTAAAATCAACAAACATAAATAACCTAGTCCCCACATTAGTATTTTTTATAAATTCGCACCACCAAAAACGGGTATAGAAAAGTATTACGAGAATTTTAAAAAAAATTATGACAACAGAAACAAAAACAACAACAGCGGAAACTCACCAAGACAGTATGTTTGACGCGGTTTTAGCACGACTTGATGTTGCCGCAAAAATTTGCGGATTATCAGACAATGCTGCTAATGTATTAAGAAATCCTCAAAAACAAGTAAAGGTAAGTTTACCTGTAATGATGGATAATGGCAAAATTCAAATATTTGAAGGTTTCAGAACCATCCATTCGACAATTTTAGGTCCATCAAAAGGAGGAATCCGTTATGCAATGGATGTGTGTGATGACGAAGTTAAGGCACTTTCAGCATGGATGACATTTAAGTGTGCAGTTGCTAACCTTCCATACGGAGGAGCAAAAGGAGGTATTAAATGCGACCCAAGAAAAATGAGTGTTGGTGAATTAGAAAGATTAACAAAAGCTTACACCATTGCAATGTCGGATGTTTTCGGACCAGACAAAGATATTCCTGCTCCTGACATGGGTACCAGCGGAAGAGAAATGGCTTGGTTGTTAGACGCGTTTAACAAATCTCATCGTGGCGATTTCCCTGCTGTAACAACAGGAAAACCTGTTGGTTTGGGAGGGTCTTTAGGTAGAGATGCTGCAACAGGTCGCGGTGTGATGGTTGCTACACTTGCTGCATTGAAGAAAATGAACAAAAAGCCAGAAAATGTTACAGCTGCGGTTCAAGGTTTTGGTAATGTTGGTTCACATGCTGCTAGATTGTTGAGCGAAAAAGGAATTAAAGTTTGTGCCATTGGAGACCATACCGCTACTTTCTGGAACGAGAAAGGTATTGATATCTATGCTGCTCTATCCTATGTTAAAAATAACGGAGGCATATTGAAAGGCTTTACTGGAGGTACAGAAATAAAAAACACAGAATTGTTAACTTCTAAAGTGGATGTTTTGGTTCCTGCGGCATTACAAAATGTAATAACAGAAGAAATCGCAACTCAGATTAAAGCTACTTTAATTGTTGAAGGAGCCAATGGCCCTACAACTCCTGAAGCGGATCATATTTTAAATGAGAAAAACATTATCGTTGTGCCGGATATATTGGCAAACGGAGGTGGTGTTACTGTTTCTTATTTTGAATGGGTACAAAACAGATACGGTTATTATTGGTCAGAAGAAGAAGTAAATGCAAAACACGATGCTTCTATGAGTTTAGCTTTTGAACAAGTATGGAACAATGGTCAGCAATATAAAACCACAATGCGTATAGGTGCTTACATCTCTGCTCTTAAAAAAGTGGAATTAGGTATCATAGCAAAAGGCGTTTACTAGAACGTATCATTCGTTACTAAAATAAATCCCCTTTCAGAAATGAGAGGGGATTTTTATTGGATTATAATCATCTTATTAAAACATTTCTTATCTAAATCTTCCAACTGAAGAAAGTAGATTCCTCTCGTCCAATCCTGCCCAATTAAATCAAAACTCCATTCACCGGAATTAGCTTGAATAGGCTGATTTAATTTTTCATTCATAATTTCTCTTCCTAAAACGTCTTTTATTTTAATGGAATTAAATTTCCTGTTTCCTTTTACTGAAACAGTAGTTTCGGAAATAAAAGGGTTGGGATAAACAGTGATAAGCAATTCATTCAAATTATTTTCATCAATACCCAACGGAGAACACCAATTAATAATTTGAACAGGAATCATTCTGCAATGACAACCAAACAAAACAACTGTACCATCCCCAATACCATGTTCATTGTTTCCCCAAGCTTGCACAGAGAAATTATTTTTCAAGGCTATGGAATGAGAAAAACCCGCATTTATTTCAGAAATCCCTGAAATATTTTGCACTGAGACAGGATAATTTTTATCCAGAAGTGAATTGTCACCTAATTGACTGAAGTCGTTATTCCCCCATGAACACATCGTAGAATCATTTTTTAGTGCAAGCGAATGATTGAATCCTGCAGAAATGGACATAATATTCACAAGGCCATTTAACTTTACAGGAAAGTATTTATCCGTAAGAGAACTGTCCCCCAATTGTCCATTACTATTTCCTCCCCACACATAAATGGTTCCATCGCTTTTTAATGCTATTGAATGTGTGTTACCTGCTGAAATTGCAACGATGCCTGATAATGCCCTTATTTGGACAGGTATACTACTATCTAATGTTGTACTGTCACCAAGCTGCCCATTATTGTTGCGCCCCCAAGCCCAAACTGTGCTATCGCTGCGAAGAGCAAGTGAATGAAAACCTCCACCGGCAATAGCAATTATATGAGTTAAATTACTAACTGGCACTGCCACAGGATTGCAATTGCATGCAACAAGATTAGTTGTACCATTTCCAAGTTGCCCGTATTGATTGTATCCCCAATCCCAAACTGTACTGTCACTTTTTAATGCAAGGCAATGATTTTGTCCGCTTGCAATAGCCTTCACATTATTAAGGTTAAAAACTTGCACGGGGACTGAACTGTTAATATAATAACCCGTTCCCAATTGGCCATTAAAATTATTTCCCCAAGACCATACGGTACCATTGCTTTTGAGAGCCAATGCATGCCATTCTCCAGCATCCACAGCACTTATCCCACTTAGCCCAGGAATCTGTTCAGGAGCATGTCTATCAAAAGTGTCAGCTAATCCTAGTTGACCATAATAATTATATCCCCATGATTTCACAGTACTGTCGAGACATATAGACAATGTGAAATTTGAGCCGGCTGCTATTGTTTGAGAAAATGCAGAATGGCTATATAAAGAAAAAAGTAGAAACAGAGTAATAAAGTGTGAAATCCGTATTATTTTCATAAACATTTTTTTACAAATGTAGAGTAAATTAAAGTTTTAAAAAAATTCAAAATGAGTAGAATTTAAAATTTTACTACTTCACAATCTTCGTCAGTAGACTTGCTTTAAAAATCACGAGTCATCAAGTAAAACAATTATTCCTTAACTCTAATCCAATCAATTACGAATGACAACATTTATCGTATAAAATTATAGTTTATATTTGCGCAAAAAAAAATGTAATGCAGACTGAAGTAAAAAAGCTAATGGAGTCCTTAACGGAATTAAAAGAGCAACTAGAGGGCATAAAACAGGATTTAAAAGATATTCATTTGAATATTTACAAGATTGAAAATTATATTAATGAAAAGGAAAAATATAATTTAATGCACGATGAAAAGGTTAGTAAGCGAATAAAAGAATGGATTTATACTCATCCAGATTCAGAAATGATAAACGCTCACGATTATAATATCTACAAAAAGTTAGTTATTGAAAAAGCTGACATTTTAAAAATCTCGAAAGATTACAAATTATCGAAACTGGACATTCGCTCCATTTTGATGAAGACTACGGAGGTAATTAATGAAATACTCAAAAAGCATGAAAGTGAAGAAGGATTTCAACGATTGAAGACAAGTTTTCTGCCCCCATTCGATTTTAATAAGATTGTTATACCAACTGATAATAAAGGGCGTTCGGCATCAATAGAAAATCTATATAAAAAAACTTCTGATTTTTATTTTTCTGCCAGAGCTGTAAATAGTATTGTTGCTATGGATTGCGTGTATATTGGTGATATTGTACTTTACGGTCATGAAATAAAAAGGTTACCTTATGTGGGGAAAAAGACTATTGTAGAAATCGAAAAGGTGCTTACAAGTTTAGGCCTCAAGTTTCTTCACGATATCAATTACTGATTTAAATCACCCGCCATTCCCAATAAATTTCAATTTATTAACAAATTGTTCATTAATTCGAAATGTGAGATGCTGTATTAATGGTAATTTTGTGCTTCGAAATTTGCAAGTGAACACCCTAAAGAAATTATTGAAAAATAAGAATTCTTAACCACTTCAATAACTATTATCAGGTTAAACAAAGAGTGTGGTCAACCCAATAAAAATTATTTTCCTTTTTCTAATTGCAGCTTCATTGAATGCCTCTGCACAATGCGGTACTGTTATTTCATCATTTCCATATTCAGAAGGTTTTGAAACTTCGGCTGCATGGACAACCGGAGGTGCAAACAATGACTGGGCATGGGGAACTCCTGCACATCCCACTGTAAATTCTGCCGGTGGTGGTGTTAAATGCTGGATGGCAGGAGGGCTAACCGGCTCATTTTACAACACCTCCGAACTTGCTTGGATAATGAGCCCATGTTTTGATTTTACTTCACTAAACTACCCTTGGATTTCCTTCAAAATATTTTGGGAATGTGAATATCATTATGACGGACTTGTGCTGCAATATACATTGAACGGAGGAACATCGTGGACCAATGTTGGGGCTTATGGAGATGCGGTAGATTGTTTAAATGATAACTGGTACGATTATGCAAACATTCAATGGCTACTAACAAGTGCTGTACCCAGAAATGGCTGGACAGGGCGCACGGGTGCAACTGCTGGTACATGCCAAGGAGGAAATGGAAGTTTAGGGTGGTTAACCGCCAAACATTGTATGTCTGCATTGGCAAATCAGCCAAGTGTTCGTTTTCGATTTTTGTTTGGAGCAGGAACAACCTGCAATAATTATGACGGAATAGCAGTAGATGATATTTTAATAAGTGACGCACCTGCAAATGTGGCTAACTTTACATATGCCTGTGCCGGTGCAAATACAGTTAATTTTACAAACACCTCTTTACTTTGCCCAACAGGTTATCTTTGGGATTTTGGTGATGGAGCGACATCCACTACAACAAACCCAAGTCATACCTATGCTGCACCCGGAACCTATAATGTAACGCTGACTTCAAGCGGTCCATGTAATGCACCGGGTTCTGTTACCATCCCAGTCTACATTTTAGGTGCAACCACCACATCGACTAATGTTTTGTGCGGAACAGTAAATACAGGTACTGCAACAGTGATTGCTACCGGAAATTCAGGGCCATTCGTTTACAGCTGGTCACCAGGAGGACAAACCACGGCAACGGCTACTGCTCTAGCGAGTGGCACCTATACAGTAACGGTTTCTGCAACTAATAGTTGTTCTGCTTCGGCCACGGCAGTAGTAAACTTATCAGCGGCACTAAATGTATCAGCGTCATCAACTGCAGTTAATTGTTTTGGCGGATCAGATGGAACGGTTACTGCTGTTGCATCTAACGGAGTAATTCCATATACTTACTTATGGACGGGAGGAGGAAATTCCGCAACTTATGCAAATCTTACTTCAGGTAATTATTCAGTAACAGTGACAGATTTGAATGGATGCACAGGTACAGCTTCCACAACGGTATTGCAACCTTTAACAGCACTATCCGTTTCGGCCAATTCAACTCCCGTTAGTTGCTTTGGTGGGAGTAACGGTTCTGTTATTGCAACTGCCTCAGGCGGCACGGCTCCTTACACTTACATGTGGACCGGAGGACCAGCTTCTGCAGTTTATAGCAATATTGCAGCCGGAACATACACAGCAACCGCAATAGATTTTAATGGATGTACTGCCAATGTAAACGCCACGGTAACTCAACCATCATCCGCTTTGTCAGTCACTGCGACAGCGGTTCCCGTAGGCTGCTATGGTGGTAGCAACGGTTCTGCCACTGCTGTTGTTTCAGGAGGAAGTTCTCCATATACATATTCCTGGGCAATCGGAGGTGCTTTTACAGCCACTGCATCTGGACTAACTATGGGGACATACACTGTAACGGTAACAGATATTAATTTGTGTACTACCAATACAACCGCAATTGTTACACAACCTAACGCACCAGTGACAGCCAATACAACAACAACTCAAGCGTTATGCGCATTAAGTAATGGAACAGCCACCGTAAATGCCTCGGGCGGCACATCGCCATACACCTATTCTTGGGCGCCTTCAGGTGGAACAGGGATGATAGCAGCAGCCTTAGGAGTTGGTACGTATACAGTCACCGTAACTGATTTTAATAATTGTACGGTAACCTCTGCAGCAAATATCACCAGCAATGGAAATATAGTTGCAACCATATTGTCCACTCCAATTAATTGCAATGGGGAATCCAATGGAGCTGCAAGTGCAAGTGCGACCGGTGGAGCAAGTCCATATTCATTCTTGTGGAGTACCGGAACTGCCAATGCAACCGTTAGTAATTTGAGTCCGGGTAATTACTGTGTTACTGCTGTTGATGCAAACGGATGTAGCGACACAGCTTGTATTGATCTATTTAATCCATCTCCCGTAATAGCTGGTTTTACAAGTAATCCAACAGTTACCGGTATAGATAACCCTGATATTTATTTTTATGATAATTCTCAAGGAGCAGCTCTATGGCAATGGGACTTTGGAGACAATTCCGGTTCAACAGGTTGCAACCCCAATCATGACTATACAATTCCAGGAACGTATCCGGTGACTCTAATTGTAACTAATAATCATGGTTGCCAGGATTCGGTGACTCATTATATAACTATCAATAGTGAATTTACTTTTTATGCTCCTACTGCGTTTTCACCAAATAGTAATGAAATCAATGATATTTTTTTACCTAAAGGAACCGGTTGGGATAATTCTTCCTTTGAAATGTCTATATACGACAGATGGGGAAATATGGTTTTTAATACCACAGACCCTTTAAGGGGTTGGGATGGTAAATCGAATGGAGGAAATGCAATTTCCCAGATTGATGTGTATGTATGGAAAGTGAAACTTTCTGAACTATCCGGAAAGGGGCATCGCTTTATGGGTTCGGTTACAATCTTGAGATAATTCAAGTGTAAAAATAAGTTACCCCAGTCTGATTTTTGTAAAACTACCTAATTTCGGCTCCTACTTTTTCCTTAAATATTTTGATAAGTTTTTCCATTGTTTTTTCAATTTGCTTATCCGTTAGTGTTGCGTTTTCGTCCTGCAAAGTGAAACTCATTGCATACGATTTTTTATCAGCAGGCAATTTGTCTCCCTGATAAACATCGAATAAATTTACTGCTTTCAGAATACTTTTCTCAGTTTGTGTGGCGAGTTGTTGTAATTGTTCAAATTGAATTGACTTATCAATTAACAAGGCCAGATCGCGTCTTACTTCCGGAAATTTTGGAACTTCAGAATATCGAACCGATACCTTTTTGATGGCTTCCAGAATAAAATCCCAATTAAAATCAGCATAAAAAACTTTTTGCTTAATGTCCATTAATTTTAGCACAGACTTAGAAACGGTTCCAAATTCAACCAATGTTTTTTTATTGAAATTAAAAGACATTCCATTTGAAAATGCATCGTTATTTATTTCGGCTAATTTTACATCAATAATGCCAAGTCGCTCCAGAATGGCTTTTACAATACCTTTTAAGGTATAAAAATTAACGGAATCATTCTTTTCATTCCATGACTCGGGTTGTTTTCGTCCGGTGATAAATAAGGACAAGTGTTTTGTTTCAATATACTTTACGGCTTCTTCAGTCTTCACCGCGATGTAAGTTTTTCCAAATTCATACAATCTGAGATCTGCATTTTTTCTATTTTGATTATAGGCAATCGTTTCAAGACCGCTAAATAAAAGGGTTTGGCGTAATGCATTCAAATCGCTACTTAATGGATTAAGCATCGATACATTTCTCTCACTGTTCAGAGAATTAAGTTTCTCGGCATATTCCGCTTTGGTAAGCGACAAGCACATCACCTCCGAAAAACCATTATTCGAAAGCTGTTCAGATACTATGTTCTGAATTTTCTGTTTGTCCGGTTTTTCACTGTAGGATAATGAAGAATTTAATTCTGTCGGAATTTCGATATTGTTGTATCCATAAACCCTCAGCACTTCTTCAATTACGTCTTGCTCTCGTGTTACATCAACCTTAAAAGGAGGAATTGATAATAACAAAGCATCATTTCCTTCGTGCGCAATTTCAATTCCTAATGAGGTAATAATGTTTTTGATTATTTCCAAGTCAATTTGTTTTCCTATCAACTGAGCGCACTTTTGAAAAGAAAAAGGCACCTTGATGTTTTCAATCTTTGCCGGATAAATGTCAATTATTTCAGATGATATTTCACCTCCTGCTATTTCTTTAATTAATAAAGCCACTCGCTTTAATGCATACACAGTAATAATTGGGTCAGTTCCCCTTTCGTATCGAAACGAAGCATCTGTTTTTAACCCATGTCGCTTTGATGTCTTGCGAACAGTTGATGCATTGAAATAAGCAGATTCAAGGAAAATATTCATGGTGTTTTCTGTAACGCCCGACTCTTTTCCTCCATAAACGCCAGCAATACACATGGCATTATCAGAATTGCAAATCATCAAATCATCAGTGGATAATTCTCTTTCCACATCATCCAGTGTTCTGAATTTTGATTTATCCGAAAGTTTTTTAACGATTACTTTTTTACCGTTTATCTTATCCGCATCAAAGGCATGCATGGGCTGCCCGGTTTCGAATAAAACGAAATTAACAGCATCTACAATATTATTTATTGGTCTCACACCAATTGATTTCAATTTGTTCTTTAACCAATCCGGAGATTCGGCAACTTTAATATTATTAATTGACAATCCTGAATAGCGAGGACAAGCAAGTGAATCTTCAACCACCACTTCAATTGGAGAACTTGTGTTATCAACCTGAAATGATTCTACAGATGGAATTAACAATTTTGAATTTGAACCTTCCGAATCACGATGATGAACATTTAAAACAGCGGCTAAATCTCTTGCGACACCTATGTGAGATGCAGCGTCAGCTCTATTAGGTGTAAGTCCAATTTCAAAAACGGCATCCTCTTCAATTTTAAAATAATCTTTTGCTGAAGTACCCACAATACTATCTTCGGGCAGTACCATAATTCCGGCATGAGACGCACCTAACCCTAATTCGTCTTCTGCACAAATCATCCCTTCTGAAAGCGCTCCTCTTATTTTTGATTTTTTTATTTCAATAGAATCACCTGATGATGGATATAAAACGGCACCAATAGTTGCCACCAATACCTTTTGACCGGCAGCTACATTTGGAGCACCGCAAACAATATTGAGTAATGTTCCTGTACCCACATCAACCGTGGTAACACTTAACCGGTCGGCATCGGGGTGTTTTTCTTTGGTAATTACCTGCCCAATTACCACTCCAATTAATCCTCCTTTAATGGTTTCGAATTTTTCAATGCCTTCGACTTCCAACCCGCAATTGGTGAGTAATACGCCTGTTTCTTCAGCAGGCAATTCTGTATTTAAATATTGTTTAAGCCAATTATAGGATATCTTCATTTTTAATCATTTTTTAACGAAATGCAAAAGTAAGAAATATATTGAAGGAAGATACTTGTTTCACACTGGACATTTAGAATACAACAAGGTTGCATAAAATTGTGTATAAAAAAAACGTCCCGCATTAAGCGGGACGTTTCAACAACTCAAACATTAACAACAATTATTTTTTCTCGTCTTTTACTTCTTCAAAGTCAACATCGGTTACTTCATCATCTTTTTTTGCTTCACCGGCATTTCCATTTGGTTGTCCGTTGGCATCAGCTCCGCCACCTGCACCTTGTGTGGCATTATACATATCCTGAGATGCGGCCTGCCATGCATTGTTTAATTTGTCGAGTGCAGCATCTATGCCTGCTAAGTTTTTAGACTCATGCGCAGCTTTTAATTCTGCCAAAGCTCCTTCGATAACCGATTTTTTCTCCGCAGGAATTTTATCTCCATATTCTTTCAATTGTTTTTCTGTTTGGAAAATAGTTGAATCAGCTGTGTTTACTTTTTCGATTTCTTCTTTTGCTTTCTTATCGGCTTCTGCATTTGCATCTGCATCTGCTTTCATACGTTTAATTTCTTCATCAGTTAATCCTGATTTTGCTTCAATACGGATGTTATGAGATTTTCCGGTTGCTTTGTCTTTAGCCGAAACTTGTAATATTCCGTTAGCATCAATATCGAAAGTTACTTCCACTTGAGGAATACCACGAGGTGCAGGAGGAATTCCGTCCAGATTGAACTCACCTAACTTACGGTTGTCGCGAGCCATTGCACGCTCTCCCTGATAAACTACTATCTGCACCGAAGGCTGATTATCGCTTGCTGTCGAAAATGTTTCCGATTTTTTAGTTGGAATAGTGGTATTCGATTCAATTAATTTAGTGAATACACCTCCCATTGTTTCTATACCTAACGAAAGTGGAGTAACATCTAAAAGTAAAACATCTTTTACTTCACCTGTTAATACACCTCCCTGAATAGCTGCACCAATAGCAACCACTTCATCAGGATTAACACCTTTAGATGGAGCTTTACCAAAGAATTTCTGAACAGCATCCACAATAGCCGGGATACGTGTAGAACCTCCTACAAGGATAATTTCATCAATATCTCCAACAGATAAACCTGCATTTTTTAAAGCCGTTTTACATGGCTCAATAGTACGTTTAATCAAATCATCCACTAATTGCTCAAACTTTGCACGAGTCAACGAACGAACAAGGTGTTTTGGAATTCCATCCACCGGCATAATGTAAGGCAAGTTAATTTCGGAAGAAGTCGTGCTCGACAATTCAATCTTTGCTTTCTCAGCAGCTTCTTTCAAACGTTGCAAAGCCATTGGGTCTTTCGACAAATCCAATCCTCCGTTTTCTGTTTTAAATTCCTGAACCAACCAGTCAATAATTTTGTGGTCGAAATCATCTCCTCCAAGGTGAGTATCACCGTCAGTAGATTTTACTTCAAATACACCATCTCCTAATTCTAGTACAGAAACGTCATGCGTACCCCCTCCGCAGTCGAACACTACAATTTTCTGGTCAGCATTTTTCTTATCCAAACCATAAGCTAAAGCCGCAGCAGTTGGCTCGTTGATGATACGTTTTACTTTTAAACCTGCAATTTCTCCAGCTTCTTTAGTTGCCTGACGTTGCGAGTCGTTAAAATATGCAGGAACTGTAATAACAGCTTCTGTAACTTCATGCCCAAGATAATCCTCGGCAGTCTTTTTCATTTTCTGAAGAATGATAGCCGATATCTCCTGAGGAGTATATTTTCTGTCATCAATCAATACACGAGGAGTATTATTATCTCCTTTTACTATTTTATAAGGAACACGTCCTGCTTCTTTTGTAATTTCATCAAACGTGTGCCCCATAAAGCGTTTGATTGAAGAAACTGTTTTTGTAGGATTAGTAATAGCCTGACGTTTGGCAGGGTCTCCTACTTTACGCTCACCATTTTCTACAAATGCTACAATAGAAGGAGTGGTTCTTTTTCCTTCACTGTTAGGAATAACTACCGGCTCATTACCTTCCATTACTGAAACACAAGAGTTGGTTGTTCCTAAATCGATACCTATAATTTTACTCATTTTATTTTGTTTTTAGTTTTTACGAATTTAAAATAACGCCTAGGTATTTTCAATCATTGTGCCAATGGCAGAAATAGCGAAATTATGTCATAAAAAAACGCCACAATAGACTTGTGGCGTTAAAAATATGACAAAGCGACAGAAAAACTAAGGACAAATGATAATATTGCCAAATTTATCTTCAAACTTTAAGTTCTTTGTGTACCGACCACAGGTAAGTGAATCCCATGTACCTCCGTTTGCTGTTGACAACCTTCTACTATAAGGAGGACGGTTGTATTTGGCAGAAAAAATTCCTAATCCGTTATTAATATTCGTATACTTTGGTTTTTCCTGAACAATACCTGTTGATGGAGCATTCACCTGAATAAATGTATTCAAATCATCTCCTCCTGAAATAATGATAATATCTGTATTTAAAGCTCTGCGGGCATAGGTTGGTAAAGGTTTTCCGGATAGTTGACTACCTATAAATTGCAAAAAAGATTCCCCTTTAAATTGCTCCGTCATAGTTTCTCCTCCTACAAGGCCTTGTGTGGTTTGAGTAGGGAATACCCAATCCAGATGAAGTGTATCATTTCCAGTGTCGGTTGAGTCGATGTAATGAAACCTAATCATTGTTTGGTATATTCTCGCATTGATACCCGATGTCCAAACTATACTAAATAATGCATTATCGTTATTAGGAACAATAAACGAAAACACGGGATACTGAGCCCCACTCATGGGAGGACTGATAAAAGATCCGTTATCAGAAATCAATGTGGTCTGTCCTGTAACTTCTGTTCCCGTTTCGTTGTTTTTAATTGACAATTGATAAGCGCTTGAAGTGGTTAAAACCGTATTCACATATGTACTGTCTGAAATATCGGCAGTAGCTAAATTAGGTGTGGCTATAATAGGTGTAGCAAATGAATAAATAACATTGGTTTGGTCGGGGGCATAAAAATTACTTACTGTTGCTGGCCCGTTGGGGTTCAGTGCAGGGTCCTTGATTATGGAATTGTCAGGTGTAAGTATAAATTCTGCGCCATCCGACATACGTTTTATTTTTACCAAAAGCGCATGTGTAAACTGAGTGGAATCCTTAATCTGAGCGTAGCCAAATGAATTGCCTGCACCTAAAAATGCTTTGTTTATTTTGATGTACTGTCTGCGTTGCGACTGGTCGAGCAAACCATACACCACAAGAGTTTCCTTGTATTTACCAAGCACATCCAAATCGGTGCTGCAGGCCGAAAACAATACGGCCACAAAGAATAACGAATAAATAAATTTACTTTTCACAAAAATATTTTTTTTAAATTTCCGGGGATTTAAGGGTGCAAATGTATTAAATTATTTCATTCAATAGCATTTCGCTTTTTTAACCGATTATTCCACCACAATCTTCCTGTTCACCCTATTTTTATTTACATCTGTTATCTCCACAAAATAAATTCCTCTTTCCATTTCTCCTTTTTCTATTATTAATTCCTTGCCCGAAAAATGAAGTGTTCTTATTTCTTTGCCGAGAATGTCGGTTATTCTCACTTCCGTATTTTTTTGATCTGTTGAAAAAGCTAGAGTAGTTTGGGAGGTGAAGGGGTTGGGGAAGATATTTAGATTATCTGGATTATTTTCTTCTCTAATTCCTGTCATGGCGCCTAATTTGACGGTATAAATATCCTGAAAACTAGTGTTGTCATTTAAAAATGTATTTGCACCAAATGTAATGGACGGGCTTTGAAAGTACCCTGTGAAGTATATATTCTCGCTTCCATCTATTGTAATACTGTTTCCCCTATCAATACCTGTTCCTCCAACATTTCGTGCCCATAGTACATTTCCATTACTATCATATTTTGCAAAAAAAACATCGGCTAAACCATTGCTGATAATCGTATCTGTTTCAAAGCCGAGAGAGGAACTTTCAAAATATCCGGTAATATATGAATTGCCAACTGCATCGGTTTTTATAGAATTACTAAAATCCGAAGCTGGCCCTCCAACTCCCTTTGCCCATATTACATTACCATTTCCATCATATTTCGCAATAAAAATATCACCCACACCTGGAGCAGGCAATGTAATGCTGCCAAAAGTTATTGGTGTGCAACCGGAAGCACCTGTTACAAAAACATTTCCGTTATTGTCCGTTGAAATCCCAAATCCATCATCGTTAGAATCACCGCCTGCGGTTCGAGCCCACAATACGTTCCCATTGTTGTCATATTTGGTTACAAATACATCAGTATTACCAACACCTAATGTGGTAGTAACATTTACCAAAGTGTCGGAACCAAAGTTTATTGCTACACTTCCATAACCTCCGGTTATGTATACATTGTTGCTATTATCTAAGGCGATGCTGTATCCAAAATCGAAATCTTCTCCTCCTGCTCTGTTAACCCATACTACATTACCATTGTTATCAAATTTTACTACAAAAATATCATAAACACCATTAACTGTATCATTAGCATTTTGTAATGTTGTACTTCCGAATGTAATAGTTTGAAATCCTAAATTACCTATTAAATAAAGGTTTCCTGTGGAATCTGTTACTAAGTTTTGTCCATAACTTCCCGGAGAAGCATAACCGTTAGCCCAAACCACATTACCAGAACTATCGTATTTTACAACAAAAACACCCGGAGATGTAAGAGTGGTGGAACCAAAAGTGATTGATGTGTTAAAACCACCCGTGATATATATGTTGCCATTTATATCAGTTGTTATACCATTACTTTGGTCATCATAAATTCCTCCTGCACTTTTCGCCCAAATAACATTGCCGTTATTATCATATTTCACTAAAAAAATATCATAAGAGCCGGCACTTGTGTTTGTCAAAGTGGTGGAGCCAAAAGTAATTGTCGGGCTCATAAAATTTCCTGTCACATATACATTTCCACTTGCATCAGTCGCAACTGAATTGCCCTTGTCATCCGATGTTCCACCCGAAGTTCTTTCCCAAGCCCAGTTCGGTGCTTGCGAAAAACAGCTATATGTTATCACTAACGCAATCGAAATGAATATTATTTTTTTCATGTCTTTAGATTTAAAGTTCTCCTTAATTTAAAATTTCCTCTTCACAAACTACCAATTCCGCACGTTTTACAGAGTGGGATTGCTATTCTATTCCACCACAATCTTCCTATTCACCCTGTTTTTATTTACATCTGTTATCTCCACAAAATAAATTCCTCTTTCCATTGCTCCTTTTTCTATTACTAATTCCTTGCCCGAAAAGTGAAGTGTTCTTATTTCTTTGCCCAACACATCTGTTATTCTTACTTCCGTGTTTTTTTGTTCGGTTGAGAAAGTAAGAGTGGTTTGGGACGTAAATGGATTTGGCGAAATGTTTACACCAATTGTTGAACCTGATTTGTCAATGCCTGTAGCAAGTAAAAAATGATTCATCGTTGTATTGGTTACTACAGGGGCATTGTAATCAAAATAAATACTTGCTGTGTTTGGTATCTGAGAACCCGGAAGCAAATTTTGTATTGGTTTTATTCGGTATTGAAAATAGCCATGCGATGCCGGTTCGTTACTTGTACTATCAGCAAGCATAATATTAGGAAACGAAACAAGAAGGTTATTTCCGTTAAGTGTTGTGGTATTCGGGTGACTATAATTTATTAATTGAAAAGTGGACAAATCAAAAAGGGAAGAAAGTGTATCTGCTACATGTATATTAAAAGCTGGTGCTGTTCCTGTGTTTTGAAACTTTACAGTGTAGGTAAAATAATCATTGTAGGGCGCTATCACATCCACAGGATATGTATCTTTTTCATTAGGGTCGTATGAATTTATTACAGTGTTGCAATATTGCATGGTGTTATTGGTGGTATTTGTTTCGGTAATAGAAGTAGCTGTTATTACAACCGACACACAAACGGTATCTCCCAACTGGGCATTTGTGTTTGTATTCATTATCAAATTAAAAGCTGTGGAATTAGTTATAGCTCCAAAATCGGGAATGGTGTAAGTGAAAACATTTCCTGCAACAGTTGGTGTTAACGCAGCTCCAAGAGGGCCTAAATAAGTTACGGGTCCATTAATTGTAATTTGAACAGTGCCCGACACCCCTGCTCCGCAATTAATATTATTCCATTGTCCGGATTCTCCAGCATTGACATAAATGTAGAACGGCTGTCCCGGGAAAACCCAACCTGAATTAATAATTGAGTGTACTCCTAAGTCAGTATTCGGGGAACAGGTTAAAGCAAAATTAACATCCGAAACAAACGGATTTGCAACAACGGTGGTATCAACTCCCTGAGGACAATTCAAAGCAAAATTGGCTCCGGCTGTGTCTACAGCTATTCTGTATGTACCCGGAGCGGTATAAAAATAATATCCTCCATTATTAGATGAATAAAGTTGAGAAACCAAAGTACCCATATTATCGTATTTCATTAAGTGAACATTATATACCCCCAACTCTGCACTATCGAGAGCACAATTGCTATTCCCGTCTCTAAAAACTTTTCCCGAAATTCCCTGATAAGTTATTGCAGGGCCGCCCAGGGTAATATCATCAAGAGTAAAAGCAGGGTTTGTACCATTGCCATCATCATCATTTATCCATCGGAATCCTATTTTTACATTGGGATTATTATCGCAGGTTGCAGGTAATGTAAATGAATAAGGAGCCCAAATACCGTTTAAGCCGCACATTAGAGTAATGTTCGGCATCGCCAAAAAATTCCAGGTCAAACCATTATCATCCGAATACTCCACCATGCCATAATCCATCCCATTATCCCCACCCATCATATAGTTAAAATTTAAAACAATTCCGGTTTGCCCTGTACAATTAATGGTTGGAGATTCCGCACGTATATCGGTAGTAACACAAAAAAGGGTACCACATAGGCCACCTGCATTATAAGATGCCCCCTGATCATCCGTAAAATTATCATGTGATGCGATGTGTAATGTTTGATTGGTAAGCAAAGGTAAATTACCACAACCATCCCCGCAATTGCCAATACCCATGCCAGCCTCAGAAGCGCTAACATACCAAACATTAGCCTCTGGGGAATTAGTACTCGGATTAGAAACAGTCCAGAGCCCGTTGGCTCCCGAATAACTTGAAGCAAATTGCCCTTGTGTGCTGGCACATGTTCCTGTTCCAAAATTTTCTGTCCAGAAAACCTGTGCATTTGCATGCATCGAAAACAGTATTAATACGAATGATGTTATTGTAATTCTTAAGCTAATTACAATTTTGGAAGTAGTAATTATTTTTTTCATAATAGAGGTGGTGTTAAATTCTTTGTAAAGATATAGTTTTTCTTTTATCAATTAAAAAAATGTTTACCAATCGTTTTTTACTTCTCCAATTCCTCTCTCCATTTATTGCGTCTAAAATTTACATTTTTTATAGTATTTAAAAGTTGCACCAATCCATAAGATTATATTCGTCCGAACGCCTCACCCCTTTATCCCCTCTCCAATAGAGAGGGGGCGTTGCTTAGTGAAACTTAAACATTTCGCCTTTGCAGGTGTTTTTTCACCTGCAAACCGAAGCCGCTCAAATTCTTTTTCAAATATATACTATTATACTACACAAAAAAAATCTGCTTATTTTCCTCCTTTCAAATTTAATTCTTCTCAAATTGGAATGATTTTTACAAAACCTAACCCAAAAACCCTCTTTGAAAACAACCGAGATTAAAGCCGTTTGGTTTGGGCTTAAGATGGATTCATTCCTACTTAAGCTGGAATGTGCCGGGTTTAGTGCAGAATGGATTGAGATGGTACAGAATCCATTTCGGGTTAAGCCGGAAGCAATGCGCATTAGGCTGGAAGCAATTCAATGTAATGCGGATGTATTCCTAAGTAATCTGCACCCAATCGGGATTAAGCCGGGAGGTGCTCTAAAGGCAACCTAATGGGGTTTTAACATATCGAAAGCTTTCCGGCTTAAGCCGGAAAGCTTTCATTCTTAAGTGGGGAGTGTCCAAATAGGGTTGGCAGGTGTCCGTCTCGAGCAGAATGCTTTTCGGCACAAGCCGGAATCATTCCAGCTTAAGCCGGGGTGCTTCCAGCTTAATCCGGAAACTAAAATTGGCATTTTGAATCTGTTTTAAACTGTTGCATTTCAAGGTTTTTACAAAAACTCCCCTTAATTTAGAACAATAGTTTAGGTAAAAAGCAGCAAAAAATCAAATCTCATTGCTCTAAGGGGGATTTTATGCCCCAGAATTGACCTGAAAATTTAATGTGAAAAATTATTTTTTTAGAGGGTAATAAAATTGATAAAAATCATTTTTTTGTAATTTATTTCAGTATTAATTTTGTAAAAAAATTAATCTCTTTATTAATAAAAACAAAATAAAATGAAACTGTCACAAATTATTTCGGACTTCAAAACTGAGTTTGATGATGCGGTAGATTACATTAACACAACGGGGATAGCAACTCGTTTATCTATTGGCACTGCTACATTATCTAATCTCAGTGGCAAGCGTACCACATTAGATACCACATTTGGTATTTATGCTGACCCTTTAACACATACGTCTGCTTCTGTTATAGCAGTAAACGCTGCGTATGATGCTGCACTGAAAGCTTACAGAGCTCTTCAAAAATCACTAAAAAACAGTACAGAAATAACACTGCTTCCGGCAGATATTGCTGCACTACACATTCACATGGATGCTACTCCTCGTAAAAAAGTACCGGCAGTAGATTATGCACCTAACAACACCGTTATTAAACAAACACACGGTGTGTCTCAAATTTTTGTAAACAACCCTACACCGGGACAAGAAACTAAGAAACGCAAACCGGATGATGTAGCCAAAATTGGCCGTGCTATATGTTATGTAGCTAGCGGCAGTGCGGCACCACAGCGTAAAGAATACACTAACATGAACGCAATAGGTTCGGTTGTGTTTAATCTTTTGCACGATGCCGACCAAGTAAATTTTGATTGTTATTTATTTACCTGGTATATCAGCCCATCAGGCGAAGCCAGCCCTGAAAGTAAACCTTTAAAATTTACTGTTATTTAATCAGAATTAAATTTGATAAAAAAGCCCCGCAAATTTTGCGGGGCTTTTTTGTTGAAAGAAGATAAATACTTTTTACTTTTGCCAACCAAATCATGAATAGGATATTTGGGTTTTCATGAGAGGTAAAGAAGCCTTGTGTTGTAGCGAGGCTTCTTTTTTTCATCCGTTTTAATCGTTTATTATCAGCGTACCAATTTTTCAATAACTTAAGAAACCCAACAAAATCAATTAAAAACAACTCTGCAAATACATTTTCGGAGTCTTTAAATTTGTTGAAGAAAGAAAAAAACAAATCAACTAACTATAGCAATGCTCAAACATCAACTGAAATTAATTGTACTTATTTTTATAACCGCCTGTTCGGCACACAGCACTTTGGAAAACAAAAACACTACTACCGCATCCACCAAAACACCTGATTTCACAAGAACTCCGGCATTGATTTACAAAACCACGAAAGATTATTCCCACAATGTGGCGGTAACATTATCAGCCGACCAAAGCAAAATAGAATCGTATCCCGAGCCGGGAGATGTATATTACAAAGGCAAACTCGCCACCCCTACTCCACTCGCCAACGGCTATTGGCTCGATAACAGAGGCGTTTCTGTGAACACTGCTTTTACTTCTTACACCTACGAAGAATTTTCGAAACTCAAATCGGCACCCGATTTGGAAACATTTTACAAAGCTATTATTGATAAAAATCCAATAACAGAATTATATAACTGTGGCAATCGCGACCAGTTTACAAACGAAGTAAACGAGCTAAATTCTGCGATAAAGGACAATGCACTTGGAAAATTTAAACGAATAAAGTAAGAGTTATTTTTTCTTTTGGAATATACTAATCACGCAGCTTTTCAGCATCGAAATCAATAACCAGATTTCTGTTTTGACCACAAACAAAAAGCACTTCAACTATCATTAGCCTTACTTTTGAGCATTCGCAATTATTTAAAGCAAAAGCTAATCATCAGGCATCAATCTAAAAACTATTTGTAGTTTTGCCATTCATAAAAAAATATTGTCGAGAATTACAGAATAAGTTCACCAAAACAAATAACCATGTCGGTACATAAAAAAGAAGTAAAAAAAGTAACTACCCATGTTTTGCAGGAAATGAAACAGGCAGGCGAAAGAATATCTATGCTTACAGCGTATGATTTTACAATGGCAAAAATAGTGGATGATGCAGGCATAGATGTTATACTGGTGGGCGATTCGGCATCTAATGTAATGGCAGGCCACGAAACCACATTGCCCATCACACTCGACCAAATGATATACCATGCATCGTCAGTGGTTCGCGGAGTAAACCGTGCACTCATTGTAGTTGACTTACCTTTTGGTTCGTACCAAGGCAATTCGAAAGAGGCGCTTAATTCTGCCATAAAAATAATGAAAGAAAGTGGTGCACATGCTGTGAAACTGGAAGGCGGAAAAGAAGTAAAAGAATCGATAGAACGTATATTAACAGCGGGAATTCCGGTGATGGGACATTTGGGATTAACACCTCAGAGTATCTATAAATTCGGAACCTATAATGTTCGTGCCACAGAAGAAGAAGAAGCCGACAGACTGGTGGCAGATGCCAAACTACTTGAAAAAACAGGGTGTTTCGCCATTGTACTCGAAAAAATTCCGGCTAAGCTTGCCGCACGTGTGGCCAGCGAACTAGAAATACCTGTAATAGGAATTGGTGCCGGTGGTGGTGTGGATGGTCAGGTGCTGGTGTTTCACGACATGGTGGGCCTCAACAACGAATTTCATCCACGCTTTTTAAGAAGATACCTCAATCTGTATAGCGAAATAAAAGATGCAATAGGGAAATATATTGGTGATGTGAAGTCGAAAGATTTCCCGAACAGTAATGAACAATACTAAATAGTTTATTGGTTGATTAGTCCATTGGTTGCTTCGTTTCGGTCGAAAATATTTTATTCTACAAATTGAAAACAGCTTAAGCAACTTCCAAATTTACGAGTCCCTACTATACAAAACAACACTGATCGATTGAACAAATAAACGGATGAGCCAGTTAGAAGTATTATACGAAGACAACCATATTATTGCCGTAAACAAACGTCCTTCCGACATTGTGCAAGGCGATAAAACAGGCGATGCCCCTCTGAGTGATTTTGTAAAAAAATACATCAAAGAAAAATATAACAAACCGGGTGAAGTGTTTGTAGGCACTGTTCATCGCATAGACAGACCAGTCAGCGGAATTGTGTTGTTTGCAAAAACCAGCAAAGCACTAGCCCGACTCAATATGATGTTTCAAACAAAAGAGATTCAGAAAACGTATTGGGCTGTTGTAAAAAACAAACCTAAAAACATAAGCGGTAAACTAATTCACTACCTTCGAAAAAACGAAGCAAAAAACATGTCGAAGGCCTACGACAAAGAAACTCCGGGAGCATTACGCTCGGAACTGGATTACGAAATGATATGCAGTTTGGACAATTATCATTTGCTGGAAGTAAAACCTATGACAGGCCGCCATCATCAAATAAGAGTTCAATTATCGGCCATGGGATGCCCCATAAAAGGCGATTTAAAATATGGCTTCGACCGAAGTAACAAGGATGCTTCCATTCATCTTCATGCTCGCAAAATAGAATTTATTCATCCTGTAAAAAAAGAACCTGTGGTAATTGTGGCTCCTCCTCCCAATGAGGTTTTATGGAATGAGTTTGTAAAACGATTGAGCTAAACAGTTAAATATTTTTTCTCAACTTCTTAATTTCCGAATTTCTCTTTTTTGTTTCCAGTCGCCTTTCTTTAGCCGCTTTCGAGGGTTTAGTAGGTTTCCTTTTTTTCTTTTCAATAAAACATTTGGTGAGCAAATCATAAAACTTACGAATAGCTATTTCTTTATTGCCAAGCTGATTTCTCTCTGTTTGCGCCACAATTTGCAGAACGCCTTCCTTATTTATTTTTTTTGCAAGTCGTGTAAGAATAATTTGTTTCTGCTCCTCAGTAAGCAAAGCCGAATCGGTGACATTAAAATCGATTTCCACTTTTGAAGAAACTTTGTTTACATTTTGTCCACCGGCCCCACCACTTCGGCTTGTTTTAAAGGTTAATTCAGAATCGAGAACAGGTAACTTATTTTTCATGACACAAAATTACTCTTTTATCAATTGATAAAGTAATTTCTGTATTTTTGAAATAATTTTTCACGAACTGATTTTCTGAAAAGAAACAAACAACAACATGCCATCTTCACTAAAAATATTTTTATTTCTGTTCATTTCATTTCATTGTGAAGCCCAGGATACCCTCAATCAGTGGAGGATTAAATATTATACAGAAAAAGCCGAACGCTATCTGGACCGAGAAAAAGCACTCGGCAATTTCTATACAATAAATAAAGATGGAATAAAAATGTTTGCCAACTCCACTGATAAAGCCGCTCACAAACCGGAATTTGAAATCAACTGGAAAGACATTCCTGAGTTTAATCAACTGAACGCATACCCCGATGACTCCATGTTTAAAACCTATAATCGTGGCAAGTTTACAGGAAATAAGAACGCAGCAATAGCGCCTCCAAAACATAACATGAATGGAGAAAAAAAACTTTCAGGTTTCAAAATAGCAATAGATGCAGGGCATACAGCCGGTGATGCAGAAATGGGAGAAATAGAAAAAAAGAATATTCGTTTTAAAAAAGATTCATTAATCGGATTAAGCGATTCAATTTCCTTTGCAGAAGGTATGCTTACTTTTGCTACAGCTCAGTTGCTAAAAAAACAACTGGAAGCAGAAGGGGCAGAAGTTTTTCTGACCCGCAGTTTCAATGGAGCCACTGCGTTTGGAGTCACATTTGATTCGTGGTTAAAAACATCATATAAAAAAGCAGTAGACAGCCTTTGCAAAGAAGGAGAAATAACTGCCGAAAAAAAGAAATGGTATTTAAGCCCTAAATGCACCAAACGCGATAAGTTCAGACTAATATTTAAAGATATTGAATTACAAAAGCGAGGCGAAATAATAAATAATTATCACCCCGACCTCACTGTAATTATTCATTATAATGTTGACGAAACCAACCTTGGCTGGAGCAAACCGAGCAACAAAAATTTAAACATGACATTTGCCGGAGGCGCTTTTATGGCCCACGACCTGAAAAGTAATGACAAGCGATTTGAGTTTTTGAGATTACTTATTACTGATGACTTGGAAAAATCGTTTTCGTTCAGTTCGGAAGTAGTGAAGAGTTTCGAAAAAACTTTAACCGTTAAAACAGCCGGAATAAACGATGCAAAATATTTAAGAGAAAGTTGTATTGCTGCTCCGCAGAAAGGTGTTTTCTGCAGAAACCTTCAATTAACCCGTTTTGTGCATGGTACACTGGTGTATGGAGAAACGCTGTATCAGGACAATTTTGCTGAATGCAAAGCACTCAACAAAGAAACAGACAAAACAAAAAATGAAAGAGTGAAACAGGTGGCTGATGCTTATTTTCACGGGATTTTAAATTACGTACAAACGAAAGAGAATACAAAATGAGAAATACATTTTTGAAATTATTTTTTCTTATCGGAAGTGTAATGCTATCATCTTTCTTCTGCCGGAGCCAGACAGCCACTCTGCCGGATAGTATTCAAAAAAAATTATCCGGAAAAAATGATACCGCAAAAATAAGTTTACTTCTTAACTATGCACGGCAACAGAACTCCGGCAATTATTCTCTCTCCCTCCTACTTGCCGAAAATGCTAAAGAACTTGCACAAAAAAATAATCAACAAACAGCCATTGCCGAAGCTTTGAAAATTATCGGGCTTGATAATTACTTTCAAGGTAACCATGACAAAGCACTTGAAAACTATTTGCAGTCGCTTAAAATTTTCGAAAGCATCAACAATAAGGATGGAATAGTGAGAATGGAAAATGAGATTGGAAATCTTTATCGAAAAAACGGAGACGCTTCATCGGCTATTAAACACCTAAAAAAAGCTCTGGAAGTCTCTAAAGCAGACCACAACCTGGATGGGATAGCAAATACATATAACAACATAGGGGTGGCTTATGAAACAAAAAACGATTACGATAAGGCGTTGACATTTTATCGCGATGCGCTCAGAACGTATTCCGAACTGGGTTCCAAACTAGGATGTTCATACAGCCAAAGTAATATTGCCGGTGTGTTTTGGTTTCATCAGCAATTCGATTCTTCCTTTATTTATCTTGAAAAGTCATTAAAAATAAGAGAGGAACTCAACGACCAAACCGCCATTGCAGTTTCGCTTAACGATATTGGAGAAATGTTTATGGCCAAGCACGATTCGCTGAAAGCAATTGAGTATTTTCAGAAATCGCTCAAACTATCGCAACAAATCGGATTTAAAGATTTGCAGCAACACACTGCTAAATTTTTATCTGAATGTTATTTTGCACTTAAGGATTATGCAAAAGCATATCAATTTCATAAGCTTTACAGCAGCTTGAAAGATTCTGTATTCAATGAGCAAAAAAACAAACAGATTACTGAAATGCAAACCAAATACGAAACAGAAAAGAAGGATTTGGAAATAAGTAAAAGTAAATTGGTAATTGAAGAACAAAAAACACAACGAAACATTTTAATCATTTCTATAATTATTCTAATTGCCATCTCCTATTTTGTTTATTCACGTTATCGTTTTAAACAAAGGATTGCATTTAATGAAGCCATGCTAAAGCAACAGGAACTCCGTTCGAAAGCAATTATTGACGCAGAAGAAAACGAGCGAAAAAGAATTGCCCGAGAATTGCATGACGGATTGGGTCAGCAACTTTCTGCCGTAAAACTGAACATGAGCAGCCTTGATTCTTCGCTTGAATTGAAAACGGATGAACAGAGAAAAATGCTTCAGAATGCTCTCGATATTATTGATGATTCGGTGAAAGAAGTACGAGCTGTTTCGCATAGCATGATGCCAAATGTATTAGTAAAATCGGGATTAACGGCCGCAGTGAGTGAATTTGCAAATCGAATTACCTCCGCAAATAAAATTAAAATTGAAATTGAAGCACATGGTCTGACCGAAAGGCTGGATGGTACAACAGAAACCATTCTTTTCAGGGTATTGCAGGAAATTGTAAATAACATTATCAAACATTCTGAGGCATCGCAGGTGAACATTCAAATTATTAGACACGAAGATGAGGTTATGCTGATGGTAGAGGACAATGGAAAAGGCTTTGAAATTGCCAAAATAAGCGGAGAAGGCATAGGAATAAAAAACATACAATCTCGAATTGAATTCCTGAACGGGAAGGTTAACTTTGACTCACAACCTCAAAAAGGGACTACAGTAATTATTGAGGTGCCGATACAATAATTTTCTGTAATTTTACTCAATGAAAACGATTAAACTATTTATACTTGATGACCATCAAATGCTTCTTGATGGATTAAAAGCCTTGCTGAAGAATAACAAGCAATTTGAAATTATCGGAGAAGCCAACAGGGCAGAAAATGCGCTTGAATTAATTCAACAGAATCAACCGGATATTGTCCTTACGGATATTACTATGCCGGATATGGATGGCATTGAGTTTACTCGTGTATTGAAACAGAAATCACCGGAAATAAAAATAATAGCACTATCCATGTTCAGTGATAAATCTATCATAACTGCAATGGTTGAAGCAGGAGTGTCGGGTTATATATTAAAAAACACAGGTCAACAAGAACTCACAGACGCACTTCAAAATGTGACAAACGGAGGAATGTTTTTCAGTGATGAAGTAGCTGCAGAAATGATAAAAACAATTTCTGAGCACGAACAAAGGAAAGCAGAAGGGATTAAAGTTCATCTTACCGAAAGAGAAAAAGAAATCATAAAACTTATCGCTCAGGAATTGAGTAATGCCAAAATCGGAGAACTGCTTTTTATCAGTGAACGAACAGTGGAAACTCACCGTAAAAACATTTTCAGAAAAACAGAAACGAAAACAGTTGTAGGGCTTATCAAATATGCAATTGAGAATAAATTAATCTAATTTATTTACCCTTTTTATCCGTACTGGTACGGATAAAAAATACCCCCCTAAATTGGTCAAGGATATTTAAAAATAATTTATCTTTGTGATGTTTAAAAACATTTAATCTTCAAACTAAATAAAAAAACATGAAAAAAATCTTTACAACTGCAGCTTTTGCATTGGCTGCATGCACCATGAGTGTAGCACAAGATGCAACATCAGAATTTAAACCAGCTAAAGGCGCGAATAATTTAGAGTTGAACTTTGTTCCTTTAAATGGAAAACCTATTGGGATGGGAATTTTCAAGTACAGGAAATTTCTAAGTGAGAAAACCGCAATTAGAATAGGGATTGGAGTTAGTTATTCTTCAAGTAAAGAAGACAAGGTATTTACCTCACAAATGACTACTACACATACAACACCATGGGACACAACAAAAGTTAGTTCAGTTCACAAAACAACCGAATTAGGTTGGCAGGTTAGACTTGGATATGAGCATCACTACACCGGAACAAACCGCTTAAGTCCTTATATGGGGTGTGAACTTGGTGTGACTGGAAATACAAAAAAAGAGGTAACTCCTACAGGAGTGGATATGAGCGGCAAAACAGATGAAGTAGTTGTTGTTACTAAGAAAAATGAAAACAAAGGAGGGTGGTTAAATATTGAAGTTAATTTGATTACTGGATTCGATTGTTATATTACAAAACATTTGTATATGGGAGCAGAAGCTGGTTTTGGTTTCGGAATGAAAAATTACTCTAAATATACAATGACTACAGCTTATCCATCTTCATACGTTATTCCATCAGGTGTGGCTGACCCTGGCAACCCACCTGCAGTTACGCAAGGCAAAGAAATGAACATTGCACCTAGCGTAAATACTGCAATCCGTTTAGGCTGGATATTCTAACCCATTACTATTTTTGGAAAGGAGTTAAAGAAAAACTAGACTCCTTTCCTTTTTAAAATTCATAAAAAAATGTATCATGAAAAAATTAACAACAATTTTTATTTATATTAGCAGGAATATAATACTTCTTGTGTTGCTTGTTATTGCTCTTTCCATTTCGTCTTGTAAGAAAGAGGCGAGTTTAGGGAAACGAGCGACCATTCCCGCTTTAGACGCAAAAGCAAAAAGTGCAAAACTGAAAGAATCTACTGCAAAAGTACTAAAAGACTTTGTTATTCATTTTAACAATAACCAAACTTCTGGTTCTAGTGGAAGTGGGGGTAATTATTCTGGTGTTTCTGCTAATTATACAACATATACAACTGCTAGTTCTACTATTTATACATGGAGTGATGTATCAACAGGAACAACCTATACTATGACGCAATCAAACACTCCTGGTGTTGGTGGCTTGGGGCAATTATCATATAATGGAAAAAATTTTGATTATGGTTTTGTTTTATCTATAAAAGTAACAGCTGGTGACACTACTTCAAGTTGGGGGAGTCTGTTTGGGGGAGGCGGAAATGATTTACGAGGTTTGGTCGCAATAGACGGAGATCTTACATCTACCGATTTCACCATACGCAACCTTGCATTCTTTATGGTAATGACTTCTGGAGGTTCTGGAACTTATAAATTTATCGATTGGTATAATGCTTCAATTGGAAATTCCGATGGCTTTGGATGTCTTTGGGATTTCAGTGATGTGGTTAATAATACCACAAGTGGCTTAAATGATCCAAACATCCATATAGTCGTTACTTCTGGAGGGCATGTTACAGTTTCCGACCAATCATTTGATATGAATAACGATGCGAAAGTAATGGACAAAGATACACACATAGAATACTCGTTAAGCGGTACTGTGATGCTTTTATAAAGACAGTTTTTGTTAAGTTTAATAGTTTAATGAAAGAAGGGCTATCTGTTAAATCAGATGGCTCTTTTTTTTGTTAACTCACCACCTTCGACATTATTTTCAAGAAATCATTTTAAGAAACCCTAAGGAATCTGCACGAGAAAACTATTACCAGTTTTCTTTCACCTCATCAATACTTTTTACCCAAAATATGGTAATACCTATTCTGGAAATAGGCATATAATTTTTCATTACCGTCCTTGTCTTGTTATCGTCTGGTAATATTAATACTGGGTGAATTTCCGGACTCTCCATAACCTCATCCAAGATTCGAAATACCGACCTTGCAACCATTTGGATATACTTTTCTTTTAATGAGTCGTACTTGTCATCGGCAATTGCATAACTCTGAGGAGTACCGAAAGTAAAAGCGAACAAATTTACTCCATCTTTAATTGCTGTTATATCATAGCTGGCAGGATGAATTAATCCGGTATTTATATCTGACCATCCTTGCTTTGCTAGCCATTCTGCAAAACAATATGCTACTTGTTGTTGAGTGAATTCATGCTTGTGTGCATTTAGTTTGGGATGAAGATCACCTGCCTTATAATATCGTTCCAGAATATCGAATGTGTGAGTAAAAGCATCTCCACTTCTTCTAAAGCGCAAATTACTTTCGGCATTTTCTCCTATTAATTTGGCTCTAATTGCAGCCTTGCCTGAAGAAACTAATAACATAGGATTCTCTAATGCTTGTGGCAAGAGAGCTGAAATACTATCGGTAAGATATTTGAATTCAACCTCTGCAATTTCCTTTTGAAGAAGTTTCAGTGCTATGATTCGGTCTTGATATAATTCTGCTAAATCAGCCCAGTCCATTTGTTGAAATATTAGAAATGAGAATACAAATATAATAAGTATTCAGCAAAAAGCCATTTTGTTTTCAAAAAAAAGGACAACATTTCTGTTGTCCTTCCTTCTTAATTAGAACTCTTAATCAATAACTAATTTTTGAGTGTTCAATCGGCCATTCGATTGAATATTTAAGAAATAAACCCCTTGGCTGAGTCCATTCAAATCTAATTGGTAAACATCCTTGTTTTTTAAACTTTTCGGATTAATCACAAACACTGTTTTTCCAAGAACATTAGTAATGAATGCGTCTTCTACAGTTTGATTAGTCATCAATTTAATATTAATTACATCATGCGATGGATTAGGGTAGACAACAAATACGTTAGCCATTTCGTTTTCATTAACACTCAAAACTGTTTGAGGAGATGAAGTGGAGGTACAGCCAGCAATATTAGTCACTGTCACAGTATAGTTTCCACCAAAAGCTGGAATATAATACTGAGATGTAGCACTTGTAATTGCAACTCCGTTTAAATTCCATTGATATCCGGTTGCACTACTTGAAAATAAGGTGTCACCAGAAACTGTAATAGTTGGCACAGGAGGAGGCCCTAAAGTAGACACACTAAGCATACTCGAGTTGTAATTAATTCCGCATCCATTTACTGCATTTACAATAACATTTCCAGAGGCTGTACTAGCTGTGGCAATAATAGAGGTGGATGTCGATGTGCCAGTCCATCCCGAAGGTAACGTCCAAATATACGAAGTAGCACCAGTTACAGGTGCAATAGTATAAGTGTTCTGACTTCCTACACAAATAGGTGAATTACCTGAAATTGCTCCTGGTTGTGCCGGTAATCCAACACTTATAGTTACAAAAAGATTCTGAACGTTACTTGTTCCGCAAGCGTTAGATGAACTTACAGATAAATTTGCACTTGCACTTCCAACAGTTGTAGAAATGCTGGAAGTAGCAGAATTTCCTGGCCAACCTGAAGGTAAGTTCCATGTGTAAGAAGTAGCTCCATTAACAGGTGCAATAAAATAGATCGCGGCAGAACCAGAACAAAGTGCGTTAGGTCCCAGAATGGTATCAGGCTGTATCGGTGTGGCATTAACTGTAATTATTAAAGACTGAACCGGACTCATTCCACAACCATTCACCGCATACACTAAGAGCGTATCGTCATTATTATTACCAACTACAATTGCTGAAAGGCTATCAGTTGTTGAAGAGCCAGTCCATGCAGCTGGTACATCCCAGATATATGAGGTAGCACCTGCTACCGGAGTAATCACATAGTTTTGACTCGAACCCGTACAAAGTACAGATGTTCCTGAAATACTTACTGGTTGAACAGGGATTGCATTCACCGTAACCGCCAATGATTGTGGTAAACTTGCACAAGTGCTAGTGTGAGCAGTTACAGTAATATTTCCGCTACTGCCCGGAGTTCCTGTGATGGCCTGTGAAGTGGAGAAGGCGCTCCATCCCGGAGGCATATACCATGAGTAAGATGTTGCTCCCGCTACAGTATCTATTGAATATGTTTGAGCAACTCCTAAACATAATGTTGTTGGGCCGTTTATTACTGTAGGTTGAGCCGGACTTTGATTAACGGCTACTACAAGTGTTTGATCTATACTTGTTCCGCAGCCATTGTTGGCACTTACGGTTAATGTTCCACCTGCGGTTCCGATGGTTGCCAAAATAGAATTGGATGTTGAAGTTCCAGACCAACCAGAAGGAAGTGTCCAGTTATAGGAAGTAACACCCGGTACCGTACTTACCATGAAACCAACATCTGTTCCCGAACAAACTGTGGTGCCACCTAAAATAGAACCCGGTTGTGCCGGAACTCCATTATTTACATCAACATGCAATGATTGAGGAGGACTAGTGCCACAGAAATTTGTTACGAAAACAATAATGTCACCGCTCACACCGGCTGCTGTTGCAGAAATTGAATTGGTGGACGAGCTTCCTGTCCATCCGTTCGGAAGTATCCAGTTATAACTTAGAGCTCCTGATACTGGTGAAATGGAGTAAGTATTCACTGCTCCTGCACAGACTAAGGTGCTACCGCTTATAGAAACAGGTTGAGTTAATGCAGAATCCGCAGTAACGGTTATGAATTGAGTTAAACCTGTTCCGCAATCATTGATTCCTGCTACGGAAATAACACCTCCGTTTGTATTGGTAACCGCAGTTATCGAATTAGTGGTTGATGTTCCACTCCATCCGGAAGGTAATGTCCAAACATAACTGGTTGCTCCTGCTATTGAATCAATAGTAAATACTTTGGTTTGTGAAGGACAGAAAGTCGTGTCTCCTATAATAATTGAAGATTGAGCTGGAGCATTTCCTAAAGCAACAGCTAATGTTTGAACAGGACTTGTTCCACAGGCATTGGAATAACTTAATCTGATAGTATCAGCATTAGTATTGGTTATAGCCACGATAGTATTTGAAGTCGATGCGCCAGACCAACCTGAAGGTAAGGTCCAGTTAAATGAGAAAACTGCAGCTATTGGAGCGATTGAATACGTTAATGTTTGTCCCGGACAGAAAACAGCAGATCCTGTTATCATACCAGGTTGAACCGGTAAACTATCTATACTAACTGTTATGGATTGAGCAGCTGAAGCACAAATTCCATTGTTGGCAATCACTGTAATCGTTCCTGCTGACACTCCTGTGATAACTGTTAAAGAGTCGGTTAGTGAAGAACCTGTCCAGTCAGAAGGCATTGTCCATGTGTATGATGTTGCATTGGCAACAGGCGCAATGTAATAATCAAAGTTTGTGCCTGAACAAACGGTCATTGGGCCATTAATAACAGAAGGTTGTGCAGGAATAACATTCGCAGTTACTACTAATGATTGTGATGCACTGTTTCCACATTCGTTTACTGCATATACTATCACATTGCCTGAGTTGCTAGCTAAAGTGGCGTTGATATTTTCAGTTGCCGATGTTCCGGACCAACCAGATGGCAGGGTCCATAAATAGGATGTTGTGTTAGCTATAGGAGAAATCGAATATACTTCGGTTGAACCTTCACAAAGCGAAGTTGCACCTGTAATAGCTCCCGGCTGAGAAGGAACCGTATTTACTGTAACTGCAAAAGTTTGTGCTGCACTTGAGCATGTGGCATTGTGTGCAATCACAGTTATGTTACCACTGATACCAGGTGTTCCGAGAGTAGAATCATTAAATGAAGTAGCGCTCCATCCTGTTGGCATATTCCAAGTGTATGAAGTAGCTCCTGAAACAGGATCTATATAATAAAGAGAAGAGATACCTGAACAAATATTTGCAGGACCATAAATTACACTTGGTACTGCAGGGCTTGGATCAACGGATACAGTTATGGTTTGCGCTGTACTTGCACCGCAACCATTCACTGCCTGAACAGACACATCTCCGCTTGTAGCTCCTACTGTAACATCAATCGAGTTAGTGGTTGATGTTCCTGACCATCCTGAAGGAAGAACCCAGTTATAAGAGGTTGCTTCTGCTACAGGAGAGACAGAATAAGTAGTTGTTAATGCTTCGCAAATAGTAGTGTTTCCAAAGATAATTCCTGGTTGAACAGGAGCTCCACTGTTAACCGAAATGTTTAATGTTTGAGAAGGACTAGTTCCGCATACATTGGTTACAGATACAGTCAGATCTCCACTTACACCCACAGCTGTTGCAGAAATCGAGTTTGTGTTCGAACTTCCTGTCCAGCCAGGAGGTAATGACCAGTTGTATGAAGTAGCACCTGAAAATTGAGTAATGCTGTACACGTCTGAATTGCCCTGACAAATGGCATTCACACCACTAATACTTAACGGTTGTGCAGGTACTGAGTCAGCGACAATGGTTAAAGTTTGGTCAACGCTGGTTCCGCAGCTATTAATCGAAGCTACTGAAAGCACACCTCCTGTAGAATTGGTAGTAACGGTTATTGAATCTGTAACCGAACTGCCAGTCCATCCATTTGGTAAAGTCCATACATATCCTGTTGCACCTGGTATTGAATCGATGTAATATAATGATGTTTGACCTGGACAGAATGAAGCAGGGCCCGAGATAATTCCCGGTTGAGCAGGAGCATCGAATAAGGAAACAGTTAAAGTTGATGGTGCGCTGGAAGAACAAGTTCCGTTATAAGCAGCAACCGAGATGTCTCCAGCAATAGTTCCAGCCGTTACAGTTATTGTATCCATTGTTGAAATACCAGACCAGCCTGAAGGTAATGTCCAAAGGTAAGATGTTGCCCCCGCTACCGGAGTGATATAGTACATTTGAGTACTTCCAGGACAAACTGTATTGTTTCCAGTTATGTTTCCGGGTTGGGCAGGTAATAATGTGTTCACAGTAACAGCAAATGACAGGTTAGCACTCATGCCGCAACCATTGGATGCCGCAACATAGATGGTGTCGTTTGTATTTAAGTTTCCTACTGTTGCTGTAATGGTATTGGTAGCCGATGTTCCGCTCCATCCAGAAGGCAGAGTCCAAACATAGCTAGTGGCACCTAATACGCTATCCACAGTATAATTTTCGTTTGCACCCGAACAAACATTTATAGAACCGGACATGCTCACGGGTTGCGCTGGTGCCACATTCGCAGAAACTGCAAGTGTTCTGACAGGGCTTGTTCCGCAGAAATTAGTTCCTGTTACTGATACAGTTCCTCCTGAACCGTTAGAAGTCGCATTAATACTATCTATAGTTGATGTTCCTGACCATCCAGAAGGTAATGTCCAGTTGTAAGTTGTAGCTCCTGCTAATGGTGCGATGTAAAACAAGGCAGAAGTGCCTGTACACACAGTAGCTGCTCCTTGTATGGTTCCCGGTTGACCAGGAATGGCACTTACTGTTACGGCTAAGGTTTGAGGCAAACTAGCACAACTGGCTGTATGAGCAGTAACCGAAATGGTTCCGCTACTGCCGGGTGTTCCGGTTATGGTTTGAGTCGAAGAAGCTGCACTCCATCCGGGAGGCATAAACCATGAATAATAGGTAGCTCCTGCTACCGGAGTAATGCTGTAGGTATAAGGTTGTCCGTTGCAAATGGCAGTAGTACCATTGATAACTGTAGGTTGAGCTGGACTTTGATATACTGCTACCATCAATGTTCTTGAAGTTCCTGCACCGCATCCGTTTGCGGCATTTACCGAAATAGTTCCTCCAACTGTACCTGTTGTTACGACAATTGAATTAGTAGTAGATGTTCCTGACCATCCTGAAGGAAGTGTCCAGTTGTAACTTGTGGCACCTGTTACACTACTAACCATGTATGTTGTGGAAGTTCCTGAACAAACGGATGTGCTGCCTAACACAGAAATGGGTTGTGACGGTACTCCCGAAAACACAGTAACGTGATACGATTGAGGAGCTGATGTACCACAAGCGTTGGTAACAGTTAACATGACATCTCCACTACCTCCTGCTGCAACAGCCGAAATGGAATTAGTTGTTGAAGTTCCAGTCCAGTTAAAAGGCAAAGCCCAGTTGTAACTGGTGGCTCCTGCCACGGGAGTAACTGAATAAGTATTAGTGCTACCCGAACAAATGGAATTGTTACCGCTAATAGTTGCACCTGAAACCAAACCTGAAGTAACAGCTACAGTTAATGTTTGAGCTATACTTGTTCCGCAAGCATTAGTTGCAGTAACAGTAATATCACCGCCTGCAGAACCTGCAGTAACGGTAATTGAATTTGTTGTAGATGTACCCGACCATCCTGAAGGTAAGGTCCATTCGTAAGATGTAGCTCCGGCAACTGCAGCTATGGAGTATGTCTGATTTGAAGCATCACAAACAGTAGTTGCTCCGGTAATGGTTCCGGGTTGAGCAGGAATGTCGCAGAAAGAAATACTGTCTAAACCTATGTATTGGGAGTTGGCTCCTGCAAATCCTCCATTGCTTACAAAATAACGGAAAGCAAAACGTCCGTCTACACCTAAAGCAGGCAAACCGCTTAACGTAATAGTATAGCCTGTCCATGTTTCAGGATATCCTCCAACTGTTAATGAAGGATTAATATCGAGAAGAACAGTAGTAAAATCTCCGGTGGTTAATTCAGATAAACCTACATCGGCAGAAGCTCCGTTTGTACTCAGGAGCACCTGCAAGCGGTCCGGGCGGAGGCTACCAACTACGGTGGTAGTATAAAAATGAATAACATCACCATTCTTTAATGTTCTCATGGGAGCAATGAGCCAGTTGCTGATATCGCCTGTGCCTACAGCATCTGTGTTTTGCAAATCTGCAGCCACAAAGCCAGTGCCCGAAAGAGGAACAATAGTTAAACTGGAGTTTCCCTGAAACCAACCGGAAGGGCCGTGGGGATTACTCATGTTAATTGTATCCCAACCCGCAATTTGATTCAGATCATCAAATTCCTGAATAAATGATTGTGCCATCAATTTGGATTGCGCTCCGCAAGTAATCAGGATGGCCGCTAACAGATAAAATAGGTAATTCTTTTTCATGTTATTGTTTTTAAAAATTAATTTGAACTGTGTTTGTTTTATTTTGTTTTTATTGCTTTACTTTTTTGTTGAATTTGCCACGAAAATACTGCTTTTTTTAGGTGCAGAATGAAATAAACCCTATGATATTTATCATTCGGGAATGATTTACAAAGCCGGAAACAAGCGATTTAGGGCTTTCGATAGAATTTAACAAAATCAATAGATGGAATATTTCAAATGTTTTATAAAACAAAGAATACCATTTCAATTCATATTGGGGAATTAATTTTATTAAGCAAATTGCCCCGAAATAGTAATTAACAGTTGAACTATTTAAAATTAATGGAATTTTAAATATACAACAATTGTTCAGTGGATGATAAGCAATAAAGCCTTCGGCAAAGATCGATTTAAGAGGAGTGAAATATTAAATGGTGAGTATTTATTAATAAATATTTAATTAGATATTGAGTCAATTAATATGAAATGAGCATGTATTAGATATGATTTGTATATACTATATACCTTAGTAAACCACACTTTACTTCCGGTTATTTAATTTATTTTAGACACCAACAAATTTATTAAAAGTGGATTTAAATCGCTAATAAAATGCAAATTGGAGCACAAAAAAGTTTTAATAAGTCAGGATAATGTTTTGATTTATTATACAAATTAATCAATCAAAATGAAGGTGTAATTATGTTATGAGAATTTATTGACAAAAAAAGGACAGCGTTTCGGCTGTCCTTTTTTTATTTTGAATCTAGTAGATTATTCAACTACAATCTTTTTGGTTACTATTCTTCCTTCTGCTTGAACGCTTAAGAAATAAATCCCCTGACTTAAATCTTTAACATCAACCGGATAAGAATCGGTAGCCTTAAGATTTCGGGTGTTGATTACTTTTACAGTTTTTCCCAAAATATTGGTAATGTATGCCGCTTCCACCGTTTTGTTTGTTGTCAATGTGATATTGATAACATCATGTGACGGGTTTGGATAAAGGTTGAATACATTAGCAAGTTCATTCTCTGAAATACCTACATTACTGATAAAGGATGCAGATGTAGAAGAGCAACCATTCACATCCGTAACGGTTACTGTATAGAAACCTGCTTGAGTTGCTGTGTAGAATTGATTAGTAGCTCCTGTTATAGGTGCTCCGTTAAAACTCCACTGATTTCCTGTTGTAGAACTTGATTGAAGTGTAGTACCAACAGCAGTAATAGTAGGAATAGCAGGCAACGGATTAACAGTTACCAATGAACCTTGAGCAAGACTTGTTCCGCAACCATTGGTAGCAGTAACTTGCAAATTACCTCCGGTTGTTCCGGCAGTAATTGTGATACTTGTTGTGGTCGAAGTTCCTGACCATCCTCCTGGTAAAGACCAGTTATAGGTTGTAGCTCCAGTCACAGATGAAATAGAATATGTTTGGGTACTTCCTGCACATATTGGAGACGGTCCAGATATAGCACCTGGTTGCGCAGGTGCAGTGTCCATATTAACCGCTAGGGATTGTGGGGTTGAAGCACAAGCTCCATTATTAGCTGTAACAGTAACAAAGCCACCTGAAACACCAACGGTAGCATTAATTGTTGTGGATGTTGAAATTCCTGACCATCCTGATGGTAATGTCCATGTATAAGATGTTGCTCCCGAAACAGCAGCAATAGAATATGTTTGGAGACTTCCAGGGCATACTGCTATACTTCCTGTAATGGTTCCAGGTTGAGTAGGGACAACATTAACGGTTACAGCAAAAGTTTGAGCTGTACTGTTTCCGCAGCTGTTAGACGCAACAACAGAAATAGTTCCACCAGTGTTACCCACAGTAGATGTTATAGTTTCTGTGGTGGAAGTTCCTGTCCATCCAGAAGGCATTGTCCAGATATACGAAGTTGCTCCGGCTACTGGTGCAACCGAATATGTTTCATTCGCTCCAGAACAAACTGTTGCAGAACCTGCAATTACTCCCGGTGTTGTTGGAATAGTGCTAACTGTTACAGCCAACGTTTGAGCCGGACTTGAACAGGTAGAATTATTGGCGGTAACTAGTATGTTTCCGCTATTTCCTGGTGTTCCTGTGATTGTATTACTAATCGAGAATCCTGTCCATCCTGTAGGGAATGTCCATGTATATGATGTTGCTCCTCCAACTGTAGCGACACTGTAGGTTTGTGCAACACCTGCACACATTGTAGTTGAGCCGGAAATGGTTCCCGGCATTAATGGGCTTTGATTAACAGTGACAGCTAGTGTTTGGTAGCTACTTGTTCCGCATCCATTAACCGCAGCAACCCCAATACTTCCTGAAGTATTACCAACAGTTACAGTAATTGAATTAGTTGTTGATGTTCCTGTCCAACCTCCTGGTAATGTCCAGTCATACGAAGTAGCTCCTGAAATTGGATTTACAGAATAAGTCGTAGTAGAAGCCGAACAAACTGTTGTGTTTCCTGTTATAGTTCCAGGTTGAGCTGGCGCAGCACTACTTACAGTAACGCTTAGTGATTGAGAAGGACTAGTTCCACAAGCATTGGTCACTGTTACAAGTATATTTCCACTTCCACCATTTGCAATTCCTGTGATAGAATTAGTGGTAGATGTACCACTCCATCCAGAAGGTAATGTCCAGTTGTAGCTAGTAGCTCCGGAAACAGGACCTACAGAGTAAGCTCCTGAAAGACCTGAACAAATGGCATTTGGACCATTAATAATAGTAGGTTGAGCTGGAACAGAATTAACGGTTACATTCAGTGTTTGAACTGTGCTCGTTCCGCAGTCATTAACTGCAGCAACTGTAATTGGTCCCTGATTAGCATTGGTAATAGTAGTAATAGAAGTTGAAGTGGAACCACCTAACCATCCAGAAGGTAAGGTCCAAACATAACTAGTTGCTCCGGCTACCGCAGTTATTGAATAAGTTTGAGTTGTACCAGAACAGAAAGTCGCGTTTCCTGTAATTGCTCCCGGCTGTGCAGGTGCTGAACCAAGATTAACATTTAACGTCTGAGCAGTTGATGTTCCGCATGCATTAGTAGCGGTTACCGTAATTTGACCTCCTACGTTACCTGATATTACAGAAAGCGAAGTAGAAGTAGATGTTCCTGTCCAACCAGAAGGTACTGTCCAAGTATAAGAGGAAGCTCCTGAAACAGCTGCAATGCTGTATGTAAGACTTTGATTTGGACAGAAAGTTGCATTTCCTGTTATAATTCCTGGTTGTGCAGGAGCTGTTCCAGCAACCACTGAAAGAGTTTGTGCAGGGCTTGTTCCGCAAGAATTAGTGTACGTTACCTGTATGGTACCTCCATTTGCACTAGCAGTTGTAGTAATGGAGTTGGTGGTTGATGTTCCTGACCATCCTGAAGGCAATGTCCAAGTGTAAGATGTTGCTCCACTTATAGCAGTAATAGAATAGGTATTACTTGATCCCGGGCAGAATGAAGCTGGACCAGATATCGCACCTGGTTGAGGAAGTGATCCTGAAACTGTGATTGCTAGAGTTGAAGATGTACTTGCTCCGCATGAATTCACAGCAGTAACAGAAATAGGTCCTCCATTTGCTCCTGCGGTTGTATTGATAGAATTAGTTGTTGAAGTTCCCGACCATCCTCCGGGTAATGTCCAGGTGTATGAAGTAGCACCAGAAACAGCGGATACGGAATATGTGTTGGATGAACTAGGACAAACTGTAGTGTTTCCAGAAATTGCTCCAGGTTGAGCAGGAGTTGTGGATACAGTTAACGTTAGTGAAGCTGCAGTACTATTTCCACACGAATTTTGTGCAATAACAGAAATGCTACCTCCGGTTGCTCCGGCATTTACTGTAATGGAATTGCTAGTCGAAGTTCCTGACCATCCTCCTGGAATTGTCCATAAGTAAGAAGTTGCTCCTGAAACAGCAGTTACAGAATAGGTTTGTGAACTACCTTGACAAACGGTTGCTGAACCACTAATTGCACCCGGTTGAGCAGGAGCAGCACAAGAACCAAATACAGGTTCAATCATAAGACGATAAGGCAGTGCATTGGTAGCAAAATCTGTCCAGGTTCCAACAGTAGAAATATTGTAATAAAAAGAAGCCGCTCTTACGGGTGATTCCGTCTGATATGAAAACGCGCAAATGTTAGTATCGTTTTGTGAAATACCTACATAAAACGGCCCGTTAACAGCTACTGCAGGACTAACCGTAACAGGAGTAATACCTGCAATAGTAGTTTGTCCGGCCGAAGTGTAAAGCACAGCACCCGGTGTTCCGCCTGCTCCGGTAGCATCCCATATCATCACGCTATAAGGCTCTCCGGCTACGTTAAAGTTGGTATTTACCGAGCTGATGGTGGTAGCCGAGCTGGTATTGAATTTTACAGCTATATTTCCGGTTGCACCCTGAAACCCTACCCCGCTTGCCACTGTGGTTCCATACGCATAATTATATGAAGATGTATTTACAGTTTGAGAAACCGAAACAGAGTTACCTGTCACAACAGCATCAACAGGCACAGAAACTGTGACAGTATTCGTTCCTGCATTGTTAGATGTATATCCTGCAAAAGTCACAATTGTCGAAGCTCCAGCTGCAAGACTGGCAATGGTTTGGGTGTTAGTGAATGTATTAGCTCCTGTAACGTTCAGAGTTACTACTTTATTAGTAAGAGTTACTGTTCCTGTATTAGTGATATTTGCTTTTACTTGATGTGGATTAATAAATGGTTTTGCAACGGTACCCAGCGTATAAACATTCGATACAGTAGCATCGCTTGTAGAAGTATTAGAAGTATAAGAATAGGTATCCACACCGATATAATTGGAAGCTGAACCAGCTGGACCTCCGTTGGTCACAAAATATCTGAATGCCGCTCTTCCAGAAGTTGCTCCCGTAAGACCGCTTATGGTAACAGTGTATTGTTGCCATGCACCAGGGTAACCTGTAGTTGTTAGTGTTGGGTTAATATCCAACAGTAAAGTGGTGAAATCTCCCACTGCAGCTGAACCGACACCCACATTGGTGCTTGTGCCATTGGTACTGAGACGCAGCTGAAGACGGTCAGGATAGGTAGCAGGGTTTACTGTTGTTCTCGTGTAAAAAGATATTACATCTCCGTTATTAAATATTCGGTTTGGTGTGATAAACCAGTTACTTAACGTTTCTGTTCCTAAAGTACCTAAAGAACTTTGCCAGTTAGCACCTACATACGAACTGTCGTGACCGGATTGAGCAATAAATATGGAGGGAGCTCCTCTAAACCAGCTCACATCAGGGCTGTCACTGTTGTTTGCTACAAACCAATCGGAAAGCAGTGTAAGGTCATCAAAATTTTCGGTAAACGACTGAGCACTCACTTTGGGTGCGAAAGAAAATAGCATTATTAAAATGCCAAAAAATGCAGTAGCACTTTTTTTGTTTATGTATTTATTTTTCATTTTTATTATTTATTTGGATTAGTTATTATTTTTTTTGTGAAGTCTGTCGTGAAGTGATAACATTATTGCCTTTTGAAATAGGTTTAACAGAAGTAATAGAACTTGCTGGTTTTACTGAACTAGCAGTTGCAGATTTTCCGGATGCACTTTGTTTCAGTTCCGGTTTTGCCTGATTTGTACTTTTCTTTCCTTGCTCACTGTTTTGAGCCATGGTAACACCCCACATCAACATAAGACAGGGGATAAGCATTAATTTGATTTTTTTCATTTGTTTTTTTGTTTTGTTATATGGTTAAAAATAATAATTATGGTGTACTTATTTGTCAGATTATACATCCGACATTAAAAAAATGGTTACGAAATTAGTTCTTTTTCTTCTATGAACTCAATTTTAACATTTATTTTTTCATGACAAAAAGCAGAATTGGAAGCCCCAATTTTAGATTTGGAAATTTTAGTCCAAAACTCTTGATATATAGTTTAAAAAAGTAGAAGGGTAAGCAGATATTCGGTCCAGCTTAAAGGTTTCTTATAAGTAAATTGTGTGCAACATGTATTAAATCCATTTTGATTGAAATGAATTAACAAATCAACTCAGCTTTTTAGATTTTCAATGGGGAATTTTATGTTTAATTCTTCTTTACAGGCTATAAATTTTTTGGGATGAGCAAGCTTTTGGTCTATTATGAGGAGCATGGACGTGAAATTATTATACATTGTTTTTGCACCTTCATCTCTGTCAGCCTCATTCAGTCTGTTTTCTTTGGGAATTTCCAACTCATTATAAAACCATTCCATAAATCCCGGAGAAAAACAATAACTAGCAGCCAGGTGAAAGCATGCATATAAATAAATCTCATCCTCTATGGCGAAAATTAAAGGTTTTTCAATTTCGGCTTCAGCGAGAATCTCATTTAAATTATCTACTCCTTGTTGCACGTCAAAACTTAATGTGCCTATTTTTTTACAGTGCTCATTATCGAGGTGTAGCATACTTTCTGTCACTTGAACTGCGGTAATGAGCATAACTTTGCTCATTAAGTCTAAGTTAAGATAATATGGTTTTGAAATATTCATTCAGGTTAAATTAATGCCCAAATGTACATATTTTATATAAATAAGACGTTTTTTTATAAAGTGTTTTCGGTAAGAAAGAATCCTTAATCGAAAACCGTTATACGTAATTTTCTGATTCAAATAAATTACACCAAAGTGGATGAGCACTTTAATAATTAGTTGAGATTAATGAATCTCATCTTTTGTAGCTGCTATTAAAAATCTTCTCAAATCAGAATTGTATTTTTTTACAAAAATCTTTTCGAACTTGTCGTACTGAGAGTCGTATCGCGCGAAAGACATAAAAAAGGCATTGCCCTCAGAAAATGCCTGAAGCGAATAATTAAAGTAATTCTGTTTGTTATATAGAGGCAAGCGATACACGCCCGTAACGATTTCAGAAATCAGTTTTTTCTTTTGTTTCTTATTGTATATTGGGTTAGGCACAAAAGACATTGCTGTGTACAAACTATCCAGCCTTTCTTTTCCTTTTAGCAAATAATTGGTAAAACATTTTGTGTCCAGTTTATGTTGTTCATAATCCATTAGCACTTTTGAATGCTCTCCATATTTGTACTTCAAAAATTGTTCAGCACCTTTATCTCCAATAAAACTAGCCAGATTTTCATTAAAAGTTACATCACTTTTTATATAAACAGTGCCATGAGTAAGTTCGTGAATGATTAGATTTGCAAGATTCCCGTCAGATTGTTTGAGCATATTAGTTTGAACAGGGTCTTTAAACCAGCCAAGCGTAGACCATCCCGAAGGACTGAATACATCCACATCATAACCCTGCCCTTTTAATAAAAGCACTTCTTTTCGAGCCTCTTTTTTATTGAAAAAACCTTTGTACGAAACATTTCCCAGAAACGGAAACCACCATTCTTTAGCTTTAAACGAATAGGGTTCGCAGGCTGTGATGGTGTATAAAATTGGTTTGTCATGCTGATTGTAAACAGTAGTGTAATTTTGAGAAGGAAGTATTCCAAGGCTGTCGGTTGCAAATGTTTTTATATCTTTTATCAATTTTAGTTTTTGTTTCAACGAATCGGGAAAAGAGGGGTCGTTCAGGACAGTGTCGATAGGTTGAGAATTAACAATCATTGTTACCTGCCCTATTCCTTGTGAAATGCCGTAAATAACCAGTCGGTTTGCTACAAGGCAAAGCATCACTGTGAGCAGAAAGATTAATTCGAAAAATAATTTTATTCTTTTCTTTATCATTTAAGGTTGTTTCAAAAAGGGATGCAAATTTACATACATTAATCGGGTAAAGCGGTTCGATTTGGGTTTGTTTTGTACATTTGGCTGCTGATTAAATTAATTCCGGTACATATATTATTGTAAAATGTTTTTTATTTTTTCCAAACTTCTTGTCTTTATTATCACTCCCCTGGTATGGATAATAGTGCTGTTGCTGTTCTCTGTATTTTCGAAAAACGAAATCAGAAAACGGAAATGTTTGAAATGGGCATTGGGATTGACACTGTTTTGTACAAATCCATTTATTTTTGATGAATGTGCACGGCTGTGGGAAATACCTGCTACTGGGTTTTCGGAACTAAAAAAATATGATGTGGGAATTATTCTGGGCGGGATGAGTGTGAATGACGAGAAGATGGACAGGGTTCAGTTTTACAGAGGAGTTGACCGAATGATACAAGCCATCGATTTGTATAAACGAGGTTATATAAAAAAAATAATTTTTACAGGTGGTTCCGGCAGACTGTCGCATCCGGAGATGAAAGAAGGTGAATTGATAAAACCTTATATGATTAAAATGGGTGTGGCTCCTGAAGATTTATGGATAGAAAATGAAAGTAAAAACACCAGAGAAAATGCTGTGTTTACTAAAACACTTATTGAAAAAGAAAAAATAACCGGAAATTTTTTAATCATTACTTCTGCGTTTCACATGCGAAGGGGAATGGGTTGTTTTAAGAAAGTAGGAATTGTGGCCGATCCATACAGTACTGACAGATATGCCGGCCCGAGAAGCTTTGAACTGGATAATTTAATTGTGCCTAATATTTCCGCTCTCAACGATTGGACAAATTTTATTCACGAAATGGTTGGCTTTATTACCTATAAAATTATGGGGTATGCCTGAGGTAAGTCTGCATATCACCCTTGTCAGGTTTTAACTCCTGACAAGGATAACGCATATTATTATTTCTTAAAATCAATAGAAACAGAATTGATACAATACCTCAATCCTGTAGGTGTGGGGCCATCGTCAAACACATGCCCCAGATGCCCGCCACATTTAGCACAAGTAATTTCTGTTCGTATCATTCCAGCTGAGAAGTCTTTTGTGTAAACTACCTTGGAAGAATCCACCACATCCGAAAAACTAGGCCAGCCGCAACCTGCATCAAATTTTTTGTCCGAACGAAACAACTCGGCTCCGCAAGCTGCACATACATAAATTCCGTTTTCGGTATGTTTGTAGTATTTTCCGGTAAACGGACGTTCTGTCCCTTTTTGCCTCAATACTTCATACTGTTCGGGGCTTAATATTTTTTTCCATTCTTCTTCTGTTTTCACTACTTTGTCTTTTGTATTCATATTATTGGTTGGTTTAGAAAGGTTGTTGTTTTGACTGTTGCCGCTGCATGCCGCAAAACTCAATGCTATTAAAAGCAAGGATATATTTCTCATTGGTTGTTATGATTTGAATTGGTTGGTTGATACAATCAAAAATTAATCCATAAATTTTTGGCATTCTATAATTTGCGAACTCTTCAACTCTCCATTTTTTTTAACCAGCCCATCCTTCTCTATCCAAACTACGGTATTGAATAGCTTCAGCCAGATGATTGGTTTCTATATTTTCGCTGCCATCTAAATCTGCAATGGTTCTGGCTACTTTCAGAATTCGGTCGTAAGCACGTGCCGAAAGGCCAAGGCGCTCCATTGCTGTTTTTAAAAGTTCGGTTCCAGATTCGTTTATTTTACAAACCTCTCTCAATTTTTTTGAACTGATTTGTGCGTTGCAATAAACTCCCTCTTTGTTGGCATATCGTTTTTCCTGTATTTCCCGAGCTTTTACTACACGCTGACGCACACTCACACTTTTTTCGGAAACACGTTCGGCTGATAATTCATTAAACGAAACTGGTGTAACTTCCACATGTATGTCTATTCTGTCGAGCAAAGGCCCTGATATTTTGTTCAAATATTTTTGCACAATGCCGGGGGCACATACACAATCTTTTTCGGGGTGGTTATAATATCCGCATGGGCAAGGATTCATCGAAGCCACCAACATAAAGCTTGCAGGATATTCAACCGAAAATTTAGCTCTCGAAATGGTAACAATGCGGTCTTCTAATGGCTGTCGCATCACTTCCAAAACCGTTCGTTTAAATTCGGGCAACTCGTCCAAAAACAAAACACCATTATGAGAAAGCGAAATTTCTCCGGGTTGAGGTACACCCCCGCCTCCGACTAAAGCAACGTCACTAATGGTGTGATGAGGTGAACGAAACGGTCGGGTAGAAATCAACCCTACGTTTTTTCCCATTTTTCCGGCCACACTGTGAATCTTGGTTGTTTCGAGGGCTTCGTGAAGATTCATGGGAGGTAAAATGGTAGGCAATCTTTTTGCAAGCATTGTTTTTCCGGCTCCCGGAGGCCCGATTAAAATAACATTGTGTCCGCCTGCTGCTGCTATTTCTAAAGCTCGTTTAATATTTTCTTGACCTTTTACATCCGAAAAATCGAATTCTACTTCATTAATTTTTGAAAAGAATTCTTCACGAGTATTTACAATTGTTTGTTCTAATACCGCTTTCTCATTGAAGAAGTCAATCACTTCAGTAATGTTTTCCACTCCATACACCTCCAAACCGTTTACAATAGCGGCTTCTCTGGCATTCTGTTTTGGAAGTATAATGCCTTTAAACTTTTCCTCTCTGGCCTGAATGGCAATGGGCAAAACACCTTTAATGGGTTGCAGTCCGCCATCCAGCGATAGTTCTCCCATAATAATATAATCACCCACATGGTCGGCTTTAATTTGTTCGGAAGCAGCCAGAATACCCACAGCAATGGTTAAATCGTAAGCCGAACCTTCTTTGCGAATATCGGCAGGAGCCATATTAATAACAATGCTTTTGCCCGGCATTTTGTAGTGATTATTTCTCAAGGCAGCATCTATTCTTTTTTCACTTTCCTTTACTGCATTATCGGGTAATCCAACGAGAAAAAAATTTACACCGGGAGTAATATTGGTTTCTACCGTTACTGTGGTGGCTGTTATTCCATAAACAGCGCTTCCGTATGTTTTTACTAACATAATTATTCTGTTTTTAAAAAGAGAGACTACGAAAGTACAAAATATCTAATAATTGCATCTTTAATTTCAGGGTTTATCGTTTATTTTTTTTAAGTTAATAGGGATAAAAAAATTCTACTTCAGTCTCTCAATTTAAATTTAAACAAATTAAAAACCCACAACAGATTAAATTTACAACAGTTATATTTTTCAAGACAACTCCCCGAATCATTTTTACAACTCCCCCATTCCTTTTTACAACTCCCCCGAAGCTTGTTTTTAACTCCCCCGAACCTTCTTACAACTTCCCCTAACCTTCTTACAACTCACCCGACCATTTTTACAACTACCCGAATCGTTTTACCAACTCCCCCGAAGTGTGTTTTTAGTTCCCCCGAACATTTTTACAACTGCCCGAATCATTCTAACAACTCCCCCGAACATCATTATAGTCGAATTAATATATTGTGAAACTTTAAAATAGGTTGGAAAGTAAAAATCCGGTTGCGAAAAGTTTCGCAGCCGGATTTTAAAATATATGGTAATGTAAAAAGACTATCTAATAAAAGTAATATATTTACGGAAATGCGGGTTTCGGAGGGTTAGCAGTATGTAAGCGTATTTTTGAGAACAAGGTAATTTGTTTTTCAAAAACCAAGTAACAAAATTGGGAAATAAAAAGCAAATTGTTTTTTAGGAAATTTTTGGAGCTATTTATAAAAGGGAGACTAGGAAAGTAAAAAATAGCTGAGAAAGGTGTCTTAATTTTCAGGGTTTATCGTTTATTTTTTTTAAAAGTTAATAGAGATAAAAAATAATACTACTTTAGTCGCTCAAATTAAAAACTTAAACAGAATGAAAAAAATAATTACACTATCGCTTGCGCTTATTGCTTGCAATGCATTAACCAAGGCACAAACATTTTCTGAAGATTTCGAAGCCTACACAGTGGGTTCGGCTTTAGGGCCACAATCGCCTAACTGGACAGTATGGAGCGGCACTGCAGGAGAGGGAGGTACAACCGACCCATTGGTTGCCAGTACCGACAACCATACTACAGGAGGTTCTAAATCCATTCACTTTAGTTCGACCGCCTCAACAGGTGGACCCAATGATTGTGTATTACCATTTGGAGGAACACCACTTACAACAGGACAATTTACCTTCAGTGCATGGTTCAAAATACCTACCGGAAAGGATGCTTACTTTAACTTTCAGGGAGGCTCACCACCTTACACTGGTACTACAATGTACACATTGGATTTGTGGATGAATAGTGACGGAAGTTTGGTAATTCAGAATTCGGGAACTCCGGTTTTGACCACTACTCATCCTTTTGGCTCATGGTTTCAGTTAACTATAGATGCTAACCTTAACACAAACGATTGGAATTTGTTGATTAACGGAACATCGATGGGAACATGGACCAATGCTATCGACCAAGTAGGAGGCATTGATATTTATCCTGCTGATGCAACTGCAAGCTTTTGGTTAGACGATGTTTCTTACAACATTGTTCCTTATACATTGCCTGCATTGAACGGAGCAGTAACCAATTTAGTTGTTTCGAACGGATTGGTGAGTCAAGTTAGAACACCTAATGTAACTATTAGAAATCTTGGAGTAGATACCATTACTTCGTTCGATTTGGGTATAGTTGCTAACGGAACACCGTCTAATCAAACTGTATCAGGTGTAAGCATACCATCCTTGGCAACCTACACAGTTACGGCATCATCTCCGGTTACGTTAATAAACGGAGTAAATACTTTTTCTACCACCATTAGTAATGTGAATGGTTTGGGAGCAGATGGAGATTTAACTGATGACAGTAAAACTTTAACTTTAACACCACATGTGGCTGCACCCGGAAAAATGGTAGTGGGTGAAGAAGCAACGGGAACATGGTGCCAATGGTGTCCGAGAGGAGCTGTATATATGGATATGATGCATAATAAATATGATGGATATTTTGCTGGTATTGCAGTTCACAATGGCGATGTAATGACAAACACTATGTATGATGCAGGAATGGGTGGACTTATCCAAGGTTATCCAACTGCTTTGGTTGACCGTTTACCAGGATTAGATCCATCGGCTATGGAAACAGATTTCTTAACCCGTATTCAGGTTGCTCCAAAAGAATTTATTGTTAACGGTGCCACTTACAATGCATCCACACATGTACTAAATGTTTCGGTTACCAGCACTATTCAACAAAATATTACCGGAAACTACACCATAGCTTGTGTTATTACAGAAGACAGTGTTCATGGTACTGCTTCGGGATACAATCAGGCGAATGCATATTCCGGAGGTGGCTCGGGAGTTATGGGAGGTTTTGAACTATTAGGAAACCCTGTTCCTGCTGCTCAAATGCACTATAACCATGTGGCACGTATTATTAAACCAAGCTTTACAGGACAGTATCAAGCTTTTGGAGCTTCAGCAAACACTGGTCAGGTGTTTACATGGAATTTTATTGACACGCTCAATGCAAGTTGGAATAGCAATAAAATTAACATCATCGGAATGGTGATGGATCCAACTGGTAAAATTGATAATGCCGCTACTACTACCATTGCACAGGCAGTTACTAACGGTTATGTTTCGGGAACTTTGGCTACAGGAATAACTGAAGTAAATCAGGCAGACGCTACCGTAAGTTTATCGCCAAACCCTGCAAACGAGAATTCAAATATCTTCTTAAACCTTGTTACTGAATCAACCGTTCAGGTTGCTATTTACAATGTAGCTGGTGAGTTGGTAGCTAATAAAGATTACGGAAGACTTTCAGGAGGTATGATGTTGCCTATTGAATCTTCTAAATTTGCTGCAGGTATTTATTTTGTTAATGTTACTATTGATGGTAAATCGTCAATGCACAAATTAGTGAAACAATAAATTAAAGCGAATAGCCAATAGAGATTGGTTAATAGGTAAGAAAAGCCCCGATATGAATGTTCATATCGGGGCTTTTTATTTTTACGTTTGTGAGTGAATTGTTGTTATAAATTCTCTTCCACAAAATGGATGAGAGAATGAATAACTTTAATATGTATTTCCTGAGCGCGGTCGGCATATTTAGAGTGAGGAGCGCGAATTTCTATATCGCAAAGCTTGGCCATTTTCCCTCCATCTTTTCCGGTAAGTCCTATCACAGTTATTCCTTTTTGTTTGGCAGCAGCTATGGCATTAATAACATTGGCGCTGTTTCCGCTTGTGGAGATGGCCAAAAGCACATCTCCTTTGTTCCCGATAGCTTCTACATAGCGCGAAAATATTTTATCAAATCCATAATCATTGCCCACACAGGTAATATGAGATGCATCCGAAATAGAAACTGCCGGTAAGGCTTTACGGTTTTCTCTGAATCGTCCGCTGAGTTCTTCGGCAAAATGCATAGCATCGCACATAGAACCACCATTGCCGCACGACATCACTTTTTTTCCTTTCTTTAAGGCGCTCACCAATGCTTTGCCTGCCTTTTCAATAGCCGCAATGTTTTTATCTTCTGCAATAAATTGTGCGAGTATTTGCTGTGCTTCTTTCAGGTTGTTTTCTATCAACGATTTTTTCATCTGTAAAAATAAATTAGTGACGCGAAAGTAAATAAAATTTTGGCCATCTGTGTTCGATGTTTTACTTTATCATCATAATGCATCGCTTGCTTAAATCAGTCTGCTTGCTTTAAATAGTTGTATTGAAAATGTTTTTTTAAAGAATATATTGGTTTTTCGATAATGTAAAAACTTAACGAAGCCAACGAGAGTAGCAATAAAATATCGAATGTATAAACTGTCGGCAATACCGAAATGGTAAGGCCTGTAACGCGCAGCAAATAGTTTCGTAAATCGGGAACGAGTAAATGATAAACATACAATCCATATCCTATTTTACCAATGTATAAAGTAATTTTGTTTTGGATTAGAATAGTGAGAACACTCGGCTTTCGGTTTTCGGACGAAGCATAAAAAACAATACCCAAGCTAAAAATTGCAGCAGAAGGTATAATAACATGCATCAATGTTTTTCCGGTGAAATACATAAACGAAGGCAAGGGTAGATAAACATAAAGCAGAAAAGCCAGAAGAGTTATGGTTTTTAAATAAGGTATGGTAATGTTCTTCATTTTAAAATAGGCCAACAAAACACCTAAAGCCAATGCATCGAAACTGGAAAATGTGAAGATGGCATAAAACTCTTGTTTGTACAAATAAAGCACAGTGCGGCAAACAATACCTAAGATGCCAACCCACACAACAGCATAAACGGTTAATCTTTTTGGAATAAAAAATATGATAAAGGGAAAGAGAATAATAAAATGTTCTTCTACAGACAATGTCCAGAGATGAGACAAAGGCCATATCCATCCATGAAAAAAAATATAAATATTGGCCCCATACAAAAGTAACCAGGGGTACAAATCAGTTATGAAACCCGGAAAACGAATAAGGAGTAAAAACAGAATGAGCAAATAATAGATAGGAAATATGCGGAGTATTCTGCGCATGTAAAACACTTTTAAGAAATGATCTGCAGAAGATTCGGGATGGGCATCGTATTGCGCTTTTTCGTTAAGTAATATGGAGCCGATAAGAAAACCGCTTAATACAAAAAAATAATTTATACCCCAAGTACCAGCCCACCTTATCCAATATTCCATGCTATTACCGGCTACTTGCCAATGAACCATTACTACAAACATAATAGCATAAGCCCGCAATCCTTCCAATTGAGGAAAAAATTTAGAAGTAGGCATCTTGGCTGTTAATGAATTCAAATGGTGATTCTTTTTTCGAAAGATTTGTAAGGGCAAATGTATGCTATTTATTATTGATATTTTTTGGCAAATAAAACTCACCGATAACAACAAAGATGTCCTTTTATTAAAGAAAAGAAGTGTATTTGAATAACGAAAAATGACAATGAAGAAAATTTGGCAATTAAAAAAGGCAACTCTGGTCAGAATGGAGTAGGAATTTTGGCATCTTTTGTTTTAGCAAAGTCAAGTTAAGAAAAAAAGTTCATTTTCACGTTTTCCCAAACAAGAAAAATGCGCAAACTATTTCAATCAAATGAAAATCAAGACTAATGGAAGAAAAATAGTTTGCAAATTAGCAACCATAATTGAAATCTTAAGAGCTTTTATCTTGATTGATAGTAAAAACAAAAAACTCCGAACAGAAATGTTCCGAGTTTTTTTATAAAGATGATTTAATACAGTTCTATTTACTTCTTTTCTTAAACTCATTAATACCTTCGTCAAGCCAGGATATGTATTTATTAATATCAGGGTCGTAGTGAGCGGTAACCGAAGTAAGCATTTGCTCTTTATTATCAATTAATATATACTGAGGTTGTGTGTTGGTTTGATATTTCTCAGCTTGCAGATAGCTCCAGTGATTGCCAATTGTATTTATTTTAAAATCGCGGTCACCAAGCTTTTTAACAGCTTTTTCGTTTTCAGGTAACTCAGTTTTGTCATCCACATAAAGCGAAACCAACACCACATCGTTGCGCAATCGTTTGTCCACATCAGGGTTTGTCCACACCTGTGATTCCATTTTACGACAGTTAACACAAGCCCACCCTGTAAAGTCGAGCATAAGTGGTTTTCCAACTTTTCTAGCATAAGCAAGCGCTTCGTCATAATTATGAAAGCAAGGCAAATCGTTCGGACAGTGCTCCTTTTTATGGTCGGTGGTTGTGGTGGTATTTGTAAAAGCAGTTGTGTTTTTAGAACCACCAATTCCATTGGGGCTTTCGGAGTAAAAATCAGGAGGAGGAAATCCGCTTATTAATTTAAGAGGAGCTCCCCACATGCCGGGAATTAAATAAAGCACAAATGAAAAGGTTATGATGGCAAAAAATAAACGAGTTACAGATACGTGTTTCACTTCGCTATCGTGTGCAAATTTTATCCATCCCATAAGGTAAATACCCATCAATGCGAAAATAACAATCCAGAGCGCGATAAATATTTCGCGGGTAAGAATTCCAGCTTGTACCACCAAATCAGCGTTGGAAGCAAATTTGAGAGCAAGGGCGAGTTCTAAAAATCCTAACACTACTTTTACAGAGTTTAACCAGCCTCCTGATTTAGGCAATGAATTAAGCCAACCCGGAAAAGCAGCAAACATCCCAAAAGGAAGGGCAAGTGCAGTAGAAAATCCTAACATGCCCCAGAAAGGGCCTTTCAAACCTCCGTTAACAGCGGCATCCACCAGCAATGTTCCAATGATGGGTCCTGTACACGAAAACGAAACAAGGGATAAAGTGAATGCCATAAAAAAAATTCCAATCAGCCCTCCTTTGTCGCTTTTGGAGTCCATCTTGTTTACAAAGGCTGATGGCAAAACAATTTCGAAAGCACCCAAAAAGGAGATGGCGAAAACAACAAGCAATAAAAAGAATGCAATATTGAACCAAACATTGGTGGATAGTGCATTTAATGCGTCCGGTCCGAAAATGGTGGTAACACCTAATCCTAATATTACATAAATAACGATAATAGAAGCTGCGTATATGAATGCGTTCGAAATTCCTTTGGCTTTTGTTTTACTTTGTTTGGTAAAAAAACTTACAGTCATAGGTATCATTGGGAAAACACATGGAGTAAGTAATGCAGCTAATCCACCTAAAAATCCGAGAATAAAAATTCCCATCCAACTTCTGCCTTTAGTAGATTCAGAACTGCTCCCTTTAGTCGTTTCGGTCACCTCCGTTTTTGATTTGGTTGCAGAGTCGGAAACGGCTGCAGTCGGCATGGCCGAAATATTGTTTCTGGACTTAAAGATTTCAAATATTTTGTTGGAATCAATATTGCTTTCTGCCGCTACTACCGTATTACTAGATACAGGGGTGATTGCAGAAGTAGAGCAAGGAACAAATCCGTTAACTTTAAAAGAAAAATCCACTGTTTCCGGAGGAAGACACTGGGTTTCGTTACAAACCATAAATTCTAAACTTCCCTTCAGGTCAAACGCTTTGTCAGATTTTAATTTGATTTTCTGAGTAAACATAGCTTCGTTTTCAAAGAAATTAATTTCAAATCCCCACACAGGTTCCATTTTCTTAATCAGAGTTTTTTCGGTAGGCGTTCCCACCAATTCGTAATTTGGAGATTTGGTGAATTTAATGGAAGTGGGTACAGGTCCGTCATCACCATAAGATTTTTGCCCGTAAAGATGCCAGTTTGCATCCACTTTGGCATGTAATAAAAGATTAGCCTCGCAGTCACTTGTCTTCTTTACCGAAAAATCCCATTTTACAGGATGCATTATTTGAGCTCCGGCTCGGTTAAAAAAAAGAATGCATGCTATTAATAAACTCAGTTTTAAAATTTTCTTCATAAAATTGCTACGCTTTAGTGTTTGCCATTATTTGTTTAATCACATTAGCCAATTCTTCTGCTTTTTGGCTTCCTACACGGTACTTCAGTCCATCCTTATCTGTTATTTCTACTGCGTCATTTCCTTGAGTAAAGAATCTGATTCTGTTTTTAAAGTGTAAATTATACACCGGGCGATTTAATAGGTATTTACTGTATTTTACTTTTTTTATTTCAATAATACTGTTCAAGTCAATTTTAACCTTGCGCGATGTCCAAAGCCCATCAAGGATTAAACTATTACCAACAATTTTGGTGTGAAGATGAAGGACAAAAATCAAAATGAGGGAAAGCAACATTAAAATTAAGCCCATTAAAAAGAATAGTTGTCCGGAATCTTCACCTACTGGAGAAGATGGGATTTCTATGGCATTAGCAACTTCAAGAGGTTTCGGATTTTCGCTCCAGTAATATAGTATAAAACAAAAAAGGGCCAATACAGTTCGCCATATAATAGCCCACTTATTATAACCTATATATTGTTTTTCTTCAAAAAGTATATCGTTGTCCATATTCACCTCAAAGTTACGATGCTTCTGCAATACTACAAAAAAATATTTTCTTTGTTTTTGATGTTATCTTAAATCGGTCATCAATTCTTAAGCCAATAACCCAGGCTATTTTGTTATCAGAAATGAGTACTCTGGTATTCTCTTTCTGGTTCAAAGGTAATTTTTTATCAATAAAGAAATCACTTAACTTCTTTTTTCCTTTCATGCCAAGCGGAAAAAAGGAGTCTCCTTGCTTCCATTTCCTTATCACAAGCGGAAATGTGAGTTTTTCCAAATCCAATGATGCAGTTTTGATATCGTGAGATAATTCCGAATCAACATTCAATATTTTATATTGAAGCGAGAAGGTATTCACTTGGCTTTCTTTTTGGTTTTTCTTAACTAGAATTTTTTCCTCGTCTTTTCCTCTTTGTGATTTATTAAAGGTCTCCTTTGTGCGAGGTTCGATTATTAGAAATTTACGATCTTTAATTAATCGGTGAGTTGGAGAAAGAAATTGCTTACCTGAATTTCCGTTCAATGATTTCTCAATTTCTAGGGTTGTTGCAGCATTGAAATTATATGGTTTTAAAAATTCATATAAATAAGGAGATAGAATTTCTAGTTCTTTTAGTTTGTCAATTGAAAGGTTGGTCGCTCCAGTATCATTGCTTTCAACAATAAACGAACGTTTGTTTTCGATTTCTGCCCTGTAAATTATTTCTACATGCTTTAACCGATTTATGTTTTCTAAAATACCAAATTCGAAATTTGGATTCAACTCCTTAAGAAGTGGAATAACATGATGTCTGATTCTATTTCTTAAATATTTGTCAGAACTATTACTGCTATCTTCTCTAAAAGCAATTTTTTCGGAAGCCGCAAACTTGCTTAGTTCCGCTTTAGTAGCGAAAAGAAGGGGCCTGATTATTTTTCCTTGCTTTGGCAAAATTCCATGAAGCCCTGCAATTCCTGTCCCACGAATCAGATTAATGAAAAAAGTTTCCGTTGAGTCATCCTGATGGTGAGCTGTGGCAATGTATGTAAAGTTGTGCTTTTTCCTCAATTCATCAAAACACTCGTAGCGAATTGCTCGAGCTGCCATCTGTATGGACACAGATTCTTTTTTTGAAATAATTTTTGTGTTAAATTTCTTACTGAAAAAAGGAACGTTATACTTCAAAGCAAGATTTTGAACAAATGACTCATCACCATCACTCTCTTTTCCCCTAAGCTGAAAATTACAATGAGCAATGGCAAATCGAAATTTTGCTCTGAAAAATAATTCGCACATTACAACAGAATCAACTCCTCCGCTGACAGCAATAAGAATGTATTCTTCAGAAGAAAAGAGATGAGTATTCTTAATATGTGCCTTAAATTGTTTTAGCATCTGCCAAAATTAGCGCTTTTGTTTAATAAAGTTGATTAATTTTCATCTCTTAATACTTCATACATTGCTTTGGCCTTTAACATACATTCCTCGTATTCTGACTCCGCGTCCGACTTATCTGTTATCGCACTTCCGGTCATAAACGACAAATATTCTTTAGTTGAATTATAGAGTATGCTTCTGATAACAACATTAAAATCGAAATCACCTTCTGGAGTAATGCATCCGATAGCACCAGAATACAACCCACGTTTAGTGCTCTCGAATTCTTCTATGAGTTTCATGGCACTCACTTTTGGAGCTCCTGTCATAGATCCCATAGGAAAGGTGGCCTTAAGAATATCTGTAAATGAAATGCCTTCTTTTAATTCACAACTTACAGTGGATATTAATTGGTGTACCTGTTTAAAGGTATATAAACCGAACAATTCCTCCACTTTAACCGATCCCGCTTTTGCGATTTTTGATAAGTCATTTCTAACTAAATCAACAATCATAACATTTTCGCTTCGTTCCTTTTCGTTATTGTAAAGTTCTTGTTTTAGTCGTTCATCTTCCATACTGTTTTTCGAACGTTTCGCAGTACCTTTAATTGGCTGTGAAATTAGCTTACTTCCTTCCTTTTTAATGAAACGTTCGGGACTGGCACACACGACAAAAAGGTCATTAAATCGGCAGTAGGCAGAAAATGGAGCTTCTGATATTTTGTTTAATTTGTTATAAATATCGACTGTATTTATTTTTGCTTGTTTGGCATAAAATTCCTGACAGAAGTTAATTTCGTAAATATTTCCTCGCTTTATATGCTCTTTTAATTTCTCCACCTTACTTATGTATTCTTCCTTGGAAATTTTAGGTAGGATATTTAGCTGTGAGTTGTGGTGTTTTTTATGTGCGGAAGTATTAGAAATGCTCAAGAAATATGCTTTCTCTGCTGTTTCTTTTGAAATAAAACTATCATCATAATAAATTGTAACGAACTCGGAACAAAATTTCAAAACGATATCAGGGGCAAATAAATTAACCAATGGGAATAATAAATGATCAGAGTTATTTGATTCTAAAGTTTCGAAATGATTTTTTAGGTCGTAGGTGATATAGCCAAAAGCCCATCTATTGCTTGAATTTAGAAACCTTTGGGTTTCTTCTTTTAATTCAGAAGGATTGTTCGTGATAATTTGTTCTTGTTTACCCAAAGCAACCAAGCCGTTGAACGATGAAGAGTCGAGAGGTGCATCTGAATGGTTAGAGTTGAATACACACAAGTGCTCATATTCCCTTTGCAGCACATCGATATTAATCGTTGGCCTATCTTCTTTGAGTGTGTATTTAATCTCTTTTTGCATTTTACTTATTCTGAAACTCCTTTCATTATCCTTCTGCGTGCGAAATTAAAAAAATTACTGAGGTGATTTTATAAATATTCCTTTCAAAACGATTTTCGTAATGAACATTAAGAAATCAAAAAACATTCGAAAGTGGCCATTGTAAAATAGCTGAAGAACCATCCAGCAAAGAGGTACAGCTGTTTGAATGTTCAATTTGTAAATGTTAGAAACAAGAAAGTTTTCAACAAAGTGGGAAAATGTGGGTTAAAGTGGGAAATTTATTTTTATTTTTACACCGCAAAAAGAAATAGAAATGAATAGCTTATTTGGAGTTTATGAATGTAGTGCTGATGCGAAGGGACGTGTCATGCTTCCCATTGCGTTCAAAAAACAGCTGACCAAAGAGCTTAAGGATGGTTTTGTTCTCAAAAGAAGCATCTTCAGTAAGTCACTTGAACTTTATCCGTTAGGGACTTGGAATGAAATGGTGCGTGAAGTGAATAAGTTGAACAAGTTTGTAAAAAAGAATGTAGAGTTTATACGAATGTTCAATTATGGTGTAGTGCCTGTAGATTTGGATGCTTCGGGTCGTATTCTCATATCTAAAGATATGATGAGTTTTTCAAAAATTAGCAAAGATATTGTGATGGCAGCAGCAGGAGATCGTATAGAAATATGGGACAAGAAATCATACGAACGATTTATTAATAGTAGTACTGCAGATTTCGAAAAACTTGCAGAGGATGTAATGGGTGCAATAGTGCCTTCTAATAACTAAACGCTAGATGGAATATCATAACCCAGTCCTTTTGAAAGAGTCCATTGAAGGTTTAAATATTAATCCAAAGGGGATCTATGTGGATGTAACATTTGGTGGAGGTGGGCATTCTCGAGAAATAATGAAGCATTTAACTTCCGGGAAACTTTTTGCATTTGATCAAGATGAAGACGCTTTAAAAAACAAAATTGAAGATGAGAGGTTTGTTTTGATAAAACAAAATTTTAAATATATAAAAAACTATCTCAAAATGTATGGGGCTTTACCCGTGGATGGTGTGCTTGCGGATCTTGGCGTTTCGTCCCATCAGTTTGACGAAGCTGAAAGAGGGTTCTCAATCCGATTTGATTCGTTTTTAGACATGAGGATGGATCGGAATACTAAGCAAACTGCATCTGAAGTTTTGAATACATACAATGAAGAAGACTTAAAACGCATTTTTAAATTATACGGGGAGGTAGATAATGCAGGAAGGTTGGCATATGCTGTTTTTCACTTTCGTAAAACTAAATCAATAGATACGGTTAATGATTTGAAATCTGCTATTGCGAATTGTGTGAAAAAGGGGCGTGAAAATCAGTATTACGCTCAGGTGTTTCAGGCCTTGCGCATCGAAGTAAATAAAGAGTTGGATGTGCTTCAAGAGTTATTGTTACAATCTCTTGATGTTTTGAAACCAGGTGGCAGGTTAGTGATTATAGCATATCATTCTCTTGAGGATAGGTTAGTGAAGAACTTTATGAAAAGTGGGAAATTTGAAGGTGAAGTTGAGAAAGACTTCTTTGGAAATAAGCTTTCTCCATTTACACAGATTACGCGGAAACCAACAATGCCAAAACAAGAAGAGAAAGATTCTAACAGTAGAGCGCGGAGTGCCAAGTTAAGAGTAGCAGAAAAGATATAGAGTGATTCCATGGGAAATAGATTTAAAGAGGAGAAAATAGAAGAAGAGCCAGTGATTGCCACAAAACAGACAAAGGATAATAAAGTTGTTCGTTCTGTTGGTAGTGTTATTAGTGGTAATTTTCTCTCAAAGGAGACAACGCTAAAAAATTTGCCTTTTGTTTTTTTTCTGTCTTTTCTCTCTATATGCTATATAGCTAATGGTTACTATGCAGATGATCAGGTAAGAAAGGTGAATAAGCTTACTAATGAAATAAAAGAATTGAGAACACAATATATTGTGGTGAAGGATTCGCTTGTAATAAAAAGTAAGCAAACGGAAGTAGCAAAAGCTCTAGCAAAGGAGCAAACGGGAATAAAAGAATCAGTGGTTCCTCCAAAAAAAATTATTATACAATCAGTGGTAGCATCAAAGTAAAAGGTATTGGAAATTAGAAAAGACATATTGTGGCGTGTATATATAGTGTACTTTCTTGTATGTGTGTTTGGTATTGCTATAATTTCAAAAATATTCATAATTCAATTTTCGGAAGGAGATAGATGGAGGGCACAAGCTGAAAATTTTTCTACAAAGTATATAGATATTGAAGCGGTAAGAGGAAATATTTATGATGCTAATGGTAGCTTGTTAGCTACATCGCTTCCATATTTCGAAGTTGGTATGGATGTGAATACTGATGCAATTACAAAAGAGATGTTTTATGATAATGTTGACTCGCTCGCGCTTTGTCTTTCTTCCATGTTTAAAGACAGAAACCAGAAAGAATACAAAAAGTATCTTGTTAAGGCTAGAAAAGATGGAGACAGGTGGCTCGTACTGCAAAGAGACGTTTCGTATTCGGATTTACAGAAAATGAAGCGATTCCCGATTTTAAGAAAAGGTAAGAATCGTGGTGGTTTTATATATCTGCAAACGAACAAGCGTGAACGACCGTTTCAATTTCTTGCTGCTAGAACGATTGGGAAATTGAACGAAAATGGTACTGGAAAGTCATATGGTTTAGAGTCTTCGTATGACTCTGTTTTGTTGGGTAAAAGCGGGCATCGACTTATGCAAAAAATTGCTGGAAATGTCTGGCGCCCTATTAATGATGATAATGAAGTTGATCCGGAGGATGGGAATGACATTGTTTCAACCATTGATATAAATGTTCAGGATGTTGCCGAAAATTCATTGCTTAATTGCTTGAAGAAACATGGTGCAGATCACGGGTGCTTGATACTAATGGAGATTAAATCAGGAGAGATTAAGGCAATGGCGAATTTAACGAGAAACAATAAAGATACATCATCATATTTTGAAAATTTGAACTATGCAGTTGGAGCAGCTACTGAGCCCGGTTCTACATTTAAGTTAGCATCATTGATTTCAGCAATGGAAGATGGATATGTAGATCTAAATGATATTGTAGATATTGAAGATGGCACACATCAATATTGTGACAGGATTATGAAAGACTCTCATCATCCTGAAGCTGGTCAAAATAAAATAACTGTACAACAATCTTTCGAGCTTTCTTCTAATGTTGGAGTTTCTAAAATCATCACAAGGTATTATTCAAAGGATCCTCAAAAATTTGTTGATCATTTGCTGAAAATGAATCTGGGTACACCTTTCAATACATGCATTCCTGGCGAAGCTTCACCATTTATTAAAAATACAAAAAATAAAAACTGGTCTTGTACTTCATTGCCTTGGATGAGTATTGGATATGAATTGACTTTATCTCCTCTGCAAACATTAACTTTTTATAGCGCAGTTGCTAATAATGGTAGGATGGTAAAACCAATGTTCGTTAAAGAAATTCGCAAACAGGGCAAGACGATAAGAACATTTCAAACCGAAGTGCTTAATGAGGCAATATGTTCTCAATCTACAATTGTAAAGGCAAAAAAAATGATGGAAGGTGTTGTTCTGAATGGAACTGGAAAAGCTCTAAAAGCTTCCAATTATCGAATAGCTGGAAAAACAGGTACTGCACAACAAGCTAAAAAAGGTGGATACAAGGGCGATTTCAAAGTAACTTATCAGGCATCCTTTGTTGGATATTTCCCTGCTGAAAATCCAAAGTATTCATGTATTGTAGTTATAAGTGCACCGAGCGGTGATGCTTATTATGGTGGAGCAGTAGCTGGGCCAGTGTTCAGAGATGTTGCAGACAAAGTTTATTCAACAAGTCTAGAGATTCATAAAGAAATTAATCCTGCTATTCCTTCTTATGCAACAAGAGTTCCATCTGTGAAAAATGGATATCAATTCGAAATTGAAAATGTTTTGACAACGTTAAAGGTGAAGAATACGTCAAGTAATAATAAGGCTGAATGGGCTTCTGCGTCAACAACCGATTCAACTTCTGTTTCACTTTCTTCAAAATGTATTGAAGAGAATTTAAAAAAAGGGATAATGCCAGATTTAAGAGGAATGACAGCTAAGGATGTGTTATATCTTTTAGAGAATAATAATTATTTGCGAGTGAAGTTAACCGGAAGTGGAGCTGTTTACTCACAATCATTATCTCCGGGAGAAGCATTTACGAAAGGTTCAAAAATAGAATTGACACTACTTTAATGAAGTTTTTAAAAGACATACTGTATAAAGTTAATTTAACTGAAGTTATTGGTTCGACCAATGTTGCAATAACGGCTATTAGTTTCGATTCACGCAAAATTGAAAAGAATAGTTTGTTTATAGCCGTGAGAGGAACACAAAGCGATGGGCATAAATTTATCGAAATGACGATAACTTCCGGTGTTAGTGCTGTTATTTGTGAAGAGTTTCCCAATGAAATAAACAAGAATATTACTTATATAAAAGTCAAAGACAGTTCATTTGCATTGGGAATTATTGCAAGTAATTTCTATGATAATCCTTCTGAAAAAATAAAACTTGTTGGTGTTACCGGAACAAACGGGAAAACAACAACTGTAACACTTCTATTTAATCTGTTTCGAAAACTGGGTTACAATGTTGGTTTGTTGTCTACAGTAAAAAATCAAATCAACAATCAAGTTTTAGAGTCTGTTCATACAACTCCTGATGCAATTCAACTTAATTATTTGCTTAGTGAGATGATCAAAAATAATTGCACTCATTGCTTTATGGAGGTTAGTTCTCATGCTGTGGTTCAAAACAGGATTGGGGGAGTACACTTTACGGGTGCTGTATTTACCAATATTACTCACGACCATCTTGACTATCACAAAACTTTTGCCGAGTACATTAAGGCAAAAAAAACATTTTTTGATAATCTTAGTAATAATGCATTTGCCCTTACAAACAGGGACGATACAAACGGAAACTTGATGTTACAGAACTCAAAGGCAATTAGGAAAACATATTCCTTGCGTTCGATTTCTGATTTTAAATGCAAGATTATCGAGAATCAAATTACAGGATTGCATCTGAATATGGACAATCAAGAAGTTTGGACAAAATTAATCGGAAGTTTCAATGCTTATAATTTGCTTGCTGTGTACGGCACAGCAATGTTACTGAACGAAGATAAAACTAAAATATTAACTGCCCTAAGTTCTCTGAACTCTGTAGAGGGTAGATTCCAATATATCAAAACCAATCAAGGTGTTTTGGGAATTGTGGATTATGCACACACACCGGATGCACTAACCAATGTATTAAAAACAATTGCTGACATCAGAACAGGAAATGAACAAGTCATAACAGTGGTTGGATGTGGGGGTGACAGAGATAAAGCAAAACGTCCTCTCATGGCGAAGATTGCGTGTGATTTAAGTAATAAAGTAATTCTCACTTCTGACAATCCAAGAAGCGAAGAACCAGATGCAATAATAAGAGACATGCAACAAGGGGTAGATGTGGTGAATAATAAAAAAACACTTTCCATAACGGATAGAAACGAAGCAATAAAAATAGCTTGTTCATATGCTAAACAAGGGGACATAATACTTGTAGCAGGTAAGGGGCATGAGAAGTACCAAGAGATAAAAGGGGTAAAGCATACGTTTGATGATATGCTGATATTGGAGAAAAACTTAAAACTTTTTGAAAAATAATGTTCTACTACTTATTTGATTTTCTAGACAAAAGATTTGACCTGCCAGGAGCCGGAGTGTTTCATTACATTTCTTTTCGTGCTGCAATGGCGTTAATTGTTTCCTTGCTAATTACAATGGTTTTTGGAAAACGTATAATTAACTTATTACACAAAAAGCAAGTTGGAGAAACAGTTAGAGACCTTGGTTTGCAGGGCCAAATGGAGAAAAAGGGGACTCCCACAATGGGTGGATTAATTATCCTTTCTGCCATTGTTATACCAACCTTACTATTTGCCAAGTTACACAATGTCTATATTGTTTTAATGTTGCTTTCCACGGTTTGGCTTGGTGCTATTGGTTTTCTTGATGATTATATAAAAGTATTTAAAAAAGACAAAAAGGGGTTACATGGGAAATTCAAGGTGCTTGGTCAAATAGGTATTGGACTAATTGTAGGTATTACCTTATATTGTAATGACAAAGTTGTGGTTAAAGAAAAACTTAGACCAAGTTCAACAATAGAAATTGTGAATGGTTCCACACAAATTTCTCAGCTTCCTGTGTATTCTGCGAATGAGACCAAGTCAATGAAAACAACCATTCCTTTTGTGAAAAACAACGAACTTGATTACTCTTCATTTCTTTCATTTCTTGGTCCTAATTACCGAAAATGGGCTTGGTTAATTTTCATACCGATTGTAATCATTATTGTAACTGCGGTTTCGAATGGGGCAAATATAACTGATGGTATCGATGGTCTGGCAACTGGAACTTCGGCCATAATAGGAGTTGTATTAGGGATATTAGCATATGTATCGGGTAACACTGTTTTTGCAGATTATCTTAACATAATGTACATCCCTAATTCAGGTGAGCTGGTAGTATTCATCGCTGCTTTCGTAGGTGCCTGTATAGGGTTTTTGTGGTACAATTCTTTTCCTGCTCAAGTATTCATGGGCGATACAGGTAGTTTAGCATTAGGTGGCATCATAGCAGTTTTTGCAATTGCGATTCGAAAAGAACTATTGATACCAATACTATGTGGAATTTTTTTGGTGGAGAATGTTTCCGTGATGATGCAGGTGGCGTATTTCAAACGAATGAAGAAAAAATTCGGGATAGAATATGCGAGAGAAAATCGACTGTTTAAAATGGCTCCATTACATCATCACTACCAAAAGTTGGGGATGCATGAATCAAAAATAGTGTTTCGGTTTTTGATTATTGGAATTATGCTCGCAGCGCTAACGATAATTACTTTGAAACTACGATAAATGAGTCGTCTAGTAATACTTGGTGGTGGTGAAAGTGGTGTTGGTGCAGCTGTTTTAGCGAAAAAGAAAGGATTTGATGTTTTCCTCAGTGATAAAGGGAAATTAAAAGATAATTATAAAAACGTTCTTTCAAATATTGGTGTGGAGTGGGAAGAAGGGACGCACTCAGAAGAATTAATTCTAAATGCAGCTGAAATTATAAAAAGTCCAGGAATTCCTGATCATTCCGAATTAATTGTGCGAATTCGTGCAAAAGGAATTAAAGTTATTTCTGAAATTGAATTTGCCGGAAGATTCACGAATGCGAAAAAAATATGCATCACAGGAAGTAATGGTAAAACCACCACCACATTATTAATTTATCATATGCTCAAAAAGGCAGGATATAATGTGGGGCTTGCTGGAAATGTTGGTCAGAGTTTCGCATGGCAGGTAGCCGAAAATAGCTTCGATTATTATGTTTTGGAGTTAAGCAGTTTTCAACTCGATGGCATGTTCGATTTTAAGGCAGATATAGCGTTGCTCTTAAATATTACTCCTGATCATCTTGATAGGTATGAATACAAACTAGAAAAGTATGCGGAGTCGAAATTTAGGATAATACAGAACCAAACAGAAAATGATGCTTTTATATACTGTTTGGATGATAAAGTTACAATGCAAGTAATGTGTAATAAGAAAATAAAAGCAAAACAATACCCATTTTCAATTAAGCAAAAAGTTGAACAGGGTGCATTTATAGGAGAAAACAATCAAATAATAATTAATACAAATAAACAAAACCAAACAATTATGACAATACAAGAACTCGCTTTGCAGGGCAAACACAATCTGTACAACTCAATGGCAGCAGGAGTAGCCGGAAAACTTGTGGAAATAAGAAAGGACACGATTCGTGAGAGCATGTCTGACTTCCACAATATTGATCATCGCCTGGAATTAGTAGGAGTTATACATGGTGTTGAATTTATCAATGATTCTAAAGCTACCAATGTGAATTCAACATGGTACGCCCTTGAAAGTATGGAGAACCCTGTAATCCTTATTTTGGGGGGTGTAGATAAGGGGAACGATTACTCCATGTTGAATGAGTTGGTGAAAGAAAAAGTGAAAGCCATTATTTGTTTGGGAGCGGACAATAAAAAAATTATTAAAGCTTTTGGAGGAATGGTGGAAACTATTCTTGAGGCTAGATCGGCTTCAGAAGCTGTTGCTCAATCATACAAGTTGGGTAAAAAGGGGGATGTGGTTTTGTTATCTCCTGCATGTGCTAGTTTCGACTTGTTCGAGAACTATGAAGACAGAGGTACACAATTTAAACAAGCGGTGAGAGCTCTCTAAAATACCTCATAATAATTATTAATTAAATATGAATTTATCTAAATATATAAAAGGAGATATTGTAATCTGGACAGTGGTTTTGTTGCTCTCGCTTTTATCTGTTTTAGTTGTATACAGCTCTGTAGTGGCACTTGCATATCGTTACAAAGGTGGTGATACAGGCTCGTATTTAATTAAGCATATTTTTATCATTGGTTCCGGTATCTTTTTAATGTACTTAATTCACAAAGTAAAGTATTCATATTTCTCCAGAATATCGCAGATTGCGATATTTTTGGCAGCTCCATTACTACTTTATACCTTGTTAAAAGGAGTTAGTGCAGGAGAAGCTAGTCGTTGGTTAGCTATCCCAGGAACATCTTTAACTTTTCAGACTTCTGATTTTGCAAAACTTGTATTGATTGTTTACGTTGCAAGAATGTTGTCTATTAAGCAAGATGTGATAAAAGATTTCAAACAAACTTTTTTGCCTGTAGTTGTTCCTGTTGTTATTATATGTGCACTCATTCTTCCAGCTAATTTTTCCACCGCAGCCTTGCTTTTTTTAACATGTCTTATTTTAATGTTTGTTGGAAGGATGAATACTAAGCACCTCCTTTTACTTATCGGCTCAGGAATTATTTTTGGAGCTTTTTTAATAATTACCATATTTAATTTTCCAACTATTTTTAAACGTGGAGAAACATGGAAGGCTCGTATAGAAAACTTCAGAAGTGGTGACAGTGAAACTAATTTTCAATCTGAACAAGCTAAAATCGCTATAGCTACCGGCAGAGTATTTGGGAAAGGTCCTGGGAACAGTACTCAACGAAATTTTTTGCCTCAGGCTTCCTCTGATTTTATTTTTGCTATTGTAATTGAGGAGTGGGGTTTGCTTTCTGCCATCATTATTGTTTTTCTATATATAGTTTTGCTTTTTCGAGGAGTTAGAATTGCAAATAAAAGCGAGAAAACATTTGGCAGTTTACTTGCAATTGGTTTAACATTCAGTCTGGTTTTTCAGGCTATGATAAATATGGCTGTAGCAGTTAATTTATTCCCTGTAACAGGACAACCTTTGCCATTAGTTAGTATGGGAGGAACCTCCATATGGTTTACCAGTATTTCAATTGGAATCATCTTGAGTGTGAGCCGCGATATAGATAACCCTTTAGCACCAGCAGTAAATCTTGAAACAACTTAAAATTATACTAAGCGGAGGAGGAACCGGGGGACATATCTTCCCCGCTATTGCTATTGCAAATGCAATCAAAGCCATTCACCCTGACACCGAATTCTTGTTTGTGGGCGCAGAAGGGAAAATGGAGATGGAAAAGGTTCCGGCCTCAGGATACAAAATTGTGGGTTTGTGGATAAGCGGTTTTCAAAGAAGATTGACTACTGACAATCTAGCATTTCCATTTAAAGTAATTAGTAGTCTATTAAAGGCAAAAAAAATATTTAAGTCTTTTCAGCCTGATGCGGTAATAGGCACTGGGGGCTTTGCAAGCGGACCAATGTTGAATGTGTCGGCACGATACGGTGCAGTTACCTTAATTCAAGAGCAGAATTCTTACCCTGGCATAACGAATAAAATATTATCAAAAAAGGTTGACAAAATTTGTGTTGCTTATAACAACATGGAAAAATATTTTCCGAAAGAAAAAATATTACTGACAGGAAATCCGGTGAGACAGGATATCTTAAAACTAGAAGGGAAACGTGAAATAGCATTAGAAGAATTCGGATTAATTGCAGGAAAGAAAACAATTCTTGTAATTGGCGGCAGTCTTGGAGCGCGTACACTAAATGAGAGTATATTGTCCTGCCTTCAAACTTTTGAAGAAAACAATATTCAGTTAATTTGGCAAACAGGTAAAACCTATTTCGAAACAGCCAAACAGGCGACTGCAGGCAAGGAGGATAAGGGTTTGTATGCATTTGACTTCATAAAAAAAATGGATTTTGCTTATGCGGCGGCAGATCTTATCATTTCAAGGGCAGGAGCAATTTCCATTTCTGAATTATGTTTGGTTAAAAAGCCGTGTATATTAATACCATCTCCAAACGTTGCTGAAGATCATCAAACCAAAAATGCAATGGCTCTGGTAACGAATAATGCTGCTATGATAATAAAGGATGTGGAGGCCAAAGAAAAATTATGTCGTCAAACTATTCAATTGTTAAACGATGTTGACCGTTGTGCACAATTGTCAGAAAATATTGGAAAGCTTGCATTTCTAGACTCAGCTCATGTGATAGCCAATGAAATTTTGAATTTGATTAATAACAAAAAGAAATAACGATTAATTGTAAACTGTGAACCTAGATTTTAAAAACATAAAACAAGTATATTTACTTGGAATAGGTGGAATAGGGATGAGTGCGCTAGCCCGTTACTTCCATAAAATGGGAAAGAGTGTGAGTGGTTATGATAAAACTCCCACTCCATTGACAGATGAATTAGTTGCTGAAGGTATAGAGATACATTTTTACGATAACATCCGGCTCATTCCGTTAAACATCAAACAGCTTCCATATGCCCTCGATAGCATATTAGTAATATACACTCCGGCTATACCTAAAGATCATACCGAGTTCATTTATTTTAAGGAAAACGGCTTCACGTTAATGAAGCGCGCAGAGGTTTTGGGGTTGATTACCGAAAATTCAAATACGGTAGCGGTGGCAGGAACTCATGGAAAAACCACGACATCCTCTTTAATAGCTCATATTTTAAAAACAGCCAATCTTGACCCTTCTGCTTTCCTAGGAGGCATCACTCAAAATTATAACACTAATCTTCTAGTGGGTTCTGATGTTTCTCAAAGTAGCTTGGTAGTTGTCGAGGCAGATGAATACGACCGTTCGTTCCTTACACTTCATCCCGAAACAGGAATCATCACATCTGTAGATGCAGATCACTTGGATATTTATGGAGATGAGAAATACATGCAGGAGTCGTATTCTATGTTTGCTAATCAAGTGAAATCGAAACTAATTTTAAAAATGAGTATTGTTTCTAAGATAAAAACGAACAAACCTGTTATTACTTATTCGGTGAGTGATGATGATGCTGATTATTTTGCACAGCATATCCGTATTGAAAACGGAATGTATCATTTTGAAATAGTAACTCCAACTAATATTTATGCTAATATGACTGTTGGATTGCCTGGTTTGCATAATGTAGAAAATGCGGTGGCCGCAGTGGCGGCAACATGCGAAATGAAAGTACCTGAAAAGTTTATTCGTGAGGCATTGCAATCATTCGGAGGGGTGAAACGCAGATTTGATTATCAAATAAAAACAGACAATCTGGTTTATATTGACGATTACGCTCATCATCCGAAAGAATTAGAAGCTATTATAAAATCTGCAAAGGAAATGTATCCGGATAAAAAGATAACCGGAATATTTCAGCCTCACTTGTTCACACGTACACGTGATTTTGCAGATGACTTTGCTCGTAGTCTTGATCTGCTTGATGAATGTATATTGATGGAAATTTATCCGGCACGCGAATTACCTATTGAGGGTGTAACATCTCAAATGTTGTTAAACAGAATGAAATCTTCGCACAAATCGATTTGCCAAAAGGATGTGTTGGTGGAAACAGTTGCTGAACGAAAATTAGAGGTGTTGTTGACATTGGGTGCCGGAGATATAGACACATTTGTAGAGCCGATTAAAATGGTGCTCTTGAAAAACATTTCAAATATATCCAATGGTTAAAGCATAAATGAAGAAACTTAAAAAAATATTAATCATTTGTCTTTGGTGCGGTTTGATAGCTGGATTACTTGCCACAATGAGTTTTGTCAATAAGGAACAAGAAGCTCTGACCTGCAAAAGTCTTGATATAAAAATCAATCAGGATGATGATGTATATTTCTTAAACAAGATGGATATTGCCCAATTGATGAAGGATAGAGGGGATTCTATAATTGGCCAACCAAAATCTGCAGTAAATGTAACTTCGATAGAGAATGCCTTGAATAGCCATGAGGATATTGCAAAATCGGAAGTATATATGACAATAGATGGGGTAGTGAATGTAAAAGTGAAACAACGTAAACCTATAGTGAGAGTTATTAACTCTAATGATAACAGCTATTACATGGATGATGACGGAAAATTAATGCCTCTCTCTGATAAATATACGGCTCGTGTATTAATCGTAAACGGTAATATTTTGGAGCCCTATTCAACCCATTATATGTATTCTGTGGAGGACTTAGCAAAGGATAGCACTTTAGGAGCAAACAGTATGTTGGACGATGTGTTTGCAATGGCAAAATACATCAATAAAGACGAATTCTGGAAAGCTCAAATTCAGCAAATCTATATTAACAAAGACAAAGATATGGAACTTGTGCCTCTTGCAGGTAATCAGAAAATAATTTTTGGCGATACCACAGCAATGGATGAAAAATTTAAAAAGCTAATGACATTTTATACACAAGCATTAAATACCACAGGATGGTGGGATAAATATTCAATAATAAATTTAAAGTTTAAAAATCAAATCGTTTGTACTAAAAAATAATTCACTATGGAACCATCAGAAATTGTAGTAGGTTTAGATATCGGAACCACTAAAATTGTTGCCATTGTTGGCCGCAGAAATGAATTCGGAAAAATAGAAATTCTCGGTATGGGGAAATCCGAATCGTATGGAGTTGCCCGAGGGGTAGTTCAAAATATTGACAAGACAGTTGAAGCAATTAAAGTGGCGGTGGCTGAGGCTGAAACGAAATCTGGTGTTGAAATTAAAATTGTGAATGTGGGTATTGCCGGCCAACATATCAAAAGCAATCAACATCGAGGTATTAAAACCAGAGCAAGTGCGGAAGACGAAATATCGCAAAATGATATTGACGCTCTGATTGACGATATGTTTAAACTCGTGATGCAACCTGGCGAAGAAATTATTCATGTAGTACCACAGGAATATATTATCGATAACGAATCGGGAATAAAAAATCCAATTGGAATGGCAGGCATTCGTTTGGAAGCTAATTTTCATATCATCACCGGACAGATTGCTGCTGCGCGAAACATTTACAAATGTGTGCAAAAAGCAGGACTAGAAATACCAGACAAGACCGGATTAACTCTGGAGCCGCTTGCATCTTCTGATGCTGTATTGAGCGATGAAGAAAAAGAAGCAGGCGTGGTACTTGTAGATATTGGCGGAGGTACTACTGATATTGCCATTTTTCAAGATGGTATTATTCGCCATACAGCAGTTATTCCATTTGGCGGAAACATCATTACAGAAGACATTAAGGAAGGTTGTACAATAATAAAAGGACAAGCCGAGTTACTGAAAATTAAATTCGGTTCGGCATTGGCCAGCGAAAATCAGGAAAACGAAATAGTATCTATTCCCGGATTAAGAGGCCGTCCGCACAAAGAGATTTCTGTAAAAAACTTGTCGGCCATTATTCAGGCTCGTATGGAAGAAATAATCGAGCATGTGTATTACGAAATAAAAAATTCGGGATATGAGAAAAAGCTTATTGCAGGAATTGTGGTAACCGGTGGTGGTGCAATGTTGAAACATGTAACTCAACTGGTGGAGTACATAACAGGAATGGATACTCGCATTGGTTATCCAAACGAACATCTTGCAAAAGGAAGCGAAGCAGTAACCAGTCCTATGTTTGCTACCTCAGTTGGATTAGTGATGAAAGGCTTGGAAGCACTGGATAAACAAAATAAAAAAGTAGGACCCAAGAAGGAACCTGAAAAAATTTCGAATCACTCTCAGGAAGGAAAACGCGGTGGCTTTTTCGAAAAACTTAAAGGCTTTTTTGATGACGAATCGGTACAACAATAAATTTTGTCAGAGAAATTAACATTCGAAAGTTTATAACTAACCGAAGTTGGTATCATTCGACATTAAAAAATAAGGCAATTTTAAGCCGTTAAAAAATAACATCGCCTTAACGGCAAAATAAATCATAGTTTAAAAAAAATACATAGATGATGAAATTTGATTTACCTACAGACAACTCTTCAATTATTAAAGTAATTGGTGTTGGTGGTGGCGGCAGTAATGCAGTTAATCACATGTACAAACAAGGTATTAAAGGTGTAGATTTTATAGTTTGCAACACCGATCAACAAGCTTTGGATATGAGTCCGGTACCAATGAAAATGGTATTGGGAGCTACATTGACCAAAGGTCGTGGTGCAGGTTCTTTGCCTGAGGTAGGCAGAAATGCAGCCATCGAAACGATAGAAGAAATAAAAGAAATATTAGGTAATAATACCGAAATGCTTTTTATCACAGCTGGTTTGGGAGGTGGTACAGGTACAGGTGCTGCACCTATCATTGCACAAGCGGCAAAAGATATGGGAATTCTTACTGTTGGTATAGTTACCATTCCTTTCGGATTTGAAGGCAAAAAAAGAAAAGCTCAGGCTGATGCCGGTTTAGAAGCCTTGAAACAAAATGTGGATACATTACTTGTAATCAGTAATGATAAATTACGTGAGATTTACGGTAATCTGAAAGTGACAGAAGCGTTCGGTCATGCAGATGATATTTTGACTACTGCAGCCAAAGGTATCGCAGATATCATCACCACTACTTTGCAAATAAACACCGACATCAATGATGTGAAAACGGTAATGAAAGACAGTGGTGTTGCTATAATGGGATCTGCCATGGCAAGTGGTGAACACCGTGCTTTACGTGCAGTGGAGCAAGCTATGTCTTCTCCGTTGCTGAACGATAGCAATATTAAAGGAGCACGTTATGTGCTTGTCAACATCACTTGTGGGGAGGACGAAATAACCATGGACGAGTTAGGTGAGATAACTGATTTTATTCAGGATGCTGCCGGAATGACTGCTGAAGTGATTAAAGGATATGGTGTAGATTTATCGCTTGGAGATAAAGTAAGTGTTACCATCATTGCTACCGGATTTAATTCGCAAAAAGATGCAGGAATTCATATGGAAGCAAAAGCTCCTGAACGCAAAGTTTTTGTTTTAGGGGAAGATATCAAAAAAGAAGAAGTTCAAGCAGAACCTGTGGTTGCTAAAGCTCCTGAAGCACCTGTAACTTTTGTAGAAGAAGAAATAACAATGACTTCTTACATAAAAACAGAAGATGTTGTTGAGCCAGTGGTAAACCAGGTGGTGAACGAAGAAGTGGAAGAAATAACTGAATCACCTGTTCAACCTTTCTTGTTTTTCGGAGAAGAAGAAGTGGTGAATCCAATTGCAGAAGAGAAAAAGGAAATAACTTTTGAATTCGAAATAACCAATACCAATTCTACAATCGAAGAGCCATTCATATTCTCTAATGCAGCAAACGTAGATAATTCGGTAAAAGAAGAAGAACATTTAAATATTGCTAAATCGGAGAACGATGAGCAAATGAGAAAAGCACAGGAAAGAGTTTTAAAATTAAGAGCATTAAGTCATAAATTAAAAACTCCAAATGGATTATCAGAACTGGAAAACGAACCGGCTTACAAAAGAAGAAATGTAAACCTAGAAGCTACTCCGCATTCGTCAGAATCGCAGGTGTCGCGTTATACGCTTTCGGAAGGTGAAGATAAAAACACAGAGATAAAACCTAATAACTCTTTTTTACACGATAATGTTGATTGATGGGTAGAGTAGTTGTTGTTAAGAAACCTGCCTCGTAATGACGGCAGGTTTTTTTGCGATTTATTTATCCATTTAGACGATTGAATGAGTCGAATAAATGAATAAAATAGGTGCACACAAACGAATTGTTTGCTTTAGGGCAATCCTTCTCTCTGCAATAAAAAAGTACCTACAATCGCTCTATTATTTGTTTAATGGTATTCAGAAATGCTTCCATTCCTGAACTTGTGTGATTATATCCTGCTTCGGTGGCAAATCCTATTTGAGTCCAGGTAAAGATGGAGCGAGAATCACTTATCGCAGCGATGTTGTAAATAACCAAATTATAATTTTCGACTTTGTCTTCTAATCCTGAAAAGCCACTCCAATAGCGATAAGTAAGTAATCGGTTGGTTACATTTTCTACTATCCAACCTTTGTCGCAATAGTTTGTTCCTTCCCATTGGCCATGAAAACGAATTTCACTACCTACTTTCCAGTCGGTAGTGGTTTCGGTGCCATGAAGATATTCTTTAATGATAGCAGGATTGGTAAGAGCTTCCCACACTTTGCTTGCATTCGCATTTACTTCTACTGATCGGGAGGTTACTAAATCGTGTCGCATATTAATTCTGATGTATTGGTTTTATATGTATTATTTCTGTTCGGCCATCGTTAGCAGTTCTGTCAGTGTTTTCCAGTTGCGTGTGGTGGCATTTAGTTTGAGTTTGTTTTCGAAGAAGTTATTGCTAAGCTTGGTGTTCCCATAACTTATAGGGCAAAAAAGATAGACCACTAATTCATCAAAATAATATTCATCTGTTCCGTAATTTCCTTCTTTCAGTTTATCTATCAAAGTAGTGTTAGGTAGGGCAGACAGAAAAGTAACATAAAGCCGAGATATATCTTCGTTGCGTTTCTTTACAAACGGATTGTTATGCATCACTTGTTTTAGCTCTTCTGCATCTTTAACCATTACCGGCACATCAAACGTAAATACTTCTTTTATTTTTTTTGAAATAAGTGTTTCTAGAGCCGCGTTGGTAGTTGGTTTGCTCTCAAAAACAATATTGCCACTCTGTATGTATGTTCTTACGTTTTTAAATTTCAAACTTTCGCACATGGCTCGCAATGCATCCATTTTAATGGGTTTGCTGCCACTTACGTTAATTCCTCTCAAAATAGCAATATAGGTTTTCATTTTCTTTATTGGTTTCCGAATGCAATAATACTTAAATCTGATTAACCTTGTTTGTACTGTTAAAAGTATTTCTTTGAAGAATGAGTTTTCCAAAAAAGCGTTTGAGTTGACCTATGATATTATTCAACTTCTGAATAGTTTTATTTTATTGCTTATCCGGAGTTTTTTCCCAATTTTGCAACAATAAATCTTTCATCGTTCAATCGAAAAGGTAATTGTGCAAGTACAAGTTTCTAAAGCAACAAAAAAACACTGCGCAGTTTTTTCTAACTATTATTTTATCAAATGAAAAAGAATACTACACCAAAACTAACATCCACCGAAGTGCCCGATACCAGTGCTTCCTGGATATCTTATCAGGATGTGGCATTACGAGTGCTCGAAACCAGTTATGTTACGCATGATGTAAAACGATTTGTAATAGAAAAGCCTCCCGGATTTAAATTTATTCCCGGTCAGTCGGTATATGTTTCGATAAATATGCCCGAATGGAAAACCGAAAAACGTGCTTTTACCTTTACCAATTTGCCGGAAGATAATTTTCTCGAGTTTATGATAAAAATATATCGTACACGAAACGGGATGACCAAGAAACTGGAAAGCATAAATGCGGGAGACGAATTGATATTGCACGATGTGTTTGGAAATATTCAGTACAAGGAAAACGGTGTGTTTATAGCTGCCGGAACGGGTATCACTCCGTTCTTATCTATCTTTCGTATGCTCGAAAAACAAAAGAAAGCGCGCAAAAACTTTTTGATTTATTCTAACAAAACTTCGGAAGATGTAATAATGGGCGATATGCTTCAGATTATGCTCAAAAAAAATCTGGTGCTGGTGTATACTCGCGAAAATGTAATAGGGTTTCTCGAAAAGCGCATTGACCGTGCATTTTTAATTGACCAGATAGATAATTTTAAACAACATTTTTACCTCTGCGGCCCCGAAGATTTTGTAAAATCATTATCCGAAATCTTAGTAAGCCTTGGTGCTACTATCGACACGCTTATATTTGAACAGTAGAAAACTGACGATTTGTCAACTATTTATTTGAAAAAAAGCACCAACAAAGGCTTCGTTTGCGACTATATTCTAATGCCATACATCCACCAAACGTAAAACTATACCTTACAAAGAATAATAAACTAGATTCAAAGTTGTTCCTTTTTTTTATTTACTCAAGATAACGATGGACGGTTGGCTGAATAAGTGCAGCCGACCCTTAATGAAATTGCAAATTGCACAAAAGATATGCAATAACACATCAATATATGTGTAAGAGGCTAAAAAAACATAAACTTCTAGGGTGCATTCTCTTGGGCGTTAGAAAGGATTCGAAAGATGATAAGCATGACTGCCAAAATTTTAGTAAGAATTTAAAATTAGAATTCACGATTGAGAATAAAGAATATTAACATCTGCTATTTCATATAATCTTTACTTTGTTGGCGTAAAGCTTAAAGTTTTTAGTAATATTTGCAGTTGAATTAAAATAAGTTTGTAGACTGATAATAAATACATGTGCGAGTTATCGATTATTACTGTTAATTATAATAACAAAGCTGGTTTGGAAAAAACCATCAATAGTGTGGTTGGTCAAACGTATGCGGGAGTGGAGTATATTATCATTGATGGTGGTTCTGTTGACGGAAGTGTGGATGTGATAAAGGAGCATGGTGATAAAATTAAATATTGGGTTTCGGAAAAGGATACGGGTATTTACAACGCAATGAATAAAGGGATAGAGAGGGCTTCGGGAAAGTATTGTTTATTTCTTAACTCAGGCGATACGTTGTATGATAAAGATGTGACAAAGGATGTGATGGGGCTAAAATCGATGGCAGATATTGTTTACGGCAATCTGATATTTGAATACCCAAACGGTGCCAGACGTAAAGGTGTGATGCCATCCAAACTTACATTCCGACACATGATTCAGGATACATTGTGGCATCCAGTTTCGTTTATTAAACGGGAACTGTTTACTACCATCGGGAAGTACGATGAGAGTTTTCCTATCATTTCGGATTATGATTTTTTTTTAAAAGCAGTATTGGTGGCAGGAGTGAGTACTCAAAAAGTGAATATTGTAATTACTTTGTTCACTCAGGATGGTGTGAGTGCCTCGGCTGCAAACAAACAAAAGATATTGGAGGAAAGAATTAAAGTGCAATTAAAATATTTCAGTAAAAGTCAAGTTGATGAGGCTATGAAATCAAGCACTGCAGCCAAATATGTGAAGCGGATAAAAAGACGTTTAGGCATTTAACGAAACAAGAATGGACAGGAAACAAGCAACTAAAGCTATTACATTTATTACACCTACCCTCGACCGAAAAGGTTCTGAGATAGCTTTGGTTAACTTGCTGCAACAAATAAATACAAGTTTCCAAATTAAATTAATAGCAAAGTACAAAGGAGTGCTGTTTGATTTGGTATTGAAAAGCGTAAATAAAGCATTTCTGTTTGATGGCAAACCAAAGCGAACATATTACCACCGGATAAAAGCCCGCCTTGCAATAAAAGCTCGTATGCGATTATTGTTAGGCGCAGAGGCTGATTCTGTTTTTTATATCAACACGATAATCTTACCGGATGTGCTTGCATTTGCACAGCAAAAGAAAATCAAAACGATAGTGCACATACATGAATTGGAACAAATGTACACTCAGCTTAATCTTTTGCAAATTCAGCGTTTGGTGGCGTATCCCGATTTGATTATTGCCAATTCGAAAGCGAGTGCCGCAGTTATTGACAATTACGGACGAAGAGAGAATGTTGAAATTTGTTATCCGAGTTTGAATACTGAAAACATCAAACCTGACAAAAAGAGTCGTGATACTTACAGAAAGAAATTAAATATTGCAGATAATGCGTTTTTGTGGGTTATGAGTGGTTCACTGGATAAGAATAAAAATCCGTTTTTGTTTATTGACATAGCTGGAGAAATATTGAAAACAAAAAGCAATGTGAAGTTTATGTGGATAGGCGGAACTGTTGACACGAGTTTTGAAAAACTATGTAAAGACAAAACTGTGGAAGGAAAGCTGAGCGATTCAGTTATATGGCTAGGCGATGTGGCAGAAGAATATTATGGTTATATGAATTGTGCAGATGGCTTTGTACTCACCTCCGAGAAAGAATCATTTTCATTGGTTACGGTAGAAGCGTTGTTGCTGGGTTTGCCAGTGGTTACTCAAAACTGCGGGGGTGTGAAAGAAATACTGCAAAACGACATTGGCAAGATAGTGGAAGAAAAAAATGATGTCGTACGAATGGCAGTGGAGATGATGAAGTTTATGGGTGGGGAGTATAAAGTGGATAAGGAAAAGCAAACCGAAAGAGCTAAGCAGTTTGATTCTGTTGCCATAGGTAAGCATTGGAATGATATTCTGGAACGATATTTTAACAAGGGGTAATGAAATCAATTTGTTTTTTCAGTAGTTATTTTACCGGTGAGCGTATTCCGTATTATGTAAAATTTTATCTCCAAGAACTGAATAAGTATTTTGCGGAGGTGGTTTTACTGACTAATAGAAAGGATCTGCTCACTGCTGAATCAGATTTTTTAAAAGAACAAAATATACAGCTTCGATTATACGAAAACGAAGGAATGGATTTTGGAATGTGGCAAAAAGCCCTTGCAGAGTTTGATGGCGCAAAGTATAACAAAATTGGGCTCATCAACGACTCATGTATTCTGTTTAAAAGTTTAAAGCCTTTTTTTGAATGGGAGAGAAATGCCAACATTGATTATGCCGGAATGACTGCAACAGGTAAAATCACTTTTCACATTCAGTCCTACTTTCTGGTGATTAATAAAAAAGCAATTCCTTTGGTTACAATTTTTTTTAAGGAGAAAGGAATAAAGCAAACGTACAAAGGGGTTATTACCAACTATGAAATAGGCCTTAGTGAACATTTGATCCAAAACGGAATGACTATAGGTGGTTTTTATGATTACAAAGCCAACATAGATATCAATCCCACATTTATTCTGGCGGATGAATTAATAAAAAAGGGATGCCCGTTAATTAAGAAAAAAATATTTTCGCATAATTATTACCTTGGTGATTACCTAACTTGGTTTCGCAACGACTTTAATATTGATACCCGATATTATGTGGATGCGATTCGGAATTCGAATAAGGGTGAAGCCTTGATTGATTTGGAAAAGGTGATGGATGAAGTTAGTATAGATAAATCAGATTGGTATATCAGAAAATATAAAATGGGCCTGGCAGTGTATAAGTTTTTACGAAGCATTTCTTTTTTGCGATTTTTGTTTCATCAGTTTATTTTGCTTCGCAGGAAGCTGAGAACAGAAGAAAAATAATATAGAATGATGAAGGATAAGCGAATTTTGTTTTTACTTATTAATTACTTCAATGAGTTTGAGGTGGCCGAATTTGTTTCGGCTCAATTGGCAAAGTACCTGAGTGCGGATGTTTATATTACAATAGTTGATAACGGCAGCAAAGATACAAGCTTGTTGAACAAAGTTGTGATGAAATACAATAATGTTTCTATTTTTACACCTGAAGCCAATGCTGGTTATTTTGGCGGAGCTTACCAAGGGTTGCAATACTATCTGTCGGCCAATACACACCCGAATGCAGTGATTATCTGCAACACGGATATCACCTTAGAGAGTGAGAATTTTGTACCCCAACTTCAAGCGATGTTAGACAATTCTGATTTCGATATAATGGGGCCAGATGTGTATTCAACGTTTCTCAAGTATCATCAGAATCCATACATTTTAAAACGGATTACTTCCAATCGGATTAAACTTTATAAATTCGTCACCTCTAACAGCTTTTTTTATGCTGTATTCACACTGTTACATTTATTAAAAAGCAAACTTGTGAAATCAAACACACAGACAGCAATTCATCATACCATCGACACCTATGCTATTCATGGTTCATTTGTGATATTCAATAAATCGTATTTTGACAAAGGCGGAAGTATAAAGTATCCTTCGTTTTTGTTTGGGGAAGAACTTTTTGTTGCCGAAACAGCTATAAAATTAGGGCTAAAAACTATTTATTGTCCGGCTTTAAAAATAAACCACTTTCAAAATACTACAACAGGAACTTTCAAATCAGGCAGAGCGGTTAGGTTATTGCATCAGTCGTATTCGTACTTATTAGATTCATTCTTTACCGATAAAAAATAAGCGATGAGTCAAGCCCCCGAAATAACTGCACTTTGCCCTGTATATAATGAAGAAAATTATATTGAAAATGTATTGCAGTTTTTTGTTGAAAGCAAACCTGCCAATAAGGAATTGTACATTATTGACGGAGGTTCGAAAGACCGTACGGTGACTATTATCGAAAAGTGGGCAAAGCAGTATCCTGAAATTCATCTGTTGCATAATCCACATAAATATGTACCCCAGGCATTGAACATGGGATTGAAATCTGCACGGGGTAAATTTGTTGTAAGGCTGGATGCACATACCATTTACGCAAGTAATTATTTCGAAAAAATTGTTGAAACATTTGCAACCACCGGAGCTGATATAGTAGGTGGCCCTATGCATCCTGTTGGTAAAACACCAGTTCAAATGGCCGTGGCTCACGCAACATCAGGTTGGTTTGGTATTGGCAACAGCAAGTTTCATGATGTCAATTATTCCGGATTTGTTGACAGTGTTTATCTCGGTGCCTGGAAAAAGGAGTTGTTTTCGGAAGTAGGATATTTTGACGATCAGATGGTGCGCAATCAAGATGATGAATTTCATTACAGGGCAAAAAGCAAAGGCAAAACAATTTATCTTAACTCAGAAATTAAGTCTACTTATTTTCCTCGCTCCACCTACAAGTCGTTATTCAGTCAGTACTTTCAATATGGCTTATACAAACCTTTGGTGGTAAAAAAAATAAAGTCAGAAGTTAAATTGCGTCACCTTATTCCATTGTTTTTTGTTCTTTACCTCTTCTGTTCGGTAGCTGCAGTTAAGTTCCCCATTATTTTGATCCCAATGGCTCTCTATATGCTCATTGATATTTATAATTCCTTTGTGAACTATCAGACTGTGGCAGTTAAATTTGCATTAATCTTAGTTTATCCCATGTTGCATTTGTCCTATGGTTTGGGCTTTTTGGCAGGGTTATTTAAAAGTCCAGATAAAAAGAATTAGCATGGCAATTAGTAGACAAAATATACACGAACGGATTCATCTTGTAGCCAGTTTATGCATTGCTCTGTTTTTGCCTGTGGCCCGTTTGGTTCCGATATTCATTATTATATTACTTCTGAATTGGATAATAGAAGGAGACTTTCGAAAGAAATGGTATCGTTTAAAACAAAACAATTTCGCCTTGCTTTTTATTTCTTTTTACCTTATTCATCTCATCGGTCTAACTTACACAACTAATCTCGAGTCCGGTTGGTTTGATGTGCAGGTTAAATTATCGCTTTTGTTTTTTCCGCTCATCCTTGCCACTCGACCATTTCAAGTTTCGGACAAGCAAAAGATATTTCGAGCCTTCATAATCGGATGCTCGGCATCGCTCGCCATCATGCTATCTCATGCCTCCTACATATATTTCACAACAGGACAAAATGACTTCTTTTACGAATCGTTTTCTTCTTTTCTTATTCATCCGAGTTACATTTCTATGTACCTCAATCTTGCTGTGGCATGGTTAATTTTAAATCTGCAACGAATTAAATTTTCAGATAAACCACTCTCTTTTATCCTGAACTTATTTTTGATTTTATTTTTTTCGGTTTCTATTTTTCTGTTGTCATCCAAACTTGGCATCGTAACATTGGTTCTTATATTTATAGGTTTTATTGTTGTTTCCATCATTACCAAACGAAAATACTTAATTGGATTTTCGGCTCTTGCCGTCATCGTATTATCTGTGTTTATAGTTATGAAATTTGTTCCCGAAATTTCAGGCAGAATCAACAGGGCAATAGATGCATTAACTGATACTAATGTAAATGAAGCCGAAGTAGAAAGTTCAGCGGTTCGTCTGTTGGTGTGGAGTGCCTCCAACGAATTGGTGGCTGATAATCTGCTAACAGGGGTTGGAACCGGTGATGCAAAAGATGAGCTGATGAAAGTATATCTAGACAGAGGAATGACAGGAGCATATAAGCACGAACTCAATGCTCATAACGAATATTATCAGGTTTTTATTTCGCTGGGCATTATCGGATTTATTCTATTGCTTTCCAATTTGTATTTCCCATTGGTGGCATCTTTCCGAAACGGGAACATCATATATTTATTATTTTTGTGTATTATCATTTTAAACTTTTTGACTGAGTCTATGTTCGAAACACAAGCAGGGGTTATGTTTTATGCTTTTTTTAATGCATTACTCTGTTTCAATTCGTCCAAAGAATCGGGCTCTGCTAACTAATAACGATTAACAAACAACTAATTTATGATTCCTTTTTCTCCGCCTCATATCGACCAGAAAATAATTGACGAAGTAACCAAAGTACTACAATCCGGCTGGATTACCACCGGCCCCCGAACCAAACAGTTTGAAAAAAAACTGTCGCTCTATTGCGGCAACAAAGCAACCTTGTGTGTTAACAGCGCTACAGCCGGCCTCGAAATTATGCTGCGATGGTTTGGTGTGAAAGAAGGAGATGAAGTTATTCTTCCGGCTTACACGTATTCTGCCACAGCTAATGTGGTTATTCATTGCGGTGCCACTCCTGTTTTTGTGGATGTGAATCCTGATGATTTTAATATTTCGATTTCGGAAATTGAAAAAGCAATTACTGCTAAAACAAAAGTAATAATGCCTGTAGATTTTGCCGGTTATCCATGTAATTACGATGAGTTGAATGCACTTGTTGTTCGAAACAAAAATAAATTTGCTCCACAAACAGAAGAACAAAAAACGCTAGGTCGCATTATGGTTTTGTCCGATTCGGCACATTCTATTGGAGCTTGGTACAAGGGTCGCAGAGCTGGGTCGCTTACCGATGTTTCTGTTTTTTCATTTCATGCCGTTAAAAATCTAACTACTGCCGAAGGTGGTTCTATAGCGCTTAATCTGCCTGCACCATTTGATAATGAACAAGTATATAAAAATTTATGCATCAAAACTCTTCACGGGCAGGACAAAGATGCATTGGCAAAAACTCAAAAGGGAAATTGGCGCTACGACATTGTGGAAGCCGGTTATAAATGCAATATGACTGATATAATGGCCGCAATCGGTATCATTGAGTTGGAACGATACGATAACGATACATTGCCCAAACGAAAAAATATTTGTCAGAAATATTCTGCTTCATTTTCAAAATTTGCCTGGGCTCAATTGCCTGTTCAGTATTTAAACTCTGATGAGCAATCATCTATTGAATCGTGTTATCACCTTTATCCGTTGCGTATAAAAGGTATCACAGAAGCACAACGCGATGCTATCATCAAAGAGATTTTCGATTGCGATGTGTCTGTTAACGTACATTTTATTCCAGTACCCATGATGAGCTTTTACAAAGGACTGGGTTATGACATCCACACCTATCCTGTAACATTTAATAATTATTCTCGCGAAATTTCGTTACCGGTATTTTACGATTTAACCGATGATATGATTCAAAAGGTAATAGATTCAGTGGTTTCGTCCGTAGCTAAAGTGCTCGGCTAATGTTCATGAAACGTCTGTTCGACATATTTTTTTCAATCATCGGATTAGTTATACTTCTTCCTTTCTTTATCATCATTGCCCTGATAATTGTTATCAATTCGCGCGGGCCAGTGTTTTACCGACAAGTGAGAGTGGGACTGAATGGACGCGATTTCAAACTTTTCAAGTTTCGCTCCATGCGTGTTGACTCCGACAAAGGCAGTTTGCTCACTATTGGCGGGCGAGATAATCGCATCACCTCAGTAGGTTATTTTATTCGTAAATATAAAATAGATGAATTGCCTCAACTCATCAACGTCTTGCTAGGTAACATGAGTTTGGTGGGGCCTCGGCCGGAAGTGCGCAAATATGTAAATCTTTATTCTCCCGAACAACTAAAGGTACTTTCTGTAAAGCCCGGTATAACTGATTATGCCAGCATTCAATACAGCAACGAAAACGAATTGCTTGGCAACGCAAGCGACCCCGAACATACTTATATTAGCGAAATAATGCCCGCCAAACTTGCGCTAAACCTTGTTTATATTGAGCAAAAGAGCGTTCTCACCGATTTTATAATCATATTTAACACCATAGGTAAAATCATTTCTCATTAATTGTTTAACCTTTTCCTCCCCCCCCTTTCGTTCATTATTAACAAAACTATGAATCTCAAACAAGCAGTATGTTATAGTCAATAATTGACACAACTATCCTTTTTTTTAATGTTTTAGGTTAATGTGCACTGAGTTTATTTATTCTATACAGTTGTTTTTAGCCTCATTTTCCACCAAAAGGTGGCACTTTGGTTCCGCGAAGCTTTATGATTGTATTGAAAAGTTTCGCGATTGCATCATAAAGTTTCGCAATTGCATCATAAAGTTTCACGATTGCATCATAAAGGTTCGTGATAGTATCATTAAGTTTCGCAATAGCATCACCTAAGTTTCGTGATTGAATCATTAAGTTTCGTGATTGTATCATTAAGTTTCACGATTGCATCATAAAAGTTCACGATAGTATCATAAAGTTTCACAATAGTATCATAAAGGTTCGTGATGGTATCATTAAGTTTCACAATAGTATCATAAAGCTTCACGGAACAATACTGGCACCTTTTTGTTGTTTTTTGACTTTCTTTTAACATTTATTAAAAAAATGAGATAAAAGAAGAATGACTAAAAACCATGGTTTCTGCTTCAATCCTAAGGTTAATGGGTAAGAATGACAAAGAACGAAACAACCTCATGAATAGCAATATATCTATTACTTTTTTGAAAAAGAAACACCTTGTTTCACCAAAAAAGAAGGCAATGTCGACACAAAACATCCCCTTTTCATGTCGAAACATCCATGTTTCGTGTTGAAACGTCCTCGTTTCGTGTTGAAACATCCTCGTTTCGTGTTGAAACATCCTCGTTTCGTGTTGAAACGTCCTCGTTTCATGTCGAAACGTCCTCGTTTCGTGTCGAAACATCCATGTTTCGCGTCAACATTGCCTGCTTATTTTCATAAATCCTGATGAAATGTGGTATCATTTCTACTTTCCTATTTCTCATTATGCCTTTTGGTTTCGAATCCTAATCAAACGATTAAATTTTGATTATGATAAACAATAAATAAGCAATCGATTATTTGATTAGAGGCCTCACCCAACCTTTATGTGAGGTTTTTGTTTTACACATATAAAATCGTGGTATATTTGTGGGAGGAAAAATGATGTGTTGTGACGGGACACCTCAGAATAGGAAATAGGAGCGAAATAGGCTCGTGTCTGCGAAAAAATAACCTAAATGAAAAAAATATTATTACTCTTGATTTTTGTTCCACTTTTGTTTTCTTGTACGAAATCAAATACAAGAGTGTATGGAAAAGTAACAGAAGGATGTAGTGGAGCCCCTGTTGGAGGCTGGAATGTTGAACTCTGGACAGGTGAGAAAAACAGTTCAAAAAATAGTGCATTAAAAAACTCAATGAAAACTTATTCAGATGGTTCCTTTGATTTTAGTTTTCATGCATTACTGACCGACAACCATTACTTTGTGCGGTGCAATGGTTATCAGTCAGACTATATTTCTAAAAAGACAAGTCAAGAACTTAATGTTCAATTGTCGAGTAATATTCAAACATCAAACTTGTTATTATCAACAAAAAACATTTCACCATACGATAACAATGATAGTATCTACATTGATTTTGTGAGACCGAACACAAATTATCCGACCTTTCATATGCAATTTATTTATAAAGGTTCATCAGTTGAAACCACCAACAGCATTATTGTTAACGGTTGTCCACCGAAACTAGTTAATTTAAGTTGGGCGGTAACAAAGAACCATATAACAACGAACTTTACTTCTACGGTTACTTGCACAAATGGAGGGAACTCTACATTTCAAATTAACTATTAAGTATTACTTATATCCAATATTTCTAGCATCCACCCTCGGTTTGCAAAAATTCCAATTCCACCTGCCTTATAAATTATGTTTACTTTTGCCGAAGTAATTAAACTCATAAAACCAGCACCATGAAAAACCATTCCTTATCCATTTTACTCCTTTCCCTGCTTCCTTTCGTTTCGTGCGGGCCCGGTGCTAACCCCAAAGCCATGGAGGAAAGGCATAAATCAGATAGCATGAGCATGAGGCGACAAAGCATGGAAACCACACTTGCCATGCAGGCTTCGGCTAATCAGCCCGGAATGTCGAGCAATAGCGGGTGGTATTGTCCGGATAATGTAAAAGGTTTTCCTCCGGTTGATGTTAAATTATGGAATAAGGTGCGTGTGGTTAACGGACGACTGCCTACATTCGAAGAAAGTCAAGACGGCACTTCGCTAATTTATTGCGACACCACCAAAACTCCGGATGCCAAACCCTATGCTATGACTATGCCCAAACTGGCTTCGTTTTACTGCAAACCAACAGGAAAGCGGGAAACGGTTATCGTTATTCAGATAGTGCAAACAGCAAGAGACACTGTGGCCGGTTACCGTTTTTTGACAGGAGGCAACGGCACTTCGGAGTTTCGGGACATGCATTTTTTGACAGATACCGAAATAAAAAACTTAACTGGAAACTCAATGTGGTATCCACCTGCTCAATAATGCTTATCTTTGCAACGTGAAAAAACACCGGTGAAACAGAATGAGGAAAACCGGAATAAGTGAATTAAAAATAATAATAACCAATTCTAAATTATTGTAAAATGAAAAAGCAGATGAAACCACTTTATTACTTGGCTTTCGCTTTGTTTATGTATTCCTGCTCAGCAGAAAACAAAACAGTGATGCCTTCAGAAAATTCAGAAACACCTGTAAGCCGCTCGCGAAGCGAAACATTAAACAGTATTCCCTGGATAGATCAGGGTGTGTTGCCGGCTAACACAGCAAACTGTTAATACATATATTTGAAACCATATCTCTCTTGCGTTTGGCATAGCCTCGCAAGGGGTTGATTTTATTAGTAAAGTTGGGTGCTATGTGCGCCAACAAAAAACTCCGAACAGAATTTGTTGGGAGTTTTTTGTTGTAAATTGTATAGTTCGCCCTGTGTTTACAGGCAAATTAAAAATCTTTTAAAACCTTACGAATAATAGAAACACATTCCATCAGCTGTGCCTCGTTAATAATAAGAGGAGGGGCAAAACGAATAATATCGCCATGAGTAGGCTTAGCAAGCAATCCGTTTTTCATCAATTCCACACAAACCTCCCACGCTGATTTTCCGTTTTGTTCGGTAATAATCATAGCGCAGAACAAACCTTTTCCTCTTACATGCTTTACCTTTTCAGGAAATTCGGCTTGAATTGCTTTTAGTTCTTTTAAAAGTAAAGTGCCTAATCGAGCAGAGTTTTCGGATAGTTGTTCATCGCGCAATACACTAAGGGCAGCTATACCCGCCTTGCAAGCCATAGGATTTCCACCATACGTACTTCCATGCTGACCGGGTTTGATGCAAAGCATAATATCATCATTGGCAAGCACAGCGCTTACCGGATAAGTTCCGCCCGAAAGAGCTTTGCCCAAAATTAAAATATCAGGATGCACACCTTCGTGGTCGCAAGCCAAACGTTTGCCTGTGCGCCCAAGTCCCGATTGAATTTCGTCTGCAATAAAAAGCACGTTATGCTGTTTACAAAGGTCGTAGCATTTTTTAAGATAGCCATCATCAGGCACCACCACTCCTGCTTCGCCCTGTATAGGCTCAATAAGGAAACCGGCTATGGTTTTATCTTTGAGTGCTTCGGCAAGTGCATCACTGTTGTTGTATTCCACTGCAATAATTCCGGGAGTGAAAGGGCCAAAGTTAGCACGTGCATCAGGGTCGTTGCTGGCAGAAACAATAGTGATAGTACGACCATGAAAATTATTTTTACATACAATAATCTTGGCTTCATTTTCGGCTACACCTTTTACTTCATAAGCCCATTTACGAGCAAGCTTAAGAGCAGTTTCCACTCCTTCGGCCCCGGTATTCATGGGTAATACTTTATCGAAACCAAAATATTCAGTAACAAATTTTTCGTATTCACCCAGGCAATCATTATAAAAAGCACGAGAAGTAAGAGTCAACTTCTGCGCCTGCTCCACCAGTGCTTTTACTATTTTAGGGTGACAATGCCCTTGATTAACGGCACTGTAAGCCGAAAGAAAATCGAAATATTGTTTGCCGTTAACATCCCATACATATACACCTTCGCCACGCTCAAGCACCACCGGCAAAGGATGGTAATTGTGTGCTCCGTATTTATCTTCCAAATCCATTGCCTGTTTAGCGGCATTACTGTTCGTCATAATCGCGTTCATCATATTTTATTTAATATACAAAATTAAGCAAATTTATTGAACTGAATAAGTAAAGTAACCAATAGAAACTTTACTACTTTTGCCCCGCAATGAGAAACAATAAAAAAGTATTACCCATATTAGAAAACATTTCGGTGATTGATGCCAGTTCAGATGGGCAGGCAGTTGGAAGAATGGATGATGTTGTGGTATTTATAAAAGATGCTGTACCCGGAGATGTGGTGGATGTGCAGGTTACCCGAAAGAAAAATAAATTCAGAGAAGGTAAAGCTATTAAAATACACTCGTATTCCGAAAAGCGAACCGCACCTGTTTGCAGTCATTTCGGAGTGTGCGGAGGATGCAAATGGCAAAGCATGGATTATCAATGGCAATTATTTTATAAACAAAAGCAGGTTTCGGATGCGCTTACTCGCATTGCCAAGATTGATCTTCCGGAAATTCAGAAAATAATTCCTTCCGAAAAAGTATATCATTATAGAAACAAACTGGAGTTTACTTTCTCTAATAAAAAGTGGCTTACACTGGAGCAAGTGAATGACAAAAGCATTGCGTTTGGCGATGGTAGTGATGAAATAACCCGCAATGCACTTGGGTTTCACATTCCGGGGATGTTTGACAAAATACTCGACATCGATACTTGTTATTTGCAGGAAGAACCATCTAACGCAATTCGAAATGAAATAAGAACCTTTGCTCTGGCCAATCAATTTACTTTTTTTGATTTGCGCGAACAGATAGGCTTCCTCCGAAATATCATTATCCGCAGCACTTCGTCAGGCGAGTGGATGTTAATTGTAGTGTTTCATTACGAAGATATGAGTCTTATTGAAAAATTATTGAATCATCTTTCCGAAAAATTTCCTCAGATAACATCTCTGCAATATGTTATCAACAGTAAGAAAAACGATACGATAAGCGATTTGGATATAAAAGTATTTAAAGGAAACGACAGTATTTACGAAAACATGGAAGGACTTAAATTTAAAATAGGCCCTAAAAGTTTTTATCAAACCAACTCCGAACAAGCCTATCAGCTCTACAAAGTAACAAGAGAATTTGCAGGCATTAGTCCTTCGGATGTAGTGTATGATTTATACACCGGTACGGGTACAATAGCTAATTTTGTAGCTCATCAGGCCAAAAAAGTTGTGGGAGTAGAGTATGTACCCGCTGCTATTGATGATGCAAAAATAAATTCACAGCTCAACAACATTACAAACACTTCGTTTTATGCAGGCGATATGAAAGATGTATTGAATAATGATTTTGTGAATGAAAATGGCAAGCCGGATATCATCATCACCGATCCTCCTCGAGCCGGTATGCATGATGATGTAACTAATAAAATTCTGGAAATTGAACCTCGCAAAATAGTTTATGTAAGTTGCAATCCGGCAACACAAGCAAGAGATTTACAACTGCTCGATGCTAAATACAAAGTAACAAAAGTGCAACCGGTGGATATGTTTCCGCAAACCCATCACGTAGAAAATGTGGTGTTGCTGGAATTAAGATAAAACTTCTGATAATGAAAAACCCCTGTTATATTTAAGCTATAACAGGGGTTTGATATTTAGATCTTGTATACTTTATATTTTATATGTCCAGTTATGAACGTCTTCGATTTTGCCTTTGCGGATATTGTCTAATTCCTTAGCAACACGGTGAGAGAATATTCTCTCTTCTACAGGCGGCAATTCGTAATCTTTACCTTCAAATCCTATTAATGAAATATGTGCAATGGTTGCTGCAGTTCCGGTTCCGAAAGCTTCCTGAAGTGTACCGCGTTTGTGAGCATCTATCACTTCATCAATACTTATCTTTCTTTCCTGTACTTTCATTCTCCAGTCGCGAGCTAGTGTAAGCACACTATCACGAGTAATACCCGCTAAAATAGTATCACCTAAAGGAGCTGTTATCAAGACATCATCAATTACAAACATCAGATTCATTGTTCCCGATTCTTCCAGATATCTGTGGTTACGAGCATCTGTCCAAATAATTTGATGATATCCTCTTTGCTGTGCAAGCTTAGTTGGATATAGCGAACGCCCGTAATTTCCAGATGCTTTTACAAACCCTACACCTCCTTCAACAGCACGAATAAAATTAGTTTCAACTAAAACCTTTACAGGTTCGTTATAATACGCACCACCTGGAGCAGTAATAATATAAAAACGATATTCATCTGAAGGTTTAACACCGATATACTCATCAGTACCAATTAAGAATGGACGAATATAAAGCGAAGCGCCTTCCGTTGTAGGCACCCATTTACTATCCAAATTTACAAGTTGTTTCAAACCTTCCATAAATATATCCTGAGGGATGGTAGGCATAGCCATACGATCAGCAGAAATATTGATTCGTTTGTAATTTTCTAAAGGACGAAATAAAAGTATTTCACCTTTATCATTTTTGTAAGCTTTCATTCCTTCAAAAATAGACTGACCATAATGAAGCGCTGAAGTGGCCGGACTCATTGGAATTTGCCCGTAAGGAACAATTTTCGAATCAGTCCATTCACCGTTTTTAAAATCTGCCATAAACATATGATCTGAAAAAACTTTTCCAAATTGCAGATTATTAAAATCGATTTCACCGATTCGAGATTGTGCAGTCTTTTGTATCTGCACATTGTGGGACTTTGTAGTGTACATAAAATTAAATATTTGCTATGCGATAAAAATAGGTATTTTTTTCATGTTGATAAGGAATGTTAAAATATATTTAGCTTAAAAGTGCTGTTTTTACACTAATTCGAGCCATTTCTTTTCCTGAAAAACCATTCAAAACTCAACAACGAAAGGAGAAAGAAGAATATCCACTTCATATTTATGATATCCGTCAGTTTTTTTTCAGAGTAGGAAACAGACTTAATATCCTCCCTGTTATTAAGGTCTTTTACCAATTTTTGAATATCATTCGGATACACCATTTCTCCTGCATGTTTCTTTGCAAGACTATAAAGCAACTGATGATCAGCCACTGTATTTACCATTTCCATTTTCAAAGCACTTACACTAAAAGTTCCGCGCTGGGTGTACATTTTCTCTCCAGCTTTAACCTTCGCTTCGTATTTGTAGTCGCCTACAGGCATCATACCTGCATTCAACCGATAGGCATTTACGGTTTTGCTGAATGTAAAAGGAAAAGTTTTGTTATCGGAATTCGTAATGATGATATTCACTTCAGGTTGATTAATCAATTCATAACTTTCGTTATAAACTTCCGATTCCATTTCTATGGATTCATTTTCGGGAAAATTATTTTTGCAAGTGACTTTGAAAAAACTCTTATCTACTTTCACCGAAAGATACTGAACTGTTTTCGAAATGAGTTCATCAAAAAGGTTGTGGTTTTCGTGAATGGCATAATCTTGCAAACGCCAGCGCCAGATGCCCTCGCCTTCAACTATAGCCATTTTATTATCTCCAACAGTATTAAAATACATAAATGGAGTTTTGGTGTCCACTATCCCGATTCGCTGGTATATCAACACATTTGAACTGTTCTCACTACCATAACTGCCGAACGGGCATGACACAGCCGGAAAGTTTTTAATTGATTTCCTGAGTTCATCACTGATGGTAAATAAAGGAAAATTGGCATCAATTGAAGTTTCGCACTCGTTCGACTTTTGATTGACATGAATGAAACTCAAATTATTTTTGAGAATTGTATTCGCGCCCGAAAAGGCCCAAACAGGGATGTTGGCAGCATTAATTTCGCTCAGAAGTTTGGCTGCCGGATTACGCGTATTAGGGATTTGATACAAAATAATAAGATTATATGACTTTAAGGGCTTAGTAAAATTATCTGCAGTATAACTTTCTACTTCATAATTCTGATTCGACTCAATTGATTCTTTCAATGCGGCCACATCCGGATGTGGCGCATCAGCCAAGATTAGTACTTTTTGTCTAGCATCGAGTACATCTATAAAAACGTCCTGCTCATTATTTGAAAGTGTCATTTCTTCAGGCAGCCCAGAAAGCTTAACTTTATAATGCTGTAAGCCTACTTCCTTTGCATCTAGCAGAACAGCAATGCTTGTGTTAAAAGCATCCGAGGTCAAGTCAACTGTCTGAGAAAACAAAGTTGCATTGCCTTTCGTAACGGTTAATTCAGAAGATTTTCCTTTAAAACGTTTAGCATTGACAATAATCTCTAATGGAAATTTATTTCCTAAATATGCCAATCTGTTTGTGTTTACCTTAGCAAGAATCAAATCCTTTTTAACTGTTGTATCTCCCAAAGCAATAGTATACATCGGAGCTTTGATTCGCTCTGATGAATAAGCAGGATTTGTTCCCTTATTGTATAAGCCATCGGTAGCAAGAATTACTGCTCCAACATTTCTGTTACTGAAACGCGTATCTATTTCATCAAAGAGTGCTGAAATATCAGTTTGTTTTTCTTTAAAAAATAATGAATCTGTCGACTTCATCTCTCTTACTTTATCCGCAAACGAATATGTCCTGACCTCATATTTATCGCTGAGTTCTTCTATTAATTTCTGTAAACTTAGCTTATAATCCTTACGGTAATAATTTGAATCTTTACCTGCAGTAACGGATTCGGAGTTATCCTGTGCAACTATTATCACAGGTTTCTCAACATTCCTATTGACTGTTTTAATAAAAGGGGAAAAAAGAAAAAAGGAAAGAAAAGAAATAACTAAGAAACGAAACAAAACCATCAGGCGAAGGAGCCAAATATTAATTTCGTTTAACGAAGCATCTTTACGATACAACACAAACGAATAGGCAAATCCTGCTAAAACGCAGAATATGATTAGCCAAAATGGATATTCAGTAAGTATGTTCATTGTTTCAACGAAAGGAATCCGTTATTCGTTGAATTTTAGGTTAGCATTCCTCCGCAAACATTAAGTACTTGTCCGGTGATATAAGCACTCATATCAGAAGCCAAAAAAGCGACTGCATTCGCAACATCTTCAGAAGTTCCTCCTCGTTTCAAAGGAACATTTTCTCTCCATCCTTCCACTACTTTCGCATCTAAAGCAGCAGTCATTTCTGTTTCTATAAATCCGGGAGCTATTGCATTGCAGCGAATATTTCGTGAACCTAATTCTAATGCAATCGACTTGGTGAAACCGATTATTCCAGCTTTCGAGGCAGCGTAATTAGACTGACCTGCATTGCCCTGAATTCCGACAACCGAACTAATATTGATAATAGAACCTTTGCGTTGTTTCAGCATTGGTTTTTGCACAGCCTTTGTAAAATTAAAAACAGATTTCAAATTCGAATTGATAACTTCATCCCACTGCTGCTCACTCATGCGCATAAGTAAGGCATCTCTTGTAATACCAGCATTGTTTACCAAAACATCTATAGTCCCGAAATCAGCGATTACCATATTAACCAATTCTTCTGAAGCTTTGAAGTCGGCAGCATCAGCTCTGTATCCCTTGGCTCTTACCCCAAAAGCCTGTAACTCTTTTTCCAATTCCATCCCCTTTTCTACCGAGGACAAATAACTAAACGCAATATTTGCTCCTTGTTCAGCAAATTTCAAAGCTATACCTCTTCCTATTCCTCTCGAAGCTCCTGTAATCAAAGCAATTTTCCCGTCTAATAATTTCATAGTCATTATAGTTAATGGTTATTCAGATAGTTTTTTATGAGTTTCAAAGGTAAAATAAAATCAGAAACAAAAAGAACAAATTATTTATCTGAACTTTTTTGTTAGATATTTCATACAGATTATTAAAAACGATACCCTAAATTGAAATCAAATTGCAAAGTTGGAAGGGTATAATCTTGTAGGTTTGTTTCCTCCCGCTTAAAACCAATTCCAAGTTTTGTTCCGAACAAAAAATTATCTGACAACCTGATATTACCGCCCAAATGCACCATGCCGGAATAATGGGCTCCTGTATTTTTATTATGAACGATGACAGGGACGTAATTATTGTAGGCATTCATGACATAAGTTGTAGAATCTCTGAAATAATTAAAACTTCCAACCATACCCGATAATCCTAAGTAAAATGTTTGACGAGTTTGTCCGAATGGATAAATATTTAATTCTAATCCTCCTGCCCAGTTTCTATTTTGAAGAAATTGAGTCTGTCCGAATTCTGAAGTGTAATCTTGTGTGTTTGGTTTGCCTTGCAAACCCAAAGAAACAGGGACTTTTAAAGAGATATTGCCGGAATTAAATATGCGTTCGTAAGAAAATGAAGCATTGGTAAAAAACATATCAAAGCAATTTAAAGCAATTATGTTCTTCAGAAATTTCTTGTTACTTCCCTTTTCAACCGGTGTTTCATGAGGAACTTCCACCACCACAGATTTTGAACTTGTATTGTAAAATTCTTTTACCCCATTTTCATATTGTATGTAACGTACCGAATTTTTCGGAATTTCGAACACGGTCTCATTCGTTTTGTTAAACAACTTGTATTTTACAGAAGTTGCGTTTATTTCCAGAACCTTAGCCGAAATAGATGTTTCATCCGTTTTGTAAATCATGTCTTGTGAAAATAATCTAGGAGAAATAAGAAGGGTAATGAGAATGCAAAAGTTTCTTAAATTTTTCATACCGATATAAAATTAAAATGGCTGTGCAATATTGCACAGCCAAATTTACTTATTTATTTTTAATTAGAGATTGATTAATATCAAATCAATAATTTCCCTTCAGAATAATTATGCATTAACTGAAAGCGCTTTTGCCATCGCAACACCAATGTCTGCAGGCGAATCAACAACAATAATTCCACATTCACGCATAATTTTCTTTTTCGCTTCGGCTGTATCATCAGCACCGCCCACTATGGCTCCTGCATGTCCCATTGTACGCCCTTTCGGAGCTGTTTCTCCTGCAATAAAGCCAACCACCGGTTTACGATTTCCATCTGCTTTAATCCAACGTGCAGCTTCTGCTTCCAAACCTCCACCAATTTCACCGATAATAATGATAGCATGTGTTTCATCGTCATTCATCAATAATTCTACGGCTTCTTTAGTAGTTGTTCCAATAATAGGGTCGCCTCCGATTCCTATTGCTGTAGTCACTCCTAAACCAGCTTTCACTGTTTGATCAGATGCTTCATAGGTTAATGTTCCCGATTTTGAAACGATACCAACATGTCCTTTCTTAAATACAAATCCAGGCATGATACCCACTTTTGCTTCTTCAGCAGAAATAATTCCCGGACAGTTTGGACCAATCAGACGACAATCTTTTCCTTTTAAATATTCTTTTACCAGAATCATGTCTTTCACAGGAATTCCTTCTGTGATACAAACAATAACTTTTATTCCTGCTTCAGCGGCTTCCATTATGGCGTCAGCGGCAAAAGCCGGTGGAACAAAAATGATAGACGTGTCAGCTCCTGCTTTTACAACAGCATCCTGAACTGTATTGAACACCGGGCGATCGAGGTGAGTGGTTCCTCCTTTTCCAGGAGTAACTCCGCCTACCACATTGGTGCCGTATTCTATCATTTGTGTTGCATGAAATGTCCCTTCAGTTCCTGTGAACCCCTGAACAATAATCTTTGAATTTTTATTAACTAATACACTCATATTTATTATTTTTATTTGTTTTATTTTTCAGACTTTTATTTTGATTTAGGAATCAAATTGTATGGATGTGAGTTTTTCGGTCGGCTAAATTATAGATTTGCAACGTTATTGCAAAGCAAATAATTACTTTTGTCGAAAAATAAGTTATTTACAATTGAAAACTACCCTTTTAAATCAAGACACAATTGTTGCACTTGCAACCCCTCAGGGACATGGAGCAATTGGGCTTATCAGAATTTCAGGAAATGAAACATTTACTGTTTGCAGTAATATAGCATTTTCGAAGAGTGGAAAAAAAATAGACTTATCGGCTAAAGCTGCAAACTCAGTTGTTTTCTGCCTGATTATGGATGGAGAGACAGTAATAGACGAAGTTCTGATTTCCATTTTCAAAACTCCTGCATCATATACCGGTCAGGATATTATTGAGATTTCCTGCCACGGCTCACTTTATATTCAACAAAAAATTATTCATCTTTTATTGAAGCAAGGAGCAAGACTTGCTCAGCAAGGCGAATTTACGATGAGGGCTTTTCTTAATGGTAAATTTGATTTATCTCAAGCCGAAGCTGTGGCCGATTTGATTTCGTCTAATTCTGCAGCCTCGCACAAATTGGCTATGCAGCAAATGAGGGGAGGTTTTTCTGATAAAATAAAATCACTTCGCCAAAAACTTATCGATTTTGCTTCTTTAATAGAATTAGAATTAGACTTTGCTGAAGAAGATGTGGAATTTGCAAACCGGTCTGATTTAAAGGCACTCGTTAACGCTATTCAGGAAGTGGTAAGAAATCTTATCGACTCTTTTGAAGTTGGAAACGTTATTAAAAACGGAATTCCTGTAGCTATTGTTGGTAAGCCTAACGCAGGAAAATCGACTTTGCTCAATGTATTATTGGAGGAAAACAGAGCCATTGTTTCCGAAATTCCCGGAACAACAAGAGATATAATAGAAGACCAAATTATTATTGATGGAGTGCTTTTCCGATTTATAGATACGGCAGGCATTAGGCAAACGAACGATTTGATTGAAACGATGGGTGTAGAAAAAACCTTTGAGCAAATAAAACTTGCCTCCATTGTAATTTATCTGTTTGACGTGAACGACACCTCAGCCGAACAGTTGAAACAAAATATTGATGAGATTAATTCGCATCTTAACTCATCGCATTTGCTTGTCGTGGCCAACAAAACGGATAACAAGGATATTTCTGTATTAAAAAACAAATTCAAAGACTTTACTGAATCGATTTACATTTCTGCAAAAGAACAAAGCAACATCGATGATTTGAAAAAACAATTAATAAAAATATTTGCAGATAAAACCACTCGAATTACCGATACCATTGTTTCAAACGCTCGTCATGCTGATGCGCTAGAAAAAACAAATGAAGCACTGACCAGAGTTTTGGATGGCCTTAATAACAACATAACCGGGGATTTTCTGGCAATGGACATAAGGCAAGCTCTGTATTATCTTGGAAGTATAACGGGTGAAATTTCGTCTGATGACTTACTATCGAACATTTTCAGCCGCTTTTGTATCGGAAAGTAGGATATTTCAATTAAACATCCCTAACTGAATCAGATTTTTATTAGGATGTCATTATATCCTGTCCTCTTTTTGAAGAAAAATAAACACATCCATATTTTGGATGAAAAATCTTTCAAAAATTGATACGCAAAATTTCTTTTTGTAATTCTGTCATTGTTTTTTCACAAATAGAGATGATTCTGTTTATCTGTTCTGTTCTGATTGTCATCTTTTTTCGCTTCTTTACGCTATCTTCAAGCAAAAGAATAGATTCATTAACACTGGTCATACCTAAAATCCCAACAGAAGTTTTCAGTTTGTGAACCTGTGACATAATTTCTTTCCAGTTTTTTTTCTCTTGATGCAATTTTACAACCTTTAGAATCATGGAAGTTTCAGACATAAATGTTTCCAAAACATTTAACACAAATTGATTGTTCCCTTCAGAAAGCTTATTAACGTATGATAAATCAAAAAGGTCGTCCATCTGATTGTTCATTTTGGACACTTCCACATCGTCTATTCCGAAATGACCCTCGCCTATGAAAGCTAAATTAAGTATTTTTTCGCACAATATTTGTTGATTGAAAGGTTTAGAGATATAATCATTCATACCAAGTGAAATACACCTCTCAGCCTCTCCAACCAAAGCGTGAGCCGTCATGGCAATAATTGGGATCTCTGATTTTGGCGGCAATAACTGTTGACGAATGAACTTGGTAGTTTCATAACCATCCATTTCGGGCATTTGAATGTCCATCAAAATAAGGTCGTAATTGTTTTGGCCAATTTTATCAATGGCAATTTGTCCGTTCTCGGCAATATCGAGATTGGTTTGCCATTTTTTGAATATTTTTTTAGCTACCAACTGATTCATGGTATTGTCTTCAGCAAGCAATATGTTGAGTCCTTTTAGTTGGAGTTGTTCGGTAGAAGTGTTTTCGGTGTTGGTGGCGATTTGTTTTGTATCGGCTTCTTCGAAAGATAAAAGGAAAGAGAACGTAGTGCCTACATTTAGTTCGCTGTTCACAAAAATGCTTCCTCCTTGCAATTCCACCAGTTGTTTGGCAATAGTAAGGCCTAAACCTGTACCACCAAACTTACGTGTAGTTTCGTTGCTCGCCTGACTGAATCGGTCGAATATACTTGCGAGTTTTTCGGGTGGTATTCCAACACCCGTATCGCTTATTTTGAACAAAAGTGTGTAGAGATTGGTTGACTTGCTTTTGAGCGAAACATCAATAACTACCTTACCGTTTTCGGTAAATTTAATAGCATTGGCAGTGAGGTTTATTAATACTTGGCGAAGCCTAATGCTGTCGCCAAGAACGATGGAAGGCACTTTTTTGTCTATTTTAAATGACAGAGCAATGTCTTTTGAAACGGCTGTAAGGAATAGGGTTCGAGTGAGGTCTTCTAAAAGTCCTTTTAAATTGAAAGGTTGGTTTTCGAAAGAAATTTTACCCGATTCTATTTTTGAAAAGTCGAGAATATCATTGATAATGGTCAATAGTTTTTCGGCCGAAACATTGATGGTATCAACCGATTCGCGTATATCGGGAGTAAGGTTTTCGGAAGATAATATTTCGGACATACCAATGATTGCATTCATAGGAGTACGGATTTCGTGCGACATGTTGGCAAGAAACAAACTTTTAGCACGATTGGCTTCTTCGGCCTGTATGGTCATTTCGTGAGCTTTCAAGTTAGCTGCCTCGAGATACATATTGGTCTCAATTAGATCATTTTCAGCATTGATTCTGTTCTTAACATTCACCATCAGTTGAGTGAAAAGTTGAAGAATATAATTGTATTCATCGGTATCGAAATGGTTAATTTCGTTAGAAGAAAAAGTAACAAGACCAAGGCAATCGGTGCCAGCCATCATGGGAATGATGAGGGTGCTTTTGATTCCGATGTTGCTTAAATGATTGCGCAATGGCACAGAAGGAAGTTGTAAAACATCAGGAAAATAAACAGTTTGGCCATGTTCATGCAATTTTATAAATTCGTTGATGTCGGAGAATGAAAAGATTTTTGATTCGTAATCTTTGTGTTCAAACGAGGAGCTTCGCCATTCGTATTCGCTTTTTGCAGAAGCATTAGTATGGTTGTATTTAATGACATTACAAATATCTGCCTTTACAAATTCGCCAATCGTTCCAAGCGCATTTGTAATGGTTTCGAGAACATGCGAAATAGGAATGTTAATGAATTGAGTAGCCACCTCGAGCATTATCTTTCGCATCTGCGTTTGCTTAAACAATGTACTTTCGGCTTCTTTCTGATGCGTGAAATCCCAATTGGTTCCAATCATTTTAATAGGATTACCGGCATTGTCTCGGTTTACAATACCAAGGGCGCGAATGTAACGGATGGAACCATCATGTAATTTGATTCGAAATTCGGTATCGAAATCTTTTTCACCTATAAGTGCCATTTGTATTTCATTCACTGCTCTTTCTCTATCTTCATCAACTACAGAGTTAGCCCAAGTTTCGAAGTGAGGAATAAAACTATCGCTGTTTTGTTTATAAAGCGCAAACATCTGCTCGTCCCAATAAAGATGATTGTTCGCTACAACATATTCCCAAACCCCTACTCTACCGGCTCTGGTGGCGAGTTCAAGTCTTTCAGAAATAAGTTTTAGATTATCCTCTGCTTGTTTTCGTTCAGTAATATCAGTTAGCGATGTAACCCTTACATCCTTGCCTTTGTAGTGCATCATTTTTCCATTCAACACACAAGGGAAAGTAGAGCCATCTTTACGTATAGCAACAGCTTCGTAAGGTTTTTGATAGCCACTAATCATTTTCTGCATCACCATATCTCGGTATTCAGGAGCTATCCAATCAGTTCCATACCTACCAAGTGCTTCTTCGGTGGTGTATCCAAAAATTTCTTCGGCAGCATTATTTTGCTCTATACAAATTCCTTTTTCGGAAAAGAATATAGCTTCGAAAGAAGCTTCGGATAATCCTTTGTATTTTTCCGTACTTTCTTCCAGTTCATCTTCTGCTCGTTTCCGCTCACTAATATCTCTTATGATGGTAAGAATTCTTTCTTTTTCGTAATAAACTATTCTTGCTTCAAAATAATAATCAACATCAGCAATGCGCAATGAATATTCAATAACCTCTAAAGCTTTTGAATAAATTACTCTTGTAGCTGCCGCTTTGAATTTATCAGCTATGTCGACAGGCAGAATATCAATCAAACTTTTTCCAAGAAAGTTATCGGGAGTGGTATATAAGAGAGAAGGTTCGGAAACATTATAGTCAATAAAAGTGTAGTTAATGGTTTCGATAACAAACATGATATCGGGTATAGCTCCAAGTATTGCCTTGTTATGTGCTTCACTCTTTTGTAAGTCTGAAACAGATTTTTTTTGTTCAGTTATATCTCTTCCATAAATATTAACATATGTTTCGTTTTCGACAGGTGTAAACAAAAATGAATACACCTTTATATCGACTACAAGTTCTTTTTCAATAGGTTGATTTCCGGCTAAGACCGCTTCAACACCTTGCATAAAATCCAAAGAAACAGGAGAGCCTTCCGACAATCCATATCGTTTCAAAACCTCAACACTTGCCCTATTGGCGTATAATAATATTTTATCAAAACTGACTCTAAGTATCGGATCAGGGCTTTCAGCTGGAATCCTTGAGAGATTTAGAATTTGTTCGTTGGCTCTGTGCAATAAATTTTTATTGAGAACATTAACATAAAATGCTCCGGCCATATTGCAAATAAAGGAAAGTAGAAGAATGTCATCTTCGGTATAGACATTAGGTTCGGCATCAACAATACCAAATGCCCCTACTATTTCATCACCGTTTTTTACAGGAAGATACAATCTACATCGAACATCGAAAGAACGTTTACTTGATATGGTAAGGTGTTTAGTATCTAACAAAACATCAGGGACATATATCATTTCACCGGACTTGTATACCAAACCAGGATGTCGGTTCATTGCAGTAGTGTCGGCATCAATAAATTCTGCTTGATTAAAACCCTTTGCGAAAAGTAATCGTAATCGTGATTCGATTGGATCAAAAAGGTAAAGTCCAGTGTGATCGCATTTAAAGTTGTCTTCAAGAATTTTCTCAACCCAATCAACTAGTTCTTCAAGTGTACTAATACGTGAAGAAACAGTAGAAAACTTGTCGAGACTTTTTATAAAACTTTTATAAGAACTCTTCATTTAATTGTTCAACGAATTGTAAGCAACAATTGCCGCGTTAACACATTCTTCATCTTGTTTGTAATGACCACCACTTATTCCGATTGCTCCAATGGTTTCTTCTTCATCCTTAATCGGAGAACCTCCTCCCAAAAGAATAAAATCTTTGAATTGTTGAACTCCATGAAATAAAATTGGATCTTCTTTAATAAAGGAATACCAACTCTCCCCGCTAGGTATACCGTATCCAACAGCTGTAATAGCTTTTTTACGCGAAGCGTCAACAGTAACCAAAGGAGAATGATCCATTCTGTAAAATGCTTTTAAAATTCCACTCTCATCAACAAAAGTGATTGATATCTTTATGTTCAAGTCAACTGCTTTTTTCATTGCAGCTTCTGCCATAGTTAAACATGCGTTTATGCTTAAGCTTTTTTTAATAATTGGTTTCATATTGATTTATATTATTAGTTAAATGCTATCCAAAATCAGAAATCATGACGTCTTAACTTCAATAAAAATTTAGTTTTTCATAATTGCAATAAATTAACAGGAGTTTGTTTTTAGGATTGTCCAAAAATAGTAATTTTTTCTCTCTTAAAAATCCTTTGTATTTATTCGTACAACAATTAGCTATTAAAATATTAGAACTATTAGTCAAACACTGATTCAATCTTATTCACAAACTGTGTAATGTTAATCAAAACAATCGTCATTTATAATCCTCCACCACCAATTGTTTGTTGCAAAATGGGTATTCGTATTCAATCTGATTAGAAGCTACAATAATTAATCGGTTAGAGGAGTAATTACCGATTAGTTTTTGATACCAGTCGATAGCATTTTTGTCAAGATTTGAAGTAGGTTCGTCAAGCATAAGCAAGGGAGTGTTCGCCAATACAGCCATTGCCAAACGAACTCGCTGTTTCATACCGGAGGAAAAATATTTAAGTTGTTTGTTTTTTGCTTTCTCAAGTCCGGTTATTGCAATGATGCCTTCGGTGTTGAGTGAGGGGAAAAAAGGTTTGAATTTCCCCTGAAACTCTATCGTTTCGACAAGTGTAAATTCTTCGAACAATTCGAGATAAGGAGAAGCAAAACTCAGGTGCCTGAAAATACCTTCTTCCTGTATGGTACTGATTTCGTTTTTGTACACTATGTTTCCTTCAGACGGAATCATACTGCCGGCAATGGTTTGGAGAAGAGTAGATTTTCCGGAACCATTAGCACCCAAAATAACATAGTTGTTCTCATCAGTAAATTCGAAATTTACTTTTCTGAAAATCCATTCAAAATTATAACGCTTACCTATATTGTCTAAAACAATGTTCATTTGTGTAAATAACAATAGTGTGTTGATGTACACACTTTTGTTTTTTCTAATCTTTTAATCAGCCTTCTGTTTGTACTTAAAATAGATTATGACAATCCCCTCATTATACCATCTTTTGAGTCGCGAATAAAACTAAGAATCTGTTCCTTTTCGTCCGATGCCGGTGCTTCGTGCTCTATTATGGCCAATGCATTGGTTACATTGTGGCCTTTAATATATAGTGTGCGGTAAATATCTTCTACTTCCAAAATACGTTCATTGGTGAATCCTCTTCTGCGCATACCAACCGAATTAATACCGATGTATTGCAATGGTTCGCGAGCGGCTTTGGTAAAAGGCGGCACATTTTTTCTTACCAGCGAACCTCCTGTAATAAATGTATGTGCACCGATTCTTACAAACTGCTGAACAGCTACTAGTCCTTCGAGAATGCTATGGTCTTCGATGGTTACGTGGCCTGCAAGGTTAACGCTATTTGCAATAATTACATTATTACCTATGATGCAATCGTGAGCTACGTGAACATAAGCCATCAGCAAACAGTTACTTCCCAGAGAAGTTTTCATTCTGTCGGTGGTGCCTCTGTTAATTGTTACACACTCGCGTATGGTAGTGTTATCGCCTATTTCAACAGTGGTGTCTTCTCCATTAAATTTTAAATCCTGAGGAATGGCTGCAATGACAGCACCTGGAAAAATGCGGCAGTTTTTGCCGATACGAGCACCCGGAAATATAGTAACATTGGGGCCTATCCAAGTTCCATCTCCGATAACCGTGTTTTCATACACAGTTGAGAATGGTTCAATCTTTACATTGCTGCCTATTTTGGCCTCAGGATGTATGTACGAGAGTTGGTTCATTGTTTTTTACTTTAACTATTTGGGCCATCATTTCTGCTTCCATCACCGGTTTGTTATTCACATAAGCTATTCCTTTCATGTGGCAAATTCCTCTGCGAATGGGGGTGATGAGTTTTAAGTCGAATACTACTGTATCGCCCGGAATTACTTGGTTTCTGAACTTTACACCATCTATCTTCATAAAGAAAGTAAGATAATTTTCAGGGTCGGGAACAGTTTTTAATATCAATACACCACCGGTTTGTGCCATAGCCTCTACCAATAAAACACCTGGCATAACGGGGTTTTCAGGAAAATGTCCTCTGAAGAAATCTTCGTTCATGGTTACATTTTTTACTCCAATAACCGATTCGGGAGTAACCTCCATTATTTTATCTATTAATAAAAATGGAGGACGATGCGGAAGTAATTTCTGAATGTCGATAACATTAAGAACAGGAGGTTTACTCAAATCAAATGTAGGCGCTGCTGTTTTCTTTTTAGCTTTAATAAGCTCTTTAATTTTTTTAGCAAAGGCCACATTGCCGGCATGTCCGGGACGTGCTGCCAATACGTGCATTTTTAAAGGTGTTCCTACCAGTGCCAAATCTCCAACAATATCCAACAGTTTATGACGTGCAGGCTCGTTAAAATGATGAAGTACGGTATTGTTGAGTACTCCTTTTCCTTTTATTTCTACATCTTCGCGATGAAACACTTTTTGTAAATGAGCAATCTGTTCTTTCGAAATTTCTTTATCTACCAACACAATTGCATTGTTCAAATCACCACCTTTAATAAGATTGTTTGCAAGCAATGCTTCGAGTTCGTGCAAGAACACAAAGGTTCTGCACATGGCTATTTCGGTGTTAAACTCTCCTACGTTATAAATGTGAGCATGCTGAGTTCCTAATACGTCTGAATTGTAATCTACCATTACAGTAACTCTGAATTCGTCTTGAGGTACAGCGAGCATCTCCACATTCTTAATTTTATCCTCAAACGTAAGGTTTTCGGTAAGTTCGAAATAAATACGTTCAGCATCTTGCTCCACCAGTTCGGCTTGTTGCAACACTTTTACAAAAGGCATTGAGCTGCCATCCATAATCGGCATTTCGGGAGCATCTATCTGAATAAGGCAATTGTCTATTTCCATACCCACTAAGGCAGCAAGTACATGCTCGGTGGTGTGAACTCGCGCTCCGTTTTGTTCCAAAGTAGTACCTCTGGAGGTATCCACCACATTATCCACATCGGCATCGATAATAGGATTGTCAGGTAAATCTACTCTTTGAAATTTGTAACCGTGGTTTTCGGGTGCGGGTACAAAAGTAAGGCTAACTTGTTTTCCGGTGTGCAACCCTACACCACATATCGAAACCGGGTTTTTGATGGTCTGTTGTTTAACGGTCATTATCTTTTTTAATTCTTTTTCTAATTACTAAACTCAATTTGGTTGATGGTTTTCAATTTTGAAGTTCCAAATTTATACATTTTATTTACCGTACCACGATTTAACCACTTATTTTATTTCTTTAAACTTTTTTTAACAGAATACTATTTAGGATAACAAAGGAAATATTTTTTCACTGTTTTGGTTAGTGCATCAATATTCAATTGGTCCGAAGCATCTGTAATATCTGTTATTTTGCCGTCCTTGGACAGAATATTAATTCGGATTTTATTTGCATTGTACGCATCGTTTGTAACATCATCGGTAAAAACAAAGTACTTTACTTCTTTTTCTGTAAAGCCGTAGAGCTTTTTTACAGCATCCTTTTTCTCTTTGATTATTGCGGGTAAGAATGGTTTGTTCTGCAATTCCACCTTAAACAGTTTTCGATTTACCAATTGTTTGCAAAGCATAGAAAGAACTTTGTCCTCATGGTTAGTCCATACTTTAACTGAAGTAGTGATGTCGTTATCGTCAAGCTGAGCAAACGAGTCGAGCAGACCGGGATTGGTGAGAAAATCCTTTTTGCTGTATTTGTTATAGAGAAAAATTCTCAATGCGGGTGTACAGAACAGTTCAACTTTCTTTTCAGCAAGTTCTTTTGCCCTGGTCAGAATGTTTACCAATAATCGTTCGGCACTCAAAACTGTTTTGTGAAGATACACCTGCCAGTACATAAGTCTGCGGGCAATGATAAACTTTTCGATAGAATAAATCCCTTTGGCCTCTACCGCCAACTCATCATTCACCACGTTAAGCATTTTGATTATACGGTCGGAACTAACCACACCTTCGGACACTCCAGTGAAAAAACTATCACGCATCAGGTAATCCAGACGATCCATATCGAGCTGACTTGAGACCAACTGATGTAAAAACCGCTTTGGGTACTTGTTTTGAAAAATCTTTATGGCAAGCGACAACTGTCCGTTAAAATCCTGATTAAGGCGATTCATAAACAATTCGGACAATGCCTCGTGATGAATGTTGCTGACAATGCTATTTTCGAGAGCATGAGAAAAAGGCCCATGCCCGATATCGTGCAACAGAATGGCAATGGTAACACCGCGCGCTTCCTCATCTGTAATTTCATTTCCTTTTGAACGCAGCACTTCTATTGCTTGTCCCATCAAATGCATCGCTCCCATGGCATGATGAAAGCGAGTGTGAAGCGCTCCGGGATATACCAGATTGGTTAATCCAAGTTGTTTGATTCTGCGCAGCCGTTGGAAATATGGATGATCAATGAGGTCGAAAATGATTTCGTATGGAATGGAAACAAACCCGTAAACCGGGTCGTTGAATATTTTTAATTTGTTCAGATTAATGGCCATGTTTGTATTTGCTTATTTCTTCTGGGTTTCGACTGGTATGAAAAATATCGAGAATGATTATTTCAGTTGATGTAATTTGATAAATGATTTTGTAACTGTAAATCGGCACATATCGAATACTACCATCGTTTGAAATATAATAAAGTTCTTTAGAATACTTTTCAGGAAATTTGATGAGTGTTTTTGCTAATGTCAGAATTTCTTTTTTTACTTTTTTTGCTGATTGAGGTGAATCTTTTTTAATAAAATAGTAGATGTTCTTTAATGAAACTTTTGCCTGTTCTTTCCATTGTAAGTCTACCTTTCTTTTCAATCCCATGACTCCATTTCCTTTAAAAAATCTATGTGACTGGTTGATTTTCCTGCTAAGGCGTTATCAATATGCTTTTGAAACTCCCCCATACTCATCGGTTTTCCGGGCAAAGTATAATCTTCGCTTGTCGGTTTGGTGTCCTTGGATTTTTTTGAAAGACTGTTTTTAATAGGTTGCTTATCCGCTGAAGAGTAGGTTGCCGCTGGGTCGTTTACTTGTTTTGTTTTTCTCGGACGTTTCATATTCAAAATTATTTTCAACAAATTTAAGGAATTTTAACTTTACCAGCGCAATAAATATTGCACTTCTGTTGTTATATATGTTGTACTTTTATAACCTAAAATAAAACTGAACGTATGGAAAGAATTCAAATTTTGTGGGCGGACGATGAGATAGATTTATTGAAACCGCATTTATTATTTTTGCAGGACAAGGGTTACGACCTGTGTACGGCCACCAGCGGAGACGAAGCCCTCGAGCAAATTGATAAGCGCGATTTTGATGTGGTGCTGCTGGACGAAAACATGCCGGGCCTTTCGGGATTGGAAACGCTGAACAGGCTCAAAGCAAAGCGACCCAACCTGCCGGTGATTATGATTACCAAAAGCGAAGAAGAGTATTTGATGGAAGATGCCATTGGTTCTAAAATTTCGGATTACCTTATAAAGCCCGTTAATCCTAATCAAATATTACTTTCGCTAAAGAAAACATTAGACAACAAACGACTGATAAGCGAAAAAACTACTTCTAATTATCAACAGGAATTTCGTCAGATAGGAATGACCATGGGCGACAGACTGAACTGGGCCGAATGGTCGGAGGTGTACAAAAAACTTGTTTACTGGGAGCTGGAGCTCGACAAGAGCAAGGACGAAAGCATGATGGAAATTCTGAAAGACCAAAAAGCAGAAGCCAATAAATTATTTTCGAAGTTTATTGAAAACAATTATCTGGGCTGGCTCAATGGCAAAGGCATGAATCCTCCTTTGTTTTCTCATACTTTATTCAGAGCAAAGGTAGCGCCATGGCTGGATACACAAGATACTACTTTTATTATTCTGATTGACAACCTGCGTTACGACCAATGGAAAATGATTCAGCCTATAGTGGCAGAATATTTTAAAATAGAAAACGAAGAAGTGTACAGCAGCATTTTGCCAAGTGTTACACAATACGCTCGTAATGCCTTTTTCGCGGGGTTGATGCCTTCTGAAATAGAAAAAAAATATCCGAATTACTGGGTGAATGAAGAAGAGGATGAAAGTAAAAATAATTTTGAAGAACCGCTGCTTGCCGAGCAACTCAAGCGTTTGGGCAAGGATGTAAAAATGAGTTATAACAAAATAACTCAAAACGCGCAAGGCAAAAAGCTGGCCGATAATATTGCCAATTTGATGCAAAATAAACTAAATGTGATTGTCTATAATTTTGTGGATATGCTGTCGCATGCACGTACGGAGATGGAAGTAATTCGCGAATTGGCCAATGACGAAAAGGCTTACAGAAGCATTACTTTATCCTGGTTCGAAAACTCTCCATTGCTCGATATTCTGAAACAAGTGGCAGCACGCAAGTGCAAGGTTATCATCACCACCGACCATGGAACCATTAAAGTTACCGAGCCTTCCAAAATAGTTGGCGATAAAAACCTGACCACAAATTTGCGTTACAAATTCGGGCGAGGCATGAATTATCAGGGCAAAGATGTTTTCGAAATTAAAAATCCTGCCGAAGGGTTTTTGCCAAAAGGTAATCTGAGTTCGTCTTATGTGTTTGTGAAAGGAGACAAGTTTTTTGCCTATCCAAACAACTTTAATTATTACGCAAGTTATTACCGCAACACATTTCAGCATGGAGGTTTGTCTATGGAAGAAATGATAATTCCGGTAATCACCATGAGTTCTAAATAAACGCCCTGCTCTTCATTCACCCGAAGGGGAAAGGAAAAGAAGGCGAATAAAACACATCACTAATAAAAAAGAAAACTGTTCTTGCTTCCCTCTCTTTCATAACAAAAGAGAGGGCAAGCAAACTTAACATAAACCATGCAACACAGCATTAACATTACTACACTGGCCGACTTGCCCGCAGCTGCACAAGAATTAGTACGGCTGTTTCCCGATAAAAAAATATTTGCATTTTACGGAGAGATGGGAGCCGGCAAAACCACTTTTATTACTGCCCTCTGCAAACACATGGGTGTGGCGGATTCTATCAGTTCGCCTACATTTTCGATAGTAAATGAATACGAAAGCGAGCAGGGCGATACCATTTATCATTTTGATTTTTATCGTATCAAAACCTTGAGCGAAGCCTACGACCTGGGTTACGAAGATTATTTTTACTCACAAGCATTTTGCTTTATCGAATGGCCCGAGAAGATAGAAGAACTTTTGCCGGAAGATTGTGTAAAAGTAACATTCAGCAAAGACGGGGATAAGCGGACGTTAACGGCAGAATAAATTTCATTACATTGTGTAAACAAAAAAAGCTTCGCAGCAATGCGAAGCTTTTTTTTGTCTTGTTTTTAAAATTCTATTCTTGCTTAAACAGGCACCAACATTACGGTTACGCTGTACAACACTTGTCCGGGCACAAAATTAACCACCGTAGTGTTTTGCACAAATCCGGGTTTATTAGTAATCAACGTTACCAAATCTGCAACTGTTGTTTTAAATTGTAACATACCTGCTGAGTTGGCCACACGAGTAGTGTCGCTTTCTGCCAAATTGGTAGAAGCCCCGTCAACAGGCGCAGTGGTGCCATCTTTTAGTATTTCAACATTAATGGTTACTTCCACATCGCTTATGTAAACTATACCCCACGGGCGGCATTTGTCGCGTTTCGTTTCGGCCGGAAGCTCGTTGTAGAAGGTTTCTGTTTCGTCCCATATTTTTAAAATCACCGCATCGGCATCTTCTCTTAAATTAGTTCTCACCAGTAGTTTTGCTTTATAATCAGCCGTTTTCACTTCCTGGTCTATGTTTGCCGTATTAAAATTTCCAAAAGCTGTGCCCACTTCGGCAGCAGTAGGATTGGACATAGCTGCCCCTCCGGCAGCCACTCTCAGCGCATCTCCGTCAATAATTCTATTGCCCCACAAAGTAATATCTGCCTCCGAAACAATAGCAGGCAATGCATCGTTGGCCACATCGAGATAAAAGAAAGTTCGCTGTTCGGCTGTGTACACACCCCGTTCAACTCCCATATTAAAAACCATGATAAAATGACGAATAAACATAGCTGCTGTTTCTTTAGTGCTTTCAACCAAAGCAGTGGCAGTGGTTTTGGCAAATTCGGCAATCTGAATATTGTCGTTTGCTCCTTTCCAAGCCAAGTACATGGCCAGCAACCTCACTTTGGTGGCGTTGGTAACTGTTATTTCGGCAGGTATCACCGTGCCCAATTCTTGTTTTGCTTTGTTTATTGCTACAGTACGTTCTTCGTCTGCTCTTGGCAATCTTCTCGAAATTCCCATTTTGATTTTGTTTTAGTGATTACTTGTTTTTTTACTTATAGTTTTAATTTAAATTATTTGTTTACTTGAATTTTTATTCCTGCTTTTTTTCGTTTTTCTCTCTCTTATATTTCTTCCAATTCTATTTTTTATGACAAATGATGAATTGTTTTTTCTCCCCGTTTCTATCTTTTTCTGTCAATGAAGATTCAACTTCCGTCATTTTGTCAAAATTTATCTAATTTGCTGGTTACTAACATTGCCATTCGACCTATTTTTTTTCAGTCGTCAATCGGCAGACCTGCCAACACAACTATTTTTTTTCAGTCGCCAATCGGCAGAACTGACAACCCACCTATTTTTTTCCAGCCTTAACTTGACAGACCTGTCAACCTACCTATTTTTTTTCAGAGGTAACCTGACAGACCTGTCAACCCACCTATTTTTTTTCAGAGGCAACTTGACAGACCTGTCAACCCACCTATTTTTTTTCAGAGGTAACCTGACAGACCTGTCAACCTACCTATTTTTTTTCAGAGGTAACCTGACAGAACTGTCAACCCTCGACTGAAAAAAAATACATTACTTGTTCCTGCTGTCGAAAACTAAATTGACAGAAAAATAAAAGGCACTTATTGCTGTATCTATATTTTATTTATTCAAAGAGCTGTCGAAACAAACTTCAACAGAAGTATTATTTCGGCAACAAAGGTAGGGAGCTGAAGTACTCACAAAAGGAGGTTGGGGGTCGTATGTTGAAAACTTGCCTTTGTTTCGAATATAAAAACAGGGTCGATGAGGTTAAACTGATGGTCGAAATAATCGAGTGCTTTTGCCATTTGATATAAGGTAAAGTGATGGCTGTTTTCCTTTATGTTTTTAACTATTTTGGCCTGTTCGGCATTGAGGTGAAGAAAGGAAGAAACAAGGTGGAGTTTTTCTTTAAAATTTCGCTTAATAAAGTTTGGAAGTAAATCATCGCAAAAAATATTATTCAAACCTCTCATGGTATTACATTGCAAAATAATTTTAGTCCATTTGTCTTCCGATTTAAACATGTTGATAATCGCATTTTCAGCGCCTGTAGCTTGATTCAGACCTGTTATTAAGTCTTTTATTCCATTTACACTTCTCATGATAATTGAATTATTTGGTTAATAAAGGGGGTATGTGTTCGAATTGTTAATAACTCAAATCGGTGAAAATGGTAGTATTTCTTACTCTTTTGCGACATTTAGTCTAAAATTACAGCCCACAAAACGATAAAAAAACAATGGAGGAAACTTGCATTATTTTTTATCTCAAATCATATAACAAAGATATACAATTATTTTCTATATCTTTACAACTCCAAACAACTATTTTTTTAATCATGAAACTAAAATTATTCCTCATCTCGGTGCTCGCCATCATAGGCTGGAGCGCAAATGCCCAATGTGTGGCTACGTTTTCATATCCCAGCAGTACATACTGCAACTCATTACCCAACCCTGCGCCAGTTTTCAGCGGAGGCGGTGTGGCCGGAACATTTACAGCTACTCCTGCGGGGCTATCGATAAATGCCTCAACCGGTGTAATAAGTTTGGCTGTGAGTGCTGCCGGTACATATACTGTTACCAATACAGTAGCCACTAATGGCGGATGTAGCGCTACAGCAACTGTTTCAATTTATGCTTCGCCTGATATATCAACTGCCGGACCTAGCCAAACAGTTTGCGGAACTACCGCTACACTAGCTGCTAACATACCTGCAACAGGAACAGGAATATGGACATTATTAAGTGGTAGTGGAAACATTTCGAACCCAGCTTCTGCAACATCAGGAATTACGGGATTAGGAGTGGGAGCAAATGTTTTTCAATGGACGATAAGTAATCCGCCTTGTGCGGCTTCCTCAAGTATGGTAGTTATAACAGTTGGTCCGGCAACGACAGTTGCAAATGCAGGGCCTAATCAAGCGTTTTGCGGAACAACCGCTACAATGGCAGGTAATACGCCTATTGTAGGAACAGGAGTATGGTCATTAGTAAGTGGTAGTGGAACCATTACAACTCCTACATCACCAACATCAGGAGTTACAGGATTAACACCGGGTGCCAACGTTTTTCAATGGACCATTAGTAATCCTCCTTGCGCATCTTCTACTTCACAAGTAACCCTAACCGCCATGGCAGCAACTACAGTGTCGAATGCCGGCCCAATGCAAGCCATTTGTGGAAATACTTGCACCATGGCTGCCAACGCAGCAAGTGTAGGAATCGGACAGTGGACATTAATAAGCGGTTCGGGACTTATAGCTAATACCAACTCGCCAACAACTACCATTACCGGATTAGGAGTTGGAGCAAATGTATTTCAATGGACCATTACAAACCCGCCTTGCATGGCTTCTTCCAGTCAAGTAGTTATCACAGTCGACCAAACACCGTCCGTTACAAATGCCATTTTAACTCAATCTTTATGTGGAAATGGTATGGCAATCTTTGTCCCAACATCAAATGTAGGAAATACGGATTTTTCTGACTCTGCATCTGCTTCCTCAACCACTGTTACAGGATATTCTCCATTTTGGACCGGACAAATAGTTGACATGATTTATAACAATGGTAATACCACAGAAACGGTAACCTACATAATAACACCTGTGGGTCCTCCACCAACTTATTGCGTAGGCACTCCTGTTAATTTTGTTGTTACTATAAACCCTGCTCCTACTGCCGCTTATGCCGGAGCAGATCAAATAGTGTGCGGACCTAACACCACTTTGTCGGGAAATGCACCAACATCGGGCACCGGTTTGTGGACACTGTTAAGCGGTTCGGGAACCATTACTACTCCAACTTCGCCAACAACAACTGTTACCGGGCTAGGCACCGGAAATAATGTATTTCAATGGACCATCAGCAGCATGAGTTGCGGAAGCTCGTCCAGTCAGGTTACGGTATCGCCAACACCTGTAGGTTTGCCTATTTGCGAGGTTACGGTCGATTCGCTTTCTACACATAATATAGTGGTTTGGGAAAAAACAGGATTAGCCATCCCTCCTCTCTACTTTAAAATTTACAGAGAAGATATAACCAATGTTTATACTTTTTTAAATTCAGTAATGTTCGATTCCCTGAGTGTTTATAATGATTACGGAGTTAATCCGAATGTAACCGGCAAGCGTTACAAAATATCGTTGGTGGACACCTGCTATAATGAAAGTGCGCTAAGCCCATACCACAACACCATGTGGCTAAATTATGCCGGCAACGGAATATTAAGCTGGACACCTTATTCGATAGAAGGACTAAGTAATCCGGTAACTCAATATCAAATATACAGAGACGATTTAGGAAACGGAGTATGGGCTGTGATAGGCACTACTGCAGGAACTCAGCTGGGTTACACCGACATTAATTTCGCTTCGTACCCCGCTGCCAATTATAAAGTAAAGGTGTTGTGGTCGCTTACATGCACTCCTACTCGCTCTGCTTTGAGTTCGCCTTGGTCTAATGCAACTCAGCATGGAGTGGGCATAAACGAAGCAACTGCTGTAAACTCTATTATTATTTCACCGAATCCATTTACTTCTCAAACCATCATTTCTTTTGACAGAGAAAAGAGAAACGAAACACTTGTAATCAGAAATGTGTTGGGTAATGTGGTAAGAACTTACATTGTAAATGGTCGTGAACTTGCCATAGAAAGAGGAGAACTGGCAAGCGGCATTTATTTTATTACTACCGGAAATGTAAACCGAAAGATAGTGATAGAATAAGCGAGAGAAAGGATATCTGAATTTAATTCGGCTCCCATTCTATGTTTCCGCCTTTGCCAAAGAATCTCAGGGCAAGCTCGGCTCCTGTGCCTTTAGCATCTTTAAACACCATTTGCTGACGGTTGACAATTATTTTTCCGGAAGGACTGATGACATGAATACGTGCTTCGTATAGTTTTCCCTTCTTGGAAAACTGAACTTGCACTTCTGTTGCATCGGCAGCCGCTGCATCTGCCCACTGAATGTGGCATCTGCGAATATCATCCATCACTTTAGTGGTTACTTCATCTGTCACACCTTCGGTGGAAAGATGCATCTTTAGCGGAACATCACTGAAAGGAAGCAACTGCGGATACTGGTCGAAAAACAGATTGGTTGTGATGATTTGTCGGGAAGTGTTGTCCTGCTTACCGTAACTATTTGCCAGCACTTCGTAAAGGCGGGCAAGAAAAAGTTTTTCGGTGGCCGTGTCCACTATATTAGGATTGGAGTCATCACCCGAATTAGAGCCTATTGATTGACCTAAGAGTTTTTCGCCTGCCTTTGTGGCTTCAGCATAATCACCATTCTCGAAACTGAGCTTGGTGCAAAACAATTTGAAATAGCGTTGTATCTTCAGGCGTTTGTCTTTTTGCTGATAATCGTTGTATTTATTTTGAAAATAAGAGTTGCTGAAATCTTTGAGCAAACACATCGACTCATCAAAGGAAACGGTAGACTCGTTGCAGAACAAATCGTACACAATGCGTTTACGCTCGGGGTTATTGGCCATCTGATTTACCACCACATAAGCATTAAGATACTTTTCGATTTTAAGTGCCACAAAATTATACAGGTCTTTTAAGTTATACCACCAGCCTCGATTGACGAATTTTAGCTGTGCCGTTTTTTTATCAATGAGCTGCACTTTGAGCAGATTAATGGTAAACTCATATTGAGATTGAGTAAGTGTGGTACCGATGTGAAGCTCTTTAAAATTGGCTGCTTTGGTAAGATAAAACTCACAACTGTCGAGTTGCCCATCGTACAGATAGCTTCGGGCAAGGGCAATGGAATACCAACCAAAACCAGGAGTGGAGCCACTTTGAGTAATTTGTTTGTTTTCCATTTGAATGGCTGCTTTGGGATTTCCTTTCAGCACTAATAAAGTGGGTACATAATAAAACTTCTCGTCAAGGCCATGTTCACGGAATATTTGTCTTTTGTCAAAGTACTGAATTGCCAAATCGAAATTACCAATCTCAGTTTGAAGCTCAGCGTAGTTGCCCCAGGATATGCGTCCGCCTGCTTCCAGCTGTTTGTAATAATATTCTGCACTATCGTAACTTTGTTTGTATGCATGAAGTATCGCAAGGTTATGATCAATCATCATCCGATCGTCATCGCTCTGATGAGGGCCAAACCAATAATCGTTTACCCCCTGATTCTTTTGTATGCGCTCAAAACCTTTGTAACACCAGCGAAATGCCATCTTCTCGTTTTCTTCAATAGAGTTTTTCAGAAAATCAAATTTATCGGATGTAAAGAAACGATTGCGGTGATAGAGCCAAGCGCGTTCTGTACACGTCCCAAAAAAATCTTTCTGTAAGTTATAACTGTCTATGATATCGAGCAAGGCCATAGATGAATCGGGCATTTCAATATTGTTATAACAAAGTTGGAGGGCGCTTTCTATCTCATACAAATCGCCCAATCTACTTTGATTATCCATATAGTTTTGAGGTGTTGCAAACAAACGCTTGAAAGCTTTTCCATAATCTTTGGTAATTAAATTGAAAGCTTTTCGCAATGGTCGTATGGCATTTTTGTAACCTAGATAATCGGAACTACGGTCGTACTTATAAATACCTTCATACATCCACCCCACATAATAAGTGCTATCAAGTCGAATAAACTCACGACCGCGAGGCAGAGCATCTTTATCTACCGGAGATACACCGATACGTTTGGCATCGATTTCGTAACGAGCAGCAGCATTCTTTTGCGCTGAAACATCACTGAAATCGATAACAAAACAAACAGAAAGAAGTATAAATAGTATTTTATTCATCATCATATTTCTCCCTCCTCCCCTATCTCAAATGGAAAGGGTATAGAGAGAGGGTTTAATTATAAAGGGCTCTGAGCATAAGTGTTTGCATTGGTTGTAATCTTGAGTCGGCTCAATCGGTCTAACTCTTTCGATAAAATTCCGGCTAGTGCTTTCTGTTTTGCTTCCTTGTTTCTAAAAATCATCCGATGTTCGAGCACAGCAGATGTAAGCTGATTCAAATCGTCTTCGGTAACAAAGGTTCTGCCATTAACAAGAGCAAATGCTTTCAGACATTTCAGAAAAGTAATTCCACTTCGGGTAGATGCCCCCAACACTATATCCGGGTGTTTTCGGGTATCTCTCACAATGTTTCGCACACCTGTTATTATCTCATCATGAATAAAAACCTTTTCGGTTTGCTGTTGAAGAAATAAAATTTCATTCATGGTTAGCACCTGCTTTATGGTGTCCAGATTATTTTGAATACCCAGATAATCCTTATAGATGTTGAGTTCTGTATCTTCGTCAACATAGCCAAAATAAATTTTAATAAAGAAACGGTCGAGCTGAGCGGCAGGAAGCGGATAAGTTCCTTCCATTTCAACCGGATTTTGTGTTGCAATGGTGAAAAACAATTTCTCCAAAGGATAAGTCGTCTCGCCCATCGTAATCTGATGTTCGGCCATACACTCAAGTAATGCCGATTGTACCTTAGGCGAAGCACGGTTTATTTCATCTGCTAATAGAAGATTGCAAAACAAAGGGCCTTTTTTGAAAACAAATTCTTTTTTTACATCATCAAAAATATGAGAACCGATTAAATCCATTGGAAGTAAATCGGGTGTAAACTGAATACGTTTGAAACTAGCTTCACCACCCTGAATACCGGCAATACTTTTAGCAAGTGTTTTTGCCATCACGGTTTTTCCTGTGCCCGGATTGTCTTCCATTAGTATATGTCCTTTGGCAAGCAAAGCCGTAAGCACATATTGAATCTGCATACGTTTGCCTCTGATAACGGTTTCAACATTGTCAACAAGTTTTTGAATGTTGCCTAATGTTTGCTCTAACTGTACATTTTGTTCTTCCATTTTACGAATTGAGTTTAGGATGTGAAAAATAATGAATGGTGTTATATATGTTTAAAAATTTGCTGAATCGTATTGTCCATTTGGTCTTACCTCGCACCAGTTTTATAAAAGGCTTGTAAAACTCATTGATGGTGCTTATATCACTTTCTGATAAAGGCTGAGAACTGTATTTCACTTTCTGATAAAGAGAACTGAACTGACTGAATTCGCTTCCGAATTTTAAATCGATTGAATACGCATATTCTTGCGGCCCCTTATTATCGCGCGAATAACCTAGCTGATTTAAATAGTACAATGAGGCGCGATAACTGTTGTATGCTTTTTGAGAATTCACGCTACCTGCTTTGGCATTCAGAAATTGCCAGATAAACCATGGAGATAAAAACAACAACACTACCAACATTGCAATAACAAGTAATACCACCCACCCTGCTTTTATCCAGTCGATGGGCTCTCCGACCGCTTCTTCCTTTTTCTTATTACGTTTTTGCAGTTCTTCTTTCGACATTACTTTTACTTCGTCAATAGGAACAGGCAGCGGAAGCCTATTTACAACAGCTTCCAAATTATCCTTTTTATCAGGGAGTATGTTTTTTAAAATCTCTGCAAACGAAACGGCAGTGATGTGCATCCCTTTTTTCAGAGAAGATAATTTAACAGCACCCGTATCGGCTGTAATTGTTGCAATCGAAACATCGGTGAGTATTTCCCTTTTTCCCGAAGGGAGAAAATCTTTATCGTGATACAATAATTTCTCAACACTCATCTGTATCTGTTTCTTGGTCGTATCAACATTTATTACTTCTCCATCAGCCACCAGATACGTTTGAGGCATATTAGAAGGAGGAGTGCCATCAGGCTGAGTAGCCTGCTGAGTGTTTACATCCGGCACAGTCGTATCAAAATCTATCCATCCATAATCCTGAAAATATACTTGCACCCATGCATGCGCCTGATTAGCATAAAACCAATACCACCCAGGATTTTTACTGCTCCGGTCAACTGTTAAGTATCCCGCCACCACACGGCTTGGGATACCCAGAGAACGAAGCATAAACAAAGTAGCACCTGCAAAATAAGCACAATAACCTTTTCTATTTTCGAATAAAAAATAAGTAAGCTTGTTGGCACTTGGCAAACCGGGTATTCCCGGGTTATCGGAATATTTAAACAGAGGCTGCTTATACTCGTCTTTGCTTAAGAAATAATCTCGAATGGCAATCATTTTATCAATTGGCAAAGGAGAGTTTGCGGTAACCTTTCGGGCAAGTTCTGTAATTTTTTTATACTCTGCATTACGAGGCATAAAAGTATAATAGTCCATGAACTTTTTATCAGGCCCTGCTATTTTTTTTACTTCACGCAATTTCTGAAACCGCAACTCCTGAAACTTTTCGAGTTGTACATTTCCGGCTGGGTTATATACAAAGTAAGCGCTGTTGAGTTCGCTTACCCACATTTTGGCACGATACGAACTTTTGTACTGCTCTTTATATTCCCTAGGCACACTCATAGGCTGACAAAAGAAACCTGTACTAGGTGCCATATATTTACTTGGTGGTAATATCACTTTGTACACATCAGCAATAACTACTTTTCTATTCTTAGTCGCGAATGTATTTTTAATCACCACAGAATCAGACTTGGCAAAATAAAGAGGGATGCGTGAAACATCAGGCTCAAACAAATCGTTGTAGGGCATCAAACTGTCGCGTTCGAAAGTTTGAGTGAGAGTGTCGAACTTGGTATAATAACAAGAAGTGAAATAAAGAGGATTGGGAGTTTTGCCATCATCAAAATAGTTATCAAGCTTAGCTACGAACACCAGTTGCTTGTCTTTGCTCAACGAACCCGACAATTTAGTCTGATCTTTATTCGACATATTGCCGTGAGCATCGGTTTGATTCATGTTTTCTTTCTTATCATTTCCTTTGTCGTAATTAGCTTGTGCATTACCCCACTCTTTTTCTATTGCTTTAAAGTCACTTTTAAAAAAGTTAAAAATAACCAGAAACATCACCAGCATTACAAGCAAAAACCCTGTGATTCGCTTGATGATAAAACAGGAAAAACGAGTTTCGTCCTCATTCATATTACGAATGAGTTCGGCTGTATAAATAATGTAAAATGAATATGCCAGAACCGGAGCGAATGCTGAAATCAAAGCGTTTACTTTAATGTCTGAGGTTTTACTAACCACTACAATCTGCACTGTGAGCAACAATACACTCCAAAAAATGGTAAAGTACTTACTTCGGCTAAAACCAAAGCCGGCTAACCAACCTGCAGAGAAGAGAAATATAAAAACAATAAACTGAACAGAAAGATAAAAGGCATCAAACTCGCCAACGGTGATGCTGCCCACATAATGATAGATACCGAAATAGATCAGAACCAGCAACGCCACTGTGGTGATGAACCGAAAACGCCATGCATAAAACACAGTCGCAATAACTATCCCAACCATGAAATAGCAACCTTGCTTTAGCCATTCATTTTCGAGAATGGTATAGAACCGATTCAAATTCCATAACAAATAAAAAAATAAAATAACAGTAGGTAGTGCCAGCAACAATAACTGTGCAAGCACTTTTTTCCAACTATGTACCCTTCCTATTTTCATTTTCTATTATTGAAGAGTGCAAATATAGTCAAATATGAAATTTATTCAATTAGTAATTATTTCGTTTTATGAGAGACGAAATGATATAAATGCAAAAAACACAATTGTATGTATTGTATTCGGGTAATTACATTTGATAAGTTTAGTACCCCTTTAAATCGGTATTTGTGGTATCCGAAATAATTATTCTATCAATTATTAATGAATCGTTGTCTGAAAGAATTTTTACGAGAGATACAATATCTTTCATTAACACTTCACGAGGAATTTCTAATTTAATCCACTCCGATTCCCCCATAGTATTGTTTTCAGAAAGTTTATTAATCAAACTAAACTCCTTTTTCCAATCATTTATAATCACCTCGCCTTGCACATCTTTTCTACCATTCGAATTAATCATAATGTAGACTTTAGAACCAAGGTGAGAGATATCTCGAGAATACACTGAGAATCCGATCCACTGTTTACTGTGCAGTGCCACAAAAGTAGGTGCAGAGGTAAAATCGCTTTTATCATAAATGGTTTTGTAATCTGTCTGAAAATTCACTGAAGAAGAACAAGTATCAAAATTTTCTGCCTCATATATCAGTTCTTTTCTCCATCGCGAAGGATGTTCGTATTGATGCCACTTATCCAACTGATAAAATACATAAGGTGTTTGAGATTTATCAAAAAAATAAACACTTCCTTGTCTGCGTGCATTTATAAGAATCCATTCGTCATCAATTTTAATTTCGATATTTTTATCAAGAGGAAACCTTTCCGTATTTGAATTTGGTTGAACGGTAGCAGCAATAATATATTGCTTTTTCTGTTCATGCTTTCGAACAGTCACAATCACATCATCATCACTTACAGGATATGTAATAACAGGTTTGGAATTCCCGTCATACAACACATTTCCATTTCTAAAAATATCGGCATAATGCGTTGTTAGCGCTTGGGTATAGGCCGGCATAGCGGCCTGCCAAATATAATTTTCCGGTTTAGTATAAGGCTGCTTCAAATTAAAATAACTTGTGTAATAAAATTCTGCCCCTACTACAGAAAGGCATTTTAAAAGACCAAGCCACTGTGCCGGACGCATATCGTCTTCCGGATTAAACGACCATCCGGCAGCTACATAAGGTGAGAAAAATTTATCCCCTGCTGCAATCTCTACTTTTCGTCCGTCATTAATCCATTTCCATCCATGCCAGGCACCTTTTCTGGTTTTCCAGTTATCCGGTGTTTTGGGATAAAAATCAGGAGTTGAATAATAATTTCCATTTATTCTTGAACATGTCGATTTGGACGTATTCCATTCGTAACGGTCTATCGGTCCACCTTCCACCTGATAAACGGTGAACCATGTATTTTTTAATTGCGGTATTCCCTCCATGAACTGCGAAGAATACAAATGCCGTATTCCTCTTTTCTTTTTTGCGATGTACACCTCCCACGACTCCAGATGCAATTTATTCTTATCCGCAATCAATAAATCATCATTTTCCAAAATGGACTTTTTATAAGCCTTTGGAGGTTCTTCTCCATTTTCATTGATAATGTTTATCGAACGAGTCAAATGCTTAATTAAGTTTTCAAGTTGTCTTTTCTGTACCTGTCCGTCCTGTATAAAAACTGAATCAGGAGCCACATAACTAAGCACCCTCTTGGTTTTATTAATTCTGGCATCTTTGAGATAAAACGATTCGGGATAATCAGACCTCATAATATTGGGCTCGTAATGAGCACCACCAAAAGCCTTAGGAGTTATCTGAGTCCAGAATATGGTAACACTTAATGGAATTTCAGGATGCTTATTGGCAAGTTTAATAAACGAGGAATAAGGAGAATTTACATCATTCAATATATATTCTCCGGGAGCAAATCGAGGATTGGAAATAACCAGGTAATAATTCCAATTCAGGGCTAATTCTTCCTGAATATCTGTTCCTGTTTTTATTGCATCCGATACAGTGATTCCCTCTTGTCCTGCTCCACCTGCATAATAGGGACTCATCCAGTTATACAATCTCAGAAAATGATTATCCGGAACATATCTAGGCGATGGGTAGTTCTTCAACTGAGAGAGCGCATCATACTTTTTAGATGGATACCCTTTCTGAAATTCCAAAGTATCGATTTGAGAAAAGCAAGAAATAGAGAAAGAGAAACAAATAATAAACGACAAAACTTTGTTTATCATGTTCCGATTCTTTTTTGGACAAAATATTCTACTTTTTCGAAAAGTTGCTGCGGAGTGGAAGTGCGCCAAGCCAGGTCATTCAAATGTCCTCCTGAAACAATATAATAATCAATGTTGGCCTTTTGAAATTCATCAAGCACATGTTTGCGGAAATTAAGAAACGCTATCCAGCCATCTTCTATTTCATCAAACCACTCTTCGTAATAACAATCGTCAGAAGCATGGAAATTGAGTACATTCTCACCAATAAGAATAAACTTGTTGACCCTATATTGCATGATCAGTTCTAAAATATCACGCTTCAAAGTCATAATATCATTGTTTAAGCAGTCGTTCCATTCACCAAACATTTCAATGATGGCAACCCCTTGGTCGTAATCAACAAAAAGAATTTTTATATAAAGAGTAGGAGAATTAATATCGTCCCATTGAGGGTGGATAAAATAATTGTAAATGGTGTTGGTGTATTCAAACTCGCTGTATTCTCTTTCCCAAAAGGGGGAACGCTCGTCTTCTGAAGCAACATAGAAATGTCTCCAGTTATAAAAAGGTTCGATGTCCTGCATTTTGTGAAATATTTATTATTACTTTTCTAGAAAGGAAGTGATAGAAAATTAAACACCATACTACAACTCCAATTTATTATCATGAGCAAAACCTTCGAGATACTTTTTAATATTTTTAACTACTTTCAGACATTCTATTTCAGTTGGATTTTTTTCAAGATCGATGCAGGAATTATGAATATCTCTTGCCAGTTCGATTAATTCCTGGTGCACTTTATTTTTTTCTTTGAGTCTTAATTCTGAATCAAAAATAGTTTCCCGAAGCTCCTCAATAATATCTTCGAGTTCTTCGGAAGTATGTTTATTTCGCCCTTTGTATAACATGTTTCCCAAAATCAATTCTTGAAGGTGAATTTACTTTAAAACCGAATCGACTGCTTTACGTACACTTCCGTATTTTAGCAAAAGAGCATTTGCTTTTTTGTAAGAAACACTCAATTCTTCTGCAATCATTTTAGAACCTCTATCCACAAGTTTATTATTGCTAAGCTGCATATCCACCATCTTATTCCCCTTCACCTTACCCAGCTTAATCATCACAGAAGTAGAAATCATATTCAACACAAGTTTCTGTGCCGTTCCCGATTTCATACGCGTACTACCCGTTACAAATTCAGGACCTACCACCACTTCAATTTTATATTTTGCCACTTTAGCAACATTGCTTCCTTTATTACAAACAATACAACCTGTGGCAATACTATTGTCATTGCACTGCGCTAAAGCACCCACAACATAAGGTGTAGAACCGGATGCTGCAATGCCGATAACAAAATCTTTCGAGTTAATCTTATATTCACATAAATCTTTCCAGCCTTGTTTGGTATCGTCTTCGGCAAATTCCACAGCCTTTCTGATGGCTCTGTCGCCTCCTGCAATTAAGCCAATCACCATTCCTTGCGGAACACCATAAGTTGGCGGACATTCACTGGCATCCACTATTCCAAGTCTTCCGCTTGTTCCAGCTCCAATATAAAACAACCTGCCACCATCCTTCATCTTTACAACTAAGGCATCAATAAGTTTTTTAATTTGAGGAAACGCTTTCTCAATGGCCTTCGGCACCATACTGTCTTCCTTGTTTATATTTTGTAGCAGCTGCAAAACACTCATCTTTTCGAGCGATTTGTATCTGGAGGAAGTTTCTGTAGTCGGTTTTTTCATTAAAATATGCTAATAAATATCAGGATACTTAGCCGGAAAACACTCCTGCATTAATTGATAAACCGAATCGAACACATCATCAGCACTAGGTTTTGAGAAATAATCACCATCACTTCCATAAGCCGGGCGATGAGCTTTTGCGGTAATGGTTACAGGTTCTGAATCGAGGTAATTAAAAGCTCTTTGCTCCACCAATGCTTTCTGTAGTATATATGCACTTGCACCTCCCGGTACATCTTCGTCTAACACTACCAAACGATTGGTACGTTGAACAGATTCTGCAATAGCATGGTTTAAGTCGAATGGAAGTAAAGTCTGAACATCTATCACCTCAACAGAAATTCCAGTTTCTGCAAGCAATTTAACCGCCTCCAAGGCAATTCGACAACATGAACCATAAGTAACCAAGGTAACATCTGTGCCTGCATGAATAGTTTCTGTAACTCCCAATGGTATCCTGAATTCGCCAATATTAGAAGGCATTTGCTCTTTCAAACGGTATCCGTTGAGAGGCTCAATAATTATAGCGGGTTCGTCAGCTGCCAGCAAGGTATTATAAAATCCGGAAGCCTGAAGCAAATTACGAGGCACACAAACGTGAATGCCTCGAAGTGCATTAATAATTAGCCCGAGCGGAGAACCACTGTGCCAGATACCTTCCAAACGATGTCCTCGCGTACGGACAATAACCGGAGCCTTTTGCGCTCCCTTGGTTCTGTATTGCAATGTAGCCAAATCATCACTCATAATTTGCAAAGCATACAAAAGATAATCGAGGTATTGAATTTCGGCTATCGGGCGCATACCGCGCAAAGCTAAGCCTATTGCCTGACCCATGATGGTGGCTTCTCGAATTCCGGTATCGAATACTCTTACCTCACCATACTTAGACTGCAAACGAACCAACCCTTGATTAACACCACCAATTTTCCCGGAATCTTCTCCAAACACAATTACTTCTGGATATTTGCCCAAAAGGCTATCAAAATTTTCGCGCAACAATTCTCTTCCGTCCACCCATTTTTCTTCCCCTTCAAACAAAGGTTTTACAGGTGTTACCTTCAATGCAGCAAAGTCAGATTCGCTATGCAAATTCGAACTATATCTGTCGTGATTGGCAATACGCGATTGATCAATCCATGCAGAAAGTTTTGCTTTTGCTGCTATGTTTTCATTACGTGTTAATCGCAACACTGCTTTGGCAGCAGAAACAACATCCTTACGAATAGGTTCTGCAATGGCGATTAAATCATTTTTTATTTTTGCGATGAAAGCGGCATTGGCCGATTGCGATGAAATTTCATCCATCAGTATTGACACTTCCTTCAATTCGTTTTTTATCGGAGTAAGGTAGGCATTCCAAGCTGCTGCCTTGGCCTGATTCACTGCTTTTTTTGCATTCTCTTCTATTTCTTTCAAACTTTCTTCCGTGGCAATTTTGTTTTTCAAAATCCACTCACGCATCATTTTTATTCCGTCAAAATCAATTTCAAACTGCAAGCGCTCTTTAGACTTGTAACGTTCGTGAGAGCCCGATGTACTGTGCCCCTGAGGTTGTGTTACTTCTTCCACATGAACCAAAACAGGAACATGTTGTTCGCGGCAAACTTTAGAAGCCTTAACGTAGGTTTCGCATAAATCTACATAATCCCATCCTTTAGTTTTGTACATTTCGTAACCATTTCCGCCTTCTTCGCGCTGAAAGCCTTTTAAAATTGCAGAGATACTCTCTTTGGTAGTTTGATATTTTTTTGGAACAGAAATACCGTGACCATCATCCCACACTGAGACAAGCATCGGAATTTGCATTACTCCGGCCGCATTAATCGACTCCCAAAACAATCCTTCTGAAGTACTGGCATCGCCAATGGTTCCAAATGCTATTTCATTTCCTTTGTTCGAAAACTTATTAAACTTTTCAGTTTGAAGTTCCGGATTATTCTTATAGTATTTCGAAGCCATTGCCAAACCAATAAGGCGAGGCATCTGAGCGCCGGTAGGAGAAATATCGGACGAGGAATTTTTTTGTTGTGTTAAATTTTTCCAGGTACCATCCGCGTTTAAACTACGGGTAGAAAAGTGGCCTCCCATCTGACGGCCTGCACTCATGGGCTCTGCCTGAGCATCGGTATGACCATACAGTCCGGCAAACCATTCCTGTAGAGTGAGAGCACCTATGGCAAACATAAACGTTTGATCGCGATAATACCCCGACCTGAAATCTCCGTTTTGAAACACTTTGGCCATGGCCAACTGGGGAATTTCTTTACCATCGCCAAAAATACCGAACTTGGCTTTTCCGGTTAACACTTCTCTGCGGCCTAATATGCTTGCCTCGCGACTTTCGCAGGCTATGCGATAATCATTCAGTACTATTTTAATGTATTCTGATACATTTGCTTTTCCTAATTGGGTTTCTTCTTTATCTGACATTGGTTGTTTTTAAAATCTATGCGGGCAAAGATAAGGAAAAGATTTACCGAAAAAAGGGAAGCAGAAGCAGAAATAAAATGAGCTTCCGCATGAGAACAGGAACGAAGCTTATGCCCCTATAACACTAATATTTCTGATTGTATATTCTGAGTGCTCTATTTACATAGCCCCTTCGTTGACCAGACACAGTAATATCATAAACAAGACAACCTACCCCTGCTGCTCCGCATAGAAAAGAGCCTGTGACATAGGCAAAATTAGCGGCATTGTTTTTTGTCTGCTCCGAGGCAGCCACTCCAAACGCAATCGAAGCAATTGCCATCGGAAAAATTCCAAAACCTAAGTATTGTTGTTTCTTTTTCGCTGCGGCTTTTAACAACAATGTATTTATTTCAGGCTCGTTGGTAGCCTTCATCACATTCACCAACTCTTTTTCAGTAATTATTTTGCCGCTATATGTCCAGTGAGCCGCTCCAATTTGAGCAACCTTTTCTTTTCGAACATACACATCACCGTTTACAACAATGCTTTTTACGTTGGAAATAACAGGAACTTCGGGTTTACTATCAAAATGTTCTTTCACTCCCGATGCAAACAGTATATAATTCACGTCAGTTTTGTTGACAACATACACCGGACCATCAGTAAAATCAGCTCGTGTATATTTAATTTCGTTTACAGTAATTTCTTTTACTTTGGCTAAAATATGTTCGTTATTGTATTTAATGATGGTATCCTGAGCATTGAGTTTTGCTCCGCAAATAAAAAAGATAACTAGTAAAATAGCTAATTTTTTCATAGAATTCTATTTATTAAACGCATTAATCGCATCCTGTCTGTATCTAGCCGATTTATGCACATTTACCCCATTGGAAACAACGAACGGAATAGCCACCAAAGCACTTCCTCCAGCTACCTTTAAAAAATCATCATCCATCATTAACAACCCCACAAATGCTGTCCCTATAGCCACAGCCCCCAAAGGAATAGCTATAAAACCAAGATTGCTCAAATGTTTGTAATGTTCTGATTTTAATTGCAAATTAAATACATCTTTATTTGGAGAATTATGCAGCAAGCTAAGTAATTCGCGATTACCGATGCGCCTGTTCATATAGTATATAGAATGGCCGCGTTGAGTTATTTTATTATCGCTATACGGTTGAATTACATATCCGCCTGTTTCGGTCTTGGGTACCGGTTGAAACGCAAATTCTTCTTTTAATCCGTTCGCATATTTCACCATAGTTATGTCGTTTTTCAACTCGGTGTATACAGGTCCATCAAGCATATCCTGGCGTTTGTACTTTACTTCTGATGTTGTTATTTCCAATATCTTTGCCAGTACTATTGTGTTGTTTCGTTTAACAATGGTGTCCTGAGAAAAAGAAATGTTTGCTACACATAAAAAAACGATAGCGAAGAGCAGATTTAATTTCATAAGCATAAACTTTAATTGAATATGTGCCACAAAGCTACATTTATTTTTCGGAGAAAAAACGAAGTTTTGGATTTTATCTGCCCTGTACTCCCTCCTTTTGCACTTACCCAACAAGGCATCAGAATTTATGCAGAAATTTGTTTTAAAAAAGGAATAAAAAAGAAAGAATGCGTTTGCATGTTAAAAATATATATATTTGCGCTCTCAAAAAAAGAAAATGCGGATGTGGCGTAATTGGCAGCCGCGCCAGACTTAGGATCTGGTGCCGAGAGGCGTGGGGGTTCGAGTCCCTTCATCCGCACAGAAATAAAAAAGAGGTTGTCTCTATAGAGTAACCTCTTTTTTTATGCACCAATTTCAAATACTATTATTCTCTCGTTTTTTATTTTCATTGAAAGCTCCTCGCTTAATTAACGGCATAAGCGAAACTCGATTATGCCTAAATGATGGTTGGTCTATTTGCGTAGCTCTTTGCCAGGGGTAAATGAGTCCTGTTATTTTGTTGTCTGCTTTACACCATCTTTTATGGCAGTTAAAAGCAGGTCTATATTAATTTCTTTTAATGTTTTGAACTTAATGCAATATCCCGTAACCTTTGCCTTGCCGATTCCTTTTCCGTATGTTTCGGGTAAATACTGTTTGTCTGCAATACCCATAATATAAACAGAAATTCCTGTGGTGTTTGCACTGATGCCAATTTGATAAAACACTTTGAGGGTACCGTCTGCGTGCTTCATGTGCTGATACCCATATCCTATGTTAGGATTACTCACGGTTTTTCCTTCTTCGTTTTTGCCATCCATATACCATAATCTGGTGTTTGGTAATTCCAGTAATATTAGCTTGTGCAGAGTTTCCATGTCCGAACGTTTTGGTTCAGGCAATGACGCTATGTATTCTTTTATATATTCTTGAACGTTCATTATTTTATTCTTTGGCTGTTGTCGATGTTTTTACCTGCATTGGCAAGCATTATCTGTTTTTAACAAGCTCCAACAAGTGCAAAAAAGAGGAGCCCTGAGAGCTAACAGGACTCCACTAACATCAAAATGGTGGCAATTCGCATAAAGCTTACCACCGCAAAAATAAAAAATATTTAATTCTATCCCCCGTTTCTCCTACAAAAAAATCCCACCCCTTGAGGAGCAGGATTTTTTATTTTCAGTCGTCAGTCTTTCGACATCATACTTCACACTTCTTTTACTGCTTAATGATAGTTTGAGAATGAATTTCGTTCGAATCTTTATCTAACAATCTCACGAAGTAGATTCCGTTTGTAAATTTGCTTACATCAATTGTTGTTTGTCGTTTGCTTATTTCCGACTGAAATACCATCTTTCCGTTTACATCAAAAAACATAACCTCGCCCATAATTAATTTTCCATTATCTATTGTCAATTCTGCTATTACAGGATTCGGATAAATTATTATTTCATTTGTCTCGGTTGGTGAAATACCGGTGCACGCGTCAACATAAATAAACTGAGATGATGATGCAGAACAATTGTTAGCGTCAGTATACGAATAAAGAATGTTTTGATTTCCGGCTCCAGCTAATGAAGGATTATAAGAGTTTCCTGTTACACCAGCACCCAGATAAGTACCCCCTGCAGGGCTTCCCGGGCTTAATGTAAACGGAGCCCAATTAATGCAAACCGTAGCAGGAGATTGCAAATAACTTACCGTTGGGGTTGTGTTTACCGTTATAGCAGCTGTTTGTGTTGATGAAGAACCGCATGAACTGTTTGCAGTCACGGAAATATTTCCGGATGTGGTACCTGCCGTTGTGTTAATGCTGTTGGTTACTGATACTCCTGTCCATGCAGCAGGCAAACTCCACGTGTAAGAAGTAGCTCCTGTAACTGCTGCCACAGAATAGGAATTGGCGGTGCCAGAGCAAATGGTGATGGGTCCGCTAATTGCACCAGGTGTGCCGGGAATAATATCAACAGTAACAAGTAAACTTGCTGCAGTGCTTGTGCCGCAACCATTACTTGCAGTCACAGAAATAGTTCCTGATGTTCCATTATCGTTAGCTGTGATACTGTTTGAAGTTGATGTTCCTGTCCATCCTGACGGTAAGGACCAAGTATAGGAAATGGCACCTGTTACGGCTGATATGGAATAAGTAGTTGTGCTGCCAGTGCAAATTGCAGTACTGCCCGAAATGCCTCCTGCTATTGTTGGGAAAGGATTGACAGTAACAGACATTGTTTGGGCTGCTGATGCCCCGCATGCGTTATTTGCAGTAACCGTAATATTTCCAGAGGTTACACTTGCTGTGGTTGTAATGGTGTTTGTAGTTGATGATCCTGACCAGCCCCCGGGTAATGACCATGTATAAGAAGTTGCACCGGCAACAGCATTTATACTATAGGTATTTGATGTTCCCGAACAAATGGTTGTTGTTCCTGTGATTGCACCCGGCAAAGTTAATAGAGGATTTACTGTTATTGCCAATGTTTGCGCAGCAGAAGAACCACATGCATTGTTGGCAGTGACGGTTATGTTTCCGGAAGCAGCACCTGCTGTGGTTGTAATCGTGTTGGTAGTTGATGTTCCTGACCAACCTCCCGGTAATGTCCATGTATAAGAAGTGGCACCTGCAACTGCAGTAACGGAATAAGTAGTAGTACTTCCTGCGCAAATGGATGTGTTTCCTGAAATTAATCCCGGCATTGCAACAGCAGGATTAACTGTTACTGTTACGGCATCAGTGCCAGTGCAACTTCCCGAAATTGTTACTGTATAAGTAGTGGTAACAGAAGGTGAGGCAACAGGATTCTGAATATTGGTGGCACTTAAGCCTGTTGCCGGTGACCATGAATAAGAAGAACCTCCTCCAATAGCATTTAATGTAGTTTGGGAGCCATTGCAAATAGATACATCGGGTCCGGCATTAACTCCGGCATTGACATAAACGGTCATTGCATCACTTACACTGCAGGCACCGGTGGAAATGGAAACGGTATAAACTGTGGTTACCGGAGGACTGGCAATAGGATTTGGAATGGTTGAAAAATTAAGGTTTGTGGTAGGAGCCCAGCTATAGCTTAATTGCGAAGGCAATCCCATTTTATACAACAATGCATCAGAGCCTGAACCACCACCGGGTGTTAGATTAAACGGACCTACATTAGTTGAATTGTCGAAATAACCTGCTCCATATATTGCTCTCCCGGTTGGGTCAAAAACAGCTTCGTAAGTTAACACCAACACACTGAAATCACTCGTTGACCATGTAAAATTCCCGAGGGTATCTGAGGTAAGCAAAGCAGTGGTCTGACTTGCAAACGGATTTGAAATGACATAACCAGGTCCGAAATTGCAATTGGTTGCAACGAGTGTAGTCAATAATATTGTATTTCCAAGGGGACTCATGGCAAGTCTCATTCCCCAATCAGCACCAGCACTTCCGGCAGTCTTAACCCATAGCAAACTTCCGTTTTTGGAATATTTTGCATAGAATAAATCATCACCGCCAACTTGAGTTAATGTGTTTGATTCAAAGGTAGAAGTACCATTGTAATATCCGGTAACATAAGCATCGCCATTAAGGTCATTAATGATATCAGACCCTTGCACCTGCCCTGCACCACCTTCTGTTCTTACCCATTGCTCTGTTCCTGCAGCATTGTATTTCACAACAAAAGCATTCAATACATTGCAGTTCACTGTAAACGTACCAAAGTGCAAGTTATTTCCAGCCCCATAACCGGTCACATATATGTTACCCGAATTATCAACTGAAACGCCATTTCCCATGTCATTCCAATTGCTGTTTGTAAAAGTCCTCACCCATTGAAAAACGCCTGTAGAATTATATTTCACAAGGAAATAATCAGTACCAACCGAAGCTGTAATGTTTGTTGAGCCAAAAACTCCTGTGTTTCGGTACTGCCCTGTCATGTAAACATCACCGGTAAATTTATCCGCTTCAATGCCCTGTCCAATATCAGTACTGGAGCCTCCCACAAGCCTAATCCATTGACCTACTCCTGCATTATTAAATTTTGCAATAAACGCCTGACCGGCATTGTCTGAAGTGTAGCTCAGATTCCCGAACGTACTTACGCCTTGAATGGAGCCGGTTAAATATATGTCTCCGTTAGAATCAACTATTATATCTCTGGGTGCATCACTTCCTGTGCCACCTCCTCTTACTGCCCATTGAACAACTCCGGCAGGATTCGTTTTTATCAAATAAATATCTGCGTTAGCTCCGTTGCTGGTTACTACATAAGAACCAAAATATACATTTCCCTGAAAATACCCTGTAGTATATACATTTCCTGCCTGGTCAGTAGCTACTGCAAATCCTTCATCTGTACTTGCATCGCCATAATTATTTGCCCATGTAAAATCATAAGGTCTGTTAATAAGTCCGAGAGGACTAGCATTTAATTGTGCTGCAGTATTGCCACCACAAACAAATTGGTCAGGTCCGGCACTTGCTGTTACTATTTCAACAGTTATGGTTTCTTTTTTAGTGCATCCCATAGCAGTTGTTCCGGTACATGTATAGGTAGTAGTGGAATCAGGATTGACTACAACAGAAGGACCGGTTAGTCCACCGGGTTGCCATACATAGCTCACAGCACCTGTTGCCGTTAATGTTACAGCAGAACCCGGACAGGAAATGCCAGCAGAAGAATTAACTCTGATACCAGCATTAACCGCCACAAACTCACCAAGAGGAGTTTCTCCATCCACTGTATTAAAATCTTTCATCTTATGATACGCATTGGTAGCAGGGTCGAATGAAAATAAAACACCAATGCTATATATTCCTCCGCCCGAGGTTGTACCGATAAATTTACCTGTTGCATCAAGATACATGGGTCCCTTCGGAAAGCTGCCGTTTACTGTTCCGAAATTATACAGCACCGTAAATACATTTCCTGTAGGATTGAACGAAAAAATAGTTCCATATCCATAATAGCCTCCCTGTTGTGAAGTGCCGTAAAATATACCATTCGACATTCTTACCATCTCATTTAGGCTGTAGCCTGATGCTGTAGTAAGGTCGAATAGTTTTGCAAAGGTGGAAGTAGATGGGTCAAAAGAATAAATAGTTCCTTTCGCATTTGCTCCTCCCAATGCAGTGGCTCCATATAATTTCCCATTAGGAGCTGCGAGTATGGGTGTGGAAGCATAATACCCGTTTGATGAGGTAGGGAATAAATAAACATTGGTATAAACTCCTGTCGTAGGATTAACTGAATAAAGCCTATCACCGGCTGCAAACCCACTGCCATAAGTAGCATACATCAGCCCGTTTGAATGGTTGACTAATTTTGTAAAAAGAGAGGTGGTTGAAGTCCAGCTATTGATATTGCTTACCACATTGGTGGTTGTATCATACGAAAATACGGTGCCGTAATTGCTGGTACCTCCGCCCGAACTCACTCCGAATATTTTTCCGTTTGGAGCTTCAGTAAGCTGTACACATGGAGTTCTGGGGCTGGGAGCGGTAGAGGTAAATTCCGCAACATTGGTGAGTACATCTGTGCAGGTATTATATTTAAAAATCGTTCCACGCCCGAATTGCCCGCCTTTGCTGGTAGTTCCGTATACATTACCATTCGTTGCTTTTATAATTCCTGCCAAAGGTTCTTTGCCTTCGCTCCAGTTTTGAAAATCATACAAATCAGTATAAGTACCCGGCAATGAAAAAGAGAAAATAGCACCATTGTTATTTGCGCCTCCTCTTCGGGTGAGTCCCCAAAACTTGCCATTGCTTGTCTTCAAAAGCTTTCCTGTATCATCTTGCCCGGTGGCAGCAACCAGATTATACAATTCTGTTAATGTAGTAGTAGTATAATTAAATTCATAAATAATTCCTGCCGATAAACCTGGTCCTACTGCGTATAACAAGCCATTTGCACCTTCTTCAAATTTCCCCTGCCCGGTGACATTAGTTGTATAATCATAAATTTTAGTGTACACATTTCCGGTAGGATTAATTCTGATAATCGAATGACCGGTGGTTCCATAAAGCATACCGTCCGAAGCAAGCGTAAGGCCTGTTTGAGGGCTGATACCATCAGCAAAGCCTGGAGCATCCAAATCGAAATCATGAATAGTGGTTAACGTGCCCGTTCCAACATTAAACATAAAATATCCGCCATGTTGGTCAAACTGATTGAAGCCTTCTGTGTTGCCATATAACATACCGTTTGGCGCCATCACCAAGGGACCAATAGGTGACGAACCACTGGTGGTATCATTAAAATTAAAAATTCGCTGAAAGGTTAAGGTATTATAATCCCAATAAAAAATGGTTCCTTTATTATTAATACCACCCAATCCGCAAACACCATATAACCTTCCGGCAGGGCCCACACATAAACCACCTTGAGGTCCTGTTCCTCCTCCTGCACCTGCAAAATCAAATAGTTTTGTATACGCATTTGTAACAGGGTCGAATGAAAAAAGCACACCCAATCCGTAATAGCCTCCGCCTGTTGCTACTCCATAAAGCAGTCCGTTAGAAGCAAGCAGGAGATTACCTGAAGGGTATTTGCCCGGTGCATATTCGTTGTTATCAAAATCAATAATTTTGGTTTGTACATGTGTTATGGTATCGTACGAAAACAAAGTGCCGAAACCATGATTACCTCCGATGGAAGTTAATCCATACATTTTTCCTCCTGCCAATGTTAATCCGCCATAATCAATCATATTAGCATTATATCTGTTTCCCGACAAATACTCAAACTGGTGCATAATTCCAAAGCCGGAACCATCTGTATTAATTTTATAAATAGTCCCCAGTGTGTCGCCACCGGTTTTTGTTACGCCCCATATTTCATCAACCTGGGCTAGTGTAATCAGAGAAAGCAACATTGAAATTGCTGTAAGTAGAATTGTTTTTTTTGTATTCATATTATTAAGGGGTATTAGTGATTTTCAAGCATCAAATGTAGTATTTATTTTAATTAAAAATCAGACCCGGGAGGGGGGGATTTTAGATTTTTAGAATTGTAGAATGATAAGAGGGGAGAGAATTTTAGAATTTTAGATTTGTAGAATTTTAGAATGATAAAAGGATTATTTGCCACAAAGGCACAAAGAGAATTTTAGAATTTTAGATTTGTAGAATTTTAGAATGATAAAAGGATTATTTGCCACAAAGACACAAAGGCGCAAAGAGAATTTTAGAATTATAGATTTGCAGATTTTTAGCCTTTGTTATTGTTTTCTTCAACAAAATGATGATGTTTAATAACTAATTATTCCCTTCTTTAGTTTACAGATGAAAGAACACCTGCAAAGGCGAAAAATCTTATGTTACCTGCTGTGCTTTGTATCGTGTCGCGTGTTTCAAGGGTTATTGTTTAATTACTTTTCCTGTCTTAATAATTCCGCTTCTGTTTCGTACTTCGTAAAGATACATTCCTTTTGCAAGTTGTTCGGTGTTTATGGTTGTTGTGTTTGTAAATGTTTGTTGTAATAGTTTTCTTGAAGAAAGGTCGTAAAGAATAATTTCTGACTGTTTGTAATTGTTTACTTGAACGTTCAGTTTTCCAATAGTAGGATTTGGATAAACATTTATTATTTCATTATTTGTTTCTTCCTTTACTCCTTCTGTTGTACAGTCAACTATGCTTACATCATCAATGTAATAATATGCCTATCCCCAATACTGACTTGGTGATGCAATAGTATCTGTAAGGGAGTCAGGAAAGAAATTACCGATAATAATATATTGTTCTCCACCATTAGCAATGTAGGTTCCTGTTATTTCCGTCCAGTTTGTTGTATCGCCTACTACCGTTGTCTGATTTATTTGTGGAGTGAAAGTTAAACCATAATTCGTTTGAATATGAGTATGTGTTGGCGAAAAATACATTCCAATATTATTAGTGCTAAGTGCTAACCAACTGCCCAAAGTGACATAAAAACTTACACAATATTTATGTTGGCTTATTAATGTACTGTCCAATGGTGTTTGAATATATTCCCTGTAATTAGTGTTTTGAGCATAACAAATTATACCAACATATCCATTACCTGTATGAGCATTTTGATACCCATCATAATTAGATGGAACTCTACAAAAAGGATGAGTTGAGCAGGAATTATATAAATCCGAACTTGTTCCAGTTGGGCTATCCCAAGGAGGTGCTAAGCCGGAGGTAAGTCCACCTGAACAATTTAAACCAAAATTACAACTATCTATTATTTCAAAACTCCAATTTGGTACAAGATTAGTTTGTCCGATACAAATTCCGTAGGTCAGTAAAAGTAATATTGTCAAAAGTTTCTTCAATGTATTCGTTTTGTTTTAGCGTAAATGTTCGTGACGCGCGTTCTCAAAATATCCGATATCGTTCGAAAGATTTACTCATAAAAAAAATGGGGGACGGCAAATGTGCCAAAGCACATTTGAGCGAGAATGTGTGGTGGCAGCTCGTCTCTTTCGCCCCGCGACAAACGTTATTAAATGCTTGAAACTTCATACTGGCAGGTCGCCCCCCCCTTTTTTTTATTTATTAATCTTTCTTTTATTTTTTTATTGCATTAATGATATCGCTCCGCTAAGTTCATAAATCTTATGTGCATGTTGCACAACTAACACACAAATGTAAAGAACTTTTGAAAAGTAAGAAAGGAAAAAAAACAAATAGTTCGGAACTTTGCAGCATGCAAGGAAAAAAAGATTATACCGAACAACTCTTCGTTA
>CAIYIS010000060.1 GCA_903926385.1 uncultured Bacteroidota bacterium
TAAAGCAGATGCTGCATTGGCTGCAAAAGATTTGAAAGCCGCAAAAGCAGGATATACCGAAGCATTGGGTTTGAAACCAAATGAAAAATATCCGAAGGATAAGCTGGCCGAAGTGGATAAGCTACTAGCTGCCGAAATGGGTGCGAAAGAGCTGACCGAAAAATACAATGCTGCTATTGCAAAAGCAGATGCTGCCTTGGCTGCTAAAGATTACACTGGAGCAAAAGGAAACTATAACGATGCGTTAGGATTTAAACCGGCAGAGGCTTACCCTAAAGATAAGTTGGCTGAGATTAATAAAATACTGGCTGACATGGCTGCCGAAAAAGACCGTAACGAAAAGTACGCTGCTGCTATTGCTAAAGCTGATGTAGCTTTGGGAGCTAAGTCGTATGCCGCTGCAAAAGGAAGTTATAGCGAAGCTTTGGGATTAAAACCAAACGAACAATATCCGAAAGATAAGATATCCGAAATAGATGCAATTCTGGCAAAACAGTTGTCGGATAAACAACTTCAGGATAACTACAACAATGCCATTGCTAAAGCAGACAAAGCTCTTGCTGCAAAAGATTATGCAACTGCTAAAAGTGGATACACTGATGCTTTGGGTTTAAAACCAACTGAGCAATATCCGAAAGATAAACTGGCCGAAGTAGATAAGTTGTTGTCTGCTGAAATGAGCGCGAAACAACTGGAAGAAAATTATAAAGCCGCTATTGGCAGAGGTGATGCTGCTTTGGCTTCTAAAGATTATACTGCTGCAAAAGCCGGTTATAACGAAGCATTGGGTTTAAAGCCAAATGAAAAATATCCGAAAGATAAACTTGCTGAAGTGGATAAGCTGATAGCTGCCGAAATGGGCGCAAAAGAATTAGCTGAAAAATACAACGCAGCAATTGCTAAAGCAGATGGAGCAATGGGAGCAAAAGATTATACCACTGCTAAGGCAAGTTATAACGATGCATTAGGCTTTAAGCCAGTAGAGGCCTATCCTAAGGATAAGATAGCTGAGATTAACAAAATACTTGGTGATTTGGCTGCAGAAAAAGATCGTAATGAAAAATATACTGCCGCGATTGCTAAGGCTGATGCTGCCCTTGCCCTGAAATCGTATGGTGCTGCAAAAGGAAGTTATAGCGAAGCTTTGGGATTAAAACCAAACGAACAATATCCGAAAGATAAGATATCCGAAATAGATGCAATTCTGGCAAAACAGTTGTCGGATAAACAACTTCAGGATAACTACAACAATGCTATTGCCAAAGCCGACAAAGCAATGACTGTAAAAGATTATGCAACTGCAAAAGCAGGGTATACTGATGCATTGGGTTTAAAACCGAATGAGCAATATCCTAAAGATAAACTAGCCGAAGTGGAAGCATTGATGGCAAAAGCACAACAGGAAAAGGAAATTAACGACAGATACATAGCTGCTATTGCTAAAGCAGATGGTTTCTTCACAGCACAGGAATATCAAAATGCAAAAGCGGAATACAATAATGCGCTTGGTATAAAAGCTACAGAACAATATCCAAAAAACAGAATTGCTGAAATTGAACGATTGCTGCTGGCCATTGCTGCTAAAGAAAAAGCCGAGAAAGAATTGACAGAGAAATACAATGCTATGATAGCAAAAGCAGATAATGCCTTTGGTGCAAAGGCTTATCCGGAAGCAAAGGGGTATTATAATCAGGCATTGGCTATGAAACCGGCAGAACAATATCCAAAAGACAAAATAGCTGAAATAGATGCTTTGGTAGCAAAAGAATTAAAGGATAGAAAAAATGGGGAGTTGTATAAATCTGCTATTGCAAGAGGAGATGCCGCATTATCTACAAAAGATTATATAAATGCTAAAGCGGACTATTCTGCTGCTGCTGGTTACAAACCAGATGAACAATATCCGAAAACTAAGTTAGCCGAAATAGATGCAATTTTGGACAAGGAGCAAAAAGCAAGACAACTGGAAGAAGATTATAAAAAAGCCATTGTTAATGGGGATATGAATTTTGGTGCAAAAGATTATGAAGGTGCCAAAACAGCCTATACACAAGCTTCGAATCTAAAACCAAATGACAAATATCCGAAAGAGCAATTGGTAAAAGTGGAAAAATTGATTTCGGATTTGAACAGAGAGAAACAACTGAAAGAAAAATATGCTGCTGCTATAACTAAGGCTGATGATGCATTTATGAGTAAGGATTATACCAATGCTATTGCCTCTTATAAAGAAGCGCAAACTTACAGACCAATTGAAATGTATCCTACAACACGTTTAGCGGATATCCAGCGAATAATCGATGATCAGGCTCGAGTAAAAGAACGAGACACAAAATACAATACCGCTTTAGCTATTGCAGATAAATTATACAATGCTAAAGATTATCAAAAAGCAAGAGGAGCCTATTCTGACGCTTTACTTATTAAATCTTCTGAGCAGTATCCTAAAGAAAGAATGGCTGCAATTGATGAATTACTAAGAAAAACTAACAAGACTGTGGTGAGTGCGCCAGTGGTAAAAAGAGAAGAAAATAAAAACGACTTAGCTCAGAAATATCCGGAAGGTTTAACAGAAGAGTATGCAACCGAATTAAATGCATCACTTGTTAAACGAATAGTTGTAAAAGGAAATGAAGGCCATTTGTATATTCAGAAAACTACAAAGTTTGGTCCTATTTACTGGACAAGAGACGGAGTGCCTATCACAGAAGTAGAGTACATTAAAAATACAGAGCAATAATTTAGACATACATCCATTCTAATGTTTATTAAAATCTATTTCAAAGCACTAATATCATTATTAGTGCTTTGTTTTTTCTCGAAAATCAGTTCTTCTCAAACAGTATACTCCACCAAAGAATATTGTTCATTTGGTTTTGTTGGTTCAATGACTAGTTCGGATATTTATAAAGACACAATAAACTATGAATCAGGAATTGGAATTGGCGCAGGAGGTTGTTTTACATTAACACTTTCAGACAAATCGAATGTAGGAATTGAAGTTGTGGATATTGTTAAAACTATAAAAAGAAGTCACCCAATTCAAAAGTATTATTTCAATTTTGTAGACATCCCTCTATACTATCAATACAAATTAAGTGAAAAAGTGAAATTTAATATTGGACTTCAATATTCTGTTTTTGCAGCATCCAAATTCGATACTTTATCACAGGAATCTACTTCAGGCGTAAAATTTGCACCATTAAAAACGAATGTTACCAACGATATTGGAATTTTAGGAGGAGTTGAATTCGGGTTTCTGAACAATTGGTTCATAAGTGGTAGATATACCATGTCTTTAACACCGTTCACAAATAAAAACACCCCTTATTTCGGGGTGTTTCAATTATCATTAAAATGTGTCGTTTTCAAAGGACACAAACAAATATTCCATAAAAAAGGAAATGGTGATCCTCTTTTTTAAATTTTTACCAATGAAGGAATTCTGCGTTGAGCAAAGTAAAAAGCACCAAACATAATTCCGTTAAAAAATAAATCTCCGGCTAAAGTTGGTCCGAAAAAAGGAATACCCATTACATAAGTAGTACCTAATCCCGCTGCACCTGCCTGAAATCCATTGGATGCCCAGTAACCAAAATTGGTTAACAGAAAAAATAACACAGAGGAAATAACAGACGCTGCCGCAACCGAAAGAATTGATACTTTAGAACGTACCATCAAACCAGTGATTGAAGTTAATACAAAACCTATGTAAACATAAACCATTGTGCTGTGGTATCCCGCACCGGTTAAAAATTGTAAACCCACATCACTCAAAACCATTGCCAGCAAAGGAATAACAAAGGCCAATCTTTTGTCCGAAAAGTAAACTCCACCGAATAATGCCATTGCAGCTATTGGTGTAAAGTTAGGAATATGCGGAAACAAGCGACTTGCTGCTGCTAATAATATAGCGGAAGTAACAAAAACGAAACGAGGTGTAACTAATTTTAATCTCATATTTTTTAAATTTTTCGTAGCAAATGTAAGTTATTTTTTGAATGATTTTTATAAATTTTATGTCTGAATTATCCCCACATTGTATTGTTTGGTAATTGGCGAATTATTAGCCATTTCAACACCCATCGAAATCCATTTGCGGGTGTCGGTAGGATTGATAATTGCATCTACCCACAAACGCGATGCTGCATAATAAGGTGAAGTTTGGCTATCGTACCGGTCTTTTATTTTATTAAACAATTCCGCTTCTTTCTCCGGGGTTATTTCTTCTCCTTTGGCTTTAAGGGAAGCAATTTCTATTTGTACCAACACTTTTGCCGCCTGAGCTCCTCCCATTACTGCAATCTGAGCCGTTGGCCATCCAACTATTAATCGAGGGTCGTAGGCTTTTCCGCACATGGCATAATTTCCGGCTCCGTATGAATTACCGATAACCACGGTAAATTTAGGGACTACCGAATTACTCATGGCATTTACCATTTTCGCTCCGTCCTTTATAATACCTCCGTGTTCGGAACGAGATCCCACCATAAATCCGGTTACATCCTGCAGAAACAAAAGAGGAATTTTTTTCTGATTACAATTCATAATAAAGCGGGCTGCTTTATCGGCACTGTCGCTATAAATAACACCACCAAACTGCATTTCTCCTTTTTTGCTTTTCACCACCTTTCGTTGATTGGCCACTATTCCTATGCTCCATCCATCAACACGTGCAAGTCCGCAAATAATACTTTGTCCGTATCCTTCTTTGTATTCTTCAAAATCAGAATTATCTACCAATCGGTAAATAACCTCGTGCATATCATATTGCTTATCTCTTGCATCTGGAATGATTCCAAGAATATCTTTTTCGTCTTTTGCGGGTTTAACACCTTCGATACGGTTAAAACCGGCTTTATCAAAACTGCCTACCTTACTCATTATATTACGAATACGGGTTAAACAATCCTGATCGTCTTTACATTTATAATCGGTAACACCCGATATTTCGCAATGTGTAGTAGCTCCTCCCAATGTTTCGTTGTCGATGGTTTCGCCAATAGCAGCTTTAACCAGATATGAACCGGCTAAAAATATACTTCCGCTTTTATCAACTATCATGGCTTCATCACTCATAATAGGAAGGTAAGCGCCTCCGGCAACACAACTTCCCATTACAGCAGAAATTTGCAAAATGCCCATTCCGCTGAGTCTTGCATTGTTTCTGAAAATGCGGCCGAAGTGTTCTTTGTCCGGAAATATTTCATCTTGCAATGGTAAATAAACTCCTGCACTGTCCACCAAATAAATAATTGGCAAACGATTTTCCATTGCAATTTCCTGTGCACGTAAATTCTTTTTTCCCGTTATCGGAAACCAAGCACCTGCTTTTACTGTAGCATCATTTGCCACAATAATACATTGCACCTTGCTTACATAGCCTATTACTACTATAGTTCCTCCTGCAGGGCAACCACCATGGTCAGGATACATGCCGTCTCCTGCAAATGCGCCTATTTCTATTGTATCTGTCCCTTTATCTGTTAAAAATGCAATGCGTTCGCGAGCGGTTAATTTTCCCTGCTCATGCATTTTGTCTATTCTTCCTTTTCCCCCTCCCAGATAAATTTTCTCCAGCTTCTTTTCCATTGAGGAAATGAGCAACTTCATTTTATCTTCGTTCTTATTAAATTCAATATCCATAACTGTTTTTTCGATTTCGATGTTTGGTATTTGCTTTTTCTAAAAGCCGTCAAAGATAATAACAAAATGTATCTGATAATTCAAATTAAAAATCTTTGGGTGCTTGTTGATATGAATCATATATAATCGAGAGCACGTGGGCCCTGATTAAATAGTAAATCAATAACACTTAGGTTAGGGATAAACCCGAATCGTGTTTCGAAAACCTGATTATAAGGGCGGCCTGTTGTATTACTTTCCTTACTTGATAATAAGTCGGCTCTTCTGAAATCTACTGTCTCTGTTAGTGTTGCTTTGTATTCCTGTGTAAAAATGTATTTCTTTTTTATTTTGAGCAAACTCATCAATAATTGCTGCATCTCCTCATTCAAATCAATGAGGTACTCAAATTTTTTTTGATGGTAGTATGGATTAAAATCATCTTCATAGTATTCAAAAAAAGGAGAACGTCTGTAAGCTGATTCTAATGAACGCCAATGCAGGTGCTGCCAGTTATAGTCATATGAAATTTTAACCTCTTTCATTGTTTGCTTGTGATTTCGTTTTACAAGTGGAATACTTAATGTCTGAATACCATTAGGAGAGTATATTTCGCAACGACTACGACAGGTTTGCTTTTCAAAGTTTTCAAAATGTTCTATCCATATCGTTTCAAAATCTATTAGCATCTGAAAATATGCAATCGGAGCTAAATAGGCCGATGGAAGCATTCCTCCCCTCCCCTCCCCTCTTCCTGAAGGAGAATGGATACCTTGAGCAAAGTTTGGATTAATGATCATTTTTTCTTTTGTTTTTATTTCACACCTTTTCATACATGTGAAGCAAATCCTGATTAAATTACGGTATGTTTTTAAACCAACGGTCGCTTCGTATAGTTGTTTTATTCGTCTTGTCAATAGAAAGAATTACCGCTACAGCTTTTCCCACTATATGGTCTTCCGGCACAAATCCCCAAAAGCGAGAATCGGTAGAGTTATGCCTATTGTCGCCCATCATAAAATAATAATTCATTTTAAATTTATAACTTGTACAATATTTATGATTGATAAAAACGGAATCGTTACTTATTTTCAATTCATTTTTTTCGTAAACATTTATTATACGTTCGTAGAGTGGAAGATTTTCAATGTTTACTTTAACAGAATCGCCAGCTTTTGGAATATATACCGGGCCCCAGAAATCAACATTCCACAAGAAATTTTCGCTTGCAGGGAAAACATAGTCACTGAAATTCCCTTTTTTCTCAAGCAGAGGTTTAATATTAGTAACATTCGGGAGCTTCTTCATTTTTAATGCAGCATCAAGAGTGAGATTTAACCAGAACTCACCTTTGTTGTGCATTTTTCCGCCTTCACTTATGCCCGCTTTTACTATAGCATCGGAATCAATAGTGTCTTTATCACATTTTACACGATAATTAAATTGCAGGTTTTGGGGCACGTCATTGTATTTATTATTTATATATACTTGACCGTCTTTTAATTCAAGAGTGTCACCTGCTAGTCCCACACATCGTTTCACATAGTATGTTCGCTGGTCTACCGGAAAATCCTGCTCCATGGGATAATTAAAAACTACTACATCATTATGTTTTACAGATGGTGCTCCAAACATTCGCATATAGGGTAGCTCAATCCAGTCTGAATACGATTTGGTGTTTTCTGTAAAAGGCAAGCGTTGGTGAACAAATGGGAAGGAAAGAAGAGTATTAGGTATTCGTGGGCCGTAGCTCACTTTACTTACTAAAATATAATCTCCAGTCATCAAAGATTTTTCCATGGATGCAGAAGGAATGGTGAACGCTTCGAGGAAAAACCCTCGAATTAATAAAATAGTCAACAGTGCAAACACCACAGCCTTTATCCATTCTTTTATTACCGATTTCTTTTTCAATATTTTTTTTTGAAATGCAAATATGCAATTTTTAAAAATAGCTTTTCAGATAATCACTTATTAGTTATTAGTTCTCAATTGTTAGTTTCCTTTATTAAACCTACCTTTAATAAGATTTAAAACCATGTATATAGTCATAGTTTTATTACTACAAGTGATTTACCTTTGTAGCAATTCTAAAACCAAATCAGTATGAAAAAAATAATTTATTCTTCATTTATTGCCTGTGTGTTACTAGCTGCATGCGGTAATCCGGGCATAGAAAACAATAACCCTGCAGCCGATGCTATCAAACAGGCAGACAAAGAACTTCTGACAAAAGCTCAGGGTATTTTTCAACCATTGGCTGCTCGTGTTGACAATCCTGACAATCCGATTACAGACGACAAAGTGAAGTTGGGTAAAATTCTATACTACGACACTCGCTTGAGCAATACCGGAAACAATAGCTGTAACACATGCCATAATCTGGCTACTTATGGAGTAGATAATATGCCTACATCTAAAGGTGATGCAGGTAAAAACGGTGAAAGGAACTCTCCTACCGTGTTCAATGCTGCATTTAATGTGGTTCAGTTTTGGGACGGACGCGCAAAAGATGTAGAAGAACAAGCTGGCGGACCAATTCTTAATCCTGTTGAAATGGCCATTCCTTCGAAAGAGTTTTTAGAAAAAAGGCTCAGAGGAGTTAAAGAGTACACCGAAATGTTTAAAACAGTATTCCCTGACGACAAACAGCCCATCACTTTTCAAAACGTTTCGAAAGCAATTGCTGCCTTCGAACGAACACTAGTAACTCCTGCCCCTTTTGACTCTTATTTAAAAGGTGATTTAACTGCATTGAGTGATGAACAGAAATTAGGTTTGCGAATCTTTATCCAAACAGGTTGCACTCAATGCCACATGGGTTCTGGTGTGGGTGGTTCCTTGCTTCAAAAGTTTGGTTTGTATGCCGATTACCGAACACTTACACACAGCACCACTAATGACGAAGGAAAGAAAAAACAAACGAATGATGTTAGCGATAAGGATGTGTTCAAAGCTTCTTCTCTTCGTAATGTTGCAAAAACCTTTCCGTATCTGCATGATGGAAGTGTGCGCGATTTGAATCAGGTGGTTACCATTATGTCAAAAGCTCAACTTAACAAAGATTTGTCTGATGCCGAGGTTACGCCAATTGTTGCTTTCTTAAATTCGCTTACAGGCACCATTGCTGACGATGTTAAAACACCTCCAACGATAGAAAAGAAATAAGTTCAGTAGTTAATTGAGGTGAGTAAAGTAATTAAGTCATTTTATCAAAACCAAATCTAACTACTAACTTTTCACTTCAAATTGTCTGAATTTAAGGGAAACAAAGGGGTAATTCCTACTTTTGTTTTCCTTTTTCTTTTCTTATTTCATCTCTTTTTTTTCTGACTACCTGCTTCAGTCAAATTATTACTTATCTTTATACCAAATTAAATTAAGTTCTAATTGATGAAAAATAAAAAAGCTACAATGGTTACATTGCTATTAGCAATCGCCACTACATTTACCTATGCGCAGACATTCAAAAAACACAAATCTGACGAACAGCCCGGTTTAAAACAATTACAACTTCAGTTTGACGAGTGGGCTTCTCACACCGATTTAAAAAACACCAAGCATTGGAAGTATTTCAAACGTTGGGAACACGAAATGGAAATGCACACCGATGGACAGGGACGAATGGGCGCCCCTGCTATTTATATTAATGAAGCGGTAAACTCGGCTAATGAGAAATTGACACATCAGCATGAAAAGTTTATCAATTCAGCTTGGACACCTGTTGGACCAAACACATTGCCCGGAAACGAAACAGGGTATATGCAAAACGGTATAGGACGTATAAATTGTATAGCTTTTCATCCCACCAATCCTAGTACCTATTTTGTAGGAGTGGCACAGGGCGGTGTTTGGAAAACCACCAATAACGGTGTAAGCTGGACTCCTCTTACCGACAACCTTCCGATAGACCGTATTTCTGACATCAGCATCGACCCGAACAATCCTAACACCATGTATATTTCCGTTTGCGATTTCGAGTACATTGATGTAGCTCTAAATTTGGATGGCCGAAAAAGACATACTCATTACGGACTTGGTGTTTATAAAACCACAGATGGTGGCCTTACCTGGAATCCTACTGGACTTACCTTTCAATTAACCAATGGCGATGCTTCATTAATAAGAAAAATATTGGTTAATCCCGCCAACTCCAATCAGGTGGTGGCTTGCGGAGTGAGCGGTATGTACACATCTGCTAATGGTGGTGCCACATGGACACATTCTCTCGATTCTCTTTTTTGGGATTTGGTCCAAGACCCTACTAATCCAAGTACTTTATACGCCACCACAGGCTGGTTACAATATCAAAACATTGGTTCAGTTGGAATTTATAAATCCATCGACTTTGGAAATACCTGGACTATGCTGAACACAGGTATTGCATCCACAGGAGTTATTCAACGTATAAAACTTGCTATCGCTCCTTCCGACCATAATTACATTTATGCAATGACAGTAGGCATGGACGAAGGATCTGCAGGTATTTACAAATCTGCCAACGCTGGTCTTACCTGGACTTATATCAATCCGGGAGTTAACATGCTGGAAGGTGGAGATGGTACTGCAGCCGGAGGCCAAGGAACCTACGACCTTGGTTTTAGTGTAAAGATTGATGATAAAAACACAGTGTATGTTGGAGGTGTAAATATATGGGGCTCTACAGATGGTGCTCAAACATTCAATCCGGTTAGTCACTGGACTCTTCAGTATGGCCCTACTTTGCACGGTGATATTCATTTTCTGGAAACTCAACCGTTAACCGGAAATATTTTTGTATGCAGTGATGGTGGCTTATATCGCACCACTGCTGTTACTCCCGAAACATGGAATGATGCCAACGGTGGTATTCCTTGGCCAACACAATGGACTACTATCAGTAATGGCATGAGCATAACTTCATTTTACCGTGTGTCCAGTTCTCGAAACACCACAGACCGCTTATCGGCAGGTGCTCAGGATAACGCTACATTCTATTATGATGGTGCAGCTTGGAACACTATTTTTGGAGGTGATGGAATGGATAATTACTGCGACCCTATTAATAATAACATGGTAATCGGCTCTTCTCAGTATGGTAATTTTTATGTGTCAAATGATGGAGGGCTCTCAACTGTTGGAGCCAATGTAAATGTCAATGGCGAAGCCGGAGAATGGGTTTCGCCTATAGTTGCCGATTATAACAATCCCGGAACTATTTATGCCGGACTTACCAATGTGGTTAAATCTACAGATGGAGGCTACAGTTGGAATGCCCTTACTCCAATGCCTGTAAATTCTATACACGATAACGAAATGAGTGCCCTCGCTGTGGGATACAACAATACCAATGTTATTTACGGTTCGCGCAGAATTCGCTACGAGTATAGTTCTCCATCCACCATTTATGTTTCGCAAAACGGTGGTAATTCATGGACAGATATCACTGCCGGGTTGCCCGATACATTGTACATTACAAGCATTGATGTGAATCAAAACAATGCTAATGTGGCTTATATTGCTTTGGCTGGTTTCAGTGCTGGTAACAAGGTTTATAAAACCACCAATGCCGGTGCTACCTGGCAAAATATTTCTTACAACTTGCCAAACGTTCCGGTTAATTGCATCAAAACAGTGCCTGTTTACGGAGATTTGATGGTTGCTACCGATTTAGGTGTATATGTTTTTAACTCTCAAACCAACACATGGGTGAGTAATAGCACTGGTTTACCTAATGTTATTATCTCCGATATCGATTTCAATCCGGTACTAAATAAAATTTATATTTCCACTTTCGGAAGAGGTATTTGGCAAAACACATTATCATCTGTAGTTACCAATATTCACAGCAACGATAATGTTGAAATAGGTGCGGAACTTTATCCTTCGCCTAACGATGGAAGTTTTACCCTGCACTTCAGCGATACCGAAGCCAAAAACGAAAGCATACATCTCGATATAATCGACATCATGGGACGAATCGCCTTTTCAACCGACCTTACAGGACAAACTACATACACTGAAAAGATGGACCTTAACCCCGGAATGTATTTTGCTAAACTTCGAAGCAAAACACTCAATGGAGTTAAAAGTTTTATAGTAAAATAAATTCAGCCCTTTTGCTTCGCATCAATAACAAAACAAAGTAGATTAAGGACAAAAAAAAGAAAGAACGGTAATTACCGTTCTTTCCTTTTTTTTATTTGCGAAGAGCTCTGTTTAAAACCTCAAATGAACCTAAAGTTTTTCCATTAAAACCTTATACAGCTTCACCATCGAATCTATATCCGATTTAAAAACCTTTTCGTCCGGAGTATGCACATGGTCTTCGGGAGCACCCACAAAACACCAGTCCCATGGATTTTCAGACATCTGCAATTCTTTTGCATCACTTCCTCCGCTTCCTTCCACTTCCATCTGAAAAGGCTCTTTCGATTTTTTAGCAATGGCTATTATTTTATCCAGATACGACCTGCGCGGAACCAAACTATCGCGCAACGATACCACCACACCTTTGCCATGAGGCACTCCCGGTGTAACCCATGTTATGTCGCTTATCAGCGCTTGTTTCACTTTGTATTTATCATAAATAAATTTTTGAAGATACGATACACTTCCTCCTCCGTGCTCTTCCCAGCAAGAGAACACAATAATACCATCCTTCAATGTTTCGGCAAGTTTAAGCGCATTCCATACACCCAGTCTATTGTCCATGTAGCAGCATTGCACATACTCTTTCGTTTCTCTCCAGTCGGGTTTAAACGTAAGCTGAGTGCCTCGTTCCAGCTCTCGCTTAAATTTATAAGTAATGTTATTTTCTTTATCCACCACCAGCTTACAGTCTATTTTTCCCTTGGCATCATTTCCAGTCAGTTCAAAACCATCCACTGTTCTCGGACCGCCTATCTTCACTAGTTCGTTACCATATCTCACCGTAAAACCAATGCTGTCCATGTGAGCAAACACAGCTGTTCTGGGCTTGCCAAACACCAGCACTATACAATCCTGAAAACCATCACCCGCAAATATCTTGGGTTTATGTTTCCATTGCTTTTTGTTTTTGTCAATGTACTTCAGTACAAAGTCCGTCATTGGCGCTTCACTCCCCGATGGAGCATGAATAGCACACATTTCTTTTAATAATTTCATTTCGTTCAATTTTATGTATTAGGTTATTTTATTAGTTCAGTTATAATCACACCATGCATTTTTTTAAACATCTCCACCGCCCTTTGTGCATGGCTTCTGCGCACTTCAAAGGTAAGCAGGCAGTCAGTAGCATACTCCTGACTCACTATTTTCAACTCTTCATCCTTTATCACCTTCATCACATCATTCATCAGCAAGTACTCAAACCCCACACAATACTGCTCCGTAACAAACTTTTCAATAATCCTCGCATTCCCCAGCGTGTCGGCAGCCGCCTGTTTGTAGGCTGTAATAAGCCCACTCACCCCCAGCAATGTCCCCCCAAAATAACGTACCACCACTACTAGCACATCTGTCAAATCTTTGCTTTGTATCTGACCCAGTATAGGTTTACCAGCCGTACTGCTTGGTTCACCATCATCATTGGCTCTGTAGGTTTGTTTATCGGCCCCTAGTCGGTACGCATAGCAGTGGTGCCTTGCGCTGTGATGCTCCTTTCTGAGCATCGCCAAATGCCTTTTTACATCCTCCTCACTCTTCACCCCAAAAGCATACCCTATAAACTTGCTTCCTTTATCCTTATACAAGCCCTCACACGGTTCAGCAATGGTGTAATAATTATCCTCAAATAACATAGCACAAAAGTACATATTTTATTTACCTGCCAAAGTTCAAAGCACTTTAGTTTAAAGTTAGAAGGTACAAAGTTTCAAGTTGTCATTGCGAGCGCAGTGAATAAATCTTTATAGGGCAATTGTACAATAAGGCAGTAGGCATAAAAAAAACTCCGAACATTTCTGCCCGGAGTTTCAAAGTTATCTGTTCGGCTTTTATTCTATTTTTCAGATATAGCAATGTACTCTTTTAATTCAGTTTGGTTTTCTGCTTGTTTTATTAAAAAGTCAGCTACGTCAGCTCTATTAATTCCGCCTATATTAATTCCTTTGAACAATTTGTTTTCAACACGATATTTCTCTGTCAATTCCTTGTCTAATAACCTTCCTGGCCTCACAACTGTCCAATTTAGATTTGAATTAGTGATAATTTCTTCCATTTTAGCTTTGTCAGCATAAACGTCTTTTAAAAAGTATTTTAAAAACATCTTTATAAGCCAAGAAACATAATTCTTACTTTCTCCAGCACCAAATCCTGTGACAAAAATAAATGGGATATCTATTTTGTTCTCCCTATGTATTTCCGAAATTAATTTTGCAAAATCTGAAAAAAGGGTAGTAGCTTTCATATTCTTACCAGTCCCCAATGTTACAATTAGCGCATCTGCGTTTTGGATAGAATTTATAATGTCAGCTTTATTAGTTGCATCACCAAGTATCATATTTAACGATTTTTTCTCCTCTATTTCTATTTCAGTTCGAGAAAGGGTTGTTATCTTATGATTTCTATTTAATCCTCTTTTTACTGTTTCTAATCCTATTCCAGCCGAGGCGCCTATTATTGTTATATTCATTTTGTTTTCTAATTTATTTCGATTTTGAGCTGCCGATATCGTTTGAAAGATTTATGAAGTAAAAAAAAGGGGACGGCAAATGTGCCAAAGCATATTTGAGCGAGATTGTGCGGTGGCAGCTCGTCTCTTTAGCCCCCGTAGGTGCGAAGCTGAAGCTTTGAAAAGTGCGCAAGAGCTTCGTGACATAATAATTTGGTAAGTTGTACTTACCTGTAATAAAATTCATATTCTTCTGTTTATTAAATTTCACCTTTGCAGGTGTTTCCTCACCTGCAAACCGAACCCGCTTAATTTCTTTTACAAATATACACTATTATAATACACAAAAAAAAATCCCACTCATTGCTGAGCGGGATTGTTGTTTAATACAATTCCAAAAATTTCCTGCAGCTTCATCATCATCGCTTGGGTCTGTGAGGTAAATCGAATTCCTTTTTTTCTGCTTCCAAGAGTTTATTTGCTGCTTCGAAGCAACTCCATAAAAATTCAAAATTGCTTTTTACTGCTTCGAAGAGCTTATTTGCTGCATCGAAGCAGCTCCAAACAAGTTCGAAGCAGTTATTTGCTTCTTCCAAGAGCTTATTTGCTACATCGAAGCAGTTCCAAGCGTGTTCGAAGCAGTTATTTGCTTCATCGAAGCAGCTAAAATCAAGATGGAAGTAATTTGTACAAATTCGAAGCAGTTAATCTACTCTTCGAAGCAGTTCTTAGCAACATCGAAGCAGCTCCAAACTCCTTTGTTTTCGCTTTATTCTGCTTAACATTTGAATGCGGGTAATTAAAAAGCCCTCAGCTGCACTTCCCAGCTGAGTTATTTAGGTAAGTACAACTTACCAAATTATTATGTCACGAAGCCACAGCGCACTTACAACGCTTCAGCTTCGCGCCTACGGGGGTATTTCTTTGATTATTTTTAGTGTTATGTAGGGTGACGAGAGGCATCTAATGATTGACATCAGCGAAACACATTAGCGGTTGCTTCACTTCGTTTCGGAGGTATTTGGATTAATGTTCAGGGGTCAGGAACTATCGTTCACAAATTGTGGACAGTCGTTCACAAATTGTGGACAGTCGTTTACAAGTTGTGGACAGTCGTTTACAAGTTGTGGACAGTCGTTCACAAATTGTGGACAGTCGTTCACAAGTTGTGGACAGTCGTCCGAGCACCTCAGATTCTTGACCGGAAAGCTGAAAAGGCAATCGGAATCTCTCGGTCATCTAATTAAATATTCATTTCATATAAACAAAATTATTATTTAAATACCAGTGTGTTATAGACAATCTGTACCATCTCCAAATTAAGGCACTATCCTATTTTTCATTCTAAAATTCACTCTCCTTAATTCGTAAATTCCTACTGTCACCCTGAGCTAGTCGAAGGGCGTATTTCGTAAAGTCAATCCCAAATCTGTGAATCTGTGGCTAACCTCCCCCTCCTCTCAATTTGAAATCTGAAATCCCAAACCCCTTCCCTTCCCCAAAAAATATTTTTTAACAACCTTTTTAAGCATTGTTATTAATTAATTGAAGGTGGTAATCACCTAAAACCTATATTTGCACTCCTAAAAAAAGAAAAACAAGCATTCCGACAGCCCAAAAGCCATGCGGAAACAGACCATACATATTTACAAAAAACAAAATGTCATTAATTAAATCAATTTCGGGAATAAGAGGAACCATAGGAGGCAAACCAGGCGAAGGACTTAGCCCAATGGATGTAGTAAAATTCACCTCGGCTTACGCCACTTTTATCAAACAAAATTCGAAAAACAAACGCATCAAAATAGTGATAGGCCGCGATGCCCGCATTTCTGGCAATATGATGAACAACCTCGTTATCGGTACCCTTCAGGGTATGGGTGCCGACATTGTCGACATTGGCCTTAGCACCACACCTACGGTAGAAATAGCCGTAACCGATGAAAAAGCTGACGGAGGCATTATACTTACTGCCAGCCACAACCCCAAACAATGGAACGCACTTAAATTACTCAACGAAAGAGGAGAATTTTTAAGCGAAAAAGACGGTGCCGATGTGTTGGAAATAGCCGAAAAAGAAAACTTCATCTATGCCGATGTCAATTCGCTGGGCAAAGTAACACTCAACGATACCTACTTTAAAAAACATATTGATAAAATTCTGGCCTTGCCTTATATTGATGTGGCCGCCATTAGCGCTGCCAAATTCAAAATAGTAATCGATTGTGTAAATTCCACCGGAGGTATTATCATACCTCAATTGCTCGAAGCACTGGGAGTAGAAAAAGTAGTAAAACTATACTGCGACCCAACAGGAGAGTTTCCTCACAATCCCGAACCATTGCCCGAAAACCTTAGAGACATAGCCAAAACAGTAAAAAAAGAAAATGCCAGTTTAGGCATCGTTGTCGACCCCGATGTAGACCGACTTGCCTTGGTTTGCGAAGATGGCGAAATGTTTGGCGAAGAATACACACTTGTAGCATGTGCCGATTATGTGTTGAGCAAACGCACACCGGCTCAAAAAGCAGAAGGCATCAACGGAAATACCGTTTCTAACCTTTCGTCTACTCGCGCTCTCCGCGATGTTACCGAAAAAAGAGGAGGCAGTTATTCAGCTTCGGCAGTAGGCGAAGTAAATGTGGTAAAAATGATGAAAGAAACCAAAGCCATTATTGGTGGCGAAGGCAACGGTGGGGTTATTCTGCCCGAACTGCATTATGGCCGCGATGCCATGGTGGGCATTGCCCTGTTTTTATCTCACCTTGCCAAATACGGCAAGAGCTGTTCCATGTTGCGTTCCACTTTTCCCGATTATCATATTTCTAAAAACAAAATAGAACTCACCAACGAAATTGATGTAGACCGCATATTGATTGACATCAAAGAAAAATACAAGAAACAACCTGTAAATACAGTTGACGGAGTGAAAATAGAATTTGATAAAGAATGGGTTCACCTGCGTAAATCCAACACCGAGCCTATTATCAGAATTTATTCGGAAAGCGAAAGCGAAACCACAGCCGACAATCTGGCTAAAAAGATAATGGCCGACATCAGAGATTGTATCAAAAAACAACAAGTAACCACTTAACCAAACCATTCCCTGCTATAGCTCATGAGCCCATATCAGGGAATTTTTATTTAGATAAACCACCAACAACCAACCAAACCTATGAAAGTTTATTTCGACAACGCAGCTACCACCGCCCTCGACCCGGAAGTGTTAGAAGCCATGTTACCTTACATGACGGAGCATTACGGCAATCCTTCGTCCATTCACGCATTCGGACGAAAAACCAGAGCAGCCATCGAAGCCGCCCGCAAGTCGGTAGCCAAGTCGTTAAATGTTTCTCCTTCCGAAATTTTCTTTACTTCAGGAGGCACCGAAGCCGATAATATGGCCATTCAGTGCAGTATTCACGATTTAGGAATTACTCACGCCATCACTTCCCGCATCGAACATCATGCGGTACTGCATACCCTCGAAGAACTCGAACACGAAGGGAAAGTAAAAGTAAGTTATGTAAATCTTACTGCTAACGGACATGTAGATTTGCAGCATCTGGAAGAGTTATTAAAAACCAATCCTCCTTCTCTCGTTTCGTTGATGCATGCCAACAACGAAATCGGAAATTTACTTCCGTTAAAAGAAGTAGGCGAATTATGCGAAACATACGGAGCCCTGTTTCATTCCGACACGGTTCAAACCATAGGCCATTACGCCATGGATTTACAGAAAATAAACATCCATTTCTTAGCCTGCGGTGCCCATAAGTTTCACGGACCAAAAGGAGTTGGATTTATTTACATCAATGCCAAAGTAAAAATAAAACCTATTATTTTCGGAGGTTCTCAAGAGCGCAACATGCGTGCCGGCACCGAGAATTTATATGGAATAATCGGTTTGGCAACGGCTCTCGAAATAGCCTTACGCGACCTCGAAAAACATCAGAACCATATTACCGACTTAAAAACCTATATGGTGGAACAGCTAAAGGCAAACATTAAAGGAGTAGAGTTTAATGGCTCCTGTTTAACCAAAAGCTTGTACACAGTGCTTAGCGTAAGCTTCCCTCCTACCGAAAACTCAGAAATGTTTTTATTCAATCTCGATATTGCAGGTATTGCCGCTTCAGGAGGGAGCGCATGCACCAGCGGAAGTTCTAAAGGTTCGCATGTTTTATCCGCCATCGGTGGCGATACCTCTCGCCCTTCCGTTCGGTTTTCGTTTTGCAAACACTCCACCAAGGAGGAAGTGGATTATACGGTTGCCAAACTAAAAGAGTTGTTTTAACCAATTTAAAGCCCAACAGAAATTCGTAACCCACTGACAAATTTATTTGTTAAAATACTAACATCTGCTATTATTTTAATAAATTGCGGCAAATTTCAACCAATTCATTAAACAAATGAAAAGAACAAAAACACTCGCATTCAGCATTATTGTTGCATTCTGTTTATTTTTTATAAATAATTCGAGCGCACAAACCTCAAAAAATCAAAATCACACAGCGTCAGATCAGCAACTATTAAAAGGGTTTAATGAACAAGCTGTTATTAACGAACTAAAAGCAAAGGGGATTCCTGAAACAGAATTTCCTGGCATCTTAAGATTACGTAAAACCAATTATCTTTTAAAAATTAAAGGATTGAAACAGAAATCAGTTTTGCCCGGTAATCCTCCTCAAACAGGCCCTTGTATTAATTCAGGGTTTGAGGACACCACGTTTACGAACTGGTCTGCTGCAACGGGTTTGTGCTCATTCCTTCCTACTACCTGGACTTCTGGTCTAGTATCAAATGGATTAAATGCCCTTTCGAGTGACCCTCTATCTCGTCACACTATTTTGACCAATACAACAGGATTCGACCCCAACGCTATAAATTCCGGAACCGGATTACCTGAAATACCATTAACTGCACCGGGAGGAGGTGGAGTGTCCGTGCGATTAGGTAATTCTAACATCGGTGCAGAAACAGAAAAATTAGATTACCAGATTACAGTTACTCCACTTAATACTTCGTTTACCTATCAATACGCGGTGGTCCTAGAATTCCTTTCATCTCACGATAGTGCAACCCAACCGAGATTTGACATTCGAATACTTGACCAGTTCGGAAATCAAATAGTTGGCAACTGCGGAATATATGCCGTTGAAGGTCTTGGTGCATCAACCGATACTACTTTTCATTGGTTTAATCCAAATTCTATTTCATTTACAGGAGGATGGTATAAAAAGTGGACCACAGTTGGTATTGATTTAACTCCTTATATCGGCTCAACAGTTACTATTGAATTTCAAACTTCAGATTGCACAGCCACAGGCCATTTTGGTTATGCTTATATTGATGCTTCATGTTCACAATTGCAAGCAAATGTTGCCTTCTGTCCGTCAGATACTGTACTTATGCTAACTGCACCGGGCGGATACAACGGCTATCAATGGTATGACAATAACAACCTCGCTATTCCATCAAATTTGGGAGGAACAAACGATACACTTTGGATTCATAATCCGGTTATGGGTCAAGTTTACACTGTAAGTATGCTTTCTGCTGCTGGTTGTGGAACTTCTCTTTCAGCAACATTGCAGTACACCAATATTTCTATCGCAAATCATTCCTCAAATATTTCCTGTTTTGGCTTATCTGATGGGATGGCCTATGTAACAACAACAGGAGCTAACCCTCCATTTACCTACGTTTGGCATGACATTACAACCGGAGGTAATGTTGTAGGCACTAATAACGACAGTTTAATAAATGCCCCTCCAGGATTATATTACGTTTCTGTATCCTCCAATGGTGGTTGCGCTGGCAACTCAGATACAATTAATATCCAGCAACCAACTCAGCTGCCAGACACTTTAGCCACTTCAATCGTGTATATTTGTCCAAATGATACGCTGACAATTTTGATAGCACCTCCAGGATCAACTTCATACCAATGGTTTGACCAAACTAACTTACCAATAAGTTCAATACTTGGTGGAAAAAATGATTCATTATGGGTTCATAATCCAATTGTTGGACAAGTTTACTATTGTTCTTTAGACTGTCCTCATTGGTTTGCAGACACTATTAAGTTGAAAAATAATCTAAATGTTTTGGATTATCCTACTAATATTTCATGCCCAGGCCTGTCTGACGGAATGATTTATGTTACAACACCTGGAACTTTACCTCCAATGACATATGTATGGACAAATGGTTCCGGGACAATTGTTGGAAGTAACAATGATACATTATTTAGTTTGCCTTTTGGATATTATTCTGTTAACATTACATCATTTGGTGGTTGCGTTGGTCACATTGACAGTATACAACTCACACAACCGATAACAGACACTTTAGCTCCTGCTATGGTATTAATATGCCCCAACGACACGTTAGTACTTATGGTCGCTCCCTCAGGATCTTCTGCTTACCAGTGGTATGATCAAGCTAACAATCCTATTAGCTCCAACCTTGGAGGAATAAATGATTCTATTTGGATTCATAATCCAATTGTTGGACAAGTTTACTATTGCTCTTTAGAATGTCCACATTGGTTTGCAGATTCAATTAAACTTAAAAATAGTCTCAATATTCTAGACTATCCTACAAACATTTCATGTTTCGGAGTTTCAGATGGAATGATTTATGTAACCACCCCAGGCACGTCTCCTCCTATAACTTATGTTTGGACCAACAGTTCCGGAGGCATAATAGGTAGTAACAACGACACTTTATCGAACTTGCCTCCTGGATACTATTCGTTAAATATTACCTCTGCTGGTGGTTGTGTTGGACACGTTGACAGCATACAACTAACACAACCAACCGCATTACCCGATACATTGGCAGCGGCAATGGTTTTTGTTTGCCCTAACGACACTACCGCAACTTTAACTGCCACAGCAGGAGCGTTGAGTTATCAGTGGTTTGATCAGTCCAACCAACCCATAAGTTTGGCTCTTGGAGGTAAAAATAGCACCATTCAAATTCATAATCCTGTTGCCGGACAAACCTATTATTGTGCAATAGATTGCCCTCACTGGTGTTCTGTAACATTACAATCCAATAATATTCAAGTAAATCAAAGCCCGGTTACCAATGTGACGTGTTTTGGTTTTAACAATGGTTCAGCTTCCGTCAGTACATCAGGCCCAGCACCAGGACCTTACTTCTATTCATGGATTAACGCAACTACAGGAGCAATCGTAAACTCTTCCTCTAGTTATAATAACGCTTATGCAGGTACTTATTATGTAAATGTGCATACTTATGGAGGATGTTCTAAAACAGATACAATAGTTATCACTCAGCCACCAAATCCAACTGATTCTACTAAATTGACCACTACCTTTTGTATGGAAGATAAAGATATTGTATTACGTTTACCTGCTGGTTTAGGTTATTATCAGTGGTATGCCGGCACAGATACTTCTGCAACAGCAATGGTGCTTTCCACTAATGATACTTTATTAATTAGCGACCCTGTTGTGGGCAGTGTATACACAATTGTAATTAATCCGGGAGGAGCAACATGTCCTTATACGATAAGTTACAACTTACAATATTCGCCTCCTCCTAATTTACCTAGTTACATTATTACAGCAAATACATTTACACCTGACGGTGACAATATTAATGACAAATTTGATGTTAGTATTGACCCGCTTACACATAATACATTTGCTTATGTAAAAGATTTCCACATCGAAATTTATAACAGATGGGGTAAAAAGGTTTTTGAGTCGAATGATGTGCATGCACAATGGGATGGAAAAATTAATGGAAGTTCTGCTGATGAAGGGGTATATTATTGGATGGCTTCATATACATCATTATGTACTCCAGGTGGGGAACCGCATGAAAGCACTGGTTTTGTTGAGCTCTTCAAAAAGAAATAAAACAATACCTTTTAAGAAACGACCCCTCAATTAGTTTTGTGGGGTCGTTTTTATTTAATTTTCTAATAACTTTGCATTACTGCAAGACTCCTGCTTCAAAGTTAATTTCTTTTACAAATATTTATAAAATAATTTTTAGACCTTTGTGGTCTCAAAATGAAAAACAGTACAGAAAAATCTTTATCCGAAGTACACTCCAGTATTGACACTACCGGCAAATCTGGTTTCTGGAAAAAGCTATTTGCCTTTGTTGGGCCTGCATATCTCATTTCTGTGGGATATATGGATCCAGGCAATTGGGCTACAGACATTGCAGGAGGAAGTAAGTTCGGCTATGCCTTGTTATGGGTGCTCGTAATGAGTAACCTGATGGCTCTGTTACTCCAAAGTCTTTCATCAAAATTAGGATTGGTAAGAGGTTTAGATTTGGCACAGGCATCACGCGTTACTTATCATCCCGCTGTTAACTTTTTCAATTGGTTGCTTGCCGAGATAGCAATAGCAGCCTGCGATTTGGCCGAAGTTCTTGGAATGGCCATTGGCTTGCAATTACTCTTTCATTTACCCTTGTTAATTGGGGTTTCCATAACTGTGCTGGATACCTTATTAATACTGGTGCTTCAGAAACATGGTATTCGAAAGATGGAAGCTTTTATTCTCGCTTTGATAGCAACCATTGGTTTTGCTTTTATTGCTGAAATTATTTTTGCTAAACCTGATGCAAAAGAACTTTTCAAAGGTTTCATCCCTACTATTCCAAACAGCGATGGATTATACATAGCAATTGGAATTATCGGTGCTACAGTGATGCCACACAATCTTTACCTTCATTCATCCTTGGTTCAAACTCGAAAAATAAATCGTACTACACAAGGAATAAAAGAGGCTATAAAGTTTAATTTTATTGACACCGCTATTGCGCTCAATCTTGCATTGTTCGTGAATGCAGCCATTCTGATACTTGCTGCAGCAACCTTTTTTACAACCGGGCATAACGAAGTGTCGGAAATAAAAGATGCTCATCGATTACTGAACGATATTTTAGGAACAGGTTTTGCCCCCGTTTTGTTTGCTATTGCACTTATAGCTGCCGGACAGAGTTCGACATTAACAGGTACTTTGTCAGGTCAAATTGTAATGGAAGGTTATCTTAATCTTCGAATTCAACCTTGGTTGAGAAGGTTAATTACCCGATTGATTGCTATCATCCCAGCGTTTCTGGTTATTTTTTTTCTTGGTGAAGGTGCAACAGGACAATTACTGATTTTAAGTCAGGTTATTTTAAGTTTACAACTTGGATTTGCTGTTATTCCATTAATACATTTAACATCTGATAAAAAATTAATGGGAGAATTTGTAAACAAAATGTGGGTTCAAGTTCTCGCCTGGTTAGTTGCCGCTATTATTGTCATATTAAATGGTAAATTGGTGATTGAAACTGTAGCAGATTTTATTTCAAAGTCAGAACACCCACTTGTTATTTATTTCACAGTGGTTCCTCTTGTAATAGGTGCCGGATTGCTTTTATTATATATAACCCTTATGCCGATTATTAAAAACGCAAAAGAAAAAGAAAACAGGGTACCTGATGGAGTACCTGAAGATTTAAAAATTTCTGTAACTCAACAATACAAACGCATTGCAATTACCGTTGATTTCAGCAAGAGCGATAGTAAAGCCATTAGTAATGCCGTTTCTCAGGGTGGCATTAATGCTGAGTACATCTTAATTCATATTGTAGAGACGGCAGGAGCTCGATTAATGAACAATGAAATTGATGACCTTGAAACTATTTCGGATAAAAACAATATGGAAAAATATAAGGCTGATTTAACTTCGAAAGGATTGAAAGTTGAAACATGTCTTGGATTCGGTAATCCGAAAAGAAGTATACCAGAAATTGTTAATAATAAACAATGCGACTTATTGGTTATGGGAGCGCACGGACATAGAGGGTTTAAAGATATTATTTTCGGAACCACTTTAGATGCAGTGAGGCATGGTGTTAAAGTTCCTGTTTTAATTGTAAAATAAAAAGAGCAAAATCCAATTCTATTATTTGTTATAAAAATAAACGATATTAAAATTAAGACACATTGGCCGATACATCAAATACAATAAATATTAAAAACAAAAAGGCATCATTTGAATATGCTTTTATAGATAATTACACGGCAGGAATTCAATTAACCGGAACAGAAATAAAATCTATTCGAGAAGGGAAAGCCAATATTAATGATGCGTTTTGCGTTTTCAACAATTATGAATTACATGTAAGAAATATGCATATTTCCCATTACTTTAATGGCACCTATAATAATGTAGAAGAAAAAAGAGACAGAAAACTGTTACTAAACAAACATGAACTCAATAAGCTTCAAGGAAAATTAAAAGATCAGGGTCTTACCATTATTCCTTTGCGCTTATACATAAACGAAAAGGGATATGCAAAACTTGAAATAGCATTAGCAAAAGGGAAAAAGAACTATGATAAGAGGGAGGATATAAAGAAACGCGATACCGAGCGCGAAATAAGCAGAAGAATGAAGTAATGGTATTTCTTGTCAAAAAACAGAACATAAAAAAATCCGCCTTTGAATTGAATCAAAGGCGGATTTTTAGTTCAATTAACAAATACTATTTGTTAACTGTTTTTGCTAGATCAGCACCTGCTTTAAATTTAGCAACTTTTTTAGCTGCAATTTTAATAGCTTTTCCAGTTTGAGGATTACGTCCTGTTCTTGCAGCTCTTTTAGAAACTGAGAAAGATCCGAAACCAACTAATGCAACTCTGTCTCCTTTTTTAAGAGCTTTTGAAGTTGCATTAACAAATGCTTCTAATGCTCTTGTAGCATCTGCTTTTGTTAACTTTGATTCTGATGCGATAGCATCTACTAGTTGTGATTTGTTCATGATGATTTTGTTTTTAGTTAATACTGTAATTAATTATCACCACGAATTTAGAAGATTATGAATATATTATCCAAATAATTAGTCAAAAATCTGCACTTTTTGTTTATAATTCGCCCTTTTGTTAATAACTTCATTGTAATTTCTTGCAAATATTGAATCGATTTCAACCTCCTGTCAGGCAACAAAAAAACGTGATCAGTGGTAAATTGGAGATCATTCTTAATTTGTTTAATGAAATTTCGTTAGGTATCTTCAATTGGCTTGTATGAATAAATAATGGTGAGTACCCCTTCCGAATAAGCATTACTTATTTTATATTTATTTTTTCGTTTTGATGGGTGTGGCTTTAGCGCTTTTATTTGTGCGGGAATCCATTTAGCTTCTATTAATTCATTAAAAGCATTTTTTGTTCTTACATGAGAAACGTCTTGCTTAAATTCTTTCGCATTAAATGTGTTAGTCAGATAAATTATTTCACTAATAGTATCCAATTTACTTAAGTCATAAAAACTAACATCCCCTTTATTCGTAACAAAAACAAGAAATCTAACCGTATCTGTTTCCAGTTGTCTCATTTTTATATCTTTTGTAAAATGGTTTGTTTTAAAAAATGCAGTATAATCAAAAGGAAGATTAGAAGTGCTTACGGGGCGGGCATCTGTTACTATCATCCTATCACTTACAGAGGCTCTGAACCGCTGAATACGCATAACGTAATCTCTATAACTAAGCGAATTTTGCGGATTATCATAATACACATAAAAATTTGTGAATGCCTTTATGTATGTTGAATCTTTTGGTTTAGAAATTTTAAAAGTATTGTGCTTTTTAATTGAATCGTTTTGAGAAAACATTGAATGAACTGAAAGTACAGCCAATGCAGAGGTTAAGAGAACATGAAATAAAAATCTAACACCAGACCGATCGAGCATAGAAACCAAATTAATTACTTTGGTAATTGCAAGTACGAACTATTCTAAAGCCAATACAACCTGATGAAGAATTCTCATCCAACAGCATTCGTTCATTATCCTTCAGTTCTTTTTTCCATGACGAACCCTTTATTATTTTACTTCCATTCTGCTTACCCGATGAAGACGTCCATTCAGAAACATTAGCATTCATATTATACAATCCGAGTTTGTTTTTATTACCCGATTTCACTTCAGTTATTTCATCTTTTGGCTTAGTCACTTCATCTTTCCATTGCTGTTTAACATAGCACCATTCCTCTTCAACCGGCAAACGATAATCATTGAAGTAGTATCCTCGTTTTTTTAAAAACTCCTTGTTCTCCTTATTTGTCCTCCAGATGCAATAGTACTTCGCATTTAATTGTGAAACTCCAACTACAGGATAATTATCAAATTTATTATCTGTGAAATAATTTTTGTACAAATTATATTTATCCACTTTGCCTTTATACTCATTAGCCAAGGCTAATGTATCAATTATATTTTTTATCAAATCTTTGTTAAGCGTATGTTCTATAATTCGAGTTTTAGTTTCCGAATTGTAATTTATCCAAAAGATAGTATCATTTAAATGGGCAGACAAATAATTGGTAAACTCTCGGTATTCTTTATTTGTAATTTCATTACTCATCCAAAATGCCTGAACAGACCTAATTTGAGTAGACGTATCTGTTTTAAATTCGAAGCTACCCATTGGCACCATTACCATATCTTTTGCTAGAGGTTTATCATGTTTTAATGGTTGAGAAAAAACAGGATGAATGAAAAACAAATAAAATAAAAGTATGTTGGTTGATTTCATTATAAACAAAATTAAAGTTTAAAGTAATCTTTTAATCCTTCCACAGAAGTAAACTTCTCCCCTACTCTATTCATCTTTACAACCATTTCGCCCGATGTGCTTTTCATTTCATTAAACTGTTCGGGTTTTAACCAATACATTACTCCATTTTCTACTGTCCAAAGTATATTGGTTGATTCAGGGTTATACGAGAACGCAGATACAGGATTTTTGTAATAAGTAAACAATCCATTTCTGGCTTTATCCACCAGATATATTTCGTAGCAAAGCAATGGAACGTTTTTTTCATTTACAAGTTTAGCATTACTCAAAGCCCCCTGAGGATAGCTTTTCGCGCAATCCAAATTATAAATTCCAAAACCACTAACAGTAAACATTCGAATTGCCTTTTCTTGATTATCCATTTGTTTAAATTGATTTGCTTCCTGCTCTTTCCACTGGCGTACTTGATCTTCCTGTTGTTTTTTTGCGAAAGCAACCATTTGTTTATATCCTTCTTCTATTTGCTTTTCCTGTTGTTTCCGAATTTCTAGTTCCTCATTATATCGGCTAAGTAAATAGTCATAATCTGATTTTGCGGTTTCGAAATCCTTGCCTTCATATACAGGATATACAACGAATTCGTATTTTTTTAATCCTTTTTTTAAAGTCAACAAATAATTTTCTCCTTTCTTTGTTCCTACTTTCAAACTCGCGTCATCCCAGGTGATATCATATAATGACGAATTAAAATTCTTGTTCTCATCTCCCACTTCAAACAGCACGCCTTTGTAAATAGCCAATTCTTGAAACTCCTTTTGGTCAACGGAAATATTAAATGTGTATTTTGTTTTTTGTGATTGTTTGGGTTTAACCGGAACTCTATTTGAAACCAGCAATTCATTTATTTTCTTTTCTTTTTCAACCACTATCTTTGTTATATAATTGGATGTTGAATCAACTATTCGCTTTTGTTGTTTGGTTAGTGGTTTCTCATTTCTTTGCATTCTGTCGGCTTTGGCTTCATCCTTCATGTCATTCGCCACTTTATCCTTGCCCAAACATGACCAGTTGTTATGCAATGTATCCAAATTGTACAGATTATACTCATTACCTTTATAATTGGATGCCATCTCCACATTAATGGATTTACCAGTTGCCATTTTTATCGGTTCACCATTTTGATAAGCCAGCATCTCCATCATTCCTGCCGATTCAAATTGATATTTAACACCGGCACTATCGTAGGTCATCGGAATGCCGGAAACAAAGAAATCAACCGCATCATGAAATTCACGATAACGTAATTCAATTTCCCCTTTCAATAAATTTCCGTTCTTATCAGAAAAAGCATTTTTGGGAATGATAAGTTTACTTCCTGTTTTAAATTCGAGAGCACCTCCTTTTTGAGCATCTACTTTAAAAACGGTGTACTCCACATTTATCCCTTTCAGAGGAGGATGAACACAAGGTTTGCTCTGTTCTTTCTTATAAAAATCGGCTAACAAGTTAGCATCCGTTTCAACCATTGGCTGGTCGGAAACAGGCTTAGGTTGATTATGATTTTGAAGCAAAACTACCGAAGTAACCACAGCAACTGTAACTGCAACAAGAGAAGATAAAAAGAATGGTTTTTTGAAGAATGGTTTGCCGCTACCTTTGAACTGTTTTATTACTGAGTCAAAATCTTTTTTTCCGGCAATTTCCTCCGAAGATATCTCCGGACGATTTACATTAACTTTTCGTTTCATTTTGTATAACTATTTTTTCATGCATTTTCATTTACTAAATTTCTCTACCTTTAAATTACCTTTCTTAACTTATCGAGTATTCTGTATGTTTTCACCTTAGCGTTGTTCTCTGTAATATCTAAAATTTCACCAATTTGTTTGAACGAACGCTTTTCGAAAAAACGCATTTCTATTAACTGAAGTTCGTCTTCTTCCAACTGTTCAGCAATTATGGTTACTATTTTATCATGATACAGCTCTATTCTGGTTTCCTGAATTTCATCCATTATGTCATGAACAGAAACAGTATCTATGTTTACAGTTCGTTTTTCTTTTTCTTTTCTGAACACATCGTTCAATTCGTTTGAGGCAATTCTGAAAAGCCAGGAAGAAAAAGGTACTCCGCGATATTCATACTTAGATAGATTATTTAATGCAATCAGAAAAACTTGTTGAGTAATGTCCATCGCCTGTTCTTTATCATCCAGTCTGCGGTATGAAAATCTAAATATCGCTTCAAAATATTTATCGTATATTGGTTTAAACAGTTCAGGATTCTTTTTGGCAGCCTCAATCCTGCCATATTCCTTGCTTAATTCAGTTTCTGTTTGATGATATTTTGAGGATTCTATCATAATATTTACTGCGATTTTAATGTATAACTCAAATTTAGAAAAAAGATACATAAAAAATTAAATTATTTCTAAATCTAAAAACTCCATAAAGATACAATGGATTTTAAAACCTCTTGGTTTAACTTTTCAATGATGTGTGGTTGATAAAATTATTGTGTACCCCTTTTCTCTCTTATTTTGTAAATAAAACTATAATTTTCTCTTATTTTATTTAATACATTATATTTGCCCCTTAAATCTTTAATAAATATGAAAAACATTAATTTAAAAGCGGTATTACCTATCATTGCAGGAATTGTAATTTTTATTGCACTTACGTTTGGTTATTTTACACCCCTTACCAAAGGAAAGGTAATAGTTCAGAGCGATATGGTTCAGAACAAAGGAATGGCAAAAGAAGTGAACGATTTTCGCGAAAAATACAATTCGGAGCCATTGTGGACTAATTCAATGTTTGGGGGTATGCCCGCTTATCAAATAGCCATTCGTTATCCGGCCAATTTGGTAACTCCTCTCCGCAACGTATTTATGCTTTGGTTTCCTACCCCTGCCAATATGGTATTTTCGTACATGCTCGGATTTTTCATTCTGCTTCTTGTGCTTAAGGTCGATAAATGGCTGAGCATAATCGGCTCCATTGGCTTTGGGTTTTCGGCATTTTTCTTCATCATTATTGATGCCGGACACAATACTCAGGCATTGGCTATAGGTTATATGGCTCCAGTGTTTGCCGGTGTAATATTAGTATGCAGGGGCAAATACCTTCTGGGAGCAGCAGTTACAGGCTTGTTTATGGCTCTTGAATTATTGTGTAACCATCCTCAGATAGCCTATTACCTCGTATTATTTTTAATGATTTATGTAATTTTTGAATGGGTGGCTCGCATTAAACAGAAGCAATACATGGATATTGTAAAGAGTCTGGCCATTTTTATCATTGTCGGAATTCTTGCTGTGGGATGTAATATCACCAATTTGTGGAACACGTATGAGTATGCCAAAACTACCATTCGAGGGCCTTCTGAGCTTACTGCCGCTTCAGGAAAAGAAAAATCAAATCAAACTTCGGGATTGGATATTGACTATGCAACTCAATGGAGCATGGGTAAATCGGAAACAATGACGCTTATGATTCCCGGTTTTAAAGGCCGTTCGTCTAGTATCGGACTTACCGAAAATAAAACTGTGATGAAAGAATTGCAGGGAATGAATCCGGAGATTGCTAAAAATATTGCCAAACAAGGACAGTACTGGGGCGACCAGCCATTCACCACATCGCCTTATTCCGGTGCTATTATCGTTTTCCTTTTTGTACTTGGATTATTTATTGTTCAGGGACGAATGAAATGGGCGCTGTTAGTGATAACTATTTTTTCGATTACACTCTCCTGGGGAAGCAATATGATGTGGCTTACCGAATTTTTCTTTAACCATTTTCCAGGGTATAACAAATTCAGAGCGGTATCTATGATTCTTGTTTTGGCCGAAGTAGCTATTCCTATTTTAGCGGTGTTAACACTCGACAAAATACTTAAAACACCTGATTTGTTTAAGCAAAAAGTAACACTGGCATTTATAAAGAAAGAAATTTCTGTACAAAATGTTTTCTTCATTTCGTTTGCATTAACAGGTGGTCTTTCTCTGCTTTATTATCTGATGCCGGGCGCACTTACGGATTTCTTCTCTGCCAGAGAAAACTCTCAGATTACCCAGTTTAACGAAGCTACCGATGCGTTACAAAAAGTAAGAGAAATTATTTTTAAAGGCGAAGCCATTCGCAGCTTTATGTTTATTACTCTTTCTGCTGTTGCCATCTGGGTTTATAGTAAAGGCATTATTAATAAAAACATATTAATTCCGGCACTTGGTTTACTTATTCTTTTCGACTTAGCAATGGTCGATAAATCGTATTTGAATGATAAAAACTTCAGTTCAAAAAAAGAAGCGCTTAACCCATACCCTGCCACCACAGCCGATTTGGCCATTCTGGAAGATAAAGACCCCGATTATCGTGTTTTAAATATTGGTGTAAATACGTTTAACGAAGCCAGCACTTCGTATTATCATAAGTCCATTGGTGGTTATCATGCTGCCAAACTCAGAAGGTATCAGGAGTTAATAGATGCTCACATTCAAAACAGCATTCAGGATATTATTACAACTTTAAAAACTACCCCTACCGATTCGGCTATTCGCAACACTTTTGCTCGTCAGGGTGTTTTGAATATGCTTAATATGCGTTATCTGATTTATAATGTAGAAGCACCTCCCATTCAAAATCGTTATGCTTTGGGCAATGCATGGTTTGTGAACGAAATTAAATTGGTGAAAAATGCAGATGAAGAATTAGAAGCTATCGGAAAAGTAAATCCTCGCACTACCATTGTGGTTGACGAAAGATACAAAACCGAAGTGGATGGTTTTTCGCCTAAACAAGATGCCTCAGCTACCATTAAACTTACCGATTACAAAGCAAACGATTTGACTTATGAGGCCAATGCATCTTCCGAACAATTAGCAGTGTTCTCCGAAATATATTACAAAGACGGATGGAATGCTTATGTGGATGGGCAGTTAAAACCACACTTCTCTGCCGACTGGGTATTACGTGCTATGAGAGTGCCGGCCGGTAAACATACTATTGAGTTCAAATTCGAACCTACCCGTTATTTTACAGCCGAAAAAATATCGCTTGCTTCCTGCTTATTGCTCTTCGGATTTATCGGAGGCTCCATATTTATGGTCTTTAAAAAGAAACAATAATAATTAAGAATCCATTTCCAATAAAAAGCCCCGAACAGGTTTGTTCGGGGCTTTTTTTTGGGTTTCAGTTTTCAGGTTGTCATTGCGAGCGTAACGAAGCAATCTCATATCCCATATCTCACATCTCAATACTAATTAGGGCACCATCATTATCTCTTTTCGTATTCCTCTCTCCCGTTATCCGTTCCAAGTCCGCCCCCGCTTATGCCTGCACACTTCGGGCTTTCCACTTCTATCGGGTGCAGTTAGTCAGCGCCTCTTTCTTTGTTACCTTTAAGTAAGCACAAAAAAACTCCGAACATTTCTGCTCGGAGTTTTCATTTATAATTTATAATTTCGTTTACTCAAACACTATCTTTCCACTATACACCTTATTTTTATTGCCAAGGGTTACATTATATATCCCTGTTGCTTGTGCTTCTATATTTATTTTTACTTTTTCTTGGTCTACTTGCACAGGTTGTTGTTGTATAAGTTTACCATTGCTATCATATATATTTAATACCAAGTTTTGCTCATGTAGTAAATCTTGAGGCACTGTTATATTGCATATGCCTTTGTTGGGGTTGGCATAAATAGTTAAGGTGTTATTAGTGCTTCCGCTTAGCATTTTTTCATCTAGCTTTGTTATTTCAGCACATTTGGCAGTAAAAATATCACCTGTGTAACCATTGCTATTTCCATAACGAGTAAAAGTAGTACTGCCAATAGTAACTGTATTGCTTGAAAATGTACCTGTAACCCAAAACGAATTA
>CAIYIS010000061.1 GCA_903926385.1 uncultured Bacteroidota bacterium
AAATTTTCGAGGAGGATGTGAATCTTGGATTACCGTTCGCCTTTCTTGGATTACCGTCTTCCTTTCTTGGATTACCGTTCGCCTTTCTTGGATTACCGTCTTCCTTTCTTGGATTACCGTCTTCCTTTCTTGGATTACCGTTCGCCTTTCTTGGATTACCGTCTTCCTTTCTTGGATTACCGTTCGCCTTTCTTGGATTTCCATCTTCCTTTCTTGGATTACCGTCTTCCTTTCCAAGATTTGCGTCCTCCCCGATTAATTTTTGGGTCGAATTACCTTGATTTTTATACAAATAGTAAAACCCTGAGACAATAACCGCAAGTGTGAACGTAAATGAATGAATGGAGATTCGCGATTGTTTATTGTTTATTGCCTAATTACCCAATTGCCCAATTGAACAGTAGAGATTACTTTGCTGCGCCACAATGATTGTTGATTGTCGAATGCCTAACGAAACCTAAAACTTTGAACTTTGAACATTCCAACTTTGAACTCTTTTATTACTTTATTTTAATTTTACCTTTGCAGAAAAAAGATGCAGCGAATAGCTTTGCTGTCGGATACACATAATTATCTGGATCCGGCTTTGTTTAAATATCTGGAAGTATGCGATGAGATATGGCATGCAGGCGATATTGGTACGGTGGGCATAATGGAAGAACTAAGTAGGGTGAAGCCTGTTGTGGGTGTGTATGGCAATATTGACGGGCAGGATGTGAGAAAAGAGTATGGCAAAACCAAACGCTGGGTGTGCGAAGGGGTGGATGTGTTGATGACACATATTGGAGGATATCCCAATAATTATGTGCCCGAGGTGCACGAATTGATAAAACAGAAACCCCCTCAACTATTTATTACGGGGCATTCGCATATTTTAAAAGTGATGTATGATAAAAAGTACGACCTCCTCCACATCAATCCGGGAGCGGCCGGCATACATGGGTTTCATAAGGTTAAAACCCTGGTGAGGTTTACGCTGGATGCCGGAAAAATTAAAAATCTGGAAGTGGTGGAGCTGGGGCCGAGGTGAAAAAAATAAATAAATTGTTGGCAGGTTAAAAATTCTTTGTATAATTGCAGAGTGTTTCCGCAGTTAAGATTTCTTATAACAAAACACAAGTCATCAATCATTATCTTGATTATTAACAATACCAAAAAATAAATTTAATTATTATCCTTTCTTAAAAAAAAGTGTCTGTTCGCCTGAACGGCCTGAACAACTAACAAAAAAAATATGTACGACATTATCGAATTAAACAGCAAACTTGTGGGTGAGCTAAAAGAAATTGCAAAAACAATGAACATTCCGAAGTGGGATGTATTGAAAAAGCAGGAACTTATTTACAAAATATTAGATCATCAAGCCATCAACCCCGGGGCTGTGAGTGATAGTAAACCGGCAGCAGAAGAAACCCGCATCTTGCGTCCGCGAAGAGTAAAACTAGACAATATAGATACCGAACCTAAATCGAAAATGGCTGAAGAGCCTTCGTTTTTTAACGAAGAACAATTTACTCCTCCGGTAACCGCAAGCGAACCTCCTGCAGAAGCTCCGGTGGCAATCGAAACTCAGGTAGAACCTGTTTCGGCTAACGACAGAAATCCGGAAAACCAAAGTGGACAAGGCAACGAAAGAAGCCAAAACAACGACAGAAATCAGGGGAACGAAATGAGTCAGGAAATGGCAAATGATAACAGAGGAAACGAACGCAGAGAAAGCCGCAATCGTTACACCCCACGTTCTTCAGAGTCGTTTAACTTTGACGGTATCATTTCGAGCGAAGGAGTGTTGGAAACAATGCCTGACGGATATGGGTTTTTGCGCTCGGCAGATTATAATTATTTGAATTCGCCTGACGATATTTATGTGTCGCAATCGCAAATAAAATTATTCGGACTTAAAACCGGAGATTTGGTGCATGGTTCCATTCGTCCTCCCAAAGAAGGCGAAAAATATTTTCCGCTTATTAAAGTAGAAAAAATAAATGGTCGCGAGCCGGCTTATGTAAGAGACCGTGTTCCGTTTGATTATTTAACTCCATTGTTTCCTTACGAAAAATTTAAGTTAACCGGCCATCCTCAACAAAACCTTTCGTCACGTGTGTTCGATTTGATTACACCGATTGGTAAAGGACAACGTGCCCTGATAGTGGCTCAGCCAAAAACAGGTAAAACTGTTTTGTTGAAAGATATTGCCAATGCAATAGCCGCTAACCATCCCGAAACTTACTTAATTATCCTACTGATAGACGAACGTCCGGAAGAGGTAACCGATATGGCCCGCAGTGTAAAAGCTGAGGTGATAGCTTCTACTTTTGATGAGCCTGCCGACCGACATGTGCGTATAGCTAATATCGTTTTGGAAAAAGCAAAACGTATGGTTGAATGCGGACATGATGTATGTATCTTGTTAGACTCGATTACTCGTTTGGCTCGTGCTTACAACACAGTGCAACCGGCTTCGGGTAAAGTATTGAGTGGAGGTGTGGATGCAAATGCATTGCACAAACCTAAACGCTTCTTTGGTGCTGCCCGTAAAATTGAAAACGGAGGTTCGTTAACCATTATTGCTACTGCCCTTACCGATACCGGTTCTAAAATGGATGAGGTGATTTTTGAAGAGTTTAAAGGAACCGGTAACTCGGAAATTCAGCTCGACCGTAAATTGGCCAACAAACGTGTGTATCCTGCTATTGATATTGTGGCTTCGAGTACTCGTAGAGATGATTTACTCGTGGACAAAGAAACACAACAACGTGTTTGGATTTTGCGCAAGCACTTGTCGGATATGAATCCGGTGGAGGCTATGGAGTTTATGAGAGATCGTATGAAAAACACTCAAACCAATGAGGAGTTTTTGATATCGATGAATGGTTAATTAGTTATTAGTGGTTAGTTATTAGTTGTTGGAATGAAATTTTCATTGAATATAAAATTAGGTATAATAGCCGGTGCGATTAATTGTATTGCATGGTATGCATTTTCAAAATCGCTCGGCTATTACGAACTTAGAGTGGATCAGTATCGTTATTATGTAACCTTACTGGTGTTGCTTTTTGGTATTTTTATTTCTGTGTATATGGAACGTAAAAATCAAAATGGTTTTATTCAATTTAAAGAAGCATTAAAAACAGGATTTGTTTATACCCTTGTGGTTGCAGTCTTTTTGGGAGCTTTTAATTATATTTATTACAAATTTATTGCTGTGGATGCAGTAGATTACTTTTTGAATCAAGCTCAAAAAACAATGAAAGAAGGCAAAGTGAGTGATGAAGATATTCTGAAAAATCTGGAAGTAATAAGAAGTTACTTCGGTTCGTTCCGAATGCTGATGTCAACCGTTATTATGGGCTTGATATTATCTTTGCTATCATCTGCCATTCTTCGCAAGAAAAATCCGATGGTGGCTGTAAGCGAAAACTAACTTTACTTCACAATCTGGTCTCCCAAATTTTTAAAATCAATACCATCAAAATTACCTGAACTCATCATCAATAGGTTTTTGTTTTCGAAATTCATTTTTAATAAATCTTCCAGTAGTGTATTGGAGTGGGTGTAAACACGGATGTTGTTTCCTCCAAATGCACTTTTCACTTGCTCTTCGGTAATTGGTTTCAGTTTTTTATGCTCAATAGTATGCGGGTTGAAATACACAATGGCTTCGTCTGCCAATGCCATAGAGCCTTCGTATTGTTTTAAAAAATCTTCGTTCAAACTGCTGAACGTATGCAGCTCCATGCAGGCAATGAGTTTGCGCATGGGGAATTGTTTTTTCACCGCCTGAGTTGTTGCTTTTAGTTTTGACGGAGAGTGAGCAAAATCTTTGTACACGGCTGTTGTGTCATTCCTTTTTACCAGTTCCAAACGCTTGGAAGCTCCTTTAAAACTTTCGATGGCCGCATAAAATTGTTCATCGGTTATGCCTATCTGATTACACACCAACCGAGCTCCGTTCAGATTCATTAAATTATGTTCTCCAAAAATATTGAGTTTACAAGCTGCTGCAGCAGGGGAGGAGGGAGGCAATGTGGTGATACCGTTTTCTATGGTGTGTACGGGAATGGAGTAAGGGAATTTTTTTATGTCCTCTCTTGCCGATTCACAAACCTTTTTTACTTCCTTGTCCAGCTCGCAGTAAACAAGGCTTCCGTCCTTTTCAATTAAGTCAATAAATATTTTAAACTGCTCCACATACATTTCGAAAGTGGGAAACACATTGATATGGTCCCATGCAATACCGCTTAAAATGGCAATGTTGGGTTTGTATAAATGAAATTTTGGGCGTCTGTCGATAGGAGATGAAAGGTACTCGTCACCTTCAATAACCGCTATTTTGGCTTCTTTCGTAAGTTTCACCATCGTATCGAAGCCTTCGAGTTGTGCACCCACCAGATAATCGCAATCCATTTTGAGGTAATGTAGTACATGTAAAATCATTGCTGTAATGGTGGTTTTACCGTGACTTCCGCCCACCACAATTCTGATTTTATCTTTTGTTTGCTCATAAATATATTCGGGATAAGAATATATTTTTAAACCTAATTGCTGAGCTTTTATCAGTTCAGGGTTGTCGGCACGAGCATGCATACCCAGTATTATCGCATCCAATCCGGAATGTATGGCATCGGTGTTCCACCCGATAGAAGCCGGCAACAGATTGTGTTTTGCCAATCGGCTTTTCGAAGGTTCCTGAATTTCGTCATCAGAGCCGGTCACCACAAATCCTTTTTTATGCATTGCTATCGCCAGATTGTGCATAGCACTGCCTCCAATAGCGATTAGATGCACCTTGCAAACCTCTCCTTTGTATCCACTCTCCATAGGAGTTTGAGTTGAACCAACTGTTTCCATACTACTTTTTCAATTCTTTTTTAATCAGTTTTAATAACGATTGTGCATCGGCCTCATCCAGCTGAATACCAAATTTAATTTCTTTGCCGTAATAATCGAAAGCAAGGCGCTCGCCTGCTATCACCCAGTATGAATTATTTATGTTTTCGAAAAACGAATTCTCTTTGATTTCAATATAGTGCAGGTCTTTGATAAAATCCTGCTCAAATGTTTTTACTTTCCCTTTTCCTGCGGTGTCGCGCTTGTAAAGTATCTCCCCATTTCTGACTTTCATTTTTTCAACTCCGAATTTTCTCCATAAGTAAGCTTTTACAATTTTGTATTCGAAATACGCCCAGAAACCCATCCATACCAGCACGGCTACTTTTGTATTCGGGTCGATTAAATTGAAGTATTGCGAAAATACATAGATGCCGCTCAAACTCCACAGAATAAGGTAAACTGTTAATAATATGCTTTTGGTTTTCTCTTTTAACGAAATAATAACTATGCTTAATTCGTCTTCTTTGCGCTTTATGCTTATTCTTTTGCCTATGTATTCCATCAGGGGAATTGGTATTAAAATTAAGAGTGATGTATGTTGGTTTGATTCTTTAATCAGGGTCAAAATTATTAAATATCTATTGAGATGAGCAGAATAGTTTTAATAGTTTTCAAAAAGAAATGGTGAATGCAGTATAAGGTTTATTTTACTAATAAGTTGTTCTTACATTTGCATCGAAAATAAATAAACATGAAACAAAAACCAGAAGATAACGAATTGGGCTTTGGCAGTAAAACGTCCACCCAGCATTCGAGGTTAATAAACAAAGACGGTAGTTTTAATATTCACCGTATTGAACAATCGGCAATTGGCTCCACCAGCATCTATCACGCATTGCTTAGTATGAGCTGGCGCAAGTTTAATACAATTGTTTTTATATATTTTGTGGCCATTAATTTAATCTTCGCCTGTTGTTATTATTTTTCGGGCATGGATGGGTTAAAAGGTTGGGAAGCGTCTTCTGAAAAAGATAAATTTCTGGAAGCATTTTTCTTCAGCACGCAAACCTTCAGTACGGTTGGTTTTGGAAAGATTAGCCCAGGTAATAACTTATCGAGTAGTATTGCTGCTATAGAGTCGCTTGTGGGTTTATTAGGATTTGCTCTTGCCACAGGTTTGCTTTATGGTCGTTTTTCCAGACCAGTTGCTCGCCTTCTGTTTAGCGAAAAAGCCATTGTTGCTCCTTTCAAAGAAGGCACAGCTTTTCAGTTTCGAATTGCAAATAAAATGCGAAACAGCCAGATTACCGATATGACCTGCAGAGTAACAGTGGCGAAACTTGAAAACGAGAATGGAGTAATGATCAGGCGTTTCAGACCCCTCGAATTAGAACTTAGTAAAATTGTTTTCTTTCCGATGACATGGACAGTTAATCACCCCATCAATGAAAATAGTCCGCTCTGGGGTATGAATGCAAACGACCTGAAACAGGCTGATGTGGAATTTATGATTTCGCTGGTGGGGTTTGATGATACATTCTCGCAAACCGTTAATGCTCGCTATTCATACACGCACAAAGAAGTTGTGTATGGAGCCAAATTTGTTTCAGTATTCTCTACTAATGAAAAAGGGCAAACCTCTCAGGATTTAAGAAAAATCAGCGATTTCGAATTGGTTAAAATGTAGTTGGGTTAAAAGTAAAATCCCCAATTCTTTTTTGGGAAGCTGCATTAAAAAACATAATTCCCTTCTTTGTCTATTTTAATTTTTGGTAATTGTTTATGGTTTTCGAAGTAATCATAACCCGGTTTGCAGTTTTTCCAGAAATCAATTAGGTTCTTATCCGTTCGGAATTTTTCGGTAAGCATTTTCATTCCTTTTTCATTCAAATATGTAGAGAATATATGAACAGGGATGGTTTGTTGCCCGTTGTTTCGCGCTTCCACGGCCAATATGTATACTTCTTTAATAAACGTATCGGTAAGCGGGATACAGCCAATGGTAACACAATTGCCATGAATCATGATGTCTCCGCCCGGATTGCCTTTTCCTTTTTTTCTGTCTGCATCATTGGGGTAACTTACTCCTAAGGAGAGGTAATAATTACTATACGGATTAAATACAGAGATGGAATAAAAACCTTCGGGAACCTGCCCGTCTCCCTGCTGACGTTTAGGGCCGGGAACTCCGGATGAACTGCAAATGTCATAGGTTTTAAAAAGTTTAAATTCCTTATCCCCTTTCGATTTTGACCACACTTCTAAAACTTTGTCCATTTTAAAAACACGAATAAACATTTCATAGTTTTCGGAGTTTAATTTTTTTGAAGTCATCTCCCTTTTCAATGTCTCCCATTTTTCGGAGTAAGATGTTTTTACTCTTTCGTTTTTTTGTTGTGTAGCCTTGAATGATTGAGCTGATAAATGAGAAGAGAAGAAAATGCTAAGCAGGATTAAGGTTTGTTTTAACATAGCTAAGTTGATAAAGTGTTTTTACAAAAGTATATAATTATAAAAAACGAATTACTTTTACCCTCATAAGTGAAAGTCGTGAAAAAGATACTCTCAGTTTTAAAAAATAAATACTTGCTGACCACAGTAGGTTTGACTGTATGGATATTGTTTTTTGATAAAAACGATTTGTTCACTCAGCTCGAATTTCGCAAGGAAGTAAAGGTTTTGCAGGAGGATCGAAATTATTATGCCAACGAGATAAAATCGATTACCTCCGATCTTCGCGAATTAAGCTCTAATCCTAAAACCCTCGAGAAATTTGCACGCGAAAAGTACTATATGAAGCGTGATAATGAAGATATATTTGTACTTGTCCCCAAAAAATAAGCGTCATCTCGGTATTAGAAATGACGCTTTTTTTTTAGGAATTTATATACAATCCTCCTCTTAAAAATATGAAGATGATTTTACTTTATAATCAGTTTTTTGCTGAAAATATTGTTATCAGATGTAGCTGTGATAAGATACATGCCTTGAGATAATCTTCCAGAAGGATCAAGCGCGAAAATGTTTTCTCCAGTTTGTTCAGTAATAAGTATCTTAGAATATGCTTCGCGTCCTGTTACATCATAAACAACTACAAGTACTTCTTTCCCTTTATCAGTATTAATAGCAAAGTTAATCGCATTTCCTGCGCCTGGGTTAGGATATACATTCAAAGTAAAAATGGAAGGAACACTATTATCAAAATTAACTTTCCGTAAATCTGAATATTTGTAATCTCCATTAAAGTCAGTTTGTTTTAAACGATAGTAAGAAACACCTGAATAAGGAGAATTGTCGATTGCTGAGTAGTCTTTAACTGTGTTAGAATTACCGGCACCGTTTACTTTAGCAACAAATTCGAAAGTATTACCATCTCTTGTTTTTTCAATAATGAAATAATCATTGTTGGTTTCGGTAGCTGTTGCCCAATCCAAACAAACGTGACTTTGGCATGGTGTTGCATTAAAACTTAACAGCTCAATAGGTAAAGGATTCCATCCAGTTAACAAACTGCCTAATGTAAATCGACTAAATGATGTAAATGCTGTTGGGGCAGATGTGGATGTTACTGTTCCTGTTAAATTAGCTCCCGCAGCGTATGCAGGTGCTCCTGCTCCTCCTATATCTACCCATGCTGCGCCACCATTAACATTTTTACAAATGGTTAACTTAGATCCGTCTTTAACAAAATCATTTGTTCCAAAGTACAACTGAATAGTTTGATTTCCACTCACTGAAGTGCTAGATTCGGTGGAAGGGTATGAGGTGAATCTCTTTATGTCCCAATAATGAACTTGTGAAACGGTGTCCACTGTTGCAGGATATGTCCAGCCTAATGCCGCTGCGTCTGCATCAAAAACTTCTCCATTAAAAGTAATTGTTGTTGCAACAGAATTCTTAGCAGTTAGTACTGCAGGACGCCAATCTATTCCTTTTCCGATAGGAAAGGTTAGCGTTCGCGAAGTACCGCTAACTGCCATATCATAATTCATTGGTCCGTTAACAAAACTATTGGCGCTACCTACATTTGTAGTTGAATTATTAAGCAACCATAAAATATTCGTAGCATCAGTATTCAAATAGCCATTGGTCATTGTTAATGAATGAGAAGCGTACATTGGTTTCGAGAGAGTTACAGTTGCAGATGTTTGAGGAGATGTGGTATTATTAACTTCCGCGTCATAGAAAGTCGTTGAAAATGCACCACCGAAATTTTGAGAAGAAGTCCCATTAAAAGTAACCTTTCTGCTGCCTGCAACTAATGCGGCTGCAGAACTATTGTTCGTCCAATTACCTCCCACCGTAATGTCACGCGCATTTGTACCTTGGTCCAAAACGCCATTAGTAATCAAAATATTGTTGGAAATAGTGGTGTTGTAAGACCAAAATTGTGCTACTGTGTTTGAGTTTACGACTTCAAGATTATAAATTGGTCTGTTTGTTTCGATATGCATTGTACCCAAAGTCCCTGCTGGAGTTGAAGCATCACCGATTTGAAGTGTACCTCCCAAAAAACCAACACCTGATGTACCGACATTATGATAACCTAGATTTGAAGTGGCACCTGAACCTCCTGCCCGTTCGATGATGATTCTTCCGCCAGTCATAGAAAAAGAGCAAATCGCATTGTCCATGTTAAATGGGTCCTTATCTGCAGGTGAAGAATTACCCACTACGCCAACAGTGAGGACTCCTCCGGTCATTGCATAAGCCCAGCCGTTAGTATTAAACGAAATCCTACCTGCAATGTTCATAGCACCACCATTTATTCTTATAATTGCTGTACCAAGAGGGTCGGGAGCTATTCGGTCGTCAATCGCTGTTCCAACATTAATTGCTCCCATATCAAGTTGAATGATTCCTTGTATGCCCCAATCAAAAGATGCCGTACTGTTCAAAGTACCTCCCCTGCACCATAATTTGGCGGGTGTCGGAATTACAGTTGGAGTACCAGCTAAAACAAATGGTACTAATGTAGATGCAGAGGAAATCTCAAATGTTCCTCTAGTTAAGGTTAATCCTCCGTCCAACATGGTGATCAAACTTTGAACATCAAGAACGTTTGCCGTGTCACTTACAGTTCCAGTGGTTCCCTTATTTATAGTTATTCCTCCCCAAAATGCTGTTGTAACAGCAGAACCTGATATGCTATTTGATGTAGCTCCTGTAAACGTAACCATACCAGTACCGATAGAAAAAGTACCATTATTAACCATGTCGCCATTAATATTTATAGCTTCATTTGCGGTATTTGTTAATGTTCCATTGAGTATTAGACTTCCAAATGTTTTGGTGCCCGTTGTACTTGAAAGGTTAAGTGTGCCAGTCGACACCGTTGCACTTCCAGTAACGGCAATGGTTAAAGCTCCAATTGACGAGGTTCCAGTTGATGTGAAGGTGTTGTTTACGGTTACTGTTTCATTTGCTGTTGCAGATAATGTGCCTCCATTCATAACAAGAAAGCCAAAGGTTTTAGTTCCGGTGGAACTAGTGATATTCATCGTACCGAAAATTGTAACAATATTGGTTACATTAAGTGTAAAAGCACCAACTGTCAATGTGCCAGTTGTAATAGTAAGATTATTATTGACTGTCGTACTTACCCCCAATGTAACTGTTCCAAGTGCTCCTGGATTTAAAACAAGATTATTGAATGTGGTGTAGGCTACTGGTAATGTTAAAGTGGACTGAACTTCTACTGTTCCTGTACCAGGAGTATAAGCACAATTTGTTGTCACCCATGTTCCTCTTACGACTAGTGTTCCTCCATTAGTCATGTTTAGAGAACTTCCAGCAAAACTAGCGAGCACATTTGTTACACTTAATGTATTTGTTGAACCAACAGGATAAATAATAGAACCTGCTAAAGTATTTCCAATTTTTAATGTCCCGTAAGCTAAATTTAAAGCTGCATTGTCGTAAGTACAGGCACCATTTATTTGCAGGTTGTCGCCTAAAGAAGGAAGTATTCCTAAGTCCCATTTTGACGGGTCACTGAAATTGCCCGGACCTGTAAAGGTTTTGTTAGCTGCGAAGGAAGATGAACAGAGAAATAAATATAAAGAAATGAAAATGAGAAATTCAAGGGTGAAATCAAAACACCTTCTAAAAAAAAATAATGTTGAACGATTGTACGTTTGTTGCATCTTAATTTAAATAAAATTTTAACAGACTAGAAAGTACCTTTTACGGTTACTGTATTCTTATAATTCGGACAAAATTAATAAGAAAAATGATATTTTGCATGCATTAAGCCGATAAAAATAGATATAGGGCGATTTAAACGTATAATAGGGCGATTAAGAAATGATTAAAATGCTGTTTTGACAATCGGAAAATCAATTCAAGTGACTGTTTAATATGAGAATGTAAAAAGAAAGGTTGTTGTATTCTGTTTTTTAGAGAAAATCTGCCTCTAGAAATTTGAGATTAGGTTAAAAATACAAATAGGGCAAACAGAACCTTGCATATCAATGATAGGCTGATAATAAATATAAGAAGGAAAAGATGAAGTAATTCTAATTAAAAAAACGCGAAGATTTCATTATTTACCCTGTATATTCTCCAAACACATCACGCATTACATTGGCAATTTCACCAAGGGTTGCATAGTTTTCAGCGGCTTCAAGAATAGTAGGCATCAAATTTATGTTTGCACGAGCATTACTGTCCAATGTTCTTAATATTGTCTTCACCTTTGTATTGTTGCGCTCTGCTTTTACTTTATTTATTTTGTCAATTTGAAGTTGACGGATGGAATCATCAATTGAAAAAACGTCTTGCAACGGTTTTTCCTCCGCAGTAAATTTGTTTACTCCAACAATAATTTTTTCTCCCTTTTGGATATCATTTTGATATTTGTAAGCAGAAGCGGCAATTTCGTTTTGCATATAACCTTGCTCAATAGCAGCAACAGAACCACCCATTGCATCTATTTTATTGATATAATCCCATGCTGCAGTTTCCACTTCGTTTGTCAGTGTTTCTACAAAATACGAACCAGCCAAGGGATCAACAGAATCAGCGGCACCACTCTCATAGGCAATAATCTGCTGTGTACGCAATGCTGTGCGGGCAGCTTCTTCTGTAGGAAGAGCAATTGCTTCATCGTATCCGTTTGTATGTAAACTTTGAGTGCCACCAAGAACTGCTGATAAAGCTTGTATGGTTACACGAGGAATATTATTCTGTGGTTGCTGAGCAGTTAATGTAGAACCTCCTGTTTGTGTATGGAATCTCAACATTTGTGCTCTTGGGTCTGTGGCTCCAAGCTCTTTTGTTATTTTAGCCCACATACGTCTGGCTGCTCTGAATTTGGCCACTTCTTCAAATAAATTATTATGAGCATTGAAGAAAAAAGATAAACGTTTTGCAAATACATTTATGTCTAACCCTTTTTCAATGGCGGCTTTCAGATATGCTTTTCCGTTGGCGAGTGTAAAGGCCAGCTCCTGAACAGCTGTTGAGCCGGCTTCACGGATATGATAACCTGAAATAGAAATGGTATTCCATTTCGGAACTTCTTTGCTGCAGTATTCGAATATGTCTGTAATAAGACGCATGCTTGGTTTTGGTGGATAAATATAAGTGCCCCGAGCAGCATATTCTTTTAATATATCATTTTGTATTGTTCCCGAAATCTTTTTTAAATCAGCTCCCTGCTTTTTTGCTAGTGCTACATACATTGCCAAAAGGCTCGATGCAGTTGAATTGATTGTCATGGAAGTGGTGATGTTTTCGAGTTGAATTCCATGGAACAAAATTTCCATATCTCTCAAAGAATCTATTGCCACACCTGCTTTTCCTACTTCTCCATCAGCAAAATCGTGGTCGGAGTCGTATCCTATTTGAGTCGGTAAATCAAAGGCAACAGATAAACCGGTTGTTCCATTTTTCAATAAATAATGATATCGTTTATTCGACTCTTCTGCTGTAGAAAATCCTGCATATTGACGCATAGTCCAGAATTTACTTCTGTACATCGTTTCCTGCACTCCGCGAGTAAATGGAAATTGCCCGGGTTCTTCGGCAGCTACATCGAGTTTTGGATAAACTCTTCTAATTTCAATATTCGAATCTGTTAAAAATTTCTCTTTGCGTTCTTGTTCTTTCATTGCCATTGGTATTTGGATGAAATGAAAATTGAAAACCTCTGATGAGTGAATCTCAATTCTGCTTTCTCCTTAAATTAAAATTCTTTTCCTATCTCTTTTTTAATTAAATCTACTGCTGTTTTTGTAGGTAACTCTGCCAGTTGAGAAGCTACTGCAATGACAGCTTGAGCAAGTTCCATTGCATTAGCATCTGGATTTATTCGTGAAGCAGAAACATTTATAATTTTAATAGTTTCTTCTTTAGCCTTAAGAACAGCATCCCAGGATTTATTACTCATATATATTTGCTGAGATAAATTGTGCTCAAACTCATTCCGGATTGATTTAAGCAGTTCTCCCTGAAACGAAGCAGCACTGCCTGTTTTCTCCACTCGCATAACTAATGAAGTAGGGTTAATTCGTTCGAGAAAGAGAACAATACGTTCGTAGGCTTGCAGTCGGATGGGGGTTATTACCTCTTGGTTGGCAAGTTTTAAATCCACTTTCTTTTTGTTTTGTTCGTTTGTTAAGAAACTTTTTACCAAATAGTAGGTGGTCAGAAATACGATTCCGGCAGGTAAAATTAATTTTAGTAATTCGAATACTTCGTTCATAAGTAGATTTATAATAATGTGCTAAAGATTTCTCTCAAAAATTTAGGGTTAAATATCGCAATTTTTTAGCAATTGGCGTATCGCTTCTTTAGGGTTAATTTTGTTAATGATTTAAAAAGGCTCTTCATAGTGATTTCGATTCATTTCGTTTTCTTTCAAAATAAATTTGCAATGAGTGGATTCATATATTTTTTGCAACGAAACAATTCTACAAAAAAGTCCTGCTTCATTTTTGCGAAGCAGGACTTTTTAATTATAAAGGTAAAAACGCTATTTATTTTATTTTAAAAGCAGCTTTCACTTTGTTTACGTAATCTAATTTTTCCCAGGTAAACAATTCTACTTTTACCACTTTCTTTTTCCCGTCAGGTGAGCAGAACGTTTTGGTAACTGTTTCGTTTTTGCGACCCATGTGTCCGTAAGCAGCAGTTTCGCTGTAAATAGGATTACGAAGTTTTAAACGTTGCTCAATAAAGTAAGGACGCATATCGAACACTTCTTCTACTATTTTAGCAATTTGTCCATCGGTTAAATTTACTTTAGCGCTTCCGTAAGTATTTACATAAATACCCATTGGTTTGGCAACTCCGATAGCATACGAAACCTGAACTAAAATTTCGGAACAAACTCCTGCAGCCACCATGTTTTTAGCAATGTGACGTGTTGCATAAGCTGCCGAACGGTCAACTTTAGAAGGGTCTTTTCCGGAAAATGCTCCACCACCGTGAGCTCCTTTTCCTCCGTAAGTATCAACAATAATTTTACGTCCGGTTAATCCGGTATCTCCGTGAGGCCCTCCGATAACAAAGTTTCCTGTTGGATTGATGTGATAAATAATTTTATCGTTAAACAATTTATGAAGCGATGTTTTCAAATGTTTTTTAACACGAGGTATTAAAATTGATTTTACATCTTTTGTAATTTGTATTTGCATTTTCTTTTGGTCGCCTTTTGTAAAATCATCGTGTTGAGTTGAAATTACAATAGTGTCGATACGTACCGGTTGGTTGTTGTCGTTATACTCAATCGTAACCTGAGATTTTGCATCCGGGCGAAGGTATTTCATTTGTTTACCTTCTTTGCGAATAGCAGCCAGTTCGAGTAATAATAAGTGAGCAAGATCGAGAGGCAAAGGCATGTAATTATCAGTTTCGCTGGTTGCATAACCAAACATCATTCCCTGATCGCCTGCTCCTTGTTCTTCTTTTTTCTTTTTATCTACACCTTGATTGATATCTGACGATTGTTCGTGGATAGCCGAAAGTACACCGCATGAATCGGCTTCGAACATATATTCACTTTTGGTATATCCTATTTTTTTAATCACATCACGTGCTATAGTTTGAACATCAAGATAAGCACTCGATTTTACTTCGCCTGCTAATATTACCTGTCCGGTAGTAACCAGCGTTTCGCAAGCTACTTTCGACTGAGGGTCGAATGCTAAAAAGTTATCAATTAAAGCATCAGAAATCTGATCTGCTACTTTGTCCGGATGTCCTTCTGACACCGACTCGGAGGTGAATAAATATCCCATTTTTTTAAATTATATTATGAATTAAGATTTGTGAATTATATTTTAAGTTTGCAAAAGTAATATTATTATTTAAAAATCTCGGCCAATTTGTTTTCCAAATCTTCACCACGCAGACTTTTTGCAATAATAATCCCATTTTTATCAATCAACACATTGGTAGGTATGCCCTGAAAGTTGTACAGTTTTACCACAGGCGATTGCCAAAACTGAAAATCGCATACATGATTAGACCACGAAAGATTGTCTTTCTGAATAGCCGCTTTCCAGTTTTCTACTTCCTTATCAAGCGACACACTGAACACATCAAATCCTTTTGATTTGTATTTATTATAGGCTTTAACCACATTCGGATTTTCGGCTCTGCAAGGTTTGCACCAAGATGCCCAAAAATCTACTAGCACCACTTTGCCTTTTAAAGACGATAGAGACAAAGGTTTTCCGTCAGGGTTATTCATTGTTATTTCGGGAGCAGGCTGACCAACGGCCACTTTCTTTTCTTGCTCTGCTTGTTTACGTTGTTCGGTAAGGCCTTCGTGAAAAGATTTGATATAAGATGAGTTTGGATATTTTTTATACAACCCGTCATCCAATTTAATATACAACTGAACAAATTCTTCGCCCTGCAATTGCTGAATGGCAGCAAGCGATGCAAAAGATGTGGTATTTTTTTCTACAAACTGTTTCAAATAGGCGTTATGTTGATTTACCAAATCAGTATACGGACGTTCGAGCACTTTACTCATCGAATCCATGCGCATTGAGTCTTTAGTAGTGCTCATAAAGAACTGAAACATTTTCTGAATCGAATCTCTCTTGCGATAATTGTTGGCCGAAGCATTATTTACTTCCCAAAATAATTTAGAATCGGGCGAACCATCGACAGTATATGTATTTCCAAGATTGCCTGCATCACCTTTTACCGTAACTTTTTCGTCCGGATTAAAAATAAATGTGGCAAAGTTTTTTTCGCTGATTCGTAAACGATAAAAACCAATTTCTTTTATTGCGGTATTCATTTTAAACTCTCCGCTTTCGCTTAGCACTACCGAATCGAGTTTCTTAATTCCTTCGGGCGACATTTGTTCTAAAAACAAATGCTCACCATGTGCATTCTTTAAAGAACCTTTTAGTTCGAAACCTGCAGTGGCTGAGTTGGAATTAGAACAAGCCATTACCAGCATCATGGGTAATAATAATAGTGTGTTTTTCATAATAAGTTCTTCTCTTTATCTCTCCCCTTAGGGCGAGGTGTAACGTAATTTTTAGGGTTAATTATATATTTATTTTTCTGCTTTTTTTAAACTTTATTCTCTTTACTTGCCTTCTGTTCTACCTTTATTTGCGGGAGAATAAAGAAGGGAAACAGTTACTTTTCCAATTCTTGTTTCACCAGTTCTGTTGTCACTTTCGGGTCGGCTTTTCCTTTCGATAGTTTCATCACTTCGCCCATAAACAAACCCAGTAACGAAGCTTTTCCATTTTTATATTCTATCACTTTGTCCGGATATTTAGCAATGGCTTGTTTTACATATTCGGTCAAAGCACCGGTGTCGCTTTCCTGAATCCAATTGTTATCGGCAGCTATCTGAGAGGCTGATTTATTGGGCTCTTCCAGCATTTTTGGAAATATTTTTTGAACCGCAATGGTATGACTTACTTTGCCTGTGTCAATAAAATCGACTAGTTCGGCTATACGAGCCGGAGTAATTTTAAAGTCGCTGATGTGAAGAGCCGATTCGTTGAGAAACGATTTTATCTGCACAGTAAGCCAGTTTGATGCCGATTTTACATTTTTAGTTTTAGCAATTATCTCTTCAAAATACAATGCTATTTCTTTGGAATCGGTGAGCACTCCTGCATCATAAGCCGAAAGCCCAAGCGACAAATATTTTTTATACAAATCATTTGGCAAAGGAGGTAAAGCCGCTTTAACCTTTGCAATGTATTCTTCCGAAACAATAACAGGTTGCAAGTCGGGCTCGGGGAAATAGCGATAATCATTGGCCATTTCTTTGCTTCGCAAAATAAAAGTGGTGCCCGCCACCGCATCAAAACTACGGGTGTCTTGCTGTATCACTTCTCCGTTTTCTATCGCTTCTATTTGTCTTTTTATTTCGTATTCAATAGCACGCTGAACGTTGCGAATGGAGTTCATGTTTTTTACTTCATTGCGTTGTCCGAATGTTTTCGAGCCTTTCAGCATCACCGATATATTAGCATCGCAGCGCAAACTACCTTCTTCCATGTTTCCATCGCAGATATTCAAATATCGCACCAGCTTTCTGATTTCGGTTAAATACTGATATGCCTCATCTCCATTCTTAATTTCGGGTTCGCTAACTATCTCCACAAGGGGCACACCCGCTCTGTTCAAATCGATGAGTGTATCGAAGGGATCGATGTCGTGAATGCTTTTTCCGGCATCTTCCTCCATGTGAATTCGGGTAATGTTTATGTTTTTATCTGTTCCGTCACTCAGTTTAATAGTAATGTAACCGCCCGTACAGATAGGGGTTTTGTCTTGAGTAACCTGATATCCTTTTGGCAAATCGGCATAAAAGTAATTCTTACGGGCATACTCGTTTACCTCTCTGATATTGCTTTTGCAGGCAAGCCCAAGCTTCACCGCATATTCAATTGCTCGCTTATTCGATTTGGGCAATGTGCCCGGATGGCCAAGCGACACAGGACTTACATTAGTATTGGGCAACACACCAAACTCCGCTGAATCGCTGGAATAGGCTTTGGTGTTGGTTGATAACTGTGCGTGAACTTCGAGACCTATTACGGCTTCGTACTTATCGTAGATGCTCATTTAATTCTGCTTCCTTTTTTTTAAGTTGCGAAAGTACAAAATTTATTGAGACAAGAACGGCCAGAAGTGATACATGTAAACCAAATGTGAATGAAGCTTAGGAAAAGGCGAAAACGAATTAAAGCCCCCGCATTCATAATTTACAACTTATAATTTATAATTCCTTTTACTCTTTAATAAACTTCCTGTTTATTATTTTTTTCTCATCTCTTATAGATATAAAATATACACCGCTAGGGTAGGTGCTTATGTCTAAGGTAATGGTGGGTGGGTGTATTGTTTCGGTATATACTGTTTGCCCTAGCATATCCTTTATTTCAAGCATATTTTTTTGCTTGTTATTCTTAAGTTGTATGGTTAGTTGGTTTGTTGCCGGGTTAGGGTAAACCTCTACTGCTTCATCATTTGTATCATCTCCCACCCCATCATTAGTGCAATCTCTTACCGTTACATCATCTACAAAATAATATGATGCCGAATAGTTATTGTGATGAACAATACCCATAGTATCTGTTTGGCTATTAAAATTACCAATAGTGATGTACCTTTCCCCTCCAATTGCAATGTATGTACCCGAAATTTCTACCCAATTCACTGTATCACTTAAAAATAAACCATGTGGCGATTGTATTTGAGGAGTATTTTGTAATGTTAAGGTATTTGTAGTTAACACGGCATTATTGGAAATATATATCCCAATTTCCGTTATAGCAACATTATTATAAGTAAAAGTATTAGGAGGTTTTGCAAGGTTTACATAAAAACTAATACAATATTTTCTATCCTGAATTAAACTGTCAATTAATTTAACTTGTAAATATTCTTTGGTCTCATTAGTTGCACCAACATAACTATCATAAGTATAAATACCAGCAAATGCGTCTCCTGTCTTTGCATATTGATACCCCAAAACATTTAATGGTACCCCCATAACTGTTATAGAAGATCCTGCACAAGTGTTAAAATAATCAGCACTACCCCAAGTTGGATTGTACCACGGAGGAGCATAATTAATTTCACTTCCTCCATCAGGACACAGACTATCTATTTCAAAGCTCCAATTAGGAACAAGGTTAGTTTGCGCATAAGCCTCACCGCCTGCCCCTCTCCAAAGGAGAGGGGTGAGGATAAGTACAATTAAAAAATGCTTGCAAATAATTTTCATTGATTACAAAGATACTTATTTTACAATTATCAGTTTGTCCGACTTTATTTTTGAGTCGTTCACTTTTATTTCGTAAAAATAAGCACCTGCATTCAGCTTACTTTCGTCTATTACCATACTTGTGGCAGCACTGTTGAAAGAATGGCTGCTTACCAACTTACCTGTGATATCGTAGATAGTTAAATTACCTGTTTGTCCTTGGTCTAATTTATAATCCAGTGTCATGTTGCCATTGTTTGGATTAGGGAAAAGCGAGAAATATTCTTTCTCCTCCAATTCTCCCACCCCATCATTAGTGCAATCTCTTACTGTTACATCATCCACAAAATAATACGATACAACCACAGTATTATTATTATTGTTAGGCATATTAAAAGTATCTGTAGGATTATTAAAATTACCTATTGTAATATACTTTTCTCCTCCATGTGCTATGTACGTTCCCGAAATTTCTGTCCAGTTTAAGGTATCATTTAGAAATACACCCACAGGGGATTTAATTTGTGGTATAAAAGGTAAAGTTAACTGGTCATTGCGGAAAACTGCCGTATCTGATATGTACATTCCCATTTCAGTTATTGCTACATTATGATAAGTTTGAGCAAGAGTAGTTGCAAGGTTTATATAAAAACTTATACAATATTTTCTATTAGTAGTTAAGCTATCTAATAGTTTTACTTGTAAGTATTCTTTAGCTTCAACAGGAGGAGGACTGGATAATATATAATAACAAAAAAAACCTGCATAAGCATCTCCTGTTTTAGCGAACTGATATCCACCCCAGTTTAAAGGGACGCCAGCTGTTGTAAGCCCCATACCATCACAGGCATTATAATAATCCGGATTTCCACCAGCCGAGTGCCAAGGAGGTGCAAATTCAATCTGACTTCCATTCCAAGGGCAAAGAGAATCTATCTCAAAACTATAATTTGGGACAATATTATTCTGACCCTTGGTAAAAGAGTAAAGAAAAAGAAATAAAATTAATATTTTTATTTTTGTCATTTTTAAAACTACCCTTGTGCAAATGTTTGCACAAAGGTAGTTATTTTGTTTTTTTTACTTTACAATAATCAATTTATCCATTTTTACTTTTCTATCGTTTACCATTACTTCATAAAAATAAACACCTGCATTTAATTCAGCACCATTTATATTTATGCTTGTTTCATTACTGTTAAAAGGATATGATTTTATAAATTTACCAGTAATGTCAAAAATAGACAGAACTCCTATGTCAGTATCCGAAATGTGATAACCCAATGTAAAATTACCATTATTAGGATTTGGATAAAGTACAAAATTACTAGGTGTTGATTCCTTATGATTATTGGTTATCATCATTTTCTCTACTATATCCACATCATCCTCCAAATCCATAAACAGTAATACCCTTGCCATATACACGGCATCGCCTCCCATAAATGGATTTTGGTAAGCCACATTCATAAGCGTGGCGGTTTCGGCACTGTCGAATGGATAGGGTTGCATCAATGTATTAGTAGAATCTTGCTCATAAGCCACTTTATTAAGATAAATATTATTTACCATTTTTGCATTATCCTCCTTCGATGTATGGGTAATGATATTTTGGTTTATCGTTTTAGCATCTGCAGCATTAGCCACTGCTGTGTCTTGAACCAATGCAATTACTTTCGAAAATTTACCAATATTACCTGTTTTTGCATACGCAAAAAAGTTTTGATACAACTCATCGTCTGGAGTGCCCAAATGAAGTAAAGTATCGTTCGATTTTAAATAGTGAAACGCATAAATAGAATCGCGTTGCAGATATTCCGCACCCAAGGTATCATAGGTGTTTTCACCTCTTACTATTTTCCCACAATTAATTTCACGCTCATCTCCCCTATTCATAAGTATTTTAATTGAACAGTCGTTTGAATTACTAGCGCTTACCGGTCCAAAATAATGTAAAAATGTTGCTGTACTAAGTGAAGGATCATTCCCTGTCTCCCAATACCAATATGGGTGCAAATCTGATCCTACCATCCACGTAAACACATTACCTGTGTTAAAATTTGAACTAGCCATATTGAACCATTTGTTTCCTGTAGATTTTCCAATATAACCAGGTATTTGAGGTAATTGGTCCCCAATTTTAGCACCGGTCAAAGCATAGTTTTTAAAAACAAAACCATTAAAACAGTCATGAAACTCGTTGCATTCCAATCTGGCAACATCACAGTCGCCATACACATAAACACCCGCTCCTGTATGGGTAAGCACGTTTCTAAATACGGCACTGTTTGGGGTATCCTGAATATGAATACCTCTTAAAGTAGTAGTAACATTAGGTGTAAACGAAGCATAAGTTACTTTGTTGTCACCAATAGTTAATGCAGCGCATCCCACTACCTTTATACCGCTTTTTGGATTTCCTACGGTACCAGTTGTTGTGAATAAAATTTCGTTGTCTTGTTCAATTCGTCCACCTTTAACATTAAACATATAAATACCTGTTGAAGGATAATTTATCTTGTTTGTTTCAATGGATATTTTAGTACTAGCAAGCGAAGCATTACCAACATAAATACCATAATTGGTTATAAATGGTGGGTTACCTTGCCCTGTAATATTCATGTGATTACCTTTTATTAACGTGCCTGATGTTCCACTCATGTACATACAGTTTATACCGCCCACTACTGAGGCAAAGGTGTTGTCTTCAATATCATTTATTCTGAGGTTACCATAACTAAGACTAATTCCGTTATTGTACATATATTTAAAATCATTCTTAAATATTTTATTATGATAATTAGCCGAGTTAATACCAATGGTACAAACTTCAAAATGGTTCGGCTCATATGCGTTGGCTCCACCCACCTGCAAGGTATGTGTACCAGCAAAAAAAGTAAATGGGTCGGTGGCATATATGGCATTACCAGAAGGAGGAGGTTGAGGACAACCTTTGCAAGGGGGTGGTATACTATTTTGCTTAAAGTTCCAAAACAAATTATTATAAACATTGGCAGCTGCCCCTGATAGAACAATTCCATTGTCCATGTTATCAAAAACGTTTTGAAAAGCACTTGATGTTTTTCCAAATGTAAGAGATGATGAAAGCAATGCCTCTATACCGGTAAACGATTTTGTATTGGCCGGATAACTCGGAAATGCAGGTTTTAAATAAACCAAAGGGTTTGGTGGTGCCACGTAACTGCTCATGGGCAGTGAATAGGTTGAACCATTGCTTGTAAATGGAAATGAAGAATTATTACTTGTATAGGTTAAATTTCTGCAAGTAAAATAACAACCATACACCTCGTTAGTTGTCATGCTTGCCGGATTGGCTATAACGGCCAAACTTGAGTAATTGCGGTTAAATATAGAGCTCCATAACGAATACTGCCCTCCTCCCGAAACGGTAAGAGCATTTTTTGCATCTTCTAGTATAGATCTGTCGATAACAATTTTCGACATACTACTGCTTTCATAAATTCCATCCCACATCAAGGTACAAGCGCTTAAATGCGAACCAGTAATTTCTAAATTAAACCCTGGCGATATAATTATTTTTGCATTTGTTCCCATCAATATATTTGCATTTGATATTTTCAAATCATGATCCACGGTTAAAGTACCGTTAATAGAATACGAAGAGGAATTAATAACTGTAAAGCTTCCTATAGTTGACAAAATTAACCCCGGAATATTAGCTAAATTTGAAGCAGATTGGTCGTAAATTGTCAGATTTCCACCAGTATTGAAACAACATGCCGATACTTGATAAACAAACGGAGGAGAGACACAGGTTGTTACCGGGTCTTGAAAAGTAATGGAAATACTACCTCCATTGCTTACAGCAGTGGCGTTCCAAGTTACCGTAAAAGTTCCAGTTGTGCTTATTCCAGAAGCTAGCACACCGTTAGTAATATTAATATTATATTGGTTAATATTACTTGCTTGAAAATTAGCAATGGTATATGTTACAGGTGTTACTGTGCTGCATGCTGATGGGTCACCACTAATAACTGGTGAAGCAGGTAAAGGATTTACAGTTACTACAACGGTTGCTTCTGTAGAACAACCATTCGGTGCTGTATATGTGAAAGTATAAGTGCTAGTAGAGGACGGTGTAACAGTTATCGAGCTAGTTGTTTGTGTCATTGCCACTCCATTTTCCTCCCAATGATATATGCCTCCGGTTGGAGTAGCATTGGTAACAGAAATTGTTGCAGATTCCCCTAAACAAATGCTTGCATGATGTGGAGTAATTGTAAAAACTGGACTTTGATAAACCTGTACTTGAAAAGAGGCTGTTTGCTGACCATTGGTTGCTGTGTAAGTAGTGGTAGTTACTGGATTTACCGTTACTTCGCTTCCAATGGTATTATTATATGCAATAGTTGAACCCGGGATAGATGACCATACATAGTTAATAGGGTCGACTGGAGTCCAACCTACAACAGTACCTGTACTCAATCCATAATCGGGATACGCAAGATTAGCACCTGAAAGAGTCAATGTGCTTGAGTGGCCGCTGCATATTGGTGTGGTTCCACTTATACTTATTGGACATAATCCAGACACCTGTGTAGGAGTTGCAATACAGTTAGGGTTGGCATTTAGAGGCGTATAAAATCCTAATCCTAATTCTCCACTTGAGTTTTCACCAAACGCATATAACACTCCATCGTCTCGGTAAGCAAATGTTTTAAAATTTCCTCCCGTTACTGCCCTAATATTGGTTAAGCCGGATATTGGCTTAAATACATGACAAGATGTAGAAGGAATGTTTGCCAAACATCCACGATAATTATTCCCAACACCCCATACATAACCATCCAGATCTACCACCAGCGAATGTTCTCTTGCCCCTCCTATAGCTCCAATACCTACTCCAAAAGGAGGAGGACCCGGATAATTCGCAGCAAAATATGGATTCATGAGATGATCAAGATATAGCTGATTACTTACTCCACAAAGTCCTAATTGTCCCATAAAATCCGAACCACAAACTGCTAATCTTTGCATTTGCGCATTAATATCATAATAAATTACCATCGATTGTCCGTCATAGTGAGGGATTGAACCGCCACCAGCTGAAATTGCTAGTGCAATAACATGATTAATATCACTTCCTCCAACAATGCCATTCATTTCTTGAGGTACTATAGTTTGATTAATATACCCAATTTGATATTGTCCTGCTTGCCCATTCCCAAATTGTCCTTCACTATTATCCCCCCACGCCCATACATGTCCTGAACTATTACTCGCATAATCATCCATTGCCAAAGCATGATAGGATCCAGCCGAAATAGCAATAATTTTATGCAAGTAGTTTTGGGGTAATATTTGAAGTTCTACAGGCCAAACAACAAAAGAACCTGCGTTGTTTAGTAAAAGCTGATTATGATCATTATTCCCCCACCCATAAACCGTTCCATCGGCAGCTAATGCAAGTGCATATTCCATTCCGGCAGAAATAGCTATTATCTTTTTTTGAGGATCTAGATTTTCATCCCCAAGCAACACACCCGAACTAAAAGTTACTCTTTCAGGATTACAATTTAGTATCGGGTTACCTCCGTTAGTACCGTTAGGGTCATCATAAGCACCATTTCCCAATTCTCCCCACTCATTTCGTCCCCATGCCCATACATGTCCTTTGTCATCGAGTGCCAAGGAAAAAAATGAACCTGCCGCAACTGCTTTGAATCGCCTGCCTGCCCAGTATGTATCTGAACTTATCACTTGTGTAGGTGAACAATGATTATTACCGCAGTTGTTATAAATACCTAACTGTCCGTACACATCAGCTCCCGAGCTGTATATAGTTCCATACAGTCCCGATTCATCTAAGTTGCAAAGAAAGAGAGAATGACTCGTTCCTCCTCCTCCTCCCATCGATTTTACCCGCAAACTAACATCACTTACCGACAATGCTGTCGGATTATCTATCGTTAGTTTTAGCTTATAATGCGTTCCTATGGATAAGCTGCGAGCCTCAAAGCTAACAAATCCCATTGCAGTATCACCTATAATTTTTGATTGCCCAGCACAAGTGCTTGTATAGAGCTCTAATCTAAACAGAGGAGCATTGATGGTGTCGGCCTGTAAGGCAACCACCATGCTGGAATCATTGGCAGTAAAATCGTACCATCGCGTGGTGTCGCTCAGAGTAAAAGGAGCTATCACAGTATCGTGTGCACCCAGCATAATACTTGTAGGACATGTAGTTTGTCCCATGGCTCCTCGGGGCGCAAAAACTGCCAGCAAGCATATAGCCACAGCAGTAATCAATTGTTTTACTTTTTTCATATTCTTTATTTTTTTTTAAAAATCCAACCAATCCTTTCTTCATTTAAACCTTCCGAAATTCCCATTTCGGGGGTGTGAGTAGGTAAAGGTTGTATGTAAGCCTTGGTTGTATAAATCCTCCTTTCTAGGTTTGCTATGTGCTTTGGGTTTATTTCCGGCTAATGAAAAATTATAAACCAAAGCGGGTTAAGTGTTCTTGTTGTTGTGTTTTCTTTTCCTTCTTTCCCCTTTTCCGGTGCTTTTGCACACGGAATAAGGGATTGAAGGGATTTTTGCTTGTCAATTTCAGGTGTTTGTAACAAACGGGTGATCGGCTGTAACAAACGGGTAATCGGCTGTAACAAACGGGTAATCGGCTGTAACAAACAGGTGAGTGGTTGTAACAAACGGGTGAGCGGTTGTAACAAACGGGTGAGCGGTTGTAACAAACAGGTGAGCGGTTGTAACAAACGGGTGATCGGTTGTAACAAACGGGTGAGCGGTTGTAACAAACGGGTGAGCGGTTGTAACAAACGGGTGAGCGGTTGTAACAAACGGGTGAGTGGTTGTAACAAACGGATGAATTATTGACAAAACGTTCATCTAATCAGGTTATTAAGAAATTAGTAATCTAAATACCTGACTCACGCCTTGTGGGCCATTTTTGTTTACCACTTCATGAGTAAAGTAAACATATTTGCCTACCGGTAGATTTTCGATAGTAGCTTTGGCAGCAATGGTGGGTACTATCCAGTTCCAAACCACACCATCTAACGAATATTTCCAAATATGACAAGAACGAGTGCCACCCCCGGCAGCAGTTAAAGTAACATTACCCGAAGTTTCACTGTTTACTACCTTAAATTCATGAAGCGAACTTCCTCCCAGAATTTTAATTCCAAAACCACCCGAATTCAGAATAGCTATTGCATTAGCCGGGTCATCGTCAGCAGCGGTTTGAAAAGTGCGCATCAACGATTTTAGCGCATTTACCATTGTCCTTTCTGCCGTTGCTCGTGTGGCAGGAGTTGCGGTGTTAAAAGCTCCAATTTTTCCGTTCAGAGCAGTTATCACAGGGGTAGGAATGGCAACTCGAGAGCTGCCTGCAGCAGTAGTAGAAATAAAAGTAGCTCTTACACCTTTGTCTGCATTGCTTTCGGGCATATCCAGAGTGCCAGTTACCACATGTATCACGGTGGTAGTACTCATTAATATTACTATGTTGCCTTTTCCTTTTCTAAACTTTACACATTTTTTGGCGTAACTTCTGTTCTTTTTAGTGTTTACGCGAAATTCGATTTTTTTCATTTTTTTTAAAATTTAAGTTTTTAGTATTACTATTATTTATGTTCTACTTCTTTCCGCTTGTTGTCGTCCTCTTTGCCCTGTCGGAATAAAGCTAATGCAGGGTAGTCGGGTGTCGGAGAGGGTGCGCATCGGGTGTTTGTTTTGCATTGTTTGGTGGGTGGTAAGCCCTGTATTACCGGTTTTGTTTTTAGTAAATGGCCCTGTGCTGTGCAACCTCTTTCGGCACTGTAAAAGTAAAGGCCTTGTTGGTTAAAATTGCTGCACTAAAGTCTGTATTTGCGCTGTACTAAAGTCTGTATTTTTGGGGAAGAATAATGTACTTTTGTGCAGTGTAAGGTGCACTAAAGTGCGGTTTTCGGTAAACTTTAGTTTATTTATCTCAACTATTACTTTCTTTGGTATTAAACCTTAAGATTATATTCGTTTAAATGCCTCATCCCTGTTCAGGCACACAAGCAGGCTCAAATAGTCACCGGCTGTTTGTCATCCTCACTCCTAAGTAGAGGAGGTGAAACTTATTGAATCGTAAACTTAGTTAGTACATAGTCACCCCTCTCCTTTGGAGAGGGGCTGGGGGTGAGGCGTTTTGCTATTTGTAAATAATCATAAGGATGAGTACCTTTTCTTCCGATTGCCTCACCCCTTTATCTCCTCTCCAAAGAAGAGGGGTTGGGATATAACTATTACCCTAATTAAATAATTAAGAACAATTGAACAAACAAATAGTGAATTTAGAAGTGTGTGGCGCAATTCTTAATTCAATTGTTCAGATGTTTGTTGTTCATTCGTCACACAACGGCCCCCTTCTCTTGTGCAGAGGGGCAGGGGAGAGGTGATTAATGTTGCTGCCAGAAACAATTAGAATTTTTTGGTATAAATAAAATGTTACTTTTGCGGTGTTTTTTAAGAAAAGAATACCGTTTTTAAAAAACAAATCTTTTAAGGGGTGCCATTTAGAACTTGAAATAATGAATGACAAATTAAGATTTGAAGAGTCTTAACATTTACCATTCAAAATTCGTTACAGAACATTTTCTTTCGGCTGAGATAATACCCAATAATTAAAATTTTACTAAAGAAATTTTAATTATGCACCTGATCAGGGTAATGCCTGCGTAGGGAGGTAAGTTAAATAATGAATTGCATCCGACTCCTTTGGTTGCTGTAGGTTTAACAAAATAAATTAAATAAAAATGTTTTACAAAATTAGAAAAGCTGTTGCTGTGGTGTTATTTGCATTGCCTGCAGTGGCTATGAGTCAGTATGCAGTTTCGGGAAAAGTATTTCGCAAAGATTCTAAAGAAACTATTCCGGGTGCTACTGTTAGTATTGCCGGGACGTATGCTGCTGCACTCACTAAGAGTGACGGAAGTTTTGAGTTTGAAAATGTAAAAAAAGGAAAATGTGTGCTTGTGGCCTCGTATGCAGGTTTTCAAACGGTAACTGATACATTGATGGTGGATAAACTAACCAAAGTGGAGCTGGAACTATCAGAAAATACGGTGTTGATGGACGAAGTGGTGGTGTCGTCAACTCGAGTGGACGAAAAATCGGCAATGGCTTATAGTAATGTAAGCAAAGCCGACATAGCAGAACAGAATGTAGGGCAGGATTTGCCTTATCTGCTTAATCAATTAACATCAGTAGTTACCACTTCGGATGCCGGTGCTGGTGTGGGTTATACAGGCATACGCATAAGAGGTTCGGATGCCACCCGAGTAAATGTTACCATAAATGGAATACCTGTGAACGATGCCGAATCGCAGGGAACTTACTGGGTAGATTTGCCGGATATTGCTTCGAGCATTGATAATATACAGGTTCAGAGAGGTGCCGGAACATCAACCAATGGTGCAGGTGCTTTTGGAGGCAGCCTTAATATTCAAACCACCAAACTCAATCCGAAAGCTTATGGAGAGGTTAATTCTTCGTATGGTTCGTTCTCTACTCTTAAAAATACGGTTAATGTTGGTTCGGGATTAATCAATGATAAATTTGCTTTTGATGTACGATTATCAAAGGTCAACTCGAATGGCTTTATAAACAGAGCCACTTCCGATTTAAAATCGTATTATCTCTCGGGCGCTTATTATGGAAAGAAAACAATTATCAAATTTATTACTTTTTCGGGTGTAGAAGAAACCTATCAGGCCTGGAATGGTGTGCCCGAATCTCGCCTCAATGGCGATGTTCAGGGGATGAATGAGTATATAAGCCGTAATTCTCTGGATGCAGAGGATGCCACTAATCTTTTGAATTCAGACAGCCGAACATATAATATGTTTACTTACAAAAATCAAGTAGATCATTACAAACAGGATTATTATCAGCTTCATTTTTCTCACGAGTTTAACCGCGAATGGAATGCTAATATTGCTTTGCATTATACCAAAGGCAAAGGATACTATGAGGAATATCGCAAGGCGGATGCCTTCAGCAATTACGGATTGGATAATGTTATTGTTGGCACAGATACCATCACAACAACCAATTTGGTGCGCAGAAGATGGCTGGATAATGATTTTTACGGAACCACATTTTCTCTTAATTATAACAACAATAAAAAATTTGCTGCCACATTGGGTGGCGCATGGAATCAGTATAAAGGTTTGCACTACGGAGAAATAATATGGGCTCAATATGCCAGCAATGGTGTGCTTCACAATAATTATTATAACGATACTGCTCTTAAAACGGATTTCAATATGTTTGTTAAAGCCAATTATCTGGCAGGAGAACGAGTTAATTTGTATGCCGATATTCAATATCGTACAGTTGGGTATTCTTTTCTGGGATACGACAGCAATTTAAAGAATGTTCAGCAAAGCGATATGCTCGCTTATGTAAATCCTAAATTTGGAATTAATTTTAATATCAACGACAAAGCCAGTATTTATGCTTCTTACAGCATCGCGCATAAAGAGCCCAGCCGCGATGATTATACTCAGAGCACTCCTCAAAGTCGCCCACAGGCAGAACGTTTGAGAGATATCGAAATTGGTTATAAACATAAATTAAAGAAAATAATGTGGAGCTTGAATTATTATGCAATGAAGTATAACAATCAACTTGTGCTTACCGGGCAGGTTAATGATGTAGGAGCTTATACCCGTACCAATGTTCCGAATAGTTATCGTCAGGGTTTGGAAGCTGAATTGGGCATAAAGATCTTTAAACAATTAACCTGGAATGTAAATGCCACTTATAGCGAAAATAAAGTGGAACAGTTTAATGAGTTTATGGACGAATATGATGAAGTGTACAATTATATTGGACAACGTCAGAATACTTATGCCAAAACAGACATTGCTTTTTCTCCTGACCTGATTGCCGGTAGTACCTTAGTGTTAGAACCTGTCAGAAATTTGAAGTTTAGTTTTATCAGTAAATATGTAGGGAAACAATTTTTGGACAACACATCTGATGAGGCACGTAAACTGAATGCCTACTTTGTAAACGACTTTAGAATTAATTACACAGTTAAAACCCGTTTACTTCGTGAAATTGGTTTTACACTTTCAGTTAATAACCTTTTCAGCGAAAAATACGAGTCGAACGGATACACATATTCTTATGTTTATGCCGGAAAGCCAATTACCGAGAACTTTTATTTCCCTCAGGCGGGATTAAATTTCATGAGCGGTATTACTCTTAAATTCTAGTAGTCAAAAGGACTGTGGTTTTAGGAATTTGTACCACAAAATAAGTATTACGTCTAATAATATTCAATTGAATTGAAATTATACTTAAAATTGTGCATCCATTGATTATAAAATTATTTAACTACAACAATTATGAACTATCAAAAAGCGATTGAGAAGGTAAAAAAATATACCAGTTTTGTAGGAAAACAAATGCATATCGAAGAACACAGAGAAAAGATTACTATAAAGAAAGTAATGCTTTGTGAAATTATCTCGTCCAAAGGAGATTCCGACCCCAAGCCGGAATACATAGTGCTGGATAATCTGGATTTGATGAAAGATAATTCGGAGAAACTAAAAGATAAAAATCTGGATGTAATTGTTGTTTACGAAAAATCTATTCTGAACGAATCGATAGCTGCCGATTTTAATAAGAAATATCCTCTTTTATAAAATAAGACTACTTCTCATTCCAACTAACTTTAATAATTAAGCAAAAAGAAAGGGCGATTAATATCGCCCTTTCTTTTTGTTTATAGTTTTAAATTCTTACTTCTTTTTGTTGTTTGCCAAAGCCTGTCTTTCCTTTGTCATTTGCTCAAGGCGTTGCTGAAACTTAGATTGTGTAACCGGTTTCTTTTTATTGTTCTGTATTTTTGCATGTAATTTATCATGGTCGATAACGTATTTCTGCATTACCCATGTTTGTCCGAAAGTAATCATATTGGCAAGGAAATAATACCAACTCAATCCAGCCGAATAACTATTCATAAATCCTAAGAACATAATTGGCATCAGGTACATCATCCATTTCATGCCCGGCATTTGGTTTTGAGTGCCCATAAGCTGGCTATTGCTCCAAGTATATAGTAATGTTGAAACGGTCATCAATAAAGCGAATAAACTTACATGGTCTCCATACCAAGGAACAGCGAATCCGAAATTGTAAATAGAATCGTAAGTAGACAAATCGTGAGCCCATAGGAAACCCTGCTGACGTAATTCGATGGAAGCCGGGAAAAAGTTAAAGAGAGCAATTAGTATTGGCATTTGAAGCAATACGGGAATACAGCCAGCCATAGGATTTACACCGGCTTGTTTGTATAAAGCCATAGTAGCTTGTTGTTTTTTTACTGCATCTTCATTTTTAAATTTCTCATTTATCTCATCTATTTCCGGCTTCAGTACTTTCATTTTAGCTGAAGAAAGAACTGTTTTGTAAGCAATCGGTAATAAAAGGAGTTTAATAATGATGGTAAGTATTAAAATAATAATACCATAATTCATGTGGAATCCATCAAGGAAATTGAATATCGGAATTACCAGGAAACGGTTAATCCAGCCAAATATTTTCCAACCGAGAGCAATTTGTTTTTCCAAATCAACATCATATTTTTTTAATGTTTTGAAATGGTTGGGCCCAAAGTAAAAACGCATTCCATACGAATCATTTTGTTGTGCATTGTAAGGTATGGAGAAAGAAGCGGTATAGTTTTTAATGTATTTTACTGAAGTCTTTTCCATTGCCGATTCCACTTCTGTATGTTTGTCGAATGCATTGTCAGCAATTAATACAGAAGTAAAGAATTGTTGTTTGAACGCCACCCATTTTACCTTCTTGTCAAACGATTTTTTGTCTTCCGAACCTTCGCTTATCTTATCAACACCATCTTCAATTGTGTTAAAGTAAACTGTTGAAGCTCGTTGCTGGTTTTGGTGATTTTGCTCCAGTTTAGGAGTACGCATTTGCCAGTTAAGTTTCAAATCCGTTGTGTTGTTAGCAATAACATCCTGCATTCCGGCAGTGTTTATGCGGAAGCCTAACATATATTCATTTCCTGTTAATGAATAAACATATTCAATGTACTTACCTTTACTGCCTGCATACAGACGCATCGATAGACTTTTAGTGTCAGTTCCGGTAATTTTGAAAGCCTGTCCTTCTGGAGTAAAATAAAGAGAGTCGGTGGAGAATGGTTTGCCAAATGCATTGAATTGAATATTCTGAGTAGACGAATCGGCATCGAATAATCTTAGTGGTTTACCATCGTAAGTTTTATAGTTTTTTAATTCAACCGAAGCTATACGTCCTCCTTTGGCTGACACGTTAACTTTCATTACTTCATTTTCGAGAGTAATAATCTCGTTCGAACCTTTAGCGGCATCAACAAACCCTCCGTAAGCAGACTTTTGCAGAATGGCTTTTGCCGAATCAGATAAATTAGCTGTGGTATTTGCAGTGCCGGCCACTCCGTTGTTTCCGGTTACATTCTTTTTAGTGTTGAGCGAAGCTAATTTTGCTTTTTGGATTTCATTAAACTTAAAAGTTGAATCTTGAATGTGTTTAAGTTTTGCCTGCTCCAAAGCGGTTGGCTGACTAAAGTACAACCAGCCGATTAATATTCCCCCTATAATGACAAGGCCAATTACCGAATTTTTATCCATTTCTATTTAATATATGTCTTTTTTTTAAGGGCGCAAAGATAATAATAATTCTATGTTGCGATAGGTTAATAAGTGTTATAAGGAAAAGGTGAAAAGAGCTTACTTCTCCACTATTTTAAACTCTGTTCTTCTGTTCTTGGCTCTGCCTGCAGGTGTTGAATTGTCAGCGACCGGTTGAGTAGAACCAAAACCTTTAAAGGCAAGCAGGCGGCTTTCGTTAATGCCTTTTGCCAGTAATATATCCCTTACAGTAAATGCTCTGTCGGCTGATAAAGCAAGATTGGCTTTTTCGTTACCTACATTATCGGTATGACCATAAATCTCTATCTTCAGAGAAGGATGTGCTCTCAGAAAATCTATAAATTCTTCAAGAACGATAAGCGAACGAGGGTCTAAAGTTGCTGCATTGGTAGCATAGTAAATATCGTTAAGTGGATACGTTTGTCCAATCTTAAGTGTGTCGGTTACCATGTTTACTTTAGCCGGTTTTGCATTTATCAATGAATCCTTTGAAACTAATTGCGAACTGAAAGCATAATTATCTTTTTTTACGGTCACAATTAAATCGTGTTTTTCTTTTGCATTCACCATCACAGCATAGGTTCCAGTTAGGGTATCGACCATAGCTTTTGTTACTTTTTTGGTAACAGCATCTTTCACTTCTACATCAAATTTCTTGATGTCGCTATTACCTTTGTCTTCAATATTTCCTTTAAAGAAGGCTACTTCATCCGGACGAGCTTCTTTATACAATTCAAATGAATAAATATCTAAACCTCCCACAGATTTACCTTTTATTCTTCCGTTGGCGCTCGAAGTAAAATAGCCAAGATGCCCGTCTGTACTTACGAAGAATCCTAAGTCATCAGAAGTGGTGTTGATAGGAACTCCAATGTTTTTAGGTTCCAGCCATTCGCCTTTATCGTTTTTGCGAGCATAAAAAATATCAAATCCTCCTATTCCGGGCTGTCCGGATGAAGAAAAATAAAGCGTTTGAAAGTCGGAGTGAATAAACGGACATTTTTCATCACCATTGGTATTGATGGTTCGGCCCAGGTTAGCAGGTTTACTCCATAAACCGGTGAAGTCATCTCTTTTGGTTACATAGATATCGATTCCTCCGTATCCACCCAGACGGTCGGAAGCGAAGTATAATGTTTTACCATCAGAAGCCAGCGAAGGCTGAGAGTCCCATCTAATAGGGTCGTTTATCCCTTCCACTTTCTTAGGCTTTGACCATTCTCCGTCTGAATAATCAGAATAATAAATATCGTAATTCATGTTTCCGCCTTTTTCCAGCACTCCCATGGTAAAGTAAAGATGCTTGTTGTCGATACTGATGGTGGCACCGCCTTCGTTTCCTCCTTCATTAAATGGAGGTGGCATAGGTCCGCCTTTATCAAATATTCCTGTTTTCATATTTCGCTTGCTGATGCAAAACATATCTCTGAGATTATCTTCTTGCTGAAATGTTGCGTTACGGTCTTTGTACTCCACTTTGCGTGTGTACAACATCGATTCATCATCCGGAGCAATTATTGGCAAATACTCATCTTTGTCGGTGCAAATACCTGCTACCGGTTTTGGGTCGAATGGAACAGGATGGCCCATAATTTCGCTGAAAGACTTAGCATATTTCATCATATCCTTAGCTTGAGAAATAAAAGCTGGATAGTTTTTGTTGAACTTGGTATCATCATCCGATTTGTAATTCAAGAACAATTTCAGATACTTTGTACAACTGTCCCATTTTTCTTCCTCATAATAAATGAATCCTAAATAATAAGGCGGGTCGGAATGGTAATTAGGGCACAGCTGAATTACTTTTTTGAAATAAGGTTCGGTTGGCTTAAACGAAGCGTTAGCATAAATCAATGTTTTAATTCTTTCTTCGGCATACGCAAAATTGGCATCTACATAATCAGGTTCCAGGTCGAGGGCCTTTTTGAGAAAGTCCAAACGCTCTTCCTTTTTATTCTTTTTATCCATTCCCTGCTGATAAAGCTTCACTGCTTTTTCATTGTCCATTTGCTGACATTTTTTTTCGTCCTGTGCAAAAGATTGAAACGAAATAAATACAGCAGAAAGAAGAAAGATGATTTTGTAATATCGATTCATACTCATTGAAAAGAAAATAATTTTTTAAAGTATAGTTTTAATTTTTGTTTGTATTGTTGAATCATCTCTTCCCTGTCAGAGTTTGGAACACTGACAGGGAAGAGAGAAAAGAATTACTTCGCAAGTTTTTTGTCCGATTCGGCTTTTGCTTTCAGTAATATATCATCCGCTTTTTTATTTGCTTCGTCCACTATTTTCTGAGTCTTTTTATCCACTTCAGTTTTGGCGTTCGGAGCAGCGGCTTTAGCTGCCATCTTTGCTATCGGGTTGTTAATATCATTGATGTTTTTATCAATGGCTGCATAGCCTTCCGATTTTGTACGGTCAGCCAATGCTCTAGCATCAGCCTTTATCTTGTCGGCTTGGGCTTGCGCATCTTTCATAATTTTATCAGCCTCTTCTTTTGCTTTATCCTTAGCCATGTCCACAACTTTCGACACAACTTCTTTTACCTGCTCTTTGGGAGCTTGATCGGAGTTAAATAAATCTGTCTTTATAGTTGGTTTGCTTATAGTACCGCCAAACAAAGCTTTGATCTTTATTTTATCTCCCATTTTCACATTGGTTCCGGCTTGTTTATTAAACTGGTCGAGTAAACCACCTGCCACAGCATTAGCTTGCGAACCAAATTCTGATCGAGGTATCTCCAGATTCCAGGTGTAATCAATAGTTTGATCAAATCCTGTTGAACCTTTTACCTTACCAGTTACATTACCCGATTTTATTGGCATTTCCTGAACCTGTACTCTTCCATCTTTAAATTCATAAGTAGCGTTGATATTTTCGAAAGTTAGTTTTTTATATTTTTCCTGCTTCAATGCATCTGCCAGTTTGTTGATGGGTTCAAAGCCTTCCACAGTAACACTTTTGGTTTCCAGTTTTCCTCCGCCCGACAACGTTTTCAAATCGGGAGACATGTGCTGGTCGAGGTTGGTTGCAAATCTCATTTGTGTGCCAAACTTACCTTTTGCGTATTTGCCGATAGGCGCAAGTTTCTGAGCACTGTTGAATGTTTTAAATGTTTTAGGAATATCGAAGTTAGCTATATCAATATCAAAATCTACCGAAGGCTTTTTGATGTTTTGCGTATTGTACACACCACTCATCTTTAATGAACCTTCCATTTGGTTCATCTCCATTTTCAAATTGCTTAACGACATTTTGCTATCCTTAACACCCACACCACCGCTCATAGCAGTGATATCAAGATTGTCGTAAAGTATTCTGGCAATGTTCACCGAAAGATTTACATCCAGATTAGACGGTACAGCCACTACACTCATTTTAGCTGTATCGGCTGTGGCCGCGGCTTTAGGCTTAGTGGTATCTTTAGGCATAAATTCATTCAAATCTATCAGCGAAGATTTTAAATTGAATGAGCCTTTCAAGAGTTCATTCTTTAATGCATATTGCAAAAAGTTGTCGATGCGGCCATCCATGCTGAAATCGCTTCTTCCTACCTTAGCATTCAATTTAGATAACTCCACATATTTAGGTGTGAACTCCAATGCTAACTGACTAATTTGAGTTGGATAGTTCAGCGATTTAGATTTGTAATTCATATTGGTAATGCTGAGTTGTCCGCGAGCATCAAATTTTTCGTATTGCTGTTTTTCAATAGCACTCATGCGGCCTTTCATTTTAATATCCGCATTAATATTACCATTGAGGTCGTCTCCTTTTTCGAGCGGAATAACATCACGCATGCTGGCAAGGTTTATTTTGGCCATTACTTCGGCAACTATATTTGCATCTGATACAGGAGTTGAAACATGCATCTTCGCATCAACCGGATTACCGCCCATCTCCACATGAAACTTCGTTAAGTCGATTACGGTAGCATCGGTAACTCCGGTTTTATTATCTACCGTTAAATCTACCTCAATGTTGGTAGCCGCTTTAGGCAAAGAAGGATATTGGAACATGGCATTTTGAATGAGCAATTTTAAACCATAAGCCGGCATGGTCTTATCATTGTAAATACCTTTAGCAAATCCATTAAGTGCAAGCGTTCCCGATGTTTTTACATCTTTGAAGTCTTTGGTGTAAACGCCCGGTACCAATGATAGAATGTTTTTGAACTCCGTTTGATTGGCTTTAAATTTCAAGTCCATGTCCATATCTTTTTTGGGCATGGCAAAGTATCCATCCAAACCAAGTGTAAGTTCGTTGAACGAAAACTCATTCTCTTTAAATGTAAATTTAAAATTCGGCATATCGGCATCCAAGTCCACTTTTAGGCGGGTTTTAACTTTGTTCATGTAACTGATGCCACCGTAATTGATGCTTAGTTTTTCTATCTCGGTTAATGTTTGCAACAAGAAATTATCCGAAGTAAAATCACCGCTCAAATTAAAATTCATGTCGTATAGCTCAGCTTTCATGCCCATTTTGGCATCATCGTATACTATGTATCCGTTTTTAATTTGTAGTTTCTTCAACGTCATCTTGAACTTCGAAGGTTCGGAAGGTGCAGCTTTGGTGGTATCTGAGCTAGGTTTGGTTATGTCCCAGTTAGCTTTCCCGTTTTTCATCACCAGGGCATGTATGCGAGGTTGATTGATGGAAATAGAGTTTATCTTGTAGTTATCGCCTTTGATAACACTCATCAAATTTAAACCTACCGAAAGATTTTTGGTAAACAACAACGTGTCGCCTTCGAAATCGCCAACATTGGCAACGCTTACATTGTCGATAGACAAAGAGAAGTTAGGGAAGGATGTAAGTAAAGTTAAATCGAAATCACCAAAATTAATCGAAGCATTCAAACTTTTGTTGGCTTCATCTTTTACAAATTGTACAATTTGTTTTTTGAAAACAAATGGCGCAATGATGATTAAAATAATCAGCACTAAAAACGTGATTCCTGTCCATTTTAAAATTCTGCGGAATAAGCTTTTTTTCTGTTTGTGATGTCTCGACATGATGGTTTTTTATTTGTTGTTGTTTATTATTTATTGTTTGTTTTGATTTAGTTTATTGTAATGCGATAAAGTATTGTCAGATAAAAAATATTATGCTTTCTTACATTTTATTGGTTCGAGCCATTAAAATGAAATCGACCATAGCGATTGCGGCCATAGCTTCTACAATGGGCACAGCACGAGGCACCACACATACATCGTGTCGGCCTATGCCTTTCATTTCTATTATTTCGCCTTTGGCATTTAAGGCATTTTGGGTTTGCATAATTGTAGCAATGGGTTTGAATGCTGTATTAAAATAAATATCTTCTCCGTTACTTATGCCTCCCTGTATTCCTCCGGAATGATTTGTATTAGTGAGATTGGCATTGCTTCCTTTTTCGGAAAATGCATCATTATGTTGACTGCCGTTCATGGCAGTTCCTGCAAAACCACTGCCATATTCAAAGCCTTTCACTGCATTTATGCCCATTACCGCATAAGCCAATTGCGCATGAAGTTTATCAAATACAGGCTCACCAAGCCCCGCGGGAGCACCTTTAATAATGCAGGTTATCACTCCTCCTAATGTATCACCTGCCTGTTGAGTTTGTTCTATCTGTTTTATCATTTCCTCAGCAGCAGCGGCATCCGGGCAACGCACTGCATTGGTTTCAGTTTTTGTTAAATCGAGTTGAGTATATTCTTTGGATAATTTTATCTGTCCAATTTGTGAAGTGTAAGCCTGAACAGTGATGTTATACTGAGCCAATACTAATTTGGCTATAGCTCCAGCTACTACACGGCATACCGTTTCGCGGGCAGAAGTGCGTCCACCACCACGATGGTCGCGTACGGTATATTTTTGCTGATATGTATAATCGGCATGCGATGGACGAAAAACATCTTTCAGATGATCGTAATCTCCGGAGTGATGGTTTTCGTTTTTGATAGTAAATCCTATGGGAGTGCCGGTGGTAATGCCATTGAGGATACCCGATAAAAAAAGAACGGTATCGCTTTCGTTTCGCGGGCTTACTACTGCCGACTGTCCTGGCCTTCTGCGGTTAAGTTCGTTTTGAACAAAATCAAAATCTATTTTTAAACCGGCCGGACAACCATCAATAATACCGCCCATAGCTTCGCCATGCGACTCGCCAAAGCTGGTTAGCTTAAATATTTTTCCAATTGTATTTCCCAAGAAAAACGAATTTATTTGTTCAAAAAGTTAAGGTGCAAAATTAAGATAATATGGCTGATATTGTATAGTGGTTCATAAATAAAGTTACTCACTTATTGAAGTAATATATTTTCAATTAAAAATAAGTTCAAGCCCTCATTCGGTTTCCATTATCCGCCCTCTCTTTGGCTTTAGTGATAACACAAGCCGAACGGATGTGTAAACCTCAATTGTCTGCTTTGTCATTTATTCGCTTTTATATAATTTTGTGACGAAAGATAGACAACCTTGTTTTATTTCATTTATTTTTGACAAAAATATTTATTGTGAAAAAATTATTCTATCCCCTGCGTTTAGTCGCTTTTGTGGCATTTGTTATTCTTGGTTCGTGCACGCATTACATTTATATCTCGCGAAGCGGATGGCAGGAAAAAACTGTAGTGCCCGATGGAAAACCAATTGAATGGAAAATTCCGTTGCGCTACTATGACGAAAGTAGTAAGCTGCAATACACTGTTACCAACGATTTCCACAATATGTATTTTCTGATTCGTGTGGCCGACCAACAGGCACAGGTTAAAATGCTAAAAGCAGGTTTGCAACTTTGGATTGATACCACCGGACAAAATGAACATCATATCGGAATAATGTTTCCCCTCTCTAGTGCGGTGCGAAAGGCAGAAGAAGAGGAGCCTGTACTGGTAAATGCCGATAAACGCGATAGTAAGTCGGAGAAGATAAAGTTCAGAAGCGGTTATAAGGAAATGGAATTAATCGGTTTCAAATCTCCTATAGTTGGCATCAATCCGATAAACAGCAAGTATGGCATTACTGCAAGTATTAATTGGGACAGCCTTGATGTGATGACGTATGAAGCCATTGTTCCTTTTCGCACGTTTTACAAAGATTCGATAACACCCAAAGATAGCTTAAAACTAATGGGCGTATCGATTGTGTTAAATGCAATACCTTTAATGAAAACCGAAGGAGAGCACGAAGGACGTGCCGGACGACTACAAGGAGCCGGTGGAGGAGTGCCCGGAAGCGGAAGTGGAATGCCTCAAGGAGGAGGACATGGTGGTGGAAGAGGGGGATACGCCCGTCAGGGAAGAGCGCCTACCTTTGGGCCTAGTTATCTCAACGAAACCAATGTTATCAAAAAAACATTTCAACTTTCCGGACTTGGCTTACCTCCAAAGTAGGCCATAGCAGCAGGTTTTAGCTGCTGCTCAATTATTCGGTAATTTCTACTACATATGTTGCTTCGTTTACCGAAGATAAATTCTTGAGTATAAAAAATGGAAACGAATTCTTGCCATAGGCAGGAGCCATTTCGTTTTTGTCTTTCCCGTTGTTCACTATTATGCCTTCGCCAGTAAGCGGTTCATCAGTATCGTGCTCGCCAAAGTAGGCTATAATATTGGCATTGGTAGTTGTGTTTCTTACATTGATGAGTTGTGTATCCTCAAAAAGCTCATTAAATATAACCACTTTGGCCCCCGGAGCAATACTTCCGCTTTTTACCACATGATGATGACGGGTACTATTAAATAATAAATGGAAACTAAAAAACGACATAGAGGTTGGTATGTCGCCCGGAAACAAGCCACCAACTGTATGTATAGCCGAACATAAATTTAATTCGAGTGTTGTTCGTGTGGTATCGCGGTCGTCTCGTTTGGTCGATACGTTACCTTTTTGAGTCATCTGATTTGATTTTGCAGTTGTCCACTGCGCTTTGAATCCCTGAAGTAATGCGGCTAAAGTGGTACCTAATGCAGTAGCGTTAGTACTTGCAGCTGTTTTTACACGTTGTGTTAAAGCGTTCATTTCGGTTTGACGGGCAATAGTGTATTCCGTAACTTTATGCGGATAAAATTGAAGATAGGCAGTGGTGGCGCGACCTCCAAGGGCAGAGGCTATAAATGGTTCTTGTTCGCTCATTGTTTTTTTGAACAAGGTCATTGTTCCTTCCACATTCATGGTTCCTCCCTTTTGCAAGGTTAGCGCCACATCCAGATTACTTATGTTTCCTGAAAAAGCAGGATAAGACGAATTAAGCAAGGTAAGGATAGCGTCAAAACGGCTTCCGGTGTTTCCACTCGTAAGGCGCGCTATGCAATCGGAAGCAAAACTATCCAATCTGGTATTGATAATATTTTTGTCATTAAAATAATTTTCAAATATTTTGTCTGGTGAAATCATGATACTTTGTTTTTATTGTTTTTACTACTTGATATAATAATTGATTATGTATTTAATTCGTTTTAATTAGTTGCTGTAGTTTGCTTACAGCGATTAAATTTGTTCAACATGTTTTCCCATTTTCAGGAATACCTATTGAACACGTTCAGGGGCTTTTCCTGATTTTCGGAATAGGTGTTGAACACGTTCAGAGGCCTTTCCTGATTTTCGGAATAGGTGTTGAACACGTTCAGAGGCCTTTCCTGATTTCCGGAATAGCTGTTGAACACGTTCAGAGGCTATTCCCGATTTTCGGAATAAGTGTTGAACACGTTCAGAGGCTATTCCCGATTTTCGGAATAGGTGTTGAACACGTTCAGAGGCCTTTCCTGATTTTCGGAATAAGTGTTGAAATTATTATATAGGAATTCGGAAAATTTGGGCACGCCATCCAACGGGTTGCCTTTATTTTCCTGCTTTTTCCCTACTTATTAAATTTTTCAAAGAAGCATTCCCGACTTTTCGGGATGGCACAAAAGTGAATAATTACTGTATACAAAATACCTAAGTAGTGATTTTAACAACTTGACTGTAAGGATTAATTTGTATCTTTACACTATAATTATAAATACTTTTTATTATGAAAAAAGAAAATGATAATGGAAAGAATACCATCAATTCGATGACGTATTTGAATTCAACTATTGATCGACCTTTTCAGATGATGGTTTTACATTTAATACTGAAAGGGAATCGCAGCTTCAACAAACTTCTGGAAGAAGTGGGTGGAGAAAACAAAAGGTCTGAGCTTTCGGGCACGATAGGACTTTTTAAACTTCATGGTTTAATTAGTGTTGTTCCGGTGGAAGGTGTAAAAGGAGTAAAGCACTTTTATGAGTCTAGCGAATTGGCTCATGAGTACGAAACCTACATTAAGTTAAAAGCTGAATTAGGAAGGAAATTATTAGAGCACAGGAAAAATAACCTGTAACCCTACCGATTTATCAGTATCTGCAAGGTGCCGAAAGGCAAAAATGATTATTTCGGGAATAACCGTTTGTATTGATTTTGCGCAATGCATAGATTTTGTATTGCGCTGTGCGTGGGTAGTAATTAAATAAACAAATGCACATCATCGCCCATTCTTTTCAATTTTCCATAACGAGAAAAAAGAAAAGGAAGCATGAAGCGCAATATTGAACCGAATAAATGTAGAATAGATTTCATGGTAAAAAATATTTTTATAAAATGGGTTTTCAATTATTCATAAAGAAGCAAACCAAAACTATATTTTATTTAAAAGTTACCGATTCCCTGTTTTTCATAATAAAAACGGATTTTTAACTATCGGTTTCTTTAAAGAATTAACTGAATACCACATTTTTTTCGATACAAAAGTAGTATGTCTACATTAATAGAATATGAACAGAATACTATTAAAATATGAACGGGAAGCGTAACCTCAAAAAAAACTAGCACTCTCTGTTGTGTCCAATCATTAAAAAAACTAATTTTACCAAACGAAAAACCACGAAAACTTCTTAACGATGAGCGCCAAGCTTAACAAAACTGCAAAACACACATCAGTAAAAAACATTAAAACATCTGTAAAATCGACTGCCGTAAAGAGTGTGGTAAAGCTAGCTCATTCACAAACTAGCTCTGGTAACACTGAAACAAACCATGAAGCGAGCATTCATCAATATAATGAAATGCGTTTGCAATATGCTCTCGAAGGCAGTAATCAAGGGGTGTGGGACTGGAATTTGATAACAAATGAAGTGTACTATTCTCCAAAATGGAAAGAGTTGATAGGCTACAAAGATGATGAACTGGAAAATAATTTTGAGGAATGGAAATCCCGTGTATATCCTGATGACTGGACAAAAATAAGTGATGAAATAAAAAAGACACTGCGTCTGAAAAACTATGATTATAATATAGAGCATCGATTGCTATGCAAGAATGGAAGTTACAAATGGATTGAAGCTCGAGGTAAAGTGCTGGAGTACGACAAACGGGGGCGTCCTGCTCGAATGGTGGGAACTCATACCGATATAGCTGCACTTAAACATAACGAAGAGGCTTTGCAGCGCAGCGAAGAGAAGTATCGTGCGCTGGTAGAAAACTCGCCTGTGGTGATTATGACTACAGATGAGAAGGAGATTATAACTTTTATTAATTTTGATGAGGGCGAAAGTACAACAGAGTATATTATTGGTAAAAGTTTGTATAAATTTTTGAAACCGGAGTATCATGTTATGGTGAAAAGGTGTCACAAAAATGTATTTCTAAATAAAGGAATAGAAACGTACGAAACCGAATCTGTGGATGAACATGGTGAACAGATATGGATGCAAACTCAGGTTGGGCCTATATTCTCGGGGAAAAAAGTTACGGGATTAACCTTGTTTAAATTGAATATTACAACAAGGAAAAATGCTGAAGAAAAAATAAAGCAGTCGCTCAAAGAAAAAGAAGTACTGCTCAAAGAAGTGCATCATCGGGTAAAAAACAATCTTCAAATCATCTCGAGTATTCTCAATTTGCAAACATCAAAATCTACAAGCAAAAAAACATTGGAGATAATTTATGATTCGCAAAAACGCATCAAAGCCATGTCGCTTATACATGAGTTGCTTTATCAGTCGGATGATTTTTCGAGAATAAATTTTTCTGAATATTTAAATGAGATTCTCACCAACCTGATGTCGTCTTATGTTAGTAGAAAACCAATAACACTAGAACTCGATTCAGATAAAATATTTCTAAATCTTGATGTGTCAATTCCTTGTGGGTTGCTTATAAACGAATTGGTGACGAATGCAATGAAATACGCCTTTACTAATCATAAAAAAGGGATACTCACCGTAAGTTTAAAACGGAAAGATGGTAAAATAGTACTTCGAATAGCCGACAATGGTAAAGGATTACCGGCTCATATTGATTTCAAAAAAACAAACTCCCTCGGTATGCAGTTGGTAATTGGCCTAACCGACCAGATAGATGGAACTATAGAGCTTGATAATAGTAATGGCGCTGCTTACACCATCACATTTAAAGAAGTTTGATATACCTTCAAAAAAGTGTTGTTGTAAAATACAAAACCTATACTAGGCAGAAATATAAGGCAGCACAAACATACACACCAAATAAATAGCTGAAATGTGAGTGCATTGCATTACCTTTGTCCTTCATCTAAACTAATACTGTGTCGTTCGATAAATTAAATTTAAACAAAGCCCTCATCAGTTCGCTTGACGATTTGGGGTATGTGGAGCCAACGCCTATTCAGGAAAAAGCCTTCCCTATCATCATGTCGGGCAAGGATGTTATCGGGATAGCTCAAACCGGAACAGGTAAAACATTTGCTTATTTATTACCTATACTTCGTAATCTTAAATATTCCGATCAGCGCCATCCACGCGTGCTTATCATTGTTCCAACGCGTGAGCTTGTTTTGCAAATTGTAAAAGAAATTGAAAAGTTGAGCACCTACACAAGTCTGAGATTTCTGGCTGTGTACGGTGGCACTAATATTAATACCCAGAAACAACTTGTATATAACGGAGTGGATATAATTGTAGCCACACCGGGTCGTTTGGTGGATTTGTCGCTTACAGGCATTCTGCGTTTGAAAGACATCAAGCAATTGGTGATTGATGAATTTGACCAGATGTTGAGTTTGGGCTTCCGTCAGCAGTTGCTTAGTTTTTTGGAAACCATTCCGAACAAACGCCAGAACTTAATGTTTTCGGCTACTATGAATACCGAGATAGAAGCTGTGATTGCTAAATATTTTTACGAACCGTTAAAAATAGAGATTACCCCACACGGAACTCCGATTGAAAAAATAATTCAGTTGTGTTACCATGTGCCTAATTTTAATACCAAAGTTAACCTACTCGAACACCTACTCAAAACAGATGATACACTGAACAAAGTGCTGGTGTTTACTTCCACAAAAAAACTTGCCGATAATTTATTTGATGCTATGAAGCTAAGGTTTCCGGACGAAGTGGTGGTTATTCATTCCAATCTTGCGCAAACAGCACGTATCAATTCGTTGAAACAATTTCACGAAGGCACAAAACGAGTGTTGATAGCAACCGACATTGTAGCCCGAGGTCTGGATATATCAGATGTTACGCACGTAATCAATTTCGATACACCTGATACGCCTGAAGATTATATTCACCGCATAGGCCGTACTGGCCGCGCGAACAAAGCCGGAACAGCTATAACCTTTATCAACGAAACGGAGCAAGTTTGTCAGGTGGCTATAGAAACCATGATGAATAAAGCTATTCCTTATGAATCGTTGCCGGAAGAAGTAGTGATTTCGAAGGTACTTACCGATGACGAAATACCGAAGATGATTGATAAGATTAAGCAGAAAAAAGGGAAAGATACCTATGTTCCCGGGCCGGCATTTCACGAGAAAAAACTAAAGAATCAGAAAGTAAATCTTGGTGGCCCTGGTCGCAAAGAGAAACTGAAAGGCAAAGACGCCAAGATAAGAACCTACAGAAGAAATTAGTGGTAGCACTAAATTCCTTTGTTCTTATTTTCGAATAATAAGTTTATTGTTTTGCCTTTTGTTTTTCGAAACAAGTTCTGTTATGTACACCCCGTTGGTCAGATAACTTACATTTATTTGTTGTTTGTTATGCCAGATTGTTTCGCTACCTGCCAACTGCCCTAAAACAGTGTAGATATTTAAAGTCATGGCTTCTCTCAACATTATTCCGGTATTAATTGTTATCAGGTCAGATGCTGGGTTAGGTTCTATGTAGTTCTCGGAAAAGCCTGCGTTATCTGTATTTTCAACATCCACCGACTGATTACAATCCAATGTGGCTGTTCCTGTAAAGTGAATCTGAAAACCACTCTGAGTAGCATTAGCATTGTTCAGAACCATATAATAGATTTCACCGGCATTCACATTAATGCTTGGACACATAGGGTTTCCCGGACCGGGAGGAGTAAAATAAGATGTTCCCGATGGGTCGATTCCCGTAATTCCGTTAGCTCCCATCGAACTGCTGGCATTGCAGGCAACAGGGTTTGGAGGATTCACCGTATCATAATTTGTACAAAAGTTGGGGTTGTTATCTTGAAACAAAACCCAGTCGTAGTCAGGATAGAACCCCGTTGCAGTAGAATCGGGATATATCATAAATACAAGTGTTCCTGAATTACCGATTTTAAATTTCAGCCAATGGCTTTGAAACTCCGGACTTCCGCAAATATTGCTTTGCCCCATCAGCTCTGTTATAGTACCATTTCCTAAAGCGTTTTGCGGAAAAACTTCCATCTGATTACAAATAAATGAAGCAGCATGACAGTCGGAATGTGCTTGAACCAAACAGATATGAAAGGTGCCTGTGGAGCTGCTACCAGCATTCCAAAAACGAATATGAATGGTGTCTCCGGGAATGAAATCAGTACGATCAATGATAGGCATAAAGCTTGCACCGGCATCGTCACTGCAATCTATAAACTGAAGATTATTACAAGGACCGTGGTAAACAGCCATTGCTCCATCGGTAATCGTTCCGGCAGTGGTGGCAACACTAACCGCTCCGGAAGCAGGTACAATAAACGAATACCAAACATCAGGCGTTCCGGGAAAACCACAAGAAGGAGTGCCCCCATTAGCTGCATCATTTTGGTATGTAGCTCCCACCGTTGTACCCGTTACATAGGAACAATTTAATGTATTTACCGTTAATAAAGGCGCACCACAGGGTGTGTTGGATTGAGAAAAATAAATATTTAAACAGAAAAAGTTTAAAATGACGAGGAGAATAATTTTTTTCATTATTTGATTCATTTAATTGTTCAAACTTAATAAACAAGATACTCTTTCAAAGGATGAATAATCAAGTATCTTTAGCCGATTACAAAAGTAAATGAAATAAATGTGATTTAAAAATTAGTTTTAGCTCTAAAAAACTATTGATATTATAGGTATGTTATTTTTACGGTTGTTTAGATTTTTTGAAAGACTATTTAATTACGGGAAAACGTATTGTTAATCGCTTTTAATTCCTATCAAATTCATAATATTTATTAAAGATGATATTTTTATAACTATCGCACATTTTCAGACTATACTAATTCGTATCTTTCGGCCTTGTAAAAATGGAAATTCTAATTAAAAACATAAAACAATTAGTCCAGGTTGAAGTTGAACCCAAACTAAAGGTGTCAGGTCGCGACATGAAACAGCTTCCTTGCATCGATGATGCATGGTTGGCTATAGAAGATGATACGATTGCCGGGTTTGGTAAAATGCAGGACTGGGAAGGCATTTCCGATTGGTCTAACCTAACTGTTATTGACGCAACCGATAAAATTGTAATGCCGAGTTATTGCGACAGTCACACACATCTTGTTTATGCCGGTACGCGTGAAACAGAATTTGCCGACCGCATTAATGGCCTTACCTACGAAGAAATATTTGCAAGAGGAGGAGGCATTTTAAACTCTGCTAAAAAACTTGCTGAAGCATCTGAAGAGGAATTGATGCAAAGCGCGATGGTTCGTCTGGAAGAAATCATAATGCAAGGCACAGGAGCAGTTGAAATAAAAAGTGGCTACGGACTAAGTACAGATTCGGAACTGAAAATGCTGAGAGTTATCAAAAAGCTGAAGAGTATTTCACCATTAACTATTAAGTCTACATTCCTTGGCGCACATGCGGTACCTGCCAATTATAAAGGAAACAAACGAGGGTACATAGATTTGTTGACAAATGAAATGATGCCTATTATAGCTACCGAAGGGCTTGCTGATTATTGTGATGTTTTCTGCGAACAAAACTATTTTACAAAAGAAGAAACTATTGAGATTCTCAATGCAGGTAAGTGGTATGGGATGATTCCTAAAGTTCATGCAGAACAGTTAAGTAATTTTGGAGGTACTCTGGCCGGAGTAGAAACCGGTGCTATCAGTGTTGATCACCTTGAATATGTAGGTGAAAAAGAGATTGAGGCTTTACAGAATTCGGATACCATTTCCACTATATTACCAGGAGCAGCTTTCTTTCTTAATCTGCCATTTCCTCCTGCGCGCAAAATGATAGATGCAGGTTTACCGGTTGCTCTGGCAAGCGATTTCAATCCGGGTAGTTGTCCAAGTGGCAACATGAATTTGATGATGTCCATTGGATGCATTCAGTATAAAATGACACCCGAAGAAGTAATCAATGCAGCCACCATTAACGGTGCATACGCCATGGATTTGAGTAAAACGCATGGAAGTATAGCTGTTGGAAAGCAGGCAAATGTTTTTATCACCAATAAAATATCAGGCTATTCCTTTATTCCTTATGCTTTCGGAAGCAATCCTGCAGAAACAATTATTTTAAACGGAAAATTAATTAATAGAAAATAAATCAAGAAATAACAATGAATCAATTAATCGAATGTGTTCCTAATTTTTCGGAAGGGAACGATATAAATATTATCAAACAAATTACCAACGAAATTGAATCTGTAGAAGGAGTAAAATTACTTAATGTGGATCCGGGAAAAGCAACCAACAGAACCGTTGTTACTTTTGTTGGCCATCCTGAAGCTGTTGTAAATGCAGCTTTTTTAGCAATGAAAAAGGCAGCAGAATTAATCGACATGAGCAAACACAAAGGAGAACATCCTCGAATGGGCGCCACTGATGTTTGTCCGTTGATTCCTATTTCCGGAATAAGCATGGAAGAGACAGCTGAATATGCAAAGAAATTAGGTGAAAGAGTAGGTAAAGAATTAAATATAGCTGTGTACTTGTATGAGGCTGCGCAAAAGGATGCAAATAGAAACAACCTTTCCGTTATCAGAAATGGAGAATATGAAGGGTTCTTCAAAAAAATAAAACTGCCGGAATGGAAACCCGATTTCGGCCCTACTGAACATTCTGTAAAATCAGGATCAACAGTAATAGGTGCCAGAGATTTTCTGGTAGCGTATAATGTCAATTTGAATACAACATCAACCAGAAGAGCAAATGCAATAGCATTTGATGTTAGAGAGGCCGGAAGAGTGAAACGGGAAGGAAACTCTGTTACAGGGAAAATTGTAACAGATGATAAAGGTAATCCTATAAACATTCCCGGCTCATTAAAATGCGTAAAAGCCATAGGATGGTTTATTGAAGAGTATGGAATAGCGCAGATATCAATGAACCTTACAAATATTAATACAACGCCTGTGCATATTGCATTTGATGAAGTTTGCAAAAAGTCAAATCAGAGGGGAATACGAGTAACTGGCTCGGAGTTGGTAGGTTTGGTTCCTCTCAAATCAATGTTGGATGCAGGACGTTATTTTCTGGAAAAACAGAATCGTTCAACAGGTGTTTCTGAAAAGGAATTAATAAAGATAGCGGTTAAATCTCTTGGTTTAGATGAACTCGGTGCATTCAAACCCGAAGAACGAATCATAGAATACTTACTGAGTAATGATGCCTCATCTGCTCGGTTAATAAAAATGAACTTAGTTGAATTTGCTGACGAAACTGCGAGCGAAAGTCCGGCACCGGGAGGAGGTTCTATTTCTGCTTATATCGGAGCACTTGGAATTTCACTCGGAACAATGGTTGCCAATTTATCTTCCCACAAACCGGGTTGGGACGATAGATGGAAAGAGTTTTCTGATTGGGCAGAAAAAGGACAATTCTACAAGAATGAATTACTAAAGTTGGTAGATGAAGATACAAATGCATTCAATCGAATAATGACAGCATTTGGATTACCTAAAACCACAGATGAAGAAAAAAAGGCAAGAACACTAGCTATTCAGGAAGCTACCAAATATGCTACTGAAGTTCCGTTTAAAGTAATGAAAACTTGTTTCGACTCATTAACCGTAATTAAAGCAATGACAGAAATTGGAAATCCAAATTCAATTACCGATGCAGGTGTTGGAGCGTTGTGTGCAAGGTCTGCCGTTTTAGGAGCCTTTCTCAATGTAAAAATAAATGCATCCGGATTGACTGATAAAAATTTCGCTTCCCAGATAATTGAGGAAGGCAGAGTGATTGAAACAAAAACTAAACTGATAGAAGAAGAAATTCTGAATTACATTAATTCGAAAATTAAATAAATGTCGTTTAGTAGTACAATCAGGAAAAGAATTAATAAGCATCCGTTATTCAGACGAATCTTCTTTTCATTTCCTTTTCGTCTGCTTCTTCTCGACATAAAAAAGAATTCAGCTTTACTGATATTCTGGTTGTTTTTCTTTGGAGCTGTTACCAATGCCATATCACCTGCATACGGTGTAGCATTTCTCTTCTGGGGCCCGGAATATCTTGACAACTTAAATTTCTTTTCTTACTTCTTATTAGGGTTTTCCTGCGGAGGTTTTATTATGGCTTATAACATTGCAAGCTTCATAAAAAACGCTTTTCGTTTTCCTTTTCTTGCTTCGTTAAGATTTCCATTTCTGAAATATTGTTTAAATAATTTCGTCATTGCATTAAGCTTTATTATTCTCTTTTGTTTTCAGATTTTCTGGTTTCTAAAAGGTGAAGATGTGATGAGTATTGGTAAAATTCTTTTTATGATTTTTGCTTTTCTCATGGGAATTGCCATTTCACTCTTTGTTTCTATCATTTACTTTTATCGAACCAATAAAGATATCTTTAAACTTTTCGGACTAAAGCAGAAACCAGAAATGAGTGTAAAAACCGAAACGAAAATTACGGGAGAGCGAAACCTTCGATTAATAAAAGAATCTCGCGACTGGTATGTTGAAACCTATTTAAGCACTCCCTTTAATTTGCGTTTGGTGAGACCTGTAAGCCATTATAAAAAAGAAATGCTAAAAGATGTTATACGTCAAAATCATCATTCAGCATTCTGGTTTCAACTCATTATTATTGGAACAATAATTAGTCTTGGATTATTGGGCGATATAGATATTTTTCAGATACCAGCAAGTGCAAGTTTATTTCTATTATTTACTATGTTTATCATGGTCTATAGTTCATTCTACAGATGGTTCAGAGGGTGGTCTACACCTGTTTTTATTCTATTTTTAGTCGGCTTTAATTACATTCACAAAATCGAATTCTTATCAACTGATCGGGCCTACGGATTAAATTACAATACTACCAAATCTGAATATAGTTATGAAAGTTTTAAGAAAATTGACAAACAGTATAATTATTTAAAAGATGATTATAACCAAACTATACAAGTTCTTGAAAGATGGAAAACTAAGAACACTTCGATAGCACATCCTGATAAAAAACCGAAATTAATTTTGATCAATACAAGTGGCGGAGGATTGCGCTCTTCTTTATGGACTTTATACACGCTCATGTATGCTGATAGTTTATCGAATGGAAAGCTATTTTCTCAAACACAATTAATAACGGGCTCTTCTGGAGGAATGATTGGTGCTGCTTTTTTTCGCGAATTGAATTTATTGAAACAAAAGAACCAAAGCACTAATATTTACGACAAAAAATATTTAACCGATATTTCCAAAGATCTACTTAACCCCATTGCATTTAAGGTAGCCACAAGCGAATGGTTGTTTCCGATGCAAAGTTTCAGCATGGATGGAAATCGTTATCCAAAGGACAGAGCGTATTCATTCGAAACCAAACTTGGGGAAAATCTGAATCACATTTTCAATAAACGCTTGGGTGATTATAAGTTTCCTGAAGAAAATTCGAACGTTCCAATGATGGTCTTTTCTCCATCGATTGTTAATGATGGCAGAAAACTTCTTATTTCCCCCCTTGGAGTTTCTTATTTAACCCAAAACTCCAGAACTTCAAAAATATTTTACAATCGTTTGTTTGATGGAGTAGAGTTCTCCCGCTTTTTCAAAAAACAAAATGCTGAAAAAACATTATTCACTAGTGTGATGAGGATGAGTGCCACTTTTCCTTACATCTCTCCCGTTGTTTCATTGCCTTCCGAACCAAGAATCGAAATTATGGATGCCGGATTACGCGATAACTATGGTCTCGAAACTAGCCTTCGATTTATAAAAACATTTAACGACTGGATAGAACAAAATACAAGCGGAGTTGTAATCATTCAGATTAGAGACAAGCATAAAAATGATCAGATAGATGATAATCCTTCTACTACATTAATGCAAGCACTAACTCGACCCATGGGAAGTTTCTATGGAAATCTTTTTGATGTTCAGGATTACAATCAAAACCAGCAAATAATTACTGCTGATTTATGGTGCAAGTCCAAAATCGAAATAATCGACTTGCAGTTGAGAAATAATTCTAAAGACCACATTTCTCTTAGCTGGCATCTCACTAATAAAGAAAAAAGAAAAGTACTTGCATCTTTAGATCTTCCCGAAAATCAAACAGCAATCAGACGAATTGTAGAATTGCTAAAATAAGATGAAACACAAAAGATATTTTTTACAATTATCCTATAATGGAACAGCCTATAGTGGATGGCAGATTCAAAGGAATTCTCCTACCACCATTCAACAAGTGTTGAATGAAATGCTTTCCAGATTGCTAAATCAAGCGATTACTGTAATGGGATGCGGACGAACAGATACAGGTGTTCATGCGAGAGAGTATTTTGCTCATTTCGATACATCTGTTGAAGATTTGATAGAAAATCAGAATCACTGGATTTTGAAATTCAATCATGCATTACCCAAAGATATTGCCGTTCAAAAAATTATTAAGGTAAATGAAAAAGCGAATGCCAGATTTGATGCTGTAAGCCGCACCTATGAGTATATCATTACCAAAAAGAAAAACCCTTTCGAAATTGACAAGGCAACTTTTCTTTATGGGCAATTAAATATAGATGCGATGAATCAGGCCGCTCAACTCTTATTCGAGTATTCAGATTTTTCGGCTTTCGCAAAAAGCAATACTCAAAACAAAACAAACCTTTGTAATCTTTACAAAGCTGAATGGAGAGAAGAAAACGATTTATTAATTTTCACTATCTCTGCTAATCGTTTTTTAAGAGATATGGTTAGAGCCATAGTAGGAACCATGTTAAAAGTAGGAACAAGTAAAATTACTTTGGAAGAATTTAGAAAAGTGATAGAAAGTAAAACACGATCCAATGCAGGGCTATCAGTTCCTGCCTGCGGATTATATTTAATAAAAATAGAATACCCAGATTCGGTTTTTGTGCTATTAAATGATTTTTAATTTTAACTGAAAGACCTGCAAATAAATAAATGTCAAAAGAAAATAAAATTACTGGTAAAGCTGTTGACCTTGCCATATTGAAAAGAATAGTTTCGTATGCCAAAGCTTACAAGTTTAACTTTACCTTGGCTGTTTGCACCACTGTGGTATTTGCATTTATTTCACCCATTCGCCCCATTCTCGTTCAATATACCTTCGATGAATATGTAGCCAAACACAATCCGGGGATGTTGTTAAATATGACAATAGTTCTCGTTTTGCTTTTAATTCTCGAAGCGTTTATGCAATTTGCTGACTCATTTCTTACCAATAGACTTGGACAAAATATTATAAAAGATTTGAGAGTTCAGTTATACAAACATATTACAAGTTTGCGTTTAAAATATTACGATAACACACCAATTGGAACACTTGTTACCAGAGCGGTTTCCGACATTGAAGTGGTTGCAGACATGTTCTCTGACGGTTTGATCTCTATTATTGGTGATTTACTCAAACTATTTGTAATACTTGCTGTGATGTTGTTTCTAAATTGTCAACTTACATTGATAATTTTAATTCCTATTCCATTTTTATTAGTGGCAACATGGCTGTTTAAAAAAGCTGTTGCCGCTTCATTTCAAGATGTACGTACTCAGGTGGCACGTCTGAATGCCTTTGTTCAAGAACATATAACAGGAATGAACATCGTTCAGATTTTTAATCGAGAAAAAGCAGAGAGCATCAAATTCGATGCGATTAATACCAAACATCGTGATGCAAACATACGTTCTATTAAGGCGTACTCCATATTTTTCCCAGTGGTAGAAATTCTATCTTCTGCATCATTGGGATTACTTGTTTGGTGGGGTGGCCGCGAAATATTACAAAAAATAACAACCATGGGACAATTGGTTGAATTCATAATGTTTCTCAATATGATGTTCCGACCTATTCGTCAATTAGCCGACCGTTTTAACACCTTACAAATGGGAATGGTTTCTTCGGATCGCGTTTTTAAAGTTTTAGATACAAATGAAATTATTGAAAACAAAGGGAAGACACCAGCCTCCAATATTAATGGTGCTGTAGAAATTAAAAATCTTTGGTTTGCATACAATGAAGAGGACTGGGTGTTAAAAAATATTTCATTTAGTGTAAAACAAGGCGAAACAGTAGCTTTAGTTGGTGCTACAGGTGCCGGGAAATCTTCAATTATTAATTTATTGAATCGCTTTTACGAATATAACAAAGGCGATATTACAATAGATGGTATTAATGTTAGAGATTACGAATTAACATCACTCAGAAAAAACATTGGAGTAGTTTTACAGGATGTATTCCTGTTTTCTGACACACTTGCTAATAATATTTCTTTAAACAATCCCGAAATAACAAGAGAAATGATTATCGAAGCTGCCAAAACTGTAGGTGCTCACGATTTCATTTCAAAGCTCCCTAATGGATATGAATACAACGCTATGGAAAGAGGAGCTATGTTATCGGTTGGGCAACGCCAATTAATATCATTCATCAGAGCTTATGTTTATAACCCCAGAATTCTTGTTCTTGATGAAGCAACCTCTTCAATTGATACGGAGTCTGAAAAATTAATTCAAAATGCCATTGATATCATCACTAAAAACAGGACCTCAATTATAATCGCACACCGACTTGCTACCATTCAAAAAGCTGATAAAATAATTGTAATGGAGAAAGGAGAAATTATTGAAGTGGGAAGTCATCAGGAATTATTGAAACAAAATGGCCAATACAAGAGATTATTTGAACTTCAATTTAAGGAAGAGGTAGCGGTTGGTTAATGTGGTGAAAACAATTCCATACATTTTTTACCATTTTAGTTTTTTCAAATCTTTCCTTTCAAATATTGACCTGTATAAGAAGCCTTGCATTTAACCAAGTCTTCCGGAGTGCCTTCAAAAACTATATTCCCTCCTTTATTTCCTCCTTCAGGGCCAAGGTCTATTATCCAGTCTGCACATTTAATAATTTCAGCATTATGTTCAATTACTATCAGCGAATGACCTTGTTTTACTAATTCATTAAATGCATATAATAATTTTGATATATCATGAAAATGCAATCCTGTCGTGGGTTCATCAAATATAAACAAAGTGGCATCACTGCTGTTCTGTCCTATTCCTAAAAACGAAGCGAGCTTTATCCTTTGCGCTTCTCCACCACTCAGTGTGCTTGACGACTGTCCGAGATGAACATAACCCAATCCTACGTCAGATAAGGGTTTTAATTTTTGTATTAGTTTTTTCTCCGTGTGAGTTGAATCTTCTGTTGTCGAAAAAAATGCAATTGCATCATCCACGGTCATGTCTAGTACATCAGAAATTGTTTTTTCGTTGAACAATATTTCCAGTATCTCCTGCTTAAATCGTTTCCCGTTGCAGGCCTCACACACCAAATGAATATCGGCCATAAACTGCATTTCTATCTGAACTTCTCCTTCTCCTTCACACACCTCACATCGTCCTCCGTCCACATTAAACGAAAAATGTGAGGGCTTGTATCCTCTGTGTTTCGCCAGTGTTTGGTCTGCAAACAATGCTCTTATTTCATCGTATGCTTTCACATACGTTACTGGGTTCGAACGTGTCGATTTTCCAATCGGATTCTGATCTATCATTTCCACAGCCTTCACACTATTGTAGTGTCCTGTCAGCTTATCAAAACTTCCCGACTGCTCATTCGTTCCCCCATGAATTTTTTTCAATGCCGGATAAAGTACCCGTTTAACAAGCGATGTCTTACCGCTACCCGATACTCCCGTTACCACCGTTATTGTATTTAGTGGAAACTTTACAACAAATCCCTTGAGGTTATTTTGTCTTACTCCTTCCAGTTGTATATAATGATTCCAGTTTCTGCGAATCTTCGGCACCTCTATCTTTTCCTTACCGGTTAGATAGAGTGCTGTTAAACTTCTTTTTTCCGTTGCTAGTTTTTTATGATCGCCCTGAAACACCAATTCTCCTCCGTGTGTACCTGCTAGAGGCCCTATATCTATTATTTGGTCTGCTGCACGCATTATTTCTTCATCATGCTCCACCACTATCACCGTGTTTCCAATATCTCTCAGTGTATACAATACCTTTATCAGTTGCGAAGTGTCTCTCGAATGCAGCCCTATACTTGGCTCATCCAAAATATACATCGAACCCACCAAACTACTTCCCAAAGATGTTGCAAGATTTATGCGTTGCGATTCACCGCCCGACAATGTGTTCGACAATCTGTTTAATGTCAAATAACCCAACCCTACCTCATTTAAAAACCTCAGTCGGTTTGTTATCTCTATCAATATTCGTTTTGCTACTTCCGTTTCATATTTGGTCAGTTCAATATTTTTGAAAAATAAATACGATTCACTAACCGGCATCAATACGATATCGTTTATAGATTTCTCTCCCACTTTTACATACGAAGCATCTTTCCTCAAGCGCGTGCCATTGCATTCAGGGCATATCGTTTTTCCTCTATACCTCGACAACATCACTCTGTATTGAATTTTGTATGCCTGAGTTTCCAGATGTTTGAAAAAAGCATTTAATCCCGAAAAATATTTATTTCCCGACCATAACAAACGCTTTTCTTTTTCCGTCAAATCATAATATGGTCGATGAATTGGAAAGTCAAATTTATGCGAATTATTTACTAGCATATTTTTCCATTCTTCCATTTTATCTCCCTTCCAACACACAATCGCATCTTCAAACACCGATAAGTTTTTATTCGGCACCACCAGGTCTTCGTCCACACCAATCACGGAACCAAATCCCTCGCAGCTTTTACACGCTCCAATCGGGTTATTAAAACTGAAAAAGTGAGTAGTAGGTTCTTCAAACTTCATCCCATCTAGTTCAAATCGGTTCGAAAACTCTCTAGAACCTCTGTTTTTCTCCGGTTGTTCTTCCTTACTTTTCTTTTTCCCTCCCTTTTTTACTTCCGTGTCCAAGTTAGTATTCCCCTCATTTGATTGTTCCATCACTTCTATCAAACATTCACCTTCTCCTTCAAAAAATGCTGTTTGCACCGAGTCCGATATTCTATTCTCATTATCCTCATCTTCCTTCCTCACCACAAGCCTGTCCACCACAATGTATAATCCCTCTTCCTCCGTTATCTCCTCCAGCATAAATTCATCTATTTTATGCACCATATCTCCTTGCTTCACTCTCGTAAATCCTTGTTGCGACAATAACTCCAACTGCCTCTGCCATGTCTTATCTCCATGCTTTTTTATTCTTGCAAGCACCATAAACTTGCTCCCCTCTTCCAATCCGTTCACATATTCCACCACATCCTCCACAGTATCTCGTCTCACTCTGTTCCCCGATTTCGGTGAAATAGTTTTACCCACACGTGCGTACAACAATTTCAGATAATCATATATCTCTGTTGATGTTCCCACTGTCGAACGTGGATTCCGAGAGTTTACCTTTTGTTCTATCGCTATCGCAGGCGAAATCCCCTTTATATAATCCACATCCGGTTTGTCTATCCTGCCCAAAAATTGTCGTGCGTATGACGATAAACTCTCCACATATCTCCTCTGCCCCTCCGCATATATTGTATCAAATGCCAATGACGATTTCCCCGAACCCGAAAGTCCCGTTATTACCACCAGTTCATTTCGCGGAATCGCCACATCTATATTTTTCAGATTATGTACCCGCGCTCCTTTTATTAGTATAAAATCCTGCGGACTCAATTCTTCTATTTTTTTCGTCTTTGCCATTTGCTCAATTAAAAGTTCGTAAAATTACTTAAATAACACCATAATCATCCCTTTTCTTTTTTCTCAGTTTCTTCCATATCTATTCAACTTCTAACACGCCAACGTTCGATTATTTTGGTCAAATTTCTGCCAAAATTGGTAAAACATGACAAACTGACCACTTTTTCCTTAATTCCTTTTCTCGGTTCTCTAATTCCCTTCCTCGCGTCCCCAATTCCCTTACTCCGGTCTCCAATCACCCTCCTCCGCTCCCTTATTCCCTCCCTCAATTCCCCAGGGATATCCTCTGGTCTCTAATTCCTCCCCTCTACTCCTTATTTCCTTTCCTCCATACCCTAATCCCTCTCCTCCGATGTATAATCACCATATTTCAACCATCATTTACTATAAGATTTTTGTCCGGAAATGGCAAATGTTCTCCAATTACCACCCTTTACTCTTCAATTATCACCCTTCACTCTCCAATTATCACCTTTTACTCCTCAATCATCACCCTTTGTCCTTCCAAACTACCCCATTTCCCGGAATAGATTTCCCTTTTCTCTTTATTTATCCATTTCATAAAAAAAGAGGAACGACTTAAAGTCATCCCTCTTTTACAATTCAATTCAAAAAAACTACTTACTTCGCAAAGTTCACAGCTCTCGTTTCTCTAATTACAGTTACTTTCACCTGTCCCGGATAAGTCATTTCTGTCTGTATTCGTTGAGAAATGTCAAATGATAGTGTTTCCGCATCCTTATCAGTTACTTTATCCGAAGATACCAACACTCTCAACTCTCTTCCTGCCTGAATAGCGTATGTTTTCTCCACTCCCGGGTATGATAAAGCTAATGCTTCCAAATCTTTTAGTCGTTTAATGTATTGTTCCACCACTTCTCGTCTTGCACCTGGTCTTGCACCGCTTATTGCATCGCAAACCTGTACAATCGGGGCTATCAATGTGGTCATTTCTATCTCGTCATGGTGAGCTCCAATGGCGTTACAAACTTCTGGTTTCTCCTTATATTTTTCTGCCAATTGCATACCCAAAATAGCATGTGGAATTTCCGGTTGATCATCTGGAACTTTACCTATATCGTGAAGTAAACCGGCACGTTTTGCTACTTTTACATTCAACCCAAGTTCTGCTGCCATGGTAGCACACAGATTAGCTACTTCTCTCGAGTGTTGAAGCAAGTTTTGTCCGTATGAAGACCTGTATTTCATTCTTCCTACCATTCTAATCAGTTCAGGATGGAGTCCATGTATGCCTAAGTCAATAGTGGTTCGTTTTCCAATCTCCACTATCTCGTCTTCTATCTGTTTTTTTACCTTTTCCACCACTTCTTCAATACGAGCTGGGTGAATCCTTCCGTCCGTTACAAGCTGGTGTAATGCCAAACGAGCTATTTCTCTTCTCACAGGGTCGAAACCAGATAATATAATCGCTTCTGGGGTATCATCCACAATAATTTCTATTCCTGTGGCTGCTTCCAAAGCACGAATATTTCGTCCTTCTCTTCCTATCACACGTCCTTTTATCTCATCATTTTCAATATGAAAAATGGACACGGAGTTTTCGATGGCATGTTCAGTAGCCACCCGTTGGATGGTTTGAATAACCACTTTTTTAGCCTCCATATTAGCCGATATCTTGGCCTCTTCCACTATGTCTTTTATCATCGACATGGCACCTGTTTTAGCTTCTGCCTTCAGCGATTCCATCAATTGGGCTTTTGCTTCTTCGGCTTTCAGTCCGCTTAATGTCTCCAATTGTTCCACCTGTCTGCGGTGAAATTTATCTACCTCCTGTTGTTTGGAGTTTACCAGTTCCAACTGATGAGTCAGGTTTTGTCTCAAGGTGTCCAGTTCCACATCTTTTCGTTGAACATGTTCCTGTTTTTGCGAAAGACTCTGTTCTTTCTGCTTAAGTCTGTTTTCTGACTGCAGTAAAGCCTGATTTTTTTCGGTAATTACTTTTTCGTGTTCCGTTTTTAGTTGCAAAAATTTCTCTTTTGCCTGAAGCATTTTGTCCTTCTTTATTACTTCTGCTTCGGCCTCTGCGTCTTTAATTATATTTTGAGCTTTACCTTCATTCGATTTTTTTATCATCAGATAGGCAACAAATGCTCCCAGACCAATCCCTACAAGGGCCGCTGCGGCAACCAGTATTACTTCCATAATTTTTCTAAATTGTTAAGTTGTTGTTATTAATTTTAATCCTCTTTCGTCTGTTTAGCGGTTGCCAAATTAAACTTAAAAGGTGCACTCAAAAAACTAATACAGGTAATTTTGTTTACAATGTTGTGTTCACAACATCAAAACTTAGGCAGACGTGCTCTCTTTTTGAAGGTATTGGGAAACAAATAGGTCGAGTTGGTTTATTTCTTTCTCCAGCTCAGGCGATTTTTTAGGTGTGTTTTGTTGCGCTACTAATAAATTTAATGCAGTCATTGCGAGTAAATCTTGTTTGTCTCTCACTGCATAGTTTTGCTCCATTTCTTTCACTTTATCACTAATCATTTTAGCTGTATTTTGAACCAATTGTTCCTCTTCCTTTTTTACGGTTAAGGGGTAGGTTCTGCCAGCAATTAAAACTTTTATTGATACTTCGGCCATCTTATTTATCTCAGGTTTTTGGTTTTTTGTGCCGGGGAGCTCTACTTTGCACTATATGTATTCTTCCCGATACGCGAACTGAAAACTTTTTTTTACTTCAAAAGAGTAATGCAATTGTCTATTTCCTGCACTAGCTCATTAATCTTTAATTTTGTTTCTGATATTACTTCTTTCTGTTCCTGATTATTTCTTTCTGCTAATTCCGCCTTTTCTTTTTCTAATTTCTCAATAATTGATTTTTGTTCTTCCAGAGTTTTACTTAACGTTGAATTTTCATTCAGGAGTTGTTCTTTCTCTTCTTTCAGTTGTTTGTGCAAACTAACCAAATGTTCTATTTTTGCTTTTAAGTTGGTAATCGTACCAGTCAATTCTTCCATATTTCTACCCGAAAATTCAAATATTATTTTTTACAAAGATAAGATTGAATTAATATAAAATCAAATTATTTTTTTTATAAACTAAATTGCGACTAATATTAGCCGTTTTAAGACACTCTGAAGATCTATTTTTTGATGACAATAGATAATTCCATTCCTCCACATTTAGGGCAATTTCCAGCTTTGTCAGATAATACTTCCGGATGCATTTCACATTGATAGAAGACTTCTCCATCTTTCAGTTTGGTAGTATCCAGATTAAATGTTTGTGTTGAATTTGTTTGCTCTCCGGTTGAGGTTGCATTTTTACATCCCACAACAGAAAGAGCAATTATAGCTGTTATCAATAATATTAGTTTTTTTATTCTCATTTTTTAATGTGCTATTCGTGAATTATTTTGATTGAAAAATTAGTTGCAAATGTAGTTTAATTATTTTATAACATTGAACATTTTATTATGGTTATTAACCCTCAGAAAATACATGCATTGAGCAAATATGGAATTAGATAAAATCAGGAATAATGAAGAAAGGCTTAAAGTGTAAATTTTTTTCATACTTAAATAATTAACGTAAAAATAACGAAAATAAGTTGGATTGAATCCAAGGCAATGGCACAAAATTAGAAAAAATCTTATTCTTAAAATGAAAAAGAACTATTCTATCAACCCATTTTTGATGGCATACATTACCGCACCAATGATGTTTTTTGCTCCGGTTTTCTTGATAATGTTTTTTTTATGAGTTTCAACGGTGGTTGTGTCTATGTGCAATTTTTCGGCTATATATAAATTGGTACATTCTTTACATACTAATTCAAAAACTTCAAGTTCCCTTTCCGTTAAGGTCACCTTTTCGAATTTTGGTTTAATTTTTTTTGTAATCATTAATTCTTTTACCAAAGCTCTCGGAACTTTATCATTAAAAAAGTATCCGTTTTCTTTAACAGAATAAATGGCGTCAACAATGGTTTCAATGGTATTGTTCTTTAATAAAAACCCCCGAGCGCCCAATTCAATTAAGTGCAACATTATTTCTTCCGAATGATGATGAGTTAGGATTATAACTTTGAGGTCGGGATGGTGTTTGGTAAGATAGGCCGTGGTTTCAACTCCGTCCATCTTTGGCATATCCACATCTAGCAATACAATATCAGGAACTTCAATCTTTAATTTTTCAATAAAATCCGATCCGTTTTCGGCTTCCATAAGTATTTTTATATCGCGAAATGATTTGAATAATGTTTTTAACCCCTTAATAAATATACCGTGATCGTCAACTATTGCAATTTTTATTTGGACCATACCCAAAATATCAAGTTTGTTAAAATGTTTTTAATTTGATTTGTGTTTCTTCTAATTCTGTTTCAGGAACCGAGATTTTAATTCGAGACGTAATTTTATCAGAACTATAATAAAGAGTAGCATTTAATGTTTGTACCCTGCTTTTAATACTTCTCAACCCTATGCCATTTGCGGTATGCGAAAGGATTTCTGCTTTTTCATCTGTTAATCCATCGCTGTTGTATTCAAAGTAAATGTTTAGTACTTTGTCGTAATGAATGGTTAAATTTACCTGTGTGGCATCAGCATGTTTGATAATATTATTGAGTAGTTCTTTTGTAATTCGATACAACTGCAATTCGTTTTTTGGAGAAAATCGTTGGTTTTTTAAATTGTGAACATATTCAATTCGTTTTTGTCCTGAAGCATTGAGCATCGAGCAAAGTTCTTTCATGGCATACACAAAACCCAGGCGGATGAGAGCTGGTGGCATTAAATCGTATATTATGGTACGGCTGGTTTCTATGGTGTTTTCTAAAAGCTGTATCGACTCGTCCATAACTTCAGAAACCAAATCTTTGTCTTGCATATTGGCTTTCATTATTTCAAAATTTTTAGAAATAAAATTAAGATTAGCTCCAACATCATCGTGCAGATTTTTGGCTATTTTTTCGCGTTCTTTTTCGGTCACCAAAATTTCAGACTCCAACAATTTTTGACGATGCTGAAGGTTTAATAATTCCAGTTCGCTTTGCTTTACAGACATTCGTTTTTTGTGTGCAATCACAAAAATGATTAATGCAGAAACCAGCAGAAGCATTCCCATGCAGCCCAATACTATAAAATAGGCTATATTTATTTTTTCAGTTTCCAAAATCCAATACTTATAGGTATGTAGTAAATCATATTCATAAGAGGTAATATAATTGCAGCGTTTTTGCTTTCTTTGCAGGCCGCATCATATAAAAAACTGCTGAATAAAAAGTAGAATAAATTGCCGGAGTAATAAAACAGGAATGCACTATTTATTAAAAATAATGGATTGTTTACCATAGTGCCTTCTGAGGTTAGCATCAGTTGATAAAAAAGAATCACTGTGTAAATAATCATCAGTAAGGCTTCGAGTGAAAGCGCATAATCATTTATTTTTAAAGAAGAATGTACAATATAATCAAAAATGGCAACAATAATATAAATAAGAAAACTTGCTACAATAAATACACGAGCACTTCGGTTTGTTATTACTTTATAATAAAAAAGGCTTAGTAGTGCAAATTCCAAAAATGCACCTGTTCTTATAAATATAAGATTGTTCCATTTATGCAGAAAGTAATACATAGAAATTGTTTCAGCAAAGCAATAAAGGATAATTAGAAAGTAAATAAATTTTAACTGTGGGTGGTTGTATGCCTTGTTGATGCTTCCTGTAATAAGAGGAAAGATGAGGAACAACACAGCTCCATAAGTAAGAAGTTTAATCAGTTTTATTTCAATTTCCATTCCTGTTTCATTTGTTGAATAAAAAAGGAAAAAGGCAGAATTAACTGCCTTTCTCCTTTAATTTACTTAGTAAAAGGACTGTTAATATCACATACCGAAAGGCAAGGTGCAGAAAGATCTCCCAATTTTCCATTTGGTAAATCATTACCATTAATATCTACACCAACTAATACTAGCTGACGTTCACCATTGTTGTTTATGGCTTGATAGATTCTAATGCCGACAGCATTGGGCTGAGTGAGCACTGTATTGATAATGGATTTGCCAAAGTAATGCGCTTTTACTTCACCGGGATAATTAGCCTGATACTTTTTTACCATTGTTATGGCATCTGTAAGTTGAATTTCTCCACCTGCGTTTGGATTGAATGTTGACATAATAATTTAAGTTTTTAAGGTTAAAAATAAAGATTAATTTTTTTGTAAAGCTACTAATAAAAACGAATAAAAAAAGTTAGTGTGCATTTTTTTGAAAAAATGCTATCCCCTGTTTTCGGGCGTTTGAGTGAGTTGTTAACAATTTCTTCTACCTGATTCGGGTAGATAAAATCCCTGAATCAGGTAGAAGAAAAAATCCCTGAATCAGGTAGAAAATCTACCTGATTCAGATTTGGAACTTCCGTTTGCCCCATTTTATCTTTGCCCCGACAATAATTAGTGTTTCATAATGTGTAATCTTAGTAATATGGAAAAGGATAAATTAAGCTTAGAAAAGCTATGTATAAACATTGCCGATGTGCAGGATGTTTTGTATTGGTGCAACAGACTAAACTGTGACCAGATTGATTTGGTAAATGCCGTCAGGTCTATAGGCAATAAAGCCAATATGGTGGACATGATATTGGTGTTAAATAAATGGAAAGGACGTACTCATTCTAAAGTAAGATAATAATAGAAAGCAGCGAATGCCGAAAAACTCTTAAAGGCATTGCATAATGACCCGAACAGCATTTCATCCGAGGTTGACTCAAAAGACATGCAGAATAAATGGCCTGCACATATTTGCAAATAAAATAAAGAACAGAGCGGGAAGACAAGCCGCAAGCCTGCACTGAAAAAAAGCGGAAATGAGTAAACCAAAAATCTATAAAGAGTAGGAAAAACTAATTTGTTTCAACATGGCAAATGCAACAGAAAACAGAATAAACGTTACGATATCTGCAGCCAAAATAATCGCAATCGAAACAGCATTTACAGATATAAATGCTGCTCTGGATGGCTGTACGGTGGCTCTGACAGATGACGAACGTAAATCGTTATTCAGTCTGGATGTGGAAAACAAGGATTTTGCAAACGACTGTATGGCTCAGGGCATGGCACTAATTGCCTCTCTGCCTCCAGCTTTGCAAACCATTGTTACCAATCTGCAAAACGACCTTGCCCTGAATGCTCAGCTCGATAGGATAGAAAATCTCCTATTAGCGTTGGTACAGCAACGTGTGGCAGACACCAAGCGGATGTCGGCTCACGAGGCTTATGTGGCGGCTTTGGCTATCTATAAATTTATAGAAGCTATGGCAGGTATGGGTATTGAAGGCTTTCAGGCTGCTTACGATATACTGAAACCACGTTTTGAAGGACAGGGTGTAAAACCATCTACACAGGGTCCTACTGGTTAATCTCAGGTTGATAAAACCATCAAAATCCTGTTATAATTGTCACTGGCAGGATTTTGGTTTTATCAATTAATAAAGAAAAAATAATGCATAATGCGCAATAGAGTTATGTATTACATATAATAAACTTATGTGAAACACATAAATGAATTATGCAAAACACATAATAAACTTCTGTAAAATGCATAAATGAATTATGCAAAACACGTAATGAAATACGTTAAAACACCAAATGATTTAATTAAAACAAAAGATGGCAAAAGAACAAAGAAATAAATTTAAAGGCATACCACCACCTCACGTTGGCGAAATACTAAAAAAATACATCAAACAGAACAGGCTGTATCAAGCAGGTTGGGCCAGAAAACAAGGCGTGCTCCCAACCACAGTTCTTGCTTATTTCAAAAAATCTTCCATGCAAATTTCTACCTTATTTACCATTTGTCAGGTATTAGAATTTAATTTTTTTAAAGCCATAGCCGATGCGCTGCCGCCCGAAATGCCTCCGCAAAACGTCAATCCCCTGCAACCGGAACTTGACCAAATAAAGAAAGAAAACGAAGCATTGAAAATGGAAAACGACATCTTAAAAAAATTGCTGAATAAATAACTCCAACATGTCCAAACGATACACCAAATCTCAACGCGACCGATTAACCCGATATTACATAACCTGTCTCATGCTGATGAACCGAAAAGACGAAAACCGAGTGCTTGCCTGGGGCGAAATAGTGTTTGGCTTTGTACTTATTTCTACCATCGCCATCATGACTTATTCCTTTTGGGGGATGTGGAAAGGGTAGGGGGGAATATGAATTATAAATTATGAATTAGGAATTAGGAATGAAATGACGTAGTGAGATTCTAAATTAAGTGAACGTTTAAAAAATAAAATTCTCATCCAAATTATGGTGGATGTCTATATATAAGGAGTAACCCGAAAATCCTCCCACAAAGAGTAGGGATGTTTTATTACACTGCCTAATAAAACATTTATTAACAGAGGCAGGTAAATTTAATTAATTTTGTAAACTTAAATAATATGAAAAAATCAATTTTATTCATTCTAGCCATAGTATTAACTGCATTGTCTTTGAATGCTAAAGCACAAACCTGTTCAAGTCAAATCCTAAAGCCGTATAACGGGCCAAAAACAACTGATGAATTAAGTTCGTTACTTTGGACATCTACTAATCCTGTTATAAGAGGGATTGATAGTGCAACAAAAGTTTCACTAATTAAATATGTTGCGTTTTACAATGGATTTCCAAAAAGCATGAATGGAACGGATGATAATATCCAGACACTTTATAGGTCTGGGGCTTTCGCTCAAATTTTTAGTGCTATTATTGGCTGGAAAGTGAACATGTGTACTTATGAAACTTTGCCTGTTGCGATCTCGATGTCTGTAGATGATTTTATGAAGCTTTATAACGCAGACCCTACAAAAATGGCTTTTGAACCAGAATTAAATTGGTGTTCAAATTGCTATAACCCAGGTGACCCTACTGGTCCTACTTCGAGTGGTGATGGTATTCATTGTTGTCAAACTCCTAGTAACCATGGTTGTTCCGACCCTGCAATTTGGGTTCCTAATGGTGGTGGCTGGTACATTGTAAGATAATTAAATTAACTTGAAAACAGAACCATCTAAGAATAGATGGTTCTGTTTTGATAATTATATGCGAATTAGAATCCTTTTATCCATTTTCCTCTTATTTGTGCAATTTTCAATTGCACAATGCAAGTTGTTGATTAAACAAATTAATCGAAATGCAGACACAATTCCTCACTTAATTATTGCGAATTTTCAAGAGGTCGTCCCTGTAAAATTAAACGATAGTGTTATGGAATATACTTTTGAAATGAAACAACCGGAATATTTTTTTGTGGTTGCCGATAAACATAATTGGTGGAATGTAAGGGTCTGGATGGAGCCAGAAATTGAAAAGAGAGAAATTACAATTGATTATAAGTCAAGAAAAATTTCTATAAAGGATACAACAGATTGGGAAAAATTATTATTTAAAATAGATACCCTATATAAAGCAAAAAAGCATGATGAAATTTATTCAATAGAAAATAAATTTATTGAAAACCGACCAAACTCTTTTCTTTCTCTTTGGCTTTATTCATATTGTTCTGTTTTATCACTAACGCAAAATGAAAATATTACATTATTTAAAAAACTTAGTTCTTCATTAGAAACGTATAGTATATATAAGCAATCAAAAGCTTCGCTAACTGCACGCAAATACCCCAATTATGGAGATAATTTTAAAGAGTTTACTTTAAATGATAACAAAGAAATACCATTTAACTCTACATCCATTAACAACAAAATAATTATTCTTCATTTTTGGAGCACTGGTTGTGGCCCATGTGTAAAAGGAATGGATGAGCTTGTTAAATTTTATAAATCGTTAGACACTTCTAAAATTGCTTTTATATCTGTTTCGCTTGATGAAGATAAAAGCAAATGGAAAAAATCGGCCACCACAAATAAAATAATATGGGCAAACTTATGGACAGAAGATAACTCTTATTGCGACCTCTGTTTAAACTATAACCTCACGGCAATGCCTTATTTTGTTATGTTTAATAAAGAAAAGAAAATAACTTTCTACAATGATGGAGAAGATATTGAACTTTTGAAAAGTAAATTAAAGGAGATTGATAAATAACTTTGTTTCTGAGTAAGCATTACCATTTATTAAAAAAGAACTATGAAAAAAATGTTGCTTTACCTGCCTATCCTCATTTGCGGCACTGCTATGGGGCAGTCGTATTATTCCGAATATATATACAAATTGGTGGACAATAAAAATCTTAGTGAGAAAATACAAACCAAGGATAAAGAGGGAAAAGAACAGATGTCCGAAATGTTTCCAATGCCAATATCAGCTACTTTTTCGGTAAAAGTAATTTCCAACGAAAAATATGCATACATAAAAATGACGTTTGAAAGTGCCGGTATGGCAGGCCTCACCATTTCTGATGATGAGCAAAGTTTTTTTGTTGATTATTCTAAAAATCTGTGTTACGATATGAAAACAAAATCTTATTTTTATTCTAAGCCCAACAAAATAAAAAGTGCTCCAATTGTTTTCAATGATAATTCGTTTGCAGAGGTTTTGATAGACGGCAAAGACACAGCTGTGGTTACATTCGACAAAAGAATGCCAAAGTTTATGACCAATCAATATCTGTTTGCTAACAATTCGTGCGGAGTATCAAAAATTCAAACCAGAAGAACTTTATTGACCTTAGTGAAATTTCAGGAACAAAAATTCGACCTCGATAAAGTAGCCGAAATATTTGAAAATAGTTGCGATAAAAAAACAAAAGATTTTAATATGTTGTTTTTAAAGTAGGCAGTGAAAGGCTTTAAAAATCGTACATTCACAAAAAAATATTTTATACACCATGAAACTAAAAAAGTTTTTTCTTACTGGTTCGTTGCCCATTATTTTTTTTAGTTGCAATACATCCGAAAATATCAAAAAAGGAAATGAACCTTTGTTACGAACAGATGGTTTGTATATTGCTATTAATCCCCATTCTCATTCGTATAGTAAAGATAAAAATGGAAAAGTTGAAGAAGAAGACACTTACGATTTAATACGTTTTTACAATTTAGATAGTGCAATAATCGTGCATTACCAAAAGTTGAAAGGAGAAAGTATTACAGTTGAAGATGGAAAGAAGTGGTTTCACGATTTCAAAAAATTATGGAAATACTCCCACGATAAGGAAGATAATTTTCAATCAGAATTATTTCATCCCAAACTATTTTCGGAAGATTCAATTCAATTTATCTCAGACCGAATGTCGGGAGGAGTAAGAAGTACATCTACAAACTATAGTGGCAAAATGTGTAAGGATTCATTAGCTTTAAATTTTGTGATCTATCCAACTGTTTCAACTCAATTTATTCCACTGCCTCCAAGGCATCAATCTTTTATTTTTTATCCTGCTGAAGGGAAATAATGAATCGTCTAACTATTAAACAAAAAATAAAGTGCAAAAGCAAAAAGGTAAACACTACCTTTTTGCTTTTTTTAATTGCAAGTATAAACATAGCGCAAAACACTAATACATGCGGTATACTCAAAAAAACCATAGAAAAATTTAAAAGTAATGTTAATGCATTTCATGTTAAATTCACTTCTTTTAACACAGATGACGAGGATACTTTAAGATACATTGGTGACTTGTATTATAATAACACTGCCCCCAATCAACCTCCCTTTTACATATTGGAAGCTAACAATTCCAATTATATTTATTTTAATAATACATCTTATTATGGAGTAAACAATGTTGGGAGTAAAGAGTTTACTGATTTGTCGAAAACTGATTCAACAAAAAGGCTAAAAGGGAAAATGATTAGTAATATGATTCCTGATTTTTTAATAAACCCCACTTTTTTTAATGGTTATCTTGAGGATTGTGATTCAAAATTATTTGAATTAAAGGAAACCAATGAATCATTTATCATTTCTTATGAAGATAAAATAAAACAGCCGATTTTAATGAAAGGGAAAGTTATCGGGATGAAAATTTATGATTTAACTTCTTTTGAAATTGATAAAAAAACATATTTAATTAAAAAGCACTATTGGCAAGTTGTAACAGTAATGGGAGGTGTTGAAAGTAAACAAATCGAAACACATGCATTTACCCCTATTTCTATCTCAAAAGAAGATATTATTACAAAAATTGAAAATGAGAAGCCTTTAAATAAATTAAATGAATCGGCTAAAGCACCCGATATTAATAGTGTAAAAACAGGTAGCATATTTCCTAACTTTATTTTAAAGGATTTGAATAATAATGATTATGCAGATAGCAAATTAAAATCAAGATATGTGTTAGTAGAGTTTTTTTATAAGAGCTGTGCCCCGTGCATTATTAATATGAAACAACTCAATAAAATTGATTCTATGTTTTCGAAAAAGGATTTAACAATCTTAGCCATTAATGATGTAGACACAGGATTGGCATCGTTAAAAAATTTCATTAATAAATTTAATTTAGGCTATACTGTCTTGTATCAGGCTAAATCATTAGCCGGCAAACTTAATTTCAATAGGCATCCACAAACATTTGTTTATGATAATAAAGACAGGAAAATAGTTTATGAAAATTCAGGAGGAGGCCCAACTTATTATATAGAAATGAAATTGGTATTGGACAAAATAATTAACCATGACAAGATAAAGTCATACACAGCTGTTCTTATTACATGCATTTCTGTAATATTAGGTTTAGTTTTATTCGTTCTAACACGCTCGCATACGCGAAGCGCAACTCGACAGCGATAAACCCCTTTATTAACAAGCCCTTTGTTTGTAAGTTCTCTTTAATCAAATTCTTTTTCTCTACAAAAGGTTTGTTTATGCTGTAATTTTGTACCCACAAAAATTAATTAACCAATTAAATAAAAAAATGATAACGAATATAAAATTCAACAAGCTAAAACATGTATCTGTTTTGGGCCAAACGGCAATGCTGGTCATTTGTTTTACATTAGGCTCGGTGGTGGTATCAGCGCAAACGGGAGGTAAAAAAACAAATGATGATTTTCTGAAATCGAGAAAAGAAAAAAGCAAAGAAAAAAGTAAAGCAATGGCTAATAAAATGGCCGATGCACCTTTTGCCAAAGGAACCAAAACCTTGGGGCTATCGGTGGGAGCAGGCGTAAACTATGGTTATCCCACTTATTATGGAGGCAGGTATGTTAATTATCCCGCCATCGGTTTGCAATACGATATGGGGTTTTTGGACAACATAGGGCCCGGAAACATTGGCTTAGGCGGCATCATTGCTTATAAAAGTGCGGTGTATAAATATTCCGACTATCATGGTGCCTACAAGTCGCGTTACACCAATTTTGCTTTTGGTGTAAGAGGTACTTATCACTTAACTTTATTAAAAGAGAAGAATGCCAAATTCGACCCTTATGCAGGTGTTACCCTTGGTTTGCGCATTTTTCGCTATAGCGATAACGACCCTTATAACACCTATAAATATAGTTATAACTCGGCCTACCCTATTGTAGGCGGATTTGTAGGAGCGCGTTATTTACTTACCACACATATTGCAGCCTTTGCCGAACTCGGTTACGATGTGTCGATGGCAAGAATAGGTATAAGCGGAAGTTTTTAAAAGGAAGTAACGGTAAGGATTTTTAAGGAAGAAAGCAGATGCTTTCTGAGGTTTGGTTAACTCCGGTCTAATGGCCGGAGTTAATTATTTAATGTGAGAGAGTAGAGGTTGAAAGGACACTAACCCAAAGAACCTAACAACCCCTTTAACTCCTCACTTTTATCCGGATATCCAAGCTTTTCGTACGAAGCAATAAGGTTACGAAGCAAGCGTTTGATAATTTCTAAATTAGAACAAGGCTCATAATATTTGGCCAACGGTGGCAACTTAAGTTGCATCAAAAATGCATCCACCTCTTTTTGCCCAAACACCGCTCCTTTGCTGAACGGGTTGATGTAAAACAATACATTACTGCCTTCGTTTCCTTTGGTAGTAGGTATTCCCATCACTTCCACATCCACATAACAAAGTATAAAATGTTCCGGAAGGTTAACCCCGTAAATAGGAATTTCCAAACTTTGAGCCACTATGGTGTAAATTATAGAAAGCAGCAGAGGGTTTCCTTTTTTGCTTTCTAATACATTATTTATATATGAGTTTTGCGGAGCGTGATAATTGGTAGTATTTCCGCTAAAATTATGCACATCAAAAATTATATGATTGATAATTTTTATTTTTTCGAGAGCCGTTAAATAATCATTCAGTTCCAGCCACACATCTTGTTTTATCTGGGCTATCTGTTTATGAATTTTCGGAATATCCACATCGGGATACTGATAGCGGGCAATGAGCAGAGCCCCTTCGAGCAAATCCTGATTTTCGGGTTCAGCCCAGTGTTTCAGTTCGTCTTTTATAATATCGAATTGTATCTGATGAATGATGTTTTCAATTCGGTTTTGAATTAACGTGTCGAACGAATGCTCCCAAGCATCCTCGAGCACCGGAATCACATTTTCTCCTAAAGAGAGGAATTTCATACTCACGTGCTGAAACACGGATTCATCCGGGTCGTCCAATAGAGATATGAGAGCAAAGATTTCCTTTTTGTTCATCGAGTAGTTATTTCGAGGACAAATGTAGGAGCCTGCCAACAGTAAATTACCGAGGGGGGAAAGAAGATTTCAACCTTAGGTTGTTAATCTCTTTAATACAAGTTGTATTAATTTTTCGATTGCCAGATGATGATTTTGGCTGTATTGTTTAATCACCCTATTGGCAATAATGGCACAAATGGTGCAGGTTTGGTGGCCGAGCAGTCCGCCCAAACCATAGAGAGCCGAAGTTTCCATTTCGAAGTTGGTAATGCGGTACTCCCCAAAGCTGAAATTTGTTAAATCCTGGTTAAAATCTTCCACCCATGGGGAAAGTCTTAGCTTACGCCCCTGAGGGCCGTAAAACCCCGGAGCGGTAGCCGTAACTCCTTTTTTTAGGTCGAAAGCCACTTTGTTAATCAATGTTTCCGAACCTTTGATGCAATAGGGGTAAGGCAGGTTTTTGTCCCATTTGGTTTGTTCTATAAAAGCAGCCGACAATTCGTTTTCGTTAATTCGGCCCAAATCGGCATAATAATTCAACAATCCGTCAAAACCCAACCCGTGAGACGAAACCACAAAACTATCCACCGGTATGTCATGTTGCAGCGCCCCCGAAGTTCCAATACGAACAATATTAAGTGATGTATGTGTGTCCTTAATGATTCTGGTTTTTAAATCGATGTTAACAGCTGCATCCAGCTCGTTTATCAAAATGTCAATATTGTCGGTACCAATGCCCGATGAAATAACCATGATACGTTTCCCGTTAACCGTACCGGCATGGGTAACAAATTCCCGATTCTGAATTTTTAAATCCACCGTGTCGAAAAACGATGAAACTACTTCCACCCGTCCCGGGTCGCCCACAATAATTACGTTAGGTGCTATGTTTTCGGGCAATAGTTGCAAATGATACACACTGCCATTGGGATTTAATATAAGTTCTGTTTCGGGAATAATGCTATTCATAATCGTTTTTATTTTTATTTTACCTAATTATAGTTTGCAAAGAGAATTGTTTTTTTATTACGTTTGTATCCACAAAATATACGAAAAGTTAAACTCTTCGGAAATGGCGTAAAAAAATATACCTATTTCGCTTTAAAAGGCTTCAAAAGTATTTAAAATATATGATTCAAGCATCAAATAATAAATTTTTAGTCCCAATAGACTTTACTGAACAATCCGTTACCGCTTTAAAGCAGGCTTATGTTTTGGCGCAAAAATATGGTGCTTCCATAACCTTACTTCATGTGGTGGAGGACAGAGGTTCAATTGCCAAAATATTTTCAGATAATCAACATCAAGAATTAAAAATAGCCATACTGAAAGATTTGGAGAAATTAACTGAGGGATTGGATAAAAAGGGGAATATTGCCATGAATGCTATGGTGGTTAGGGGAAGTGTTTATGAAAAAGTGACAGAATTTGCCGATTCTACAGGTGCTACCATGATAGTAATGGGTACCAATGGCGATTCGAATATCAAAAAACGATTTATCGGTTCTAATGCTTTAAGGGTAGTAAGAGAATCAAAGATTCCGGTTATCACCATAAAGGGCAAAAAGATTCAGAACGAAATAAGAAACATTGTTCTACCTCTTGACTTATCAAAAGAGACAAAAGAAAAACTGAGCGTTTCGCTGGAATTGTCAAGATTGTTTGAAAATGCTGTTATACGTGTAGTTTCTGTTGTTTTTACTACGGATGAGTTTGTGGTAAATCGACTAACTCGCCAATTAGGACAGGTAAAAGCTCTTTTAGAAAAAGAGGGTGTTGAATGTTCGGCCGAAATTGTAAAAGGCACAAAAGGTGAAGACTCTTTGGCGGAAAATATTTTAGAATATGCGGATAAAGTGGATGGAGATATAATTATGATAATGACTCAGCAGGAACTCGATTTTACTAAGTATTTTGTTGGTTCGTCTGCTCAGGAAATCATTAACCAATCCAATATTCCAGTATTCAGCATTCGCCCGGTTTTTCGTAAAGATAACGTGCCATCATTTAAATCAAATTAGATTACAAGTCAATTAATACAATAATTTCATTACTTTAAAAAAATAAAATTATGAAACCATTTAAAATTCAAAAAATTCTGATTCCGATCGATTTTTCGGAAACATCGTTATTAGCTATCGAACATGCTGCATTTGCAGCCGAATTGTATAAAGCCGAGTTGGTGCTTGTGCATGTGGTTGAAAAATACTGGGAAAATTTCTCCATCATCACACCCGAAATTCAGGTGGCGGTGCCCGATGATTTTATGAATACAATTGAAAATAAACTGGAAGAAGTTGCTAACGGAATTCGTTCGAAATTTGGTGTAAAATCGGAATGTATCACCGCAAGCGGAAATATTTTTACTGAAATAATGAGTATTTCGAAGGAAAAAGAAATAGATTTAATTGTAATGGGAACACATGGTGTTTCCGGTTTTACTGAGTTTTTTGTAGGTAGCAATACTTATAAAGTTATAAGTCAGGCAAAATGTCCGGTTTTGTCAGTTCAGGTAGCCACCAATCAACATGGGTATAAAGATATTCTTCTTCCTATAGATAATTCCATCCATTCTCGTCAAAAAGTAAATCACGCAATTGTACTTGCAAAACAATTCGCTTCAAAAGTACATGTGCTTGGTTTGGCCGATACAGATGCTGAAGATGCAGATATTCGAATATTGGATATGAAACTTGATCAGATTATGGATTATGTAAAAAAATGCGATATTTTATGTGATAAAAAAATTATTAGAGGTTCAAATGAGGCAAAAGTAACACTTGAATATGCAAAAGCAAACTCAGTAGATTTAATCGTTATCATGACTGATCAGGATGAAAGTATCACCGGAAGATTATTGGGTACCTACGCTCAGCAAATCGTGAATCATTCTAAAATTCCTGTGATGAGTATTCAGCCGGTAGAAGGCATTGTGAATGCCTGGGTGAATCCGTATTAAACAAATTATATTACTTATTTGTGTAAACAGAAAAGGCGACATTATGTCGCCTTTTTGTGTTTGTGAAATTCGGTATTTAAAATATTTCCTGAAAAATCTAAAGAACTATTGATGTAGCAAACTTCCAAAAACATTTTGCAACACATCGGTAACCTGAGCAGCCGGATTGCTTCTTATTTTTATTTCTTCATCAGCTATAAGTTTAAATAGTCCTGATAAAGCTCTATCGGTAACATACCCGGTTAAATTCGGATTTTGAGGTTCCACAAACGGAATACGATTGTATGTAGAAATAATCGGACTCCAGTATTTGGTGATGTCCACTTTATCAAGTGCAGCCTGAACAATGGGAGTGAAATTGTTTTTTAATTCAGCCGTTGTTCTCGATTTTAAGAATTCGGTAGCTGCATTATTGGAACCATTCAGAATAGAAAATCCATCTGAAATACTCATACCTTTTATTGCATTTACAAACACAGGAGCAGCATTGGTAGCCGCTTCCTCAGCCGCACGGTTTAAGGTCATCACAAATTTGTCGGTCTGCTCTTGAAATCCTAATGCATCCACTTTGTCTTTTACCATCTGCGCCTCGGGAGGAAACGGAATAAATATAGAAGGGTTTTTATAAAATCCGTCTAGCTTAGAAGCTAATGCACTCGAATTAGTAGTTCCTAAAGTCAATGCATCTTTTAATCCTTGTACTACATCGGTATTGGTAAGTAACCCTCTTTTTCCTGAGCTACAGTTGGTGGTTGTACCAGAAGAAGGTTTCACTGCTGCCGGAGATTTTTGAGCTCCTGTTGCATTCTGTCCTGTTTTTATACGACTCAATTTTACCTGACTTAAACTGCTGGTAATGGTTGCAACTACCATTACAATAATTAATGTTGTTTTTTTCATTTTTATTTTATTTCAAAGTTTAATAATTTTTCATTTTCTATGTATGCTTCCAGCTTGTCTCCTATTTGCACCGGGCCAACACCTTCAGGAGTTCCGGTAAAAATCAAATCTCCGGTTTTCAAAGTAATGAATTTGGAAATGTATGAAATCACGGTATCAAACGAAAAAAGCAAATCGCCTGTATTTCCTTTCTGTACGGTGTTCCCATTAATCGTCAAATGAAAGTTAATGTTTGCAACTTCCTTGAATTTGCTTTTATTTATAAACATTCCTAAAGGAGCCGAACCATCAAACGCTTTTGCTTTTTCCCACGGCAATCCTTTCTCTTTACACTTCGCCTGAATATCGCGAGCCGTAAAGTCAATTCCTATGCCAATTTCGTCATAATACTTATGGGCAAATTCCGGTTCAATATTTTTACCTGCTTTGCAAATCTTTAAAACCAACTCCGTTTCATAATGAATTTCTTTCGAAAAATCAGGATAATAAAATGGTTGATTGTCTCTGATAAGCGCAGTGTCGGGCTTAAGAAAAAAAACAGGTTCAGTAGGAACTGCTGCATTCATTTCTTTGGCGTGTTCAGCATAATTTCTGCCGATACAAATAATTTTCATCTGTTAATATTTATGTTTATGAAACATCGAATAAGAGAGAAAGAAATCAGAATCGGGAAGATTCTCTGTTTCTCTGAATATACTATTTCTGCATTCGCTCTTTAATCTCTTTCAGAACTTTCTTCGTGAATAACGGAAAGTCTCCATTCATCATCCAGGAGAAGTATGAAGGTTCGTCACGTAATACTTGTTCTACCGGTTTGCCTGTGTGTTTACCAAAATTAAATACTTCAACACCTTTGTCGTTAAAGGTAATTCGTCCAGCCAGGTCAGCATTTTTGTTCAGATTAGTAAAATCGTGAATGGCTTGCATATCGTTTACTATCGGTATACTTTTCTTTCCTTTTTTATCTTCAAATTCTTTCCCTGCATAACGCTCCATTTGTGACAAGAAAACTTCGTAAGTAGCTTCAATATCGGCTTCGGCACTGTGAGCATTAATAATATCCTTGCCGCAATAGAACAGATAGGCTGCTTTTAAAGTTCTTTGTTCCATTTGGTGAAAAATATTCTGAACATCAATAAGTCTTCTGTTTTTAATATCAAAATCCACTTCAGCTCTCAAACATTCTTCCACTAAAATGGGCACATCAAATCTGTTGGAGTTATATCCCCCCAAATCGCAATCATCAAGAAAGGTAACTAAACTTTTGGCAATACTTTTAAAAGTAGGCTCGTTGGCCACATCGCTGTCGCAAATACCATGTATTTCGGAGGCTTGTTTTGGAATTGGTATGGTTGGGTTAATTCGTTTTGTTTTTACCTCTTTTGTTCCGTCTACTGAGATTTTTAAAATCGAAATTTCTACAATTCTGTCGGTAGCCACATTTACTCCTGTTGTTTCCAAATCGAAGAAAGCAATGGGGCGGGTTAAGTTTAGTTGAATCATTTTTTTAGTGTAAATTTTTTAAATATCTCATCTTCTTCATCCGTTTTTTCGGACACAATAAATTCTTTTGTATAAGTTTTGTATCCTTTTGAAGTGATGGTTATTTCATATTTTCCTGGAGTAAGATATGAAATGAATTTTCCGGTCGAATGATTTGGGGTGTACATTAATGGTTCAATGTCTTTTCCTTTATCAGCAGTATTTATAATGGATACAACGGCATCAATAGTTTTTGCACTGTCGATTGTTCTGACGGTATTTTGCAGAAGTAATTCACTTCCTGAAATGAATGTGATTTTATAAATATCCAGGTCACCAAATCCTTCAGGTCGCAGGGCAGAAATATAAGCCACTTTATTGTTTTTAGAGAAAGAAATGCTTCGCTCTTCACCAACAGAGTTTACAGGATATCCAAGATTCACAGGTATGCTCCATGTGTTCTCCTCCTGATTCCATACACTTTTAAAAAGGTCAAAATCGCCCATTCCATCATGCCCCTGAGAAGAAAAATAAAGTGTAACCCCGTCCGGGGCAATTTCAGGAAAATCTTCTTTATAAGTGGTGTTTATGTTTTTTCCAAGATTTTGCGCTTTTGCCCATTGCCCGTTTGGTAATTTTCGAGCCATGTATAGGTCCGTTTCACCATATCCACCTTCACGCTTACTGGCAAAGAAAATAGTATTTCCATCAGGCGAAATAGAACCGGAAGTCTCGAAATCGGAATTAACATTTGCACAAAGTTTGACAAGTTTTTTAAACATTTTGTCTTTTTCTTTGGCTTCATAAATATTGCCTAAACTGTCGATTCGGTCTACATAAACTATCATAGAAGTCCCGTCAGGCGAAAGGCTCACAGCCTGTTCATCGTAACGTGTGTTTATCGGCCCGCCTATATTTACAGGCTTTCCCCATACATCGTTTACTTTTTTTGATATATATATATCAGACGAAAAATAGCCGTCTACTTCCACTTTGCCACCAAGATTATCTTTTCTTCGGGTAGTAAACACAAGGACATTTTCATTTTCCGAAACAAAAGGATAATAGTCTGGAAATTCTGAATTGATATTTTTGCCCAAATTCTCCCATGTAATATTTTGAGGGTGTTTTATAAATTCTTTACCGTTTTCGCATGTTTCAATTTGGTGCAATCCTTTTTCTTTGTCTTTGCCCATTACATTTTTTACATATTCTTTATAAGTGACAATGGCTTCGTCAAATCGGCTCGCGTACTGATAAGATAGCCCTAAATTGTAAAGAATTGTTTTGTCAATTTTATTTTTTTCAGAAGCTTTTTCAAGATATTTTATGGCTAATGTTTTATTGATATTTGTATTCAAATAGCACATTCCAAGTTTGTAGTTGTAATCGGCATTATCTGGCTCCTGTTTGAGGAGTTGTTTGTACACCGGAATTGCCCATAAAAAATTATTGTGGTTGAAATGCTCTTTAGCTTCCCCTGGGTCAATGAATTTATTTTTACTGTTTGCCGGTTGCTTATTACTTTGCGCAAATGAAGATATTGCACAAGTAACAATAAAAAGCAGCAGAAAGATTTTATACTTCATTAATTTTAAAAAGTTGGTGTTTTTAAAAAATAGGCGACCAAAGTACAAATTTTTATTATGTAATTAGGTTTCAATTTTTTTAAAAAAGGCAAAAATGCTTAATTTATTTTTTTAAGGCATGCAACCTTTTTGAATTTTTTAGCATCTTAATAGTAACGAGACAAGAACTAACCTATATTGTAATTAGAGATTACTTGTCAGCAGAAACGTAAATGAGTAGAGAGTTTTCGGTTCTTCAATGCCTATCCCACTAGGTATTTTGTTTGCCGTGAGTCTTGAATGTTTTAAGTGCTTTTAAATGAAACAACAACAAAACAAACAATAAGTAAAACCAAACTAAAACTAAAATCAAATGGAAAAAATTACAAATTTTAAAAAAGTAGGATTTTTTGTAAAGTGGTTAGTCTATTCGGTTGTTATGACAGCACTGACCACAACAAAATCGACAGCCCAAATTCAATTAATTACGGCTTCTGATGGTGGTTTTGAAAATGCAACCGCCACATTCGCGTCTAATGGATGGACACAGGTAGTCCCTGGAGCCACAAGGCAGTGGAGAGTAGGGACATCTGCTTCCAGTGTGACAGGTGGAACAAAAGCTGCATATGTTGGAGCCGCAGCAAATTACAATGGAGCCAATGCAGCTCAAACTGGCCATTTTTATCGTGATATTGTTATTCCCAGCGGGGCATCAAATGTTCTTTTAGGTTTTTATTTAAGAATGCCCACCATAGATGATTCGTTCGATTATTTCCGTATTTACACTACTACTACGGCTAATACACCTGTTTCGGGAACAAGCCCTGGTGCGGGTTACACTTTGCGTTTCGAAAACACATCAACTGCCTACGCTTCCTTTACTCAAATGACTTCAATAGACTTAACAGCACTGGCAGGAACAACAGTTAGGTTAGTGTTCACGAATGTGAGCGATGGTGTTACTCCAATTGCAAATCCAGCGGTTGATAACATCACCCTGTCTTATGTCGCATCAACAGCTTGTTCCGGGACTCCTGCGCCTGGTAATACTTTGTCTACGCTTAACCCAATTTGTGCTGGAACTAGTTTTACACTTTCTATTTCAAATGCATTTGTTGGTGTAAGCGGTTTAACTTACCAATGGCAATCTTCTCCAACAAATGTTACCTACACCAATGTATCAGGAGCTACTTCTTCAACGTTAACTCAAAGTATGGTGGCTTCATCCTACTATCGTTGTGCGGTAACTTGTTCTGGTAATACAGGTTTTTCCGCGCCTTTGCAAGTGAACTTGCAAACAGGTGCTTCGTGTTTAACTTATTGTGCATCTTCTGCAACTAATACTGCTGATGAGGAAATATACAGTATTAGTGTTAATGGAGCATCTACTCCTTCTGCCTACGCAAATACTAACGGTTGCACCACTGTTGCACCAGGCGCAGGTTCTGTATTAAGTATGTATTCTAACTTTCGTTCTTTAGGTTCACTTACTTCTGTTACACAAGGAGCATCTGTTTCTTTTACGGTAAATGAAGATGAATGTGACGGAGCTACTTATTTTGCAAACGGTATTGCTGTATGGATAGACTGGAACCAGAATGGCTCATTTACAGATGCAGGCGAAACCGTATATTTAGATGCTAGCACTGTTACCAGTCCACATACAGTAACCAATTCATTTGTTGTTCCTGTTGGTGCTGTCCTAGGCCAAACCGTTATGAGAATCACGGCTGCTGAAGGTTATTCAGGAGGTACACTCACCCCATGTTTATCTTTTGGTTATGGAGAAACAGAAGATTGGATAATAAATGTGGTTGCCGCAGCTCCTTGTGCCGGAACTCCAAATCCCGGAAATACACTTTCAACTGTAGCTTCCGCTTGTGCAGGGGTTAACTTTACGCTATCTTTACAAAATACCACCTCAGGTTCCGGAGTTTCGTATCAATGGCAGTCTTCTCCAAACGGTAGCATATGGACTAATATTGGTGGAGCAACTTCATCAACTTATACTCTTACTCAATCCTCTGCAACATATTATCATTGTGTAGTTACTTGTTCAGCAGGACCGAGTACGGGAGTTTCCACAGAATTGCTTGTGAATCAGAACGGAATAAATCAGTGCTATTGTGACAATACAAATACTACGAGTACAACTTATATGATAAATAATTTTTCAACAACTGGAGGTATTGCCAATATCAACAATGCAAATTCCGGCTTCTCCACGAATGGATATGGAAATTATACAAGTATGACAGTTACACAACTTCAAAATTCAGCTGTCAATTTTTCTCTTGATTTTTTACCTTCTGGGTATACTTTCGGTGTGTCTATATTTATTGACTGGAATCAAAATGGAAGTTTTGCAGATGCGGGAGAGCAAGTTTACACTTCAGGTAGTTATGTGAGTTCAGCAACCGGTAGCTTTACTGTTCCTGCAGGTGCCACAGGGGGTAACACTCGTATGAGGGTTGTTGCGGATTATTTATCTACTTCTCCTGTGGCATGCCCAGGTAATGGATATACAGAGTGCGAAGATTATACATTTAATGTAGTTGTTCCTGTTGTTTGTTCCGGAACACCGACTCCGGGAAATGCTGTCTCTTCATTAGCTAATGTTTGTGGTTCTGGTACTCCTGTCATTTCTCTGTCTGGAACATCTACTGACCTTGGTCTTACATTCCAATGGCAAAGCAATGTCAATTCAGCAGGATTTACTATTATTTCAGGAGCCACTGCTGCAGCCTATTCGCCAACTTTAAATACTATTCAAACGGTTTCATATCGTTGTGTGGTAACTTGTACCAATAGCGGTCAATCTGTAACGTCAGGCGCTACAGCCGATATTCCTGTATACGCTGCAGCCTCTGTTTCCCCAAGCAGTATTGCACTTTGTGCAGGAAACTCTGCAACAGCAACTGCAAGTCCTGCAGGAGCTACATATTCCTGGTCTGGAGGACTCGGAACTGCTCAGGCAGCCACTGTAACCACGGCAGGTACTTATACCGTTACTGTTACTCAGGGTGGCACATGTGTTACAACAGCAACAGCAACAGCAACAGTTTCGGCACTTCCTGTTATAACAACGGCTACTGCGACACCTTCAATTATTTGTAGCGGGGGTAACTCTTCATTGCTAGTTGCAGCCACAGGTCCAACCGCTAGCGCAAGTCAGTATGTTTTTTCAACACAAACAGGCGTTGCCTTATCATCTGTTACAGGTTCAACCACCATAGTTGCAAATTCTTTAGATGATGCGGCCTCAACACTAACTAATATCGGTTTTTCATTCAATTTTGCAGGAACCAACTATACTCAGTTTTGGGCAAGTTCAAATGGACTATTAGGCTTTGGAACTCCAATAACAGATTGGTCGAATACAACAACGGCATCGACAAGCTACCCTATATTAATGCCTTGGTGGGATGATTTGGAAACAGCAACCGGAAATGGAGTAAGATACATATTAAGTGGAAATGCACCGAACAGAAAATTAACAGTCGACTACCGTGAAAATCCTACTGCAACGCTTGCAGGAGCTGGGATGGTGTTCCAAGTTTGGCTATTTGAAACAACAAATGTTATTGAATATGTGTATACAACTAATACTCTAATTTCCACTTCATCTTCAGTAGGTATAGCTAATACTTCAAGTGATTTTAACGATGTAAATACTTCTACCAATACCAATACTAATTCGGTTGCTCAGGATGCCAATTCTATTTGGCCAGGTTCCGGCAGAGCTTATATATTTACTCCTCCATCATTAAATTACTCATGGAGTCCTGCCACTTTCTTAAGTTCAACTTCAGTGGCAAATCCAACAGCAACAGCAATGAATGCAAGTACTACTTATACAGTTACTGCTACAACCTTTGCAGGATGTACTGCTACGGCAAGCGTTCCTGTAACGGTAAATTCATTACCTGTAGGTTCAGCATCACCACAAACAATTTGTAGTGGAGCAACCTCTAGTGTAGCGTTAAATTCTACAATAGCCGGTACAACTTTTACTTATACTGCAACATTATTGTCAGGAACAGTTGCTGGCTTTAACGGATGTACCTCATCATGCGGAGCCT
>CAIYIS010000062.1 GCA_903926385.1 uncultured Bacteroidota bacterium
GTGATCCCGCTGGGATTCGAACCCAGGACCCCTACATTAAAAGTGTAATGCTCTACCAGCTGAGCTACGGAATCAAATCTACACATTTTTGTAGTCACCTACCCCTTTTTTTGGGAGCGCAAAGGTATAATCAATATTCTATTCTGCAAAGATTTTTTATTAAAAAACGCATTTATTTTTAAATATCTTTCTTTTTCCTTATTTAATAGGTGTTTTGGGGTGTTTTGGGGAGTGGTAAACAAGAGTTATTAACATTATTTATTTCTTTTTACTCTGTATAAAAGTAGTAATTTTGCCTCCAACTCATAAAAACGAACTATCACATTGGAAATAAAACCTGCAACCGGAATCGATTCATTAGTATTTGGAATGACAATGAATGATGCCCAAAAACTCTTTGGAAAACCCGAAGAGGAAGTAAAACTTGACGATATAGAAGATTTTCAGGCTACCGTATGGCATTATTGGCAAAACGGGGTTTCTCTTTTTTTTGATGAAAACGATAACCAACATTTCTTTTCAGTGGAAATAGACAATTTAGATACTGAATTGTGGGGGCATAAAATATTTACTTTAAAAGAAAAACAAATAATCGAATTGTTCAAAATAAAAGGTTTTGAACAATCAGATGCAGAAATGCACGAATGGGGCGAAAAAAGAGTTACTTTTGATGCATTAAACATTGATTTTTATTTCGAAAAAAATAATCTGGTTTCCATTAATTTTGGAAAAATATAATTAAACAAGTACTAAAACTTAATAAAATGGCAAAATTCTTTCTTACAGGCTATATGGGTAGCGGAAAAACTACTGCAGGCAAAAAACTATCAGCAAAACTAGGTTACGAATTTATTGACCTGGATAAATACATTGAAGAGGAGTATCAAATGTCGATTCCTCAAATATTCTCTACTAAGGGCGAGAACGAATTCAGAGCAATGGAGCACAACGCTCTGAAAAAACTAGTGGAGAAAGATAATATAGTAATTGCTTGCGGTGGCGGCACTCCTTGTTATTATAATAATATGGAGTTGATGAACAACCACGGTAATACTGTATATCTTAAAATGAGTGCTGATTCTCTTGTTTCAAGATTACTTGCTGCAAAAGACGTTCGTCCAATTATTGCCAATAAATCCGAAAAAGAACTTCATGATTTTGTTGCACGTCAACTCGAAAAACGTGAAGACTTTTATCACCAGGCACAATATGTGGTAAAAGGAAAAGACTTAAATGTGGACGAATTGGTTTCGTTTGTTAAAGAAAAAGTAGGAGTTAATTAATAACTAACTCAAGAAAACGTTTTCTTTTCCCTTTTTATTTAGTTCAACTGTTATGTGCTCCTGCAATGTGGTGGAGAGCGAAAGACCTACTATGTCTGCTTTTATAGGATAACGGTTATGTCCTCTGTCCACTAAAACGGCTGTGGTGAGTCGTTTTACAGGTGTTGCCAAAAATGGTTTTGCTCCGAATATCATTGTTTTTCCGGAGTTCAGAACATCATCAACCAATACAATTACTTTTTCCGACAAATCTTTATTGCTCAAATTAATTTTAATTTCTTGAGCCATCGGATTTTTTTTGTCAATAGCTATTTCAATCAGTTTTATTTTCAAAGGCGCTATTTCCTGCATCACATCTGTAATTCGTTTGGCCAGTATATAACCGTTACCGCCAATACCGGCCAGTATAATTTCTTTTTCACCATAATTGTTTTCATAAATCTGATAAGCTATACGGTTTATTTTTTGTTCTATTTGTTTGCTGTTTAGAATTAAAGTCTTTTTCATTTTATAACAATTATGTTTTATAAATCTGCACTGTAAATTTGTCTAGTCTTATTCCTGTATTCGGCCTCCTTTGAAGAAATATTTCTTGTAATAGTCTTCATCCATATCGCTAATTACTACACCGGCATTAACCGATGCGTGTGCAAATTTATTATTTCCCAAATAAACTCCCACATGAGATATCTGTCCTCTTCTTATTTTAAAAAACAAAATATCGCCTTCCTGCAACTCTTCTTTCTCCACCGGCTTTACCAAATTCCATATCGATCCCGAACCTCCCGAAAGGTGAATACAATAAATCTCTTTATACATTTCGGTAACAAATCCCGAACAATCTATTCCCTTTTTCGATTTGCCTGCATACTGATAGCGTGTGCCTGCCCAGTCGTACACTTTGTAGTATAAATAAGGGTTGCAGGCCGAGTCGGGACGGAGGCTGTAATCCGAATAAAATTGTTCTATCGTTTTTCTGTTTTTCGGCACACTCTGCTTTTGCCTGCCACGCTTAGGCTGTGCGGCAATCACAAAAGGAAAAATGAGAAGTAAACAGATAAAATATTTTTTCATTGTATGGCAAAGGTAAAAAAAATCGAAACTTATTCGTCCACTTTATGGTGCAAAGATTCTTCGGCAGCTTTAATTATTACTTTGTGCGATTCTTCATCACCCAGATATTTCTCAATGAGGTTATGTCCCACATAAATTAGGGGAGTTAGCGCCACAGCAATAATTAACTTAAACGTATAGCCCGTTACCGACATATTAATAAACGTAGCCGTATCCACCTTTCCGGGCAACCAAAACCCTATACCGCCCACTATAAACGTATCGATTATCTGAGAAATTACAGTAGAACCAGTACTTCTGAGCCATATCATTTTGCCCCCTGTTTTGTCGCGCAGGAGCCAGAAAATAGACACATCCACAAACTGAGAAAAAAGAAACGCCACTATACTCCCTACTATTATCCACATACTTTGGCCAAACACAGCAGTAAATTGTTCGTCTGTAACCTGGGAAATGCCCTTAGCTGCCGGAATAGTGATAGCAAAGAACAAAATAATAAAAGCATATGAAATTAAACCGGCTGTTATTAACGACAGTTTACGCACTCCCGTTCGCCCGTAGTATTCATTAATTAAATCGGTAGTGATAAATACCACCGGCCAGGGTATAATACCTATACTCATTATAAATGGGCCTATGTGAATGAGTTTACTCCCTATAAGCTCCGCCACCACAGCATTGGTAATAAATATACCTGCCATGATGATGTAAACAAAATTTCGTTTTGATGAAAATATCATGCGTTGATTGGTTGGTTGGTTTTTAAAATTCGTTGTAAAGCTATTGCAAAAATGCTTTCTGAAATTCAAAATAAATTATAATTCAGATTTGGGAGGGCAGTTTACGGCTTCCTTCGTTTTAGTTAAATAGTCAATAAACAATAATCAATCGCCATTCGTTCATTTGCCTACTGCCTAATTGCAAAATTGCTTAATTATTTTTTGGGCGATTCCCTTTACTTCTTCGTTTGTACCTGTCCTCCCGCTTTCCCTTCCAATCTTTTTCTTTGCCCGAAAAGGTCAAAGAAAAAGGATTTCCAGTACAATCGGGCGCAGTTAGTCAGCGCATAGTTTCTAATAACCTTTAATTATGCACGAAAAAAAACTCCGAACATTTCTGCCCGAAGCTTTCTTTTCGCCCCAGTTGGTTTTCCATTTTTTTCTCTTTAAAATTTCCAGAATCAATGCCTTTGCAGTTATTTTTTCCACCTGCAAACCGTACCCGCTTAAATTCTCTCACAAATATACATATATTATATATGTATTAAATAAAATCTTGCCCCAACCTTCACCTTCTGGCCCCCCTCTCCTTTTTCAAGGAGAGGAGCCGGGGGTGAGGTAAAAATAATCCCCCCCCTTTCAGAGCAGGATTTTCCCTTCATTCGTAAATTCCTCCCATCACCCCGAGCCTGTCCAAGGGCTTTTTTTATAAAAATTTTCATTCTACAATTCTAAAAATCTAAAATTCTATATTCATTCGTAAATTCAGGGCAGAAGTTCAATGGACTTATGAGCCAGGTTGTGCGTGGTCGTATTTCGTAAAAATTCTCGTTCAAGTCCATCTTTTCACATTCCATGTCCGTTTTTTCTAATAGCATGTCCGACTTTTTCAATAGCATGTCTGGTTTTTATCATTCCATGTCCGACTTTTAACATTCCATGTCCGACTTTTTCAATAGCATGTCCGGTTTTTAACATTTCATGTCCGACTTTTCACTTTCCATGTCCGACTTTTTTAATTCCGTGTCCGGTTTTAACATTTCCATGTCATGTTTTTTTAATAGCATGTCATGTTTTTCAAATAGCATGTCATGTTTTTTCAAAAGCATGTCATGTTTTTCATCACCCCACCCCCCTTCCCCCTCGTTTGTAACGTGGGCGGTTGAGAATTGCGTTTGTAACGCAACATCTGAGTAGTAAAAAATCATAGTTCGTAATGCTCCTGATGGTAATATCCTAATAGCAATAAACACTCAAACATCTGTAAAGCCCCATAGGGGCGATATTTACTATTTCCTACAAACCCTGACAGAGGTTAGAGATAAGAAAAACCAAAAGCCAACCAAGCACGATGCGCTCACTAACTGCACCCTTATGATTGTTGATTGACGATTGTTGATTGATTATTGTTGATTGCCTACTTTCCAATTGCCCAATTGATGAATTGCCCAATTGCCCAATTGAACTTTACACCCGAAACCTGAAACTTTCTAACTTTGAACTTTAAACTGAAACTTAGTGAACAATCATTCCGGAAGTTTCTTTTTTGTGGTAGTCTTTAATAAGTAAGCTGTACCAAAACACCCCGAGGAGGTACATGGCAGCGGTAATCCAAAAAATATTGACATACTCCACATCGAGATGGCGGAGAATACCAAAGCCAATAGCACTAAAATAAGCCGAACCCGACCAGATGGCAGAGGTGAGTCCGCTAACCATTTCGCGGTTGCGCTCGCCAACATATTTCATGGTTATTTCGGAAGTCATGGGTACAGCGGCATTCATGAGGGGCTGGCGCAAGAGATAAAACAGAGCGGCTATAAAAACAGAGAAGCTGTACATATTATAATATTGTGTGGTGGCCATAATAATGAGGCAGAAAATGGCCATAAGTTGGGTGCGGGTTACAGCTTTTTGATATCCGAAACGGTTTTTTATTTTGGGAATATAAATGGCTACAATGGTTACCACTACTGCTGTGGTGAAATTAAGAAAAGAGAAAACAGAGGTGCTCATTTTATGTACGTTCGAAAAGAAGAGACTCATAAACGGTATGGTAAACCCTGCTCCAATGGCAATGATGCTGGTAGGTACAAGGGCTTTGGTAATTATTTTCCAGTCGTATTCTTTGAGGTTGCTTCGTTTTTCGCTGATGAGGGGCACCTGTTCTTTTTTGTTGATGCGCATTACAAAATAAACCCCTGTGAAGCCCATGAGGCTGATAGCAAAGAGTAAGTTCTGTTCGCTAAACACAGTTTGGTTGATGCCATTAAACACAGCAATAACCAAACTGCCCACAATGCTGGCAATGCTCCAGGTGGCAAAGTTGAGTGTTATGGCCAGTGTTTGCTGATGTTTGGGCGCATTGCGAATAATGTAAGGCAATATCGGAATTTGAATAAACGTGTAAGCTGTGCCCCACAAAAGATGGGAAATAAGCAGCAGTCCGGTGGAATGAAAATGTACTCCAATTAATATTAAAAAGCTGAACAGCGGAACACCAATGGCAGCAATGTAAAACATGGGCAATATTTTTCGGCCTTTGATATACATGCCCAGAAACAAAGCGAGAGCAAGCATGCCGAGGTAACGGTAAGAAGTAAAATGAGCATACTGCGCATCGCTGAAATGCTCGGCTTTCATGTACAACGGAAGAACAGTAATGAATGTAACATTAATTATCTGCACAAATAATTCGACAATAACCAGATTGTGAAACGAGCGGTCAAGCTCCAGATAATCTCTTACGGTTCTTAACATGTTTTAAATTCCGTGTTGTTTTAAAAAGTCTGCAATACGAGTAACCTCATGCGGCTCGAACCAGGTAAAGTCGGTATATCTTCTGAACCAGGTTAACTGACGTTTGGCATATCGTCTGGTGTTTTGTTTTATCAATTCCACAGCGGTATTCAAATCTGTTTTACTGTCCAGATAATCGAAGAGTTCTTTATAACCCACTGTTTGCAGTGAGTTCAAGTGTCGGAAGTTGATGAGTTGTTTTACTTCGTCCATAAAACCATCTTTCATCATTAGGTCAACTCTAGTGTTGATGCGGCTGTAGAGCTTATCTCTGTCGGTGTTGAGGGCTATTTTAATGATGTTAAAATTACGTTGCTTGGTTAATCCTGCTCTTAGTTCGGAATACGGTTTCCCGCTTACCATACAAACCTCGAGTGCACGCATCACCCGGTGGGGGTTTTGCAAATCTACCTGATGATAATAGGCCTCATCTTTTTGTTTGAGCAATGATGCCAAGCCTTCCATACCTTCGGTTTGATAAATTTGCTTTAATAAATAGCGAGTGTTTTCATCTGCCTCCGGCAAACTATCGAACCCTTTGCAAATAGCATCAATGTATAATCCCGAACCGCCTACCAATACAGCCACATCATCATTCAGAAATAGTTTATCGAGCAAAAGAATAGCATCGGTTTCGTATTTGCCCACATTATAATCATCGGTAATGGAATGCGAATGGATGAAATAATGCGGCACACCGTTCATTTCTTCAGCAGTTGGTACAGCTGTACCTATGCTCATCTCTTTATAGAATTGCCGCGAATCGGCCGATAACACAGCACAATTCAATTGTCGGGCAAGTAAAATGCTTAAAGAAGTTTTCCCTATGGCAGTGGGGCCTGCAATTACAATAAGGGTTTTGGGAGGCATGGTTCGATTTGCCTTACCCGTTGTTTAATAAAACAGGTAAGGCAATTATTAGTTTAGTTTAAAAGGTTTGCAGATAGAATAGTATTCACAGTAAGATTAATCTTCGTCTCCTCCCTCGCCATATTCGTTTTCATAATCTTCGGCTTCTAGTTCATCGGCATCTTCGTCCATTTCCGGTTCGCCTTCTTCGCCTTCGAGCTCTGCCAGGTCATCATCATCATTGGCCAGATACGCATCGTTTTCATCCGGTTCGGGTTCTTCTTCGTCAAAATCATCATCATCTTCAAAGGCAACAGCAGGTATAACAGGTGCTACCATTTTGTATTGAGGAGGAGCATCGTCCACGCTTTTGGCAATTCGGGGATACTGAATGGAAGCATCGTCAGGCAAAATTCTGATGAGTTCTACCATAAATGTCCACAAAGCGGTTTGATCGTACATGTAAACAAACTTTTGATGAGGATCGTCCATCAGGGAAGCCATTTTGCAGTTCTTCATCAGTTTTTTCGGAACTTCATCATCTCTTCTTTTTTTCTTAGAGGAAGGTTCCGGTTCCGGGTTCAGAAGTATTTCTTCTCCTTTGCGCCAGTAATCATCGCTAACAAAGAATGAAGCATTGTGAATGGAATCGAATTTTACCGACTTCAAAATAATATGATGGAAATCTTCAAACGTTTGATTGGATTTAATTTCGACTTCTCTGTAAATTTCATCGTAATCTTCAAACGTAACTTTAAATCTATATACCGACATGGTTATTGAAATTTTGTATTATCAAATGTGTAAAAGTGAAAGCTATTTTATTGCGAACAAAAATAAGAATTAAGTTTTGATTTTATTATTCTTTATTTCGAATTCTTAATCAGCACTCAGCCCGAGTTCTTTGGCTTTATTCAGCATAAATTCGTAAGCCTGCTGGTAATCGTTGGCAATAATTCCGTCAAGAATAGCTTCGCGAATGGCATTTTTGAGTACACCCACTTCTCTGCTTGCAGGAATGTTAAATGTTTTCATGATGTCTTCGCCAGAGATAGGAGGTTGCCAGTTTCTGATATTATCTTTTGCTTCCACCTCTTTTAGTTTCTCTCTTACCAGCTCAAAATTCTTAAGGTATTTCTCCACTTTGTATTCGTTTTTGGAGGTAATATCGGCTTCGCAAAGTTTCATGAGGTCGTCTACATCGTCCCCTGCTTCAAATAGCAATCTCCGGATGGCGCTGTCGGTTACTTCGCTTTTGGCAAGCACTATGGGGCGCAGGTGCAGGCGAACCAGTTTCTCTACGTATTTCATCTTTTCGTTAAGCGGAAGTTTTAGTTCAGCAAAAATTTTACTTACCATTCTTGCTCCTCTTTCTTCATGCCCGTGAAAAGTCCACCCGTGTTCCTTTTCGAAACGTTTGGTTTGAGGTTTAGCTATGTCGTGCAGTATGGCAGCCCATCTCAGCCATAAATCGTCAGTAGTTCGACAAATGTTGTCGAGTACTTCGAGGGTGTGATAAAAATTATCTTTATGTCCTTTTCCGTTTATCTTTTCTACCCCCTGCAGCAACACCATTTGAGGAAAAATATAATGCAACAGTCCTGTATCGAATAAGAGTTTGAAACCTATGGAAGGCTTTTTTGCCAAAATAATTTTGTTCAGCTCATCAGCTATTCGCTCTTTCGAAATAATTTTAATTCTTTCTTTATTCCGATTGATACTCTCCAGCGATTCGTCAACTATTACATAATCCAGTTGGGTTGCAAACCGAATGGCACGCATCATGCGCAAGGGGTCGTCACTATAGGTTATATCGGGGTCGAGGGGAGTACGAATTATCTGGTCTTCCATGTCCTTATATCCTCCAAAGGGGTCGAGGAGCTCCCCGAATTTATCGGAATTCAGCCCTATGGCCAGTGCATTAATAGTAAAATCTCTTCTGTTCTGGTCGTCTTCGAGGGTTCCGTTTTCTACAATTGGTTTGCGGCTTTCTTGTCTGTACGATTCTTTGCGGGCACCAACAAATTCAATATCCATATCTCCATAAACAATCTGTGCTGTCCCGAAGTTTTTAAATACTGCCACATGATATCCATCGCCTAAACTTTTAGCTACTCTCTGAGCCAGTTCTATTCCACTACCAATAGCTACCACATCTATATCTTTACACTCTCGATGCAAAATCATATCTCTAACCCAGCCACCTATTACATAAGCGTCCACACCCATTTCGTCAGCACATTGGCCTATGATTTTAAATACAGGTTCTTTTAATTTCGTTTTCATTGCGGGCAAAGATAATTCTATTACGCTTTAGTTTTTGGACTAATCCGTGTGGATGAGGTAAAAAAAAATCCCGAGTGATTCGGGATTTTTTTATTTGGTTTAGTATTGTATTTATTCCTGAGGTTCGGTGTATCCTACCATTAATACCACACAACCTTTTTTTACTTTACCGTCTTTAGAAACCGGAATTTCGTATTCTATAAAGTAATTTCCCGATTTTTGAGGTTCGAACGACCAGAAATCGCTGTCTATTCCATTCGAGCTATCCCATAATTTATGACGGTTGTTTTTTATTTTATTGCTTTTGTCGTAAATATTCATGGTTACTGCTTCGTCAAAACCGGAAGAACAAAATACCAGTTTATATTTCTGTCCCTGAAACGCAGTAAATTGAACTTCTACTTCTTTTGGTTTATTGTCAAATGTAAATTCATTAATGGCATAACTGTCATATTTGAAAGGCTTTTTGATGTTAGCTTTACATCCTCCAACAATATGTTTCGCTTTACATGCTTGAGCCATACCAATAGTATTGGAAAGAAAGAAAAGGCTGCATGACAATGCCAGTGATACAATTCGTATTGTTTTTTTCATATAATTTTATTTATAACCAACCATAAATACTACACAACCTGACAATTTCGGATTAGATGCATATGTAGGCACATCGTAATCTACATACATATTACGAACGTGAGGTGCATCAAAAACATAAACCTTTGTTCCTTCGGCTTCATTTTTTGTAGTATAAATTGCTTCGCGCTTCTTAGAGTCTTTGCTTTTAGTATAAACCGAAATAACAATTCCTTTAGGAAGATATGAAGTATTAAAAATCATTCGGTATTTCTCTCCAATAAATACAGGAACTTCAATTTCTAATTTCTGATCATGATCCAGATAATTGATTTTTGAATATTTCTGACTATCGTATTTAAAATCGTCCAGTTTCTTTTTGCAATTTTCGGTTAACGCTCGTTTGTCGCAACCGTCCATTAATTGCACTGTAGTAAATCCCGCAGAAATTACGGTCACTGCAATTAAACTAAGTAAAACTATTTTTTTCATAATTATAAATTTGAATAATTGTTTTTATTACAAACCATTAATGAATTTTGCTCGTAGTTCGTCTATTTTCTTTGTTAATGTAACAACTTCTTCATCTGTAAAACTCATTGGTTTGTCGCTGTTAGCTGCATCCGGATTGTTTTTGATGGAAGGAAGATCGTCATAAATATCTTTTACAGATTTCATATCAGCAACTAAAGTACTGATAGCAGCATCTTTTTTCTCAACTGCTTTCAATGCGTTGATAATGCTTCCCAAAATATTCATTTGTTCAGCAAGTTTTGCATTTAGTTTCTTTTCTTTTCCTTTTTCGTACACCTTAGAACCAATGTACATACTTTCAGTCCAAGCACCAGCAAAAACGATAGAAGTTATTTGTTGTTGATCGTTTTCGTCAAGATACATATCTGTTACCATTTGCAATTCAGCAATGATGTAGGCTAATGAATCTTCGTTACCTAAATTCTTTTCAAAACGTTTAGAAAGGTTCGACTCGTCAAAAACAGAACCCATGCCTAAGTTATCAGCTAAAGAGCGGCAAAGTTTCATAAAACGCATTGCTTCCTGGCTTTGTTTGTTCAAAACGCAATACGATAAATCTGCGCTATAAACCCCAAGGTTGATTGACTTGTTAAGATTGGTTGTATACTTTGCAGGGTCTTTTACCGGACTGGTTAAACCATCTTTAAAGCTTAAACCTGACTTTTTAAAGATAGACGCAATCTGCAATGGAGAAGGCAAAGAATAAGAGGTTTGAGGAACCTCGTTTGCTGATGTTGTGTCTTTAACTACTGCTGCAGGTGTTGAAGCATCAGTTTTAGGAGCTTCACCATGACCGCAGCTTGCAAAGAACAACGCTGAAGCTATGAGTAATGAAGTATTTACGATCAATAAATTTTTCTTTGAAAACATATTTTTGTGTTTAAAAGTGATTTATAATAATAATGTTAAAAATTAATTGCGCTAAACTACAAAAAAATAATTACTCCGCAATGCGACTTCAGTTAGTTTTATTCTAATTCTTATTAATATTCCATTGTTTGTTATTTATTATTCCCATAACTTTCCCTGTGAATTTAGTGTTGAGAAAAGGGGTGTTAGTCGACTTGGAAGAAATATGTGTCTTGGTAAAAGTCCAATCTGCTTTTGGATTGAAGAGGGTAAGATTAGCTTGTGCTCCTTCTGTAATCTTAACTTCTTTTAGTTTTAATATTTCTCTCGGGCGAGCGGTTATTGCCTCTATTAGTCTTTCCAGTTTTATTTTTCCTTTATTGGTATTCATCAAGCCGAAAAAGGTTTCGAGGCCTATCATGCCGTTAGAAGCATTGTCAAACTCTACATCTTTTGATTCGATATCCTGAGGTCGGTGGTCGGAAGTAATGCAATCGATGGTGGCATCGGCAACACCTTTTTGAAGAGCGTCTATGTCGGCTTTGGTGCGGAGAGGAGGATTTAACTTATAATTGCTGTCGAAGCCCATTAAAAGAGAATCGTCTAAAACCAAATTGTAGGCATTTACAGAAGCTGTTATTTTAAGTCCTTTTGCTTTGGCTTGTTTTACCAATTCAACAGACTTTTGAGTAGAGATGTTGGACAAATGAATGGAAGCATTAGTGTATTCTGCCAAAAAGATGTTTCTGTTTACCATTATTTCTTCGGCTAAAGCCGGAATTCCTTTTAATCCAAGTTTGGTAGAAATGATGCCTTCGTTCATTTTACCATCATTAGAAATGGCTTTTTCATCGCAATGCGTCATGATTAATCCATCAAAATTCTGAGCATATAATAAGGCACGCATAATTAATCCGGCATTGGCTCCCGATTTTTTATCATCCGAAAAGGCTACTGCACCGGCTTGCTGCATATCATACATCTCAGAAAGGTCGTGGCCCTCTTGCTTGAAAGATAAAGTACCAACCGGATAAACATCTACAATGGCACCTGCTGTTTTATTCTTTATATATTGTACTTCCGATTTGGAATGAATGGGAGGATTGGTAGAAGGCATAACTGCAACCCCGGTAAATCCTCCGGCTTTAGCCGCATTTATTCCCGATTCTAAATCTTCTTTATGTTCAAATCCGGGGTCGCAAAAGTTAACTTGCATATCTAACCAACCTGCCGAAACATGAAGATTATCGGATTCTATAACTTTTACATTTTTTTCGGGAAGTATTTTAGATTTGATGGAAGTGATTATCCCATTTTCAATAAGAATATCCATTGTTTTTCCATTGAAGGGAGATGCGGAATCAACGATTTGAGCAGATTTGATTAAAATGTTCATTCTATTAGTTTTTATGTTTATTAGTTCATTTGTTCACCGGTTGGTTAGTTCAATAGCTTGTTAAAACGCGCTTGTTCTGTTTTTATAATTCACAATCTATAATTCATAATTTATAATTCCTGTTAGCCTTTCATAAATCGTAAGAGCGCTATTTCGACAGCGAGGAAAAGCAAGACCATAATGATGCAAAGTTTCCAAAGCTTTTTGCCCTGATCGGTTTCGGTTAAGGTTTGTGTTAAACTTTTGGCCGATGTTTCTATTACTTGTATGTTCTGTATGTTTTTGTCGGAGATTTGTTTTTTCAATTCGTCAGCGTTGTAACAAGTAAGGTCGGATTCTTTGCGATTAAAATTAAAAGAAAGGCCGGTTACCAGGTCTTTGTCGGCATACAACAGATAATTGCCGGCATCGGTTATTTGATTATGAATAAAGATTTCGGTTTTCGAATCTTGAACTTTATGCTCGGGGATAACATCAAAAGTGGAGTTGACACCTTTTATATGAAACACACTTTCGCCTGTAAGCACATTGGCCGACTCGATGGAAGAATTGCTACCAATGGTATAAAACAAAGGAGATGAACTCTGGCTAAACATTCCTATTTTATATAAAGTAGGAACAAAGACAGAATGCTTGGCAAAGTTGGAGAAATCGGCACCGAGCGATACGGCAGAAGTATAGAGCTTGCCTTTGCCTACATCGTATTTGCATAAAAAATTATCTCCGTTTTGCATTTTTAATAAATATTCTTCGTTGCTCTGAACAGCTTTTGAAAGCACAAAATGCGAATTTACTTTAGGCAAATCGAGATTGGTGGCAGTAAAGGTTTTTTTGTCGAATACATCTTTATAAATGGGATTATCGAGATTGATTTTGTCGATGCGGGTATTGGCGGTGTCGAGCTTTTCGAAATAATTTGCTTTAACGGAAACAAAAAAGTCTTTATACGAAGGCATGTCGGCTTGAGCATTTGGGAAAACCACCACACTGCCGCCTGCTACCATAAAGCGATTGAGCTCCTGAGCCAGTCCGGAAGAAATGGATTTAAGTTCGTTCAGAATAATAAGTTTGTTTTGTGATAGCTGAGAATAATCTAACTTGTTTTCCCAGCTATTTTTCAAAATAAAAAGAGAATCGGCTCCAAATAGCTTATTAATATAAGGACTTTCTGAATTGGCCAGGGAGCTATTGATGCACAATACAGGAATGTTTTTGGCTACTGTGAAGGTAAAGTAGAATTTATCGTCAAACGTAACCGGAAAATCGTTGAGCTCCACCCTGCATTGCTGCAAGCCCGACTCTTTAGAAGCAAACGAAAGCACTACTTCGGTTTCGGCATTCTTATCTACAGTATAGCTTGCGGGTGTTTTTTGAATGTTATTGATAAATAATTTAACCGAATTGTTTTCGATGGCTTTGTCGGAAACATTTTTAATTCGAATGTGGAGCTTTTCGGCTTGGTTGAGCTGACGAACGGGTGTTTCGAACCAGCAGGTGTCGATGTAAATATTGTTTTTTTCGGTGGCGGTGAGGGGAACAAAATGAATGCTCACATTGGTATCGTTCTTTATATTATCAATGTTGACAAGGCTTTTCTGAAAGTCGGAGATGATATAAGATGCTTTGCTACGGGTGTTGGCTTGTTGCAAAACATCCATTTGACGGGAAATAATTTCGGACAGACTGCGTGTGGAAGGGCTTATTTTAACCTCATCGAGCAATTCGGCAAACTCTTCTTTGTTAACCAGGCGCTGGTGTTTGCCTTCAAAATCGTTGGTAAGCAATTGTATTTTGTCGGTAGGTTTGTAGGCAGCTATAATTTCTAATGCGCGTTTCTTAGCTTCGCCAAGCAGAGTGCCGCTTTTGTTAACGGCATCCATACTAAACGAGTTGTCGATAAAAATGCTGATGGTTTTGTCGCCTACTGTGGTTTTTTTGTTTTCGGAAGGTATGTAGGGCTGAGCAAAGGCAAATACCAGAAAGCAAATGGCCAGAATGCGGGCCAGCAAAACAAGCAGGTTTTTGAGTTTGGATTTGGCTTTGGTTTCTTCTTTAACTTCTTTTAAAAAACGAACGTTGCTAAAATAAACGGTTTTGAACTTTCGGAAGTTAAATAAATGAATAATGATGGGTATAGCTACTGCTAAAAGTGCAAAAAGAAATGCTGGATAGGTAAAGTTCATCAAAGCCCAAAAGTAATACTTTTTTTGGTTGGTGAGGGGGATTTTAAATTTTAGAATTTTGGATTTGTAGATTTTTAAGAATTAATGAGAGGATGTAAGCGACCTATTAAAAACACAAAGTCTTACTAACCCATTTTGTTTTCTTTTGGCCAATTTCCTATTGGCATATCCTATTACCCATAGGAGTTATATCTTAATAGTAAAATCATTAATGTGAATTTATAAACTCCATTGGAATAATATTTTTAATTGCTTAAACAAAATCATATTCCTCAATAGCCATACTTTTCATACCTTCCTTTTTTTGAGGAAGAATAAAATAGAAGTTAAAATGTGACTATTCGAAAACAAGAGAATTGTACTTTTCGTGGAGCTGCCTGCGAGAACTCTCGGGCAAGCTCCACATGTGGTGGAACGAGGTGTGTCAACTCTCGGGACGTTCCACCAATTGGTGAGATTACGTTGGAGAACTCTTAGGACGTTGCACAAATCGTGGAAGAGACTTAGAGAACTCTTAGGGCGTTCCACCAAATGGTGGGATAACGTTAGAGAACTCTATGGCAGTCCCACGATTTGTGGAAGAGCCTTAGAGAACTCTCAGGACATTCCACCAATTGGTGAGATAACCTTAGAGAACTCTTAGGACGTTCCACGAAAGGTGGAATAGTATTAGAGAACTCTCAGGACGTTCCACCAATTGGTGAGATAACCACAGAGAACTCGCACGACATTCCACCTGTCGGAAGCATAGCATTTTGAAACTTGCAGGCTCATAAAACCAATTTTAACCTATCTCCTTAATCCACTCTCCACAATTAAGGGGGAGCAATGTGACAGTTGGGAGTAACGTTTTTTTAATTTCTCTTGCCTTTTGCCCGTTAGTTGTTCACAATGCCCTTCCCTATTGGCTTTTGCTGCTTTGTTTTTTTTATTTTCGATGAAGTATTTTTTATATTAGAGTTATTGCTAAATTTGCGTTCGCAAAAAAAAACAATAAAATAAAATATATGAAAATATTAGTCTGTATAAGCAACGTACCCGACACAACAACGAAAATTAGTTTTACAAACGACAATACCACTTTTAATGCAGCGGGAGTTCAGTTTGTGATTAATCCATTTGATGAATATTATGCACTGGTGCGGGGGCTGGAATTAAAAGAAACGTTGGGCGGAAATGTAACTATTCTGCATGTGGGCGGAGGCGAAAGCGAACCTACTATTCGTAAGGGGTTGGCTATAGGAGCTGATGATGCGGTAAGAATAGATGGAGAACCAAATGATGCTTTTGCGGTGGCAGAGCAAATAGCTACTTATGCTAAAGACAAGGGTTACGATTTGATAATGGTGGGTAAAGAAACCATTAATTACAATGGAGCATTGGTAGGGGCTATGATAGCCGAATTGATGAATCTTCCGTTTGTGTCGCTGGCTACTAAACTAGATGTGGCAGGCAATGTGGCAACGATAGAACACGATATAGACGGAGGTACGGAGGTGTTGGAATGTAATTTACCACTTGTATTGTCGGCAAACAAAGGTATGGCCGAAGCACGAATTCCAAACATGAGAGGTATTATGGCTGCTCGTACCAAACCTTTGGTTCAGGTGCCTGCGGCTAATGCTGATAAGTTGACTTCTGTAATATCTTACGAACTGGCAAAAGGCAGAACGGAATGTAAATTTGTGGATGCTGCTACTCCTGAAAAGTTAATTGAACTTTTACACTCGGAGGCAAAAGCAATATAATTTTCATTCTAAAAATCTAAAATTCTACAAATCTAAAATTCAAAAAATATGTCAATTTTAATATATACGGAAGTTTCAAAAGGTAAAGTAAAAAAATCATCGTTAGAAGCGGTTAACTATGGAAGCAGAATAGCTGCTCAGCTTAACACTACTGCGGTGGCTGTGATAGTGGGCGATGCCGATACCAGCGATTTGGGAAAAGCAGGTGCTGCCAAAGTGCTTAAATTGAAAAATGATAAATTAGCGGTTCACGATGGTCAGTATATTACTGCTGCCATAGAACAAGCCATAACAGCCGAAAATGCTACGGTAATTATATTCTCTCATGATTTTACGGGCAAAGAAGTGGCTCCACGATTGGCAGCAAAACTTAAAGCAGGAATAGTGGCCGGAGCTATTGATAATCCTGTTATTTCGGGAAGTTCGTTTTCGGTAAAAAAGAATGCGTTTTCGGGAAAAGCAATAGCTAATTATGCTATTCATTCGGACAAAAAAATAATTACTCTACTTCCTAACTCGTTTGCAGTAGAACTTAACGGAGCATCTGTGGATGCCGTTGATTTTGCAGTAAATCTGGACAACATTACATCGGCTATCAAAATAAAAGAAATTAAGAAAGATTCGTCTGCGCTTAATTTAACCGATGCAGAATTGGTGGTTTCGGCTGGAAGAGGAATGAAAGGGCCAGAAAACTGGGGAATAATAGAAGAACTAGCTAAAGAAATGGGTGCAGCCACTGCCTGTTCTCGTCCGGTATCGGATATGGACTGGCGTCCGCACCACGAACATGTTGGTCAAACAGGTATTGCTATTCGTCCTAACTTATATATTGCCATCGGAATTTCGGGAGCTATTCAGCACCTTGCCGGTGTAAACGGAAGTAAAACCATAGTGGTAATTAACTCAGATAAAGAAGCGCCTTTCTTTAAATCGGCCGACTACGGAATAGTGGGTGATGCTTTTGAAATAGTACCTAAACTTATTGCGGCAGTAAAAACATTTAAAGCTAATCAGTAATTATCATCATTCAGACTGCATATTTCTGATTAAAAGAAAGAGGACGTGAAAAAAGTAACACTTGAAATAGTAAATTTAACTTCGAGTCAGGCTCAAACAGGAGCTTATGTTCTTGTTTTGGGCGAAACCACCGGAGCCAAACGAAGACTACCTATTGTTATTGGAGCTTTCGAAGCACAGGCAATAGCCATTCAATTGGAAAATATGAAGCCGAGTCGTCCGCTTACGCATGATTTATTTAAGAATTTTGCAAATGCTTTTAATATTAATGTTATCGAAGTATGCATTTTTAGTTTGATGGAGGGTATTTTTTATGCTAAAATAATTTGTTCGGACGATATTAAAGAAGCTGGTATAGATGCCCGAACTTCGGATGCCATAGCTTTGGCAGTTCGTTTCGGATGTCCTATTACTACCTACGAATCTATTTTGGACAAAGCCGGCATTCTGCTGGATGAGCATGCGCTTACCGAAGAAACTTCGAAAAAGGACGATGATGAAGAGGAAGACGAATCGGATGAGTTAAGTCTGCTTCGCAAATCGACAGAAGAATTAACAATGCTACTTGATAAAGCATTGAATGACGAAGATTATGAAAAGGCTTCAAAAATTCGTGACGAGTTAAACAATCGCAAAAAATCGTAATAACACCTTAAACTTTATGGAAAGATTTGTTGGCCTTATTGGCGTTGTATTAATTTTCGGAATAGCCTTTCTGTTTTCGAACAACCGTAAAGCGATTAATTACCGCCTGGTGATAAGCGGTGTGTTGCTTCAAGTGTTTATAGCTGTTCTGGTTTTAAAAGTTCCACCCGTAACTCGTTTCTTTCAGTTCTTAGGTAAAGGTATGCAGAAAATCGAGCAGTTTGCTAAAGAAGGAGCCAACTTTGTGTATGGCGGTATTGTTTCGCAAAACTTCAAAGGCGAAAATGTAAATTACTCCTCCCCCGATATTTTTGTTTTTGCATTTAATATTACAGCTACTATTATATTAGTATGTGTGCTGGTTGCTATTTTTTATCATGCAGGCATCATGCAACGCATCGTTTCGGTTATTGCCAAAGCAATGAATTACATTATGCGAGTGAGCGGTGCTGAGGCTTTGAGTAATGTTGCGAGTGCATTTGTTGGTCAGGTAGAAGCTCAGGTAATGATTCGTCCTTATTTGCCCACTATGACTAAAAGTGAGTTGCTGGCTTCTATGAGCGGAAGTTTGGCTTGTATTGCCGGAGGTATATTAATAGTATATACCACTATGGGAGCTAAAGCCGAATATCTGATAGCTGCAAGTTTAATGGCGGCTCCGGGTGCATTAGTTATATCTAAAATCGTTTTTCCGGAAACAGAAGAATCGCAAACAATGGGTAATGTAAAACTGGAAGTAAAAAGTCAGTACAGCAATTTGATTGATGCCATTTCTCATGGCGCTGCCGATGGATTCAAGATTTCAATGAATGTAATAGCTATGCTTATTGGTTTTATTTCGCTGATAGCTCTTGTAAACTGGATTCTTGGTCACTTTTATATTTATGATGTAAAACTATCTCTCGATTATATTTTCGGAAAACTGTTTTACCCATTTGCATGGAGTATGGGTGTGCCTGCTCAGGATGTAAACAATGCAGCGACATTGCTCGGACAAAAAATTACCGTAAACGAATTTGTAGCGTTTAAAAATTTAACCAGTCATGCTGTACCTATTCTAACCGAAAAAGGAACATTAATAATAAGTGTTGCCATTTGCGGATTCGCTAACTTCAGCAGTGTAGGAATGCAAATAGGAGGTATTGGCGCTTTGGTTCCCGAGCGCAGAGACGACCTTGCCAAATTAGGTATGCGTGCTTTGCTTTGCGGAACATTGGCTTCTTATCTTTCGGCTACCATTGCAGGGATATTGATGTAGGAAACAATTACCACCACCTTCAACTTGTGGAATAAATATAATCCCTCGACCATTAGGTCGCGGCAATTTTGAAAAATGAAACAATACCACGATTTAATGCGCCACGTTTTACAAAATGGCGCTACCAAAACCGACAGAACAGGAACAGGCACTGTAAGTGTGTTCGGCTACCAAATGCGTTTTGATTTGCAAGAGGGTTTCCCGATGCTTACTACCAAAAAACTTCACCTCAAATCTATACTTCACGAATTGTTATGGTTTTTAAAAGGCGATACCAATATTCAATACCTGAAAGAAAACGGAGTGAAAATATGGGACGAATGGGCTGACGAAAACGGAAACCTTGGACCTGTGTATGGTTCTCAATGGAGAAGTTGGCAAGCTGCCGATGGCCGCACCATCGACCAGATAACTCAGGTAGTGAATCAAATTAAAACCAATCCCGACAGTCGGAGAATGATAGTGAGTGCCTGGAATGTGGGCGAAATAGATAAAATGAAGTTACCTCCCTGCCATGCATTTTTTCAATTTTATGTGGCCAATGGTAAGTTAAGTTGTCAGTTGTATCAGCGCAGTGCCGATATCTTTTTAGGCGTGCCATTCAATATTGCTTCCTACGCCATACTAACATTAATGATTGCACAGGTTTGCAATTTGCAGCCCGGAGAGTTTATTCATACCCTTGGCGATGCGCATTTGTATTCCAATCATATTGAACAAGCCAATTTACAACTCACACGCGAGTTCAGACCTTTACCCGTTTTAAAAATCAATCCTGATATTAAAGATGTTTTCGCATTCAAGTTCGAAGACTTTTCTTTAGAAGGATACGACCCGCATCCTCATATCAAAGCTGAAGTAGCGGTATAATTAATTTTAGGTTGTAAGTTATTTAATTAACATGTTAACCTGAAACCTGAAATAACAAAATGATAAGTATAATAGTAGCCGCAGCACAAAACAACGTTATCGGAAAAGATAATCAGCTTATCTGGCATTTGCCGTTGGATATGAAATATTTTATGGAGAAAACCACCGGTCATTGTATAATCACTGGCCGAAAAAATTACGAATCCATACCGCTTAAATTTCGTCCTCTTAAAAACAGAACCAATATAGTAATTACTCGTCAGAGCGATTACTCCGCTCCCGGAGCCATTGTTACAGCCTCACTCCAAAAAGCCATCGAAACCGCTCAAAGCATTTCGGATTCGGAAATATTTATTATCGGAGGAGCCGATATTTACCGTCAGTCACTGTCCTTGTGCCAGCGAATTTACCTTACCCGCATTCATCAACCCTTCGAAGGAGATGTGTTTTTCCCCGAACTTAACATGGAAGAATGGACAGAAACCTCCCGCACAAAAGGTATTAAAGATGAAAAAAACAATTACGATTACGATTTCATCACCTATCAGCGAAAGTAAATAAGTAAGTAACAACCTTTGCTCAAAAGTGTTTTTCTCCCATTCTCTAATTGAAAAGGGCAGGGGAGAGGTGTTTTTTGTCTCAGCAGATGTCCTTCGGGAGCCAGCAGATGTCCTTCGGGAGTCAGCAGATGTTCTTCGGGAGCCAGCAGATGTCCTTCGGGAGTCAGCAGATGTCCTTCGGGAGTCAGCAGATGTCCTTCGGGAGTCAGCAGATGTCCTTCGGGAGCCAGCAGATGTCCTTCGGGAGCCAGCAGATGTCCTTCGGAAGCCATCAAATGTCCTTCGGGAGTCAGCAGATGTCCTTCGGAAGCCATCAAATGTCCTTCGGAAGCCAGCAGATGTCCTTCGGAAGTCAGCAGATATCCTTCGGGAGTCAGCAGATGTCCTTCGGGAGTCAGCAGATATCCTTCGGAAGCCAGCAGATGTCCTTCGGAAACCTCCAGATGTGTATCTTCCCGAGTTAACAAATCATGTTAAAATAGGAACATTTAATAACCCTTCCCTTCCCTCCCCCTCTCTTGCGGAGAAGGGAGAAAGGGGAGAGGTGATTAATGAAAGCAAAAGTTCCCCGGAATAATTCCTCCCGCAAAACTATCGACAACAGTACCCGAAGTTTGATAACGCAACACTTTACCATTGCTCATATAATCCACCGGGTCAGAAGCAAAAATAGAATGGCTCACCGGGTCGAATCCCAAACTATAAAACCCACGGTTGATAACAGCTGATGCGCTCAACACAGATGAGGTGATTGCATGGGCATAAACACCTCCGTTATATATATAATAAAGTGTAGTTAAATTCTGGTCAATTATTAAATGCGATGGGGCAGCAGTTGTAGAAGCAAAAGGAAGAGAAAGGGTAATCGTATTGTTCGATGGATTGATGCGTACCAAACTTCCGGTTTTTACCAAAGCCGTATATCCCGAATTCCATTGTCCTCCGCAAAGCACCCATAGCTGACCAGTAGCATCGGTTTTCAAACTTGCCGGATTCGCTCCCACATTAATATTAGTCACCACTGCATTGGTAGTAGCATCAATTACCGTCACCACACTGTCGTTTACATATCCACCACTGCAAGCCACATACACATAGTTGCCTATTTTTACCATTTGTTCAGCACCATTGCCTGTGTTTATAGTTCCGGTAACAGTGTTGGTGGCAAGATTAATAATTTTCACTTCTCCCGTTGCTCCCGCTCCCCATTGAGAGAGGTAACCTTTGGTATTATCTATTCCTATAAAATAACGAGGGTTGATTAAATTAGAAATAGTTCCGGCAGTAGCAAACGAAGTAGCATCCACCACTTCAGCTTTGCTACCATTGTTTACAATAATGTAACCTTTGTTATTAAATATTTCCATGCTTTGCACCACATTACCCAGCGGGAAACCATTTTTCGAATTAAAAATATCAGCACTTACCGAGCCTGTACTTCGGCTGTAAAAACTAACTGTTCCTGTTCCGCTTCCATAAGGCCCTTCGTTGGTAATAAACACTCCGTTTGTATAACCCGAAGCAGGAGTAGTGGTGGCGGTTGCAATAGGGTCGTCTTTTTTACATCCCGAAATAGTAATGCCTAAAGCAATAATGCTTGCATAAATTAGTTGTGTTTTTCTCATTTTTGTAAATATTAATTGTTGTTATATTATTTTTAAACTTTATGTATTTCCCTCAAAAGAAGGAGAAATCGAAAATAAAGATTGCTCTCTCTTTTCACGTCCCTCCCCCTCTCTTGCGGAGAGGGGATAAAGGGGAGAGGTCATCAAATCCCCAGCGTTATTCCCACCTGATAACTCATCAGAGGCATGGCCCTGTAAGCTATCACCTGATATTTTTCCTTCCAAACATTATTTAACTGAACAAACAGTCTCAGATAAGACGATTTTAAATTAAATGTTTGAGCTATGTGAAGATTGCCTACTGAATAAGGTTTCAGAAACTCCGTATTATCCGAGCTTGTAAACCGATATCCCGTGTATGCATGATTATAGCTAACCGAAGTACCTTTATAAGCAATCGTAAAACTTCCCTGAGCATTTTGAATCGGAACATAAATCAGTTGTTTGTTCAGCGAAGCATCATTTCCTGTTGTTGTTTTCTCTACGGATGATAACACATAATTATACAATCCCGATAACGATACTTTCCATTTGTTTACCGTGCACGATACATTCAGTTTGTATTCCACTCCCCTCGACCACACCTTCATCACATTGGCCGGAGACCACAATCCCGAGCTTCCCGGCAACCAGATAATCCAGTTGTCTATATTCCGATTGAATACCGTTGCACCCAGTTCCCATCCAAAAGCTTTGTAGCGGAGTTTGTGCATTACACTTACTTCTTCGCTCCATCCGCTTTCGGGCTTCAGGTTGGGGTTTCCGCCCTGACTCCAGTACATATCGTTAAATGTTGGCAAATGATAATGCTCCGATGCGTTGACTTTTAGTGTAAAATATTTCAGTAGTTTTCCTTCAATCCCTGCCGATGGAGTAAAAGGAATAGTGGTGTTCTTCATAAATTCCTGCCGCCCGCTAATCACTGCTTTCCAGTTATTATTTTTTGTATGAATCTTGTAACTTGCAAACAAAGCAAATCTGTTTTGTGCCGGAGCCAGTATATAATCGGCCGTATCTATAGCTTCGCTGTAGGTATTGTTAATGCCAATGTTTATTACGTCATATTTAAAAATACTAAATCGGGTTTCGCCTTCGGCAATGGTAACTTTGGTTCGGCTCATCGCATCCAAATGAATCAGCGAGTCGGAGTAACGCAAACGTTCATCAAAATAAGCCACCCTTGCCAGCAGGGTAAGTTTATCTCCTGTTCGTTGCCATTCCGAAGTGGCTCTATACAGCTCATCTTTTTGGTTCGCTGCATTCACTTGCTGAGTCATCGATGGAGGAATATTTCTATCATTATTCTGATACCAGAACCGGGTATTTATTTTCTGATGTTTATTAATCTGAAAATAATTTTCCTCTAACACCCCGTATTCCTTCAGTTCTGCATTGTTTTGTTTCTGTTCGGGATGATTAAATTGAGCTGTGTTTGCATATTCAAAGTCGTTTTTAGCATCATGATTAAAAAGTTTAACAGACGATACCAATCGCTTACGACTAATGGTTACTTCAGTTTGCTGTCTTCTGTCCGAAAAACTGCCATACGAAGTTGTAACCGCTGCCGACACACCTTTATTAAATGGAATAGAATTGTTCAGTAAAATGGTCCCGCCAACAGCACCGCTTCCCCACAACGCCCCAGAACCACCGTACTGCAAGTGCACATCATTAGAAAAGCCCGAAGGAATAAGCGATAAGTCGATGAGTCCGTTCATAGGACTTTGCAGGTTAAACCCGTTCCACAAAATAGTGGTATGCTCAGCACCCGCTCCCCTAAATGAGCTTGTGGCCATGCTTCCCAATCCATACGATTTAATAAACACCTGACTTTCGCTGGTAAGTAAATCAGCCACCGAACTACCCGAATATTGGTTCAGCAAGGCACTGTCCAGATGTTCTGATTTATTGCCAATGGCAAAGTTCTCGGAGCGCAACACCGAAACTTCAACTTCTTTTAGGGAATGAATAGAATCTATAGTAGTTTGTGCCTTGCCGCATAAAGCCAGCAAAACCGCACCAACAAAAACTATTTTTTTAAACAAATTCATTACAAACGATTAAAGCATTAGCTAATCATTAATAACAAACGGTAAATTTAGTAAGGATAGAAAAAAGAAAAATTGTTTATCTATTCTTAGCCTTTTCTCCGAAAGCTATAAAATGGTATTCGCATATTGGCAGGTCTTCTGACTTGTTCTTTATTTTAAACGCCTTCCCGTCTTATTTTAGTTTCCAGTTGAAAAACAACTCCTAAAAAGACAGTGGCAAAGAATGTTAAAATATTATCAGTAACAATTAGTGAAACAGAATAAGGCAATAAAGCCTGAAATGTTAAACGTGTAACTGATAAAAGAACTTACAGCATCGGGAAATGTCCAGGTTTTACACCTGATTCCCTTTTAAACCTTCTATTTAAGGAAGGTACCATATTGGGATGCAAATGTAGTATTATTTCAATATCTCCAAATACTATGTTTGTAATTTGTTCATTTGTTTTTCTTCTCATGTAATCATTACTTTTCCAATCTTTGCACTTTAATAATGTAACCCAATTATGATAATCATAGCCTATCACAAACCAGCTGGAATAATATGTACTACTGAAAAGGTCGAAGGAAATATTATAGATGCCATCCGTTATCCGGATAAGTTGTATCCCATTGGCCGTTTAGATAAAGATTCAAAAGGATTGATATTACTTACCACCGAGGGGAGCATCATCAACAAAATCATCCATCCCGACTTTGAACATGAAAAAGAATACCTGGTAACGTTAAATCTTCCGTTACGTAATCAGTTTCTGAAACAAATGGCCGATGGAGTAAATATAGGAGATGCTATTACCATGCCATGCAAAATAAAAGCCGAACCGGGAACAAAGCGAGTATTCAGAATTATTTTAAAACAAGGCTTGAACCGTCAAATCAGAAGAATGTGCAGTACTTTGGATTATCAAGTCATCGAACTGAAAAGATTGCGAATAATGAATATTGAGTTGGGCAAACTCAAAGAAGGGGAATGGAGAGTACTAACAGAAAGTGAAAAGCAGGAACTATTGAAGCAATTAGCATAAAAAAAGCCTCCCGATTTTCGGGAGGCTTTTTTGTAATTCTTAACTTAGTTTATTCCTAGAAGTGGAAAGTAACTTTTAATGAAGCTGAACCAGTGTTAGATCCTTTGAAACCAAACATATTACCTTGGTTCATGTCAGTATCAATACCTAATTTAGATTTTCCTTCAGTTTTTACATCTTCAACAGCAACTTGATTAGGTGATCCACCTTGTCTTTCAGTTGAAGTCGTTCCTTTTCCAGTTGTTTGGAAACCTAATCCCCAACCATACTCAGCACCAATTGCGATTTTTGGGAAGATAAAGTACTCAGCACCGATAAAACCACGGATACCAACTCCGATAGTCATACCTGATTTTTGTTGAGTAACACGTGCACTAGCTGGAACAGCTCCGGTTACAGCACCAAAAGTTAAACTTTGAGGATCGTTGTCAAAAGTTGTAGTTAGTGGTGTTGTAGTTTGATGAGAACCTGAAGAAGGAACAGCAGTCATGGTATTACCATAAGTGTATTTGTCTTTTGAGCTGGTCATCCATAACATTACATCTGCACCATAAAAACCTTGTAAACGAGTTTTTCCTCTTCTCCACTCTTTACCAGCACCGATAGCGATGTTAGTTGTAGTGTGTTTGTACTTGTCAACAACCAAAGCAGGTAATGTTGGGAAAAGTACCGTTGCTAAATCTTGGTCATCAGCTTGAACTGAGTTTTTGAATGTTTGACTTGTGAAGCCCAAACGAACTAATACTCTGTAAGCTGTTTTTTCATCAATAAATTTTTTACCGATGATAGTTTGGTTACCATTAAGCCAATTAACTGCAGGAGCAGAATTTTTGCCTGTGTAACCGCTAAATGCATTACCAACGAATTCGAAAATCGGGTCAGCATTCATGCTGATAGCCCAATCATTTGCCTCCGGCAACATTGGTTCTCCTTTTTTAGAAGTTAAGTCTTGTGCAAAAGCACTGGATACTCCAAGCGCTAAAGCAACTACTAGTACTGATTTTTTCATGATTTTTTTTTGTTTAGTTTAACTGTTTTTGTTTTTGTTTAATTTAATTTGGTTTGTTTAAAACTACTTTAAAATTTTAATGGCGCAAAGATATATATTTTTTTAAAACCAAGAACTTATTCACATTTGAGTTGTTATTAACATAGGCTTGTTGATAATCTCTATTGGGTTCTGTTATTTAATAACTATTTCATCCGTAAAAATAAATGCATCTCCACCTGCACCTTGATGCCACTGAGGTAGTTTGCCATAATTATAAGCTACTATTTTTATATATCTGGTTGTAACAGGATGATCAATACCGAATCCAAAATCGAGTTTTTGCACTTCATAATCTTCCGGTTTTATTTGGTTGTTGGTTAATGATGTGATCAATTCGAAGTTTTTATTGTCATTAGAAGAATAATATTCAATTTTGGAAGGCATTAGAATCCAGGAGCGGCTATCTTGAAGAAAACCGGCACTCAATAAATGAACGGTTTGAGGTGTCATCATGTCTACTATGGCTTCGAAATTTTGTCCCTGATATCCTTGCCATTCTCCCTTACGCCAATCAATATCGCCTCTGATGCCATCTATCAAACCTTCATCTCCACCAGCAGTGTACTGAGGATTGTACTTTGACAATATGTTTACTTTCCAGTTATGAGGCATCTTGTAAAACGTGCCGGTTGAAAAGAAGCTCTGTTTGCCTTCGCGGGTTACATTCACAGCATTGACGGTTGTTGTAATGGTTAGGTCTATCGGAGAAGTATAACGAAGGGATGCTGAAGTGGGCTTACTTCCATCTGTACTATAATATATAGTAGCATCGGGATAGGTAGATTTTAATTCAACCTGCATTTTATCTCTGAATACCTTAGATGGAGCCTGAATAGTGGGCACTACAACCAAAGGAGTAGTTACTGGCGAACTTGCAGGAGGCGATAATTGAGATTTAGCACTAGCACTTGCCACCATTTCGAAGCCTAAAGTGGTTCCCTTCAATATATCAGCATACGAAATGAAAGCATTTTTATATTCTTTTGCATCCAAGGTTGCAGATTGTATGTAAAAATTCTGATCAGAAACTTGTTTGGCCAAAATGGTAAAGGTTTTGCCGTTTTCGAGATGTACTTTTGCTTCTTTAAAAAGAGGTGTCCCGAACATATAAGAGTCCGTTCCGGGTGTAACCTGATAAATTCCCAATGCGCTGAGTACATACCAAGCACTCATTTGTCCGCAATCTTCGTTTCCAATCAGCCCATCTGGAGCAGGTTTGTAAAAATCGGACATGATTTGATGAATTCGAGCCTGAGTTTTGGAAGGATTTTGAACATAGTCATACAAGTAAGCCATGTGATGGCTGGGTTCGTTGCCATGAGCATATTGCCCAATTAAACCGGAAATGTCGGCTTGTTCTCGCCCGGTGGTTTTAGAAGAGGTGGTAAAAAGCTCGTCCAGTTTCTTTTCAAACTTGTCTTTTCCGCCCATCTTTTTTATTAATCCATCAATATCCTGAGGTACAAAAAAGGTGTATTGCCATGCATTACCTTCGGTGAAATTATTGTTTACTTCCCTTGGCTCGAAAGGGGTAAGCCAGCCTCCGTTCTTTTTAGGACGCATAAAACCGGTTTGAGTGTCAAACACATTTTTCCATGATTGAGAGCGTTTGCTATATTTTTCTTCATCCTCCTTTTTGTTCAAGAGATGCGCCATTTGAGCTATGCACCAGTCGTCATAGGCATATTCAAGCGTTTTTGACACACATTCCGACTCATCATCCATCGAAAGGTATCCGTGGTCGATGTAAGCCGGTAATCCCAAGTGATTCCATGTAGCTGATTTTTTCATGGCTTCGAGGGCCAGATTGGTATCAAAATTAGTAATACCCTTGCCTGCTGCATCGGCTATAACGCTCACCGAATGGTAACCAATCATACAGTCGGTTTCGTTGCTGGCCAGTTCCCACACAGGCAAACGGCCTCCTTCTTTATATTGAGCTAAAAAAGTTTGAATAAAATCGGATGTCCGCTTGCGGTCGATAATGGTATAAAGCGGATGGGCAGCACGAAATGTGTCCCAAAGCGAGAACACTGAGTAATAGGTAAAGTCTTTTGCTTTATGAATTTTATTGTCGCGACCGCGATAACTGCTATCAACATCCATAGCCACATTGGGCTGAATCATGGTGTGGTAAAGGGCGGTGTAAAATGTTTGAAGTTTTTTGTTGTCGGAACTTGTAACTTCTATTTTGCCAAGTTCTTTGTTCCAACTGCTGTCGGCAGCTTTTTTTACAGCATCAAAATCCCATTCGGGTAGTTCGGCTTGCATATTTAGTTTAGCGCCTTGTGTGCTTACATTCGAAATGGCAACTTTAACAAATACCTGTTCTTTGTTTTTTACATCAAAAGTAAATGCCGCTTTATCTCCGGAGGTAGTTTTAGTGGTTTTTACAGGTTTCGAAAATTCGATACGGGCATAGATATACTGGTCTTTGGCCCAAGCCTCGCTTCTGCGAAATACTTCTATGGTTTTATCATCTACCACGTTTATATTTCCTTCTAAAAGTTTATCACGATGCGTCAAATCCAAAATAACACTGGCCTCACCAATGTGATTAAACGTGTATTTATGAAACCCAACGCGAGTGGTAGCCGTAAGTTCTACCTCAATATTATCCTTATCCAATTTAACTTTATAAAAACAGGGAGCAGCTGTTTCGTTGGCATGAGAAAAATGAGAGGAATATGCTTTATTGTCGAAAACTGGCTGACCTTTAACGGGCATCAGCATAATATCGCCATAATCGGAGCAACCGGTACCCGAAAGATGGGTATGAGAAAAGCCGTAAATAACCGAATCGGAATAATGATAACCGCTGCAACCATCCCAACTACCATCAATGCGGGTATCGGGCGATAGCTGAACCATACCAAATGGCACTGTGGCTCCCGGAAATGTGTGCCCATGGCCGCCAGTGCCTATCATCGGATTAACATAAGTGGTCGGTGGTGTTGTTTCGGTAAACATCAGATAACCGATAACTAACAGGATGGGAATGAAGATTACGTTTTTCATTTTTTTCGTTTTTACCGTTAATAGATTACAAATATAGTAAATTATTTTTGATGGAAATGAAATTCGAAGGTTCTGGTCTTCGGAGCAAATTTTAATGATTTAGAAATAAAGCATCACTTTGTAGTAAGTAAGGTTCGTTATCTTTTAAGAAAGCTTCACTTTTTACTAATAAAGGTTCACTTTTTCCGGAATTGGAACATTACCTTTTAAAGTATGTTCACTATTTATTAAAAAAGGTTAACTGTTTAGTAAGAAAGGAACACAATTCGGAAAAGGGTAACACTATTTGGAAATAGGAAACACTATTTAGTAAGAAAGCAACCCTTTTTGGAAATAGTGATAAGAATTTACTAAAGAGTGTTACCGTTTACTAAAGAGTGTTCCCTTTTTACTAAAGAGTGTTCAAGATTAACTAAAGAGTGAACACTATTTGGAAATAGTGATAAGAGTTTACTAAGGAGTGTTCACTTCTTGCTAAAAAGGGAACACTTCTTACTAAAGAGTGTTGCTTTCTTACTAAAAAGGGATCCTTTCTTACTAAAAAGTGTTCCCATTAGCATAAACTGTCAATATCAGTAAGTTAAAAAGGGAATTGGAATTTTAGTCAAAATATCTCCCTTCATTCCCTTTTCCAAAATAAATGAGAAGCAACCCATCGGTTGGAAAAATTAGTAACTGTTTACACCTAAAAATAACCGTTCATACTTTTTTTCTAAAATATTGTGGGGTAATTAATATATTTGAAAAAAATTTAAAACCTGAACCTATGAAAAACTTAAAAAATGTACTTGCCTTATTAATTATTTCGGTTTGCTCTTTAGCAGCCACAGCACAAACTTCGGAAGAAATTGTAGCCAACCACATAAAGGCTATTGGAGGAAAAGAAAATTGGGAAAAATTAAAAAGTATAAAGATGGAAGGCACTATTAAAGCTCAGGGTGCCGAAATAAAAATAGCCTCATATCAGGTAGATAAAAAAGCCATGCGCGAAAACATTACGGTAATGGGCATGAACGGTTATTCGATAGTAACCACCACCGAAGGCTGGTCGTATATGCCATTTGGGGGACAAACCAAACCCGAACCAATGACAGCAGACGATTTGAAAAATGCTCAGGAAGATTTGTATCTGGCCGATGCGTTTATTACCTATGTAGAACTTGGTAAAAAGTTGGAGTATTTGGGCAAAGACGATTTTGACGGTACAGATTGTTTTAAATTTAAAATGACAGACAAAAATGCCAAAGAAACCACTTATTATATTGATGCATCTAATTACTACATATTAAAACAAACCAATAAAATTAAGGCAAACGGACAGGAAATGGAAAATGCAGTTGTTTATTCTGATTATAAAAAACTGGACGAAGGCATTGTTTATCCTATGAGTGTGGCCAGTGGTTACGGGCAAATGCAGGTATCTAAACTGGAAGTGAATGTGGCGATAGACGATGCTACTTTTCAGTTGCCCAAAGACGGCAAATAACAAAACCTTAAGTTGGGGTTTGTACGAGCATTAAAAATACAAGACTCTTCTTTCTTTTGGCCAATGCCAAAGGAGGAGAATGATGTGAAGCGTAAAAAAAATAGTATCCTAAACAATATATTCATGAAAAAAATTTGTGTACTGGCATTAACCATTGCTTCGGTGGCAATGAATGCGCAATCCAATATTAGTTCGGCTATGTTCGGAACCATGGAAGCTCGTCAGCTGGGGCCCGGCACCATGAGCGGACGAATTACAGCCATTGATGGTTCGGTAAAAGACGAAGGAAAGACCATATACATAGGCACAGCAGGCGGAGGTGTTTGGAAATCGACCAATGCAGGTGCTTCGTTCAAATCGGTGTTTGATAAATATTGTCAGTCGATAGGAGCGGTGGCCATTAATCAAAAAAATCCGGCTGTAGTGTATGCCGGCACAGGCGAGAGCAATATGCGTAACTCGGTATCGTATGGCAATGGATTGTACAAATCTACTGACGGTGGAGATAATTGGAAGAAAATAGGTTTGGATAGTTCGGAACACATTTCGAAAATAATCATCTCTGCCGAAAATCCGGATATAGTGTATGTGGCTGTTCCCGGAGCATTGTGGAGCGACAGTAAAAACAGAGGTTTGTACAAATCAACAAACGGAGGTGATACATGGGAAAAAATTCTTTATGTGGATGAAAAAACAGGATGTGCTGATATAGTTATTGACCCCACTAATGCTAATGTTTTGTTTGCATCCATGTGGCAATTCAGACGTATGCCTTACAGTTTTGATTCGGGAGGAAAAGGAAGCGGGCTTTACAAAAGCACAGATGGAGGAAAAACATGGAAAGAAATTAAAAATGGTTTACCCTCCAAACCTTTTGGAAGAATAGCATTGGCGCTGGCTCCAAGCGACCCCAAACAAATGATTGCAATTGTGGAAAGCACCAACACTGGCTTGTACATATCGTCTGATGCCGGTGAAACTTGGAAAAGTCAGAGTGCTACCATGAATGTTACTGCACGTCCGTTTTATTTTTCAACCATTGCTATCGACCCGAAAGACCCGAAACGAGTGTATCGTCCGGCATTTAATTTTTCGTACAGCAGCGATGGAGGATATTCGTTTACCGATGCAAGCTATGATGCCACTTGGGTTCACAGCGATATGCATGCTATCTGGATAAACCCGGCAAACACCAATATAATGTATGTGGGCACAGATGGAGGGTTGTATGTAAGTTTGGACAGAGGGGTAAACTGGCAGTTTAATCAGGGGCTTCCGGTGGGTCAGTTTTATCATGTGGCTTACGATATGAAAGACCCTTATAATGTTTACGGAGGATTGCAGGACAACGGAAGTTGGATGGCACCAAGTTCTGCTCCCGGAGGAATAGGCAATGGCAACTGGGATAGAGTGGGCGGAGGTGATGGATTCTGGACTATTCCGGATGCCGATGGCAAAACTGTTTACTCCGAATATCAGGGAGGAAATATGTTCAGAACTAATTTGACAAACATGAAGTCGGAGTTTATTCAACCTCAAAAAACCTCTCAGGAACAAACCGACAAACTTCGTTTGAACTGGAACACACCACTGATAACAGGAGCGAACAATCCAAAAAACCTTTATGTTGGTTGTCAGTTTATGTATAAATCGACTGACCAAGGTAGAAACTGGAAACGCATTTCGCCCGACCTTACTACAAATGATAAGAACAAACAAAAACAAGAAGACAGCGGAGGATTGAGCGAAGACAATACCTCTGCCGAAAACCACTGCACTATTTTTACCATTGCCGAATCTCCGCTTGACGAAAACATGATATGGTGCGGTACGGATGACGGAAATCTTCAGTATACAATTGATGCAGGAGAAGACTGGACGAATGTTTCGACTAATTTAGCCAAAGCCGGCATTGCTGCTCAGGCATGGGTGAGCAGTATTCAGCCATCTAAATTTGATAAAAACACTGTGTATGTAACACTCGAAAACCACATGTACGGAGACTTTCAAACCTATCTTGCTAAAAGTACAGATATGGGAAAAACTTGGAAACGCATCAACAGTAAAGAATTTACAGGCTTTGCTCACAAAATAAAAGAAGACCTCGTAAACAAAGATTTATTATTTCTGGGAACAGAAATGGGATTGTTTCAAACCTTAGATGGAGGAGAAAACTGGTTCAGGATGAAAAACAATATTCCTGAATATGCAATGGTTCGCGATATTCAGATACATCCGGTAACACATGATTTAATTATTGCCAGTCATGGAAGAGGAATTTTTATTCTGGATGATATCAGAGCCATGCGAAACATGACCAAAGATATATTGGATAAAGATGTGTATTTATTCCCAACACCAGACCTTGTGCTGAATAACGGGAAATTTGGCTGGGGTGGGCCTGAGGTTTCGGGAGGCTGGTCTGCCGGAAATCCTCCTTCTACTCCTTCCATAGATTATTATCTGAAACAACGATTGAGTTCAGGAAAAATTACCATCGAAATTTATGATGATAAAAACAAACTCTTGCAAACTATTCCCGGAACTGTGAGAAAAGGAATAAATAGAGTGTACTGGAATTTGCGAGGAACTCCACCACGTGTAGCTGCCGGAAGTTTAAAAATGGATGGGGCAGGTTTCACTTCTCCTATGGTATTGCCCGGAAAATACACCGTAAAATTAATTGTAAAAGATCAGGAATTTAAAGGAGAACTGAACTGTGTACACGATGCGCAAAATAAAGAGATGAGTTTGGACGACCGCAAATTGGTTTATCAAAAAGCTATGCAGTTGCAGGAACTTTACAACGATGTTAACAATACCATCGACAGCATTTCTCTTTATCAGTCGGGATTAAAAACTGACACTGTTGCCTTTTCGAAAAACAAAAATGCAAAAGCTTTTTATGAGGATTTGCAGAAAGTGAAATCGGAAATAGTAGCTTCGAAGAAAAAATCCATGTTTGCGGATGAAGAACGAATCCGCGAAAAAGTATCTGCACTTTACGGAACGTTCTGTGGTATGGAAGCAAAACCAAATTCCATGCAGATGGATGCAATCGAAGTTTTGCAAAAAGATTTTACGGTACAAAAAGATGCGTTAAAGAAAGTGATTCAGAAAAATCTTCCCAAGAATCCTCAACTTAAATTGCCAAAAGGGTTTTAATTTTTCTTGGTTTGTTCAGAGCATCTTTTAACAGAAACTAGAATTGAGACGAGGGTATAAAAATAAATTTTGATTCAACATGGATTTTGAAATTAAAATTAATTACATTCTCACTCCTATCACACAGATGTCGTCAACTTGCTGTTGTTCGCCTTTCCATGTTTCGAAATGATTTTCCATTTCTTTTAGTTGTTGGTCGCTACTCATCGAAGCGATTTGCAACAGAAATTTGTTAAAGTTTGCTTTCATTAGCTTTTTGCCCCTTTCTCCACCAAACTGGTCGGCATATCCATCGGAGAACAGATACATCATCGAACCCTTTTCAAGTGTCATACTGTGGGTGGTGAAAGGTTTTGAATTTTCATATAAACCTACAGGTTGTTTGTCGGGTTTTATTTCTACCATTTCAGAAGAATTATTTTTTACTACAATTAACGAATTGTTAGCACCAGCCCAAAGCAGTTCTCCTGAAGTAAGGTTAATCGAAGCCAGCGAAATATCCATACCATCGCTTACTTCACCTTCTGAAAGAACTCGTGCATTTTCGTTTTGTACAAACGTTTCGATAACAAAATTACTAACGGTGTCTAGTATCTTTCCCGGTTCCTGTATTCCCATTTCTTTCACCGCTCTGTTCAGAGCATTGGCACAAACCACACTCACCATAGCTCCCGGAACTCCATGTCCGGTGCAGTCGGCAGCAGCAATTAGAATAATAGTTTCACCATTTGATTTCTTAATAGGATATAACCAGTAAAAATCACCTGCCACGATATCCTTTGGACGAAAGAAAATAAATGAATCGGCAATAAACTCCTTAACCAATTTATTATTGGGTAGAATGGCGTTTTGCAAACGTTTTGCATACTGAATAGAATCTAAAATTTCTTTGTTCTTTTCCTCTACTTTCTGTTTCTGCTTCTGCACAAGGTCTTTTTGCTTTTCAATAATATTTTTTTGTCTTTGGGTAACTTTATACCTGTTCCAAAGAAAAACCGAAGCAATAAGTACGATGAACAAAATGGAAATAAAAAAGTAAGTAATCGTTTGTTGACGTTTTTTTTCGGCATCTGCCACCGCAGCTTGTTTATCTTGTTCGGCTTTAGCTTTGGCTTTCAGTTCCGATTCTTTTTGTTGTACAGCGAAATTTGTTTTTAAATCACTCATTTGTTTAGCATTCTCAATATTATAAATGCTATCAGTAAGAGATTTAAACTGAATTGCAAATGTAAAGGCATTCTTATAATCACCTAAATCTTCATAACAGTTTGCTAAAACTCCGTATCCGAGTCTGATATTATCTAAATCATTAATTTTTTTTGCTATTTCAATACCAATTGAAGAATATTTTATTGCTTCCTGATAATTTTTCATATTCTCATTCAGGCTGCCAATATTTACGTAACATGCAGCTAAACCTGTATCATCGCCTATTTCCTCTTTTATCTTGATGGCATTTTTATAATATTGAATAGCTAACGGAAAATCTTTTAGATGTGAATAAATAACAGCAATGTTTGAATAGCAAGAACCGATTTCGAGTTTCATTTCCGTTTTTTCGTAGACTTTCAAAGCTTTAAGAATATATTCAAACGCTCTGGGGAAATCTTTCTTGTCAATATAGATTAGGCCGATATTATTATAGTTTTTTGCAATTCCAGCCTCATCTTTTAATGTATCGCAAATTGCCAAAGCCTTTTCAAAATATTCAAGGGACTTCGGATAATTATACTGAACATAATTAATATTGCCAATGTCAGAATAACAACGGGCAATCAAAGGTTGATTTTTTAATTCTACAAATATTTTCAACGCATCTAACCTGTATTGAAGCGAACGAGTATAATTTGCTTGATTATAATAAATAAGTCCAATATTGTAAAGACATTTGCCTGTACCACCTTTGTCACCAGCTGCATCAAAATATTTAATACCCTTCGAGAAATTATCAATTGCTTTGTCATATTCCTTAGTTTTCATGTAAGTGTTACCAAGTTTTTTAAAACTAGTAGCAATTCCTCTTTTAAAATTCACTTTGAACGAAAGGTGAAGCGCACGGTTGGAGATGGAAAATACGCTATCAAAATCGGTTTGTCCATCGGCCATTTGCAGTAAAAGATTAACCTTACCTGTATCTGTTTTGCAGGAAAGGTATTGTTGTTGCAAGTCAATTGGAGAAGTGATTTGAGCAAACAAACTGAAAGTAAATACTAGAATAAATAAAACGGAAACAAACAAAGGGCTATTGAAGACTTTCATAATCGAAATGTTTTTTTACGAAACAAAGTTATAAAAATATAAAAGCAAAAGTGAATTTGTTTAATTCCAAATTCATCATCTAAACATGAGTGATTGACTGATTTTTTCTAAAAGTGAAGAGATAGTTTCGTATTAGAAAAGTAACAGATGTTCGTAAAGTTCTTTAACCGGAAGTCCCATTACATTGAAGTATGAACCTTCTATTTTTTCGACTGCAATATATCCAATCCATTCCTGTGCTCCGTATGCTCCTGCTTTGTCGTATGGATGAAAGTTGGAGATATAATATTCTATTTCATAATCGGACAGGTGTTTGAAGTGGACATTGGTGACTGTATAAAAAGAAACGGTTTTGTGCGCTGCCTTCAAACAAACTCCGGTATATACCTTATGCATTTTTCCTGATAAGGTTTGTAGCATACGAACAGCATCGTTATAATTTTCGGGTTTGTTGAGCACATGATTATCAATCCAGACTATAGTGTCGGCAGTGATGACAATGGAATTTGAATTGAGGTCGTGGTCGAATGCATCTGCTTTCTTCTGACATAAATATAGTGGAATTTGTTCGGCTTGTAAACTAAGTGGAAAACTTTCGTCTACATCTTTGGTCACCACCTGAAAATCCAAACCGAGGTCTTTAAGTAAAAATTGCCTGCGAGGAGACTTAGATGCAAGAATAAACTGATACTTTTTGAGGTCTTCGAATTGCACGGAAGTAATTATTGAAATAAAAAATAGTTAAAGACAATTAAGTAACATACTCCAGTGAGCATTATAAATTTTGCGGTATTACCTGCAAAATGAAACTGATCTTTGGTTTGGGCTTTTATAATTTTGAAAATGAGAAAAGCAAAAGGAAGCTGAATGGCAATGGTAAAATAAATCAAGCCAACCCAATCTTTGAGTTGATACTGAAGCAACTGCAAATAACCCAGACAGCACATTGTAGCGAATGCAATAATAATAGCAACAGCTTTCGAAGGTTTTATTCCAATTACAATTGGCATAGTATTGCACCCAAATTCCTGGTCGCCTTCTTTATCCTCAATATCTTTTAGAATTTCGCGAAGCAGAGTAATAATAAAAGCGAAAAAAGAAATGCCCAGTACCCATTTCCAGATAATTAGAAAACTCAAATTTTCTTCAACCGGAAGGTAAGTATGATAAACAGGTAAAAGCTCAAATATGCCAACCACGAGTGGCACAATAGCGGTGAATGCAGCTATAACAATATTCCCAACAATAAACTGACGTTTGAATGTTGTGGAATAAAACCATAAACCAGAAGCACAAATAAAATGAATGAGAGCTAGTTTCCAGTGTCCGATAGACCATGAAACATAGAGTGCAATAGCCATTGCAAAAATGCTGATAACTGTATGAGCCATCATTGCCACTCGTCTTTTAACGCCTTTGTCTATCACAAGACGGTCGGGTTTGTTTACTTTATCAATTTTAATGTCGAAATAATCATTTATTATATAGCCTCCGGCAGCAATCATGACAGTGGAAAGAACAAGCAAAAAGAAATTAAAATTGCTTAACTGTAAAGTATAAAAAGTGCTTTGAGCTTTAAGCAGCGGTGCAACAAGGCACCATCGAACTAAGCATTGGGTGAAAGCAATGATGAGGAGATTAGGAAGACGAATTAGTTTTAAAAAAGAAATCATAATTGTTTATTCATTGCGGGAGCGAAATTACTTATTATTAGTGATAGTTGAGTGAATTATACTTTGACTTAACAATTTGTAAATCTCCTGATAATCTTTGTGTCCCTCGAGTAGTTTTATATGAGCAAGCATAGTATCGTGATCACCACGGGTAGCTGGCCCTGTTTGCATTTTTTCGGGTATATTTTCGTTTACTTTGCGAGCTGTTTCAGTAATTAAAGGTCGCAAAATATCAAGTGAACTATTGTTTTCAGATAATAACGCATGAGCAATAGAATACATGTGATTGGTGAAATTATTGACAAATACGGCTGCAAGGTGAATCGTTTTTCGCTTATTAGAATCTATCTCATATAGGTTATTGCTCAATGGGCGGGCAAAATGCTTTAACATAGTTAATGCAGTAACTGAGTTGGCTTCAAGACAAAGCGGAATATTTTTGAAGTCAACATTTATATCTCGTGTAAATGTTTGAACAGGATAAAGCACACCTATTCTGCTGGATGCCGGGCGCAATACTTTCATATCAACAGTTCCGGAAGTATGCACAACCATTTTATTACCCAGTGAAAGATCTCTGGCAACTTTAGCAATAGAAGCATCATTGGTTGCAATTATGTATATATCGGCATCCTGTTCTATGTCCTTAACAGAACCATAGGATGTATAGGGTAGTTTTTGAGCTATTAGTTTTGCAGATGTTTCGTTTTGTGAGCAAATCTGCACCAAATCATGTTTCGAACGATTGAGTGCTTTTGCCAATTGGGTACCTAAATTGCCAGCTCCAATAAGTACAACTTTCTTTTTTGGCTCAACCATATCTATTTTCTTATCCGTTCAACAATAGCCAGAAAAGTTCCCAATGCCATAATAATGGCACCAATCCAGAGGATATTAATGTACGGGAATATCATGGCTTGCATTACAATAAAATCTTTTGTATTCGACTTCTTTTCTTGCAAAGATATTTCAATTTCTCCATTTGATGGATTAATTTTTCGAAAAGTAAAGAGCAAACCGAGTGGTTCGAGTTCAAAAGGAATAGGCAAAACCATATTAGAATGAATAACGTAAATAGGAGTGGCGTCATATTTCTTGCTTACAGCTATGGCTCGTAAATGAGCAACTATAGCAATGTCATTTTCTTCAATTTTGTTTTTTTGTCTATCTACATTGGTAGAAATGGAATCGAAAATAATGATGGCGTTTGAAGAGAAAATAGTATCCCCTCTTTTCAACGACTTAATTTTTTCAACATCATATTCGTCTTTGTTTTCATTTTTCTCTTCTTTAATTTTCTCAAGGTCGGCATACGTAACATGAGTGTAAACATCAAACGTAGGAAAGTGGCGTGTGTCGGGTTCGGCTACATTACCCATACGCGGATTAGTTTGTACTAAAGGTGACAGAGTAAATTCCTTTTTAAGATTTCCGGAAGCATCTCTCAAAAAATAATCAACATCAAATTTGATATTGATCCCTTCAGCACGTTTGCCGGTATACGTCACCATATATTTCCCCATTGGCAACGTGTCGCCTTTTGTGAGCAGAATATTATCATCATCCGAAAATTTTTCGCCTAATGCAGATACACTTTTTGTGGAAGTATTGCGAGAGATAACATCCTTCTTGGAAGTAGAAAGCAACACACCAAGCATGACAAGAGCAAAACCGACATGGGCCACAGAGGCTCCAGCTTTTTTTATTTTGCCTTTTAATACCATCACCATATAGTTGGCATTAGATATGGCTGCAAAAATGGAAGAGAACAATAAAATAGAATAATACTGTTTATCAAAATTCAACATGTAAATTACCCAAATGGTAAGTGCGAAAGATAGAATAAAGGAGATGGCTATCTTTTTTAGGAATTCAACTAAACCAGTATGTTTATACTTTAAGTATTGTCCAACTGCTATCAGAAGTGTTGTTATAAATGCAAAAGGCAATTGCCAGTTGTTATAGAATGCTATTACATCTTTGGCAGGGGCTTTATGCAAATCAAAGAGTTTGTTCCAAACTGGCATTGATGTGTAAAACATAATTTGAAAAGAAGAAACCAGTAAAACTACTGCACCAACAAACATCCAGAATTCCCTGCTCCAGATGCCTTCTTCTTGCGATTGACGAGGAAAATATTTCCAGTTTTTGATAATTAAATAAACACCCAATATAAGGAAAAAGAACAAATAAATAAGTAATTGTCCCGACATACCCAAATCAGTAAAAGCGTGTACGGATGATTCTCCTAAAATGCCACTTCGAGTTAGGAATGTAGAATAAAGAATGAGAACAAAAGTAAGCACAGCAAGAAAGAATGCAGCCAATAACGATTGTCCGTTGTTTTTATTAATAATCATTAAGTGTGCAGTTCCTACTAAGGTTAGCCATGGCACAAGAGATGCATTTTCTACCGGATCCCATGCCCAGAAACCTCCAAAACTTAACGCTTCATAGGCCCATGCACCACCCATCAATATTCCAATACCCAAAATAGCAACACCCAGAAAGGCCCAAGGTAAAGCTGGTTTAATCCATTCGTTGTATTGCTTTTTCCACAATCCGGCAATGGCGTATGCAAAAGGCACAACAGTCAATGCAAACCCTAAGAAAAGAGTGGGAGGATGAATGGTCATCCAGTAATTCTGAAGTAAAGGATTTAGTCCTCGGCCATCTAATTTGTCAAGATAATGCGGGTTTTGAAATAAAGGAATATTTGCAAAGTCAGGTTGGTTGCGCAACAAAACGGTAAAAGGGTTGCTACCTATACGGTGTTCGAATACAAAAATACCAAGAAGCATAGAAGCAAGAAATGCCTGAACCAGCGAAATGGTAGCCATAACAGGTGCTTCAAATGTTTTGGCAGTTCTTTGCAATATTAATCCAATAACAACATGCCAGAAGGTCCACAATAAAAAACTGCCTTCTTGTCCTTCCCAGAAACAAGACAGAATGTATCGCATAGGCATATCTTTACTGCTGTGATGCCATACATATTCGTATTCGAAATAATGGGAATACAACATCACAAATAAAGTTCCTACAATTCCGGCAACAGAAAGACCATGTATACGAAAAGAAATTCGTGCTATTCGTTTCCATGATGCCGCCTCTTCGTTGTCTCGGGAAGCTAAAAAGTAACTGATACTTGCTACAAGTGCAAATACAAAGGAAAGGATAACAAATAAATTACCTGCTTTACCTATTCCTAAATGTTCATTGATATAGTTCATTTTTATTTTTGTAGCATGAGTGAAATGAAGAAAAGAGAGTTATGAAATTTAGAATTCTCCGCCTTTATCAATCACTAATTATTTACTTGCCTGAGGTTTTCCGTCATTGTATTTAGAAGGACATTTCATCAAAATATCTGACGCTTGAAATTCTTTTTCGGGCATCTTCATTTTTCCGATTAATACAATTTGTTCTGAATGTTCAAAATCCTGAGGTTTGTTTTTATGCAAAACTACTTTGCATTCTACCCCGTTGTTATCGGTCATGTAGAAGGAAAATAAATTCGCATCAACTTCAGGATTGTACACCATTTCTTTGTCTTTGTCTCGTTTCCCTACAACATGAAATTCGTTTCCGGGTTCTTTTGCTGCTTCTCCGAAATCAGCGTAGGTGCTGGTATTATTAAGTGTTGTAAATATTGCGCCTATAGCAACAGCAATAATGATGATAATGATAATATGTACTTTTTTCATTTGGTTGGTTGGTAATATTGGTTATTTATTATTGAGTTCTTTTTCCATTTTTATAATCTTTCTATCTAACAGAATGAGATAAGTAAGAATACCTGCAAAAATGACACCTAACACAACCACCACTACATATATCTTTCCCGACTGATAAAGTCCGCTGGCCATTTCAGGCGATTGAGTGTCCTGAGCAAATGCACTGGCTGAGCTAAATAGCACAACAAGTAATAGAAGTGTTTTTTTTATTTTGTTAATCATTGTATAATAGTTTTCGTTTTATTTTTTCTAATCGAACTTTCAAAGTAAAAATCCAAACCATAAGCAGAATCCATCCGATTACTGCAGGATAAAACACCATGCGCATGTTGCTGTCTAAATCGTATTTATTAAATCCGGGATTCCCACCGTTGCCGGGATGAAGCGAGTCGTTCATTCGAGGCAAAATCATCAGAAAAACAATAAGCATCACAAACGCAAAGATATTGTAAACAGCCGCAATTCTTGCTCGTTTTTGTTCTTCGTCAATAGATCCCCGCAAAACAAAATATGCAAGATAAATAAGTAGAGTAATGGCCGCTCCGTTTAGTTTTGTATCGCTTACCCACCATGCACCCCAGGTGAATTTAGCCCAGATGGAACCGGTAATGATTCCGAGTAATCCGGCAAGCATACCTGTTTGAGCAGCCTGTGTGGCCAATATATCATTTTCAATGGTGGATTTATTGAGATATTTTACACTGTACCAAACCGAGACAAACAAAATTGTCATCATCGCAAACCACATGGGCACGTGAAAATATAAATTACGAATGGTTTCGTGAAGAATGGGCTGAGCGGGTACTTTAATAAGAAATCCTGCAATGATTGTGTAAAATATAAATAGCACTGCTATAACCTTCCACCAGTTTTTTTTCATTTTTTATTTATGTACCCAGCAAATAAGCGGTATTCAATGTGATTGGTTAATTTATTCGCGCCAAAGGTAGCGAAATAATACAAATGATAAAGCGATTATAATAACATTAATGAACACCAGCACCATCAGGAAATTCATGTCCCAATGCTCCAAACCATCAATGGCATTTTTCGAAAGTTTGATTAACACCATCAACAATGGAATCATGATTGGAAAACTCAGAATAGCCATTAATGTAAAGTTATTGTTCGATTTAGAAGCTATAGCCGAAACCATTGTTAATAATGAAGAAAAACCGAAACTGCCCAGCAAAAGAGTGATGCAAAACAAAACATAATCCTGAATCAAATTTCCTATGAACACACTATAAACTAATAAACACAAGCCCGACAGAAAGGTTAGCAAAATACAATTGTAAATTATTTTTGATAGAATAACTGCTTGCGGACTTGTAAGCGTGTAGAGATACAACAACCTGCCTTTTGTTTCGCTGATAAAGCTTTTGGCAATAGCATTGATGGATGCAAAAAGAAGAATAATCCAGAATAAAGCATTCCACACAGAAGGAGTAACAATACTTTTAAAGGACAGATAACTTACAAAAATGGTAGAAACCACATACAGCAGAATGCCTCCCAAGGCATACTTGTTGCGCATTTCCAGCTTTATTTCTTTTGCAATAAGATATTTAATTTGCGTAAACAGCACTTTTGTATTGGTTAGATGTATTCAGTTATTGTTATGGTTTAAATTTATAACCAAGGTTATATTAACTCCGCTATTTCGTCCTGTACCGGAATCGAAATGTATTTAAATCCTGCATTCAGCAATTTTTCTTTATAGTTCAGCTGTACTTCATATTCACCATGAACCAGGAAAATTTGTTTAATTTTTTTCTTATCCTGACAACTCAGATAGTTAATCATTTCTTTATAATCCCCGTGAGCACTATACGAATCGATGATGATTACTTCTGCATTTACCTGATGTTCCATTCCGAATATTTTAACAGTTTTATTTCCTGCTCGTAGTTTTCCTCCCAGCGAATTCGGTTCGGCATAACCTACCATTAGTATTGTGTTTTTAGCGTCTTCAATACAATTAGCGATGTGGTGTTTTATTCGTCCGGCATCTGCCATTCCCGATGCCGAAATGATAATACAAGGGTCGGTAAGTTCGTTCAAACTTTTCGATTCTACTACATCCTGCACATAAATTAAATTATCAAATCCAAACGGATTAGCGTCTACTTTCATGTAGTCAATGATGTCCTCATTAAAACATTCCGGGTGGTTGCGCATAATATTAGTGGCATTAACCGAAAGCGGACTGTCAACATAAACATTTATTCTTGGGAGCATTTTTTTATGTTCCATTTGGTCGAGGGCATACACCAGTTCTTGTGTACGGCCCAAACTAAATGCCGGTATTACAAGCTTTCCTTTTTTTACAATACATGTGTTGTAAACCACATCAAACAATTGTTGTTCTGTATATGTTTTGTCACTGTGCAATCTGTCTCCATAAGTAGATTCGGTAATGATATAATCGGCTTGAGGAAATGGTTGTGGGTCTTTCAAAATAGAACCATCATATCGCCCGATATCTCCAGAGAAGAAAATCTTTTTCACCTCTCCGTTTTCTGTCAACTGCAAATTAACCCCTGCACTGCCCAGTATATGGCCCGAATCGGTGAACATTACTTTCAGGTTTTCATATACCATATACTCTTTGTTGTAGGGAACAGTAACAAACAATGGCAAACAAGCTTCCACATCTTTAATAGAATAAATGGGTTTGAGGGGTTCCTCATGTTTTTTCATTCTGCGTTTGTTGATAAATCTCACATCGCTTTCCTGAATATGTGCACTGTCCGTAAGCATTACTTTGCATAATTCTGCAGTGGCAGGAGTACAAATAATAGGCCCTCTGAATCCGTTTTTTACCAAATTGGGAATATTACCCGAATGATCAATATGTGCATGCGACAAAATGAGGTAATCTATTTTAGCGGGGTCAAAATTAAATTCCCTGTTCAGGCCATCGGTTTCGGCTCCTCTGCCCTGAAAAAAACCGCAGTCCAGCAATATTCTTTTCCCGTCATCGGGCATTAATATATGTTTACTTCCTGTTACTGTTCGGGCTGCTCCGCAAAATTGAATTTTCATTGGTTTTTTCTCTTATTTGGCACAAAGATAGGGTTAGATTAAACACGATTTTTGTAATTGTGAATAAACTTGTGTACAAATGAATCACATTTCAATTTCTATATTTTTAATAATACCTAACTTCGCATTATATTTATAAATCTGCTTTGAAAAAATTCATTTCATTTATTCGCCATAGCCATCCCGAAATTTACAAAGGGATAACGCTTCTGCTTGCCATAGCGACTATCGTTTATATTTTCCCGAAAGAAGGAAAATTTAAATATGAATTTCAAAATCTGAAAGGAAAACCTTGGTATCATGACGATTTAATTGCTCCTTTTGATTTTGCCATTGGTAAAACCAAAGAAGAAATGACTGCAGAAAAAGCAGAGATAATAAAATCTGCCAAACCTTATTTTAAAGTTAACAACAACATCGTTAAGACCAAAAAGGCTGATTTTAAAAGAGATTTTGAAACCAAGTGGGACAACAAAAAAAATAAAGAATTAAAAGAACGTACACGAGCTTTGGCACAAGCCATTCTCGACACCGTTTACAGCAAAGGTGTAATAGAACCGGCTGATGTTATTGATAACAAACCTCCCGATTTTTCGATAGAGGTTTTAAATAATAATGTGGCCGAAGACCACGAACTCCGTTATTTTTTCACCATTCCATCTGCTTACGAATACGGGCAGCAAATGCTAAAAGCCAATGCCAACAGAGTGGATGTTAAATTTGCTTCTTTAGTGCTCGAAAATGCCATAGACCACAGCATTGCTTACGACAAACTAACAACTGATAAAATTCTTCAGCAAGCCATAGCTGATATCATTCCATCTCGCGACATCATTCTGAAAGATCAGGCCATCATTAAAAGAGGTGAGTTCCTCGACTCTAAAAAATATCAGATTCTTACTTCCCTGAAAGCCGAATACGATGGACAATCGGTAGATGCCAGCAGTTATCTCATTATTCTGTTTGGGCAAATTCTAATCGTGGCCATTTGTTTATCGGTGTTGGTGGTGTTTCTGGCCTTTTTCCGTAAAGAAATATTTCGGAACAATAGTAAAGTTACCTTTATTCTCTTTCTCATCGTTCTGCAGGTATTGATGGCCAAACTGGCTGTAAATTCAATGGCTTTCAGCATTTACATTTTACCTTTCTGTATTTTGCCGGTTATCATTCGTTCTTTTTTCGATACTCGTGTAGCTCTTTTTGTTCATCTCGTTTCTGTTCTCATCATTTCGTTTATGGCTCCCAGCCGATTCGATTTTGCCTTTATTCAATTGCTCGGAGGAATGGTAGCCATTTTCAGCATAGTCAATCTTCGCAACCGAGCTCAAATTTTTATTTCTTCTGTTATTATTTTTCTAACGTATAGCATATCGTTTGTGGCACTCACCATTATTCAGGAAGGCGGAAACGACATTATTTCTATTTACGATTTTGCCTGGTTCGGAATCAGCGCCACACTTACTTTGTTTTCGTTTCCTCTTATTTTTGTTTTCGAAAAAATGTTCGGACTTACCTCCGATGTATCTCTGCTCGAACTTTCCGACACCAACAGGAAATTACTGCGTGAGTTGGCTTCGCGGGCTCCCGGCACATTTCAGCATTCGCTTCAGGTGGCCAATCTGGCCGAAGAAGCCATTTATAATATTGGCGGAAACACCCTACTGGTGCGCACCGGAGCCTTGTATCACGATATCGGGAAAATGGAAATGCCCATGTACTTTATCGAAAATCAGGCAAACGGCATCAATCCTCACGATGAACTTAGCTTTGACGAATCGGCTTCCATTATCATTGGCCATGTTATCAAAGGCATTGAGATTGCTAAAAAACACAAGCTGCCCGAACAAATTATTGATTTTATCCGCACCCACCACGGAACCAGCATTACCACTTATTTCTATCGTTCGTTTCAAAATGCTTTTCCGGGCGAAGACATTGACGAAACCAAGTTTCACTATCCCGGCCCCATTCCGTTTTCGAAAGAAACCGCTGTGCTGATGATGGCCGATTCGGTAGAAGCTGCCTCTCGCAGTCTTAAAAAATACGATGCCGAAACCATTGACGACCTTGTAGACCGCATTATCAACACACAGATAGAACAAAACCAGTTTGCCAATGCCGACATTACTTTTAAAGACATCAACACACTCAAAAAAATATTTAAGAAAAAACTCATTAATGTATATCATGTCAGGATGGAGTACCCTCGGTAGTTAATCGTTTTTTTTGTTCAGTTTTTCAATCTCACATCTCAATCTCACATCTCAATCACCAATCATTTGGGCACCATCCTTATCTCCCTTCGTAGTCCTCTCTCCCGCCCTCGCGCGGTATCTTTTTTTTCTATCTCCATTAGCCCCCTCGTCACCCTGAGCCTGTCGAAGGGCCATTAACCTCATCTCCTAATGAACAAAAAAAAGGATACTTCGCACGGGTCGGGTGCAGTTAGTCAGCGCATCTCTCTTTGTTAGCTTTTGGTTTTCCTCAACTCTAACCCCTGTCAGGGTTTAGAACCCTGACAGGGGTAATCTTTAAAACAAAAAAACCTCCGAACATTGCTGCCCGGAGGTTTAAAATTATTTTTGTTTTAATATAATAGTGTTGTTGCGTTACAAACGCTGTTCTCAACCGCCCTCGTTACAAAAGTGGGTGAGGGGGATTATTCTTTATTGCTTCGTTTTCCATTAACATAAGTATAAGTATTTCTTGTCTTCCCATCCTTTTCATAATAAATTCCGTCACCGTTAAGTATACCATTTTTATAATTTACTTTTGAAGATACTTCCCCTGTAGTATAATATTCTGTTGCCTCGCCTTCTAGTTTGCTATTTTCCCAATTTCTAATTGATTTTAATTGTCCGGTTTCATAGTATGTCGTGTCGTGTCCACAAATAAGGCCGTTCCTCTCATAATAGATAGCTTTTAGTTTACCATTCTTGTAATGCCAAGTCTGTGCCCCATCTAAAACACCATACTTGTTTTCTGTTGTCCATTCTAAATTTCCGTTTTTATAATATCCAATTCCTTTTCCAGAACAGATCCCATTCACAAATGGAATTAATGTCTTCTTTCTTCCATTTCTATAAGCTGTATAAGCATAGCCAGTGAAAGCATTATATTTCCCATTTTCAAGTTTAGTTCTAATGCATGCATCCTTAATAGATAGTTTACTTTCAGGTATGGTATCTTGAGCCAAAGTTGATAAAATAGGAAACAAACAAATAATCAAATACAATATTCGTTTCATAGGTTGTAGTTCTATTGAGTGTGTTCTCATATTTTTCCGCCCTTATTGGCGTTTCATTTTTAAGCTTCAAATTTTGCAGAATCCCCCCTTTAATCCCCCCCCCCACAAATATAATACATATATATATATGTATACTTAAAACTTACCCCAACCGTCACGTTTCTCCTCCTCTCCTTCGGAGAGGGGATTAAGGGGTGAGGTGTTTTTGCGGAGAGGGGCAGGGGAGAGGTGATAATTTTCTCAAAAAATCGCTTTAAAACGCATTTTGCCCCAAAACCTCAAAAACACGCAACCTTAAAAATCCTTCGTTTAAACGCATATAATAACTTGGGCTATGGGTAAAACGGAGTTTAAGTGTACATCGCGCGTGCCGGTTTGTTAACTGGAGTACTCGACTTGATAAATGAAGTACTTCCCTTCCTAAATGAAGTACTTCCCTTCCTAAATGGAGTACTTCCCTTCCTAAATGGAGTACTTCCCTTCCTAAATGAAGTACTTCCCTTCCTAAATGGAGTACTTCCTTTCCTAAATGAAGTACTTCCCTTCCTAAATGGAGTACTTCCTTTCCTAAATGAAGTACTTCCCTTCCTAAATGAAGTACTCCATCTGTTAAATGAAGTACTTCCCTTCCTAAATGAAGTACTTCCTTTCCTAAATGAAGTACTTCCCTTCCTGAATGAAGTACTTCCCTTCCTAAATATAGCACAATCCTGCCCAGCGCAGGATTTTTTTGTTGGGTATGTTTTGTTGGTATATTTGTGAGGTAAAAAACAAATAATAATGAGATTATTTTTTATCATAATTATATCTGTACTTCTTGCATCCTGCGAAGGAATTGTGGAAGGAAAAGGAAAAATAATCTCGTCAACAGACCACAAACCAATCGACAGCGTTTTTGTGTATTGGACGAATTACTTTGAAACAACTTCGTATTCGGACAGCATTGGAAATTTTAAAATTGGTTCTTTTTGTGGTTGCGTTCCAGAATGTCCAGAACTTGAAGTGATTTTTTATAAAAAGGGCTACACAACAAAATATGTAAATTTGACGAAAGAATATAACTCAACTAATTTGGCTGACATTACAATTCAATTGACACCAAGCAATGTGCCCTCAGAGCAAATTAAAGAAAAGTCTTTTGGAAATTTTTTACAATATTTTAATACAGTAATTTCATTATTTAACATATTTACTTTAATAATGATTTTCAGAGTGAAACTTAAAAAGAAAGTTCTTTGGATACTGTCATTAATTTTTCTTTCGATTACAATAAGATACAACTACTTTACTGGAGATTTCAAATTTCAACCATTTTCATTTTTCTTACAATATAGATTTTTAGTTATTTATTATATTGGTTGGTATGTATACTTTATACCGACTGTAGCAATAATATTTTGGAGTTGTTTTTTTTATAAAAAAAGACAAGGCCAAAAGCTATTTTAGCAGTCCCCCCCCTCGTCCTCGTTTGTAACGAGTGCGGTTTAGAATTGCGTTTGTAACGCAACATCTGGGTAGTAAAAAAACTTAGTTCGTAATGCTCCGGAGGAGCAATATCCTAATAGCAATAAACTCTCAAGTATCTGTAAAGCCCCATAAGGGCGATATTTACTATTTCCTACAAACCCTGACAGAGGTTGGGTTGAGAAAAACCAAAAGCTAACCAAGCACGATGCGCCAACCAGAAACTTTAAACCCGAAACCTGAAACTTGAAACTCCCCCCAACTTCCCCAACCGAAAATAAAACCCTATTTCTTAAAAATAATCCTCCTCCAGTTTAAAATTAGACACTACTATATATGGTATCTTATTATAGGTATATATATAATAATAGATATGGTCTTTTGTCAAAACCAACACTTCGGTACCAAATTTCTTACTCTTAAACGGTTTCTCATTATTAAAAAACTTAATCATTTGGTCGTACACCTCGTTATAGTTTTTAGTAAAATCATTTTTCGAACCACTCACAAAAGCAATCTCTGTTATTTTTTTCGAATCATTAATTTGAGACAACACCGCAATTTCTCCTTTCGTAAGGTCTCTGTCTTTATTGTTCGAATAATAAGTAGCACCTTCCAATAATTTGTTAGCAGCATCCTTTTTTTGTCGTTCGGCCACCATAAATTGTTTCTTCGTTAGCTCATCGGTCACAGTGGTGCGGCCGTAGCTCATGCAGTTTTTTACAAACCCAAATGTCATTTGCTGTGCCATTGCCGAAGTGAACATAAACGCTACAGCAGCAAGCATTACAAGTGTTTTATTTTTCATATACTCTGTTTTTTTAAGGTGATAATTAAATTAGATTTTACAAATATGCAAGAATATTTTGAAATCTTATAATAACTTTTTTCAACCCGAAAAGTTATTTACCCCAACTTTGTCCTCCCAAAATCTTCGAATGTTCATAAAATAAAGTGAATGTTAAAAACTGTCGAATTTGGGAGTATTTTCTATTTCTACCTTGCACTCGATTTTAAAGCGCAATTAATTTTTTAAATATATAATAACATGACATTACTTCAAACCCCAGTAAAAAAGGACTATTCCAACCAAGTTTCGTATACTTATGCAGAAGTATTCGAAAAGTGTAAAGTTTATTTTGATGGTGATGAGCTGGCAGCTTCCACCTGGATAAATAAATATGCAATGGTTAATAAAGAAGGCAAATATCTGGAATTAACTCCGGACGATATGCACAAACGTATGGCCAAAGAATTTGCTCGCAAAGAAAGCGAAGTGAAATCGAGAACCAACCTCAACGGTAGTTTTAAACTATTGTCGAAATACGGACAGGAGCGCGAGTTTTTGAGCGAAGAAAAAATTATGTATTACTTCAAAAACTTCAAATACATCATTCCTCAGGGAAGCGTTATGTCGGCTTTGGGTAATCCACATATTATTGCTTCTCTCTCTAACTGTATCGTTTTGCCCGAAATTTACGATTCGTATGGTGGTATATTTTATACCGACCAGCAAATGGCTCAATTATTCAAAAGACGTTGTGGAGTAGGAGTAGACATTTCTACACTTCGCCCATCGGGTATGCATGTGTCTAACGCTGCCGGAACCACCACAGGTGCCATATCGTTTATGGAACGTTTTTCTAACACCACTCGCGAGGTAGCTCAAAACGGCAGACGCGGTGCGTTAATGATTACCATTGATGTGGCTCACCCCGATATTGACGCTTTTATTACCGTTAAACAAGATTTGTCTAAAATTACAGGTGCTAATATTTCCGTTCGTTTATCTGACGAATTTATGACCGCTGTAAAAGATGATACCGATTATTTATTACGTTTCCCTATCGATTCCGAAACTCCTAAATATTCAAAAACAGTTAAAGCAAGAGATTTGTGGAATACAATTATTAAATGTGCTCACAACACAGCCGAGCCGGGATTAATTTTCTGGGATCGTCAACACCATTATTCTACATCTTCAGTTTATCCCGGATTTAAAAACGTTTCTACCAATCCTTGTTCCGAAATAGCCATGCAGGGCGGAGATAGCTGTCGTTTGATAGCCCTAAATCTGTTTAACTTTATCGACCATCCGTTTACCCCGGAAGCTAAATTCGACTACGTTAAGTTTTACCAAACTACTTACGAAGCACAACGATTAATGGACGACTTGGTTGACCTTGAATTGGAGCACATCGACCGTATCATGGCAAAAATTAATGCAGACCCTGAACCGGATGCTATTAAACAAGTGGAAGTGGATACATGGAAACTTTTGCAAAATGCAGGTAAGAGAGGAAGAAGAACAGGTCTTGGTTTTACAGCTTTGGCTGATACCATGGCAGGTTTAGGTTTCGGTTTCGATTCGCAGGAAGCATTGGATGAAGTGGAGAAAATGATGAAAACCAAATGCGAAGCCGAATTCAATAGCTCTATCGATATGGCTATCGAACGCGGTAAGTTCGAAGATTTTGATCCGGAAATAGAAAAAACTTCTGAATTTGTTCAGATGTTGAAAAAAGAATTACCCGAAGTGTACAACCGTATGATGAAACAAGGACGCAGAAATATCTCATTGAGTACAGTTGCTCCTACAGGTACATTAAGTATGCTTGCTCAGTCCTCATCAGGTATTGAACCGGTGTTCATGCTTTCTTATAAGAGAAGAAAAAAAATCAACCCGCTTGATTCAAACGTTCGCGTTGACTTTACAGATGCAAGCGGAGATAACTGGCAAGAATTTGTGGTGTATCACCAAAAGTTGAAACAATGGATGGAGGTAACAGGCGAAACAGATTTAACTAAGAGTCCGTACACCGGCTCTACTGCTCCTGAAATAGATTGGTTAAAACGTATCGAACTTCAGGCTATTGTTCAAAAATATACAACTCACTCCATCAGTTCAACCATTAACTTACCAAACAATGTAAGTGTTGAAACAGTGGGCGAAATCTATTTACAGGCATGGCAACAGGGATTAAAAGGAATCACCGTTTATCGTGATGGTTCTCGTTCTGGAGTTTTGGTATCGAACGATAAAAAGCAAGACAAGAAAGTAGATGAAATTATTGAGTCGGTAGCTCCTAAACGTCCTAAAAAAATGGCGACAGATGTTATCCGTTTTATGAATCATGACGAAAAATGGATTGCATTTGTTGGAGTTCTTAATGGAAAACCATACGAAATTTTCACCGGTAAATCAGAAGATGCTTTTGTAATTCCTTCGTGGGTAGAAAGAGGATGGGTTATTAAAAATACCGTGAAAGCCACTCAGCAGAAACGTTACGATTTCCAGTATTTGGATAAAGAAGGTTACAAAATTACTATCGAAGGACTTTCTCGTTCATTCGACAAAGAGTTCTGGAATTATGCAAAATTAATCTCTGGAGTATTACGTCACGGAATGCCTATTACCAATGTGGTTGATTTAATTGAAAACTTAAATCTATACAACGATAGTATCAACAACTGGAAAAATGGAGTAGGTCGTTCGTTGAAAAAATTTATTCCTAACGGAACAATGGCGAAAGACAAACAGTGCGGAAACTGTGGTGATAAAGACGGATTGATTTACGAAGAAGGATGTTTGAAATGCAAGAGCTGCGGACATTCTAAATGCGGATAGACCACCGTTAATATATACCTTAAAAAGCAAGATGCCACAACCCGAAAGTTGTGGCATCTTTATTTATATAAGTATTAGTACAACGTAAGTTGTCGCTATTTCTGTTGCCACTTAGCTCCTCTCGAAATAAGATACTTTAGCGATATTTCTGCACCACCATTGTATCTGCTCACAGAAGAGTAAGAAGACATATTTAAATCGTAAGAAACCCCAATGGAGAAATTAACAATTTCGAAATTAACCTGAGGAATAAAAGCGTCCTTAAAACGATAATGAGCACCAATAGATATCCCGGATTCGGAAATAAAACCGGTAACCTTAGTTGAGTTTTTTAATCGGTAACGAACCAATGCTCCTATATTATATTCCCTCGAAGGCCCCTGTAAAAACGCAACAAATGAAGGGACAATGGAAACACTGGTACCCGAAATATCAAAAAAGCCATTGATGTTGAGTACATATTTTCCATACAATTTTTCAGTAAGCGAAAAGTACTGTTGTTCCGGACGGTTCATATGAAAGTAAGCAACCCCAATGGCCAAACGTTTTTGTTCGTTTCTATCCATGGCGTTTTTTCCATTGTAATATTCGTAGTTCACTCCTGCACTCAAATCGGTATAAAACGAAGAAGGTTGGGCAAAAGGTTCATTCGAATTGATGGTAGCATCAAAGCCGGTACCGTTGTATTGGTCGCCCCAGCGCAATGCGGCATAATTGGCTTTGTTTTGTGCACCACCCACCGAAATGCCAAGAGAGAAAGATGATTCCCGATTTACAGGCAATATGCCCGACATGGAAACAGCAACTACAGTTAATCCCACTTTAGCATCACCTGCCTTGTCATTAAAAAAATTAAGTCCTAGTCCCAAATGAGCTTTGTTTGCTTTCTTGCCAACAATAGGTGCATCAAATGACGCAGCCATGGTATTGAATGCGTTTCCCATAGATTGCCATTGATTTTTGTAATTGATAATAGCCCTTAATGCTCCATCATACATTCCTGTTGAGCCAGGATTTATTAATTGAGGCGTTTCATTATACTGTGAAAAATGTAAATCCTGTGCGTGCAAAGCAACACAAGAAGCAAAAAAGAAACCAAAAATAGAGTAGCGTTTTTTCATACTAAGTAGCTATTTTATCTAACCAATGTAATGTTTCCTTTTAATGCACGTGTTTCACCGGTTGCCATCGTTCCGGTTAGTTTATAGGCAAAAACCCCTGGGTTAACAGGTTTTCCGTTAAATGTTCCATCCCATCCGATAGAACGGTCGGTGGTATGAAATACAGATTGCCCCCAACGATTAAACACTTCGAAATCTAGATTCTGAACACTTCCCAATACGAATAATACATCATTTACATTATCACCGTTTGGTGAAAAGGCAGACGGAACACCCACTTCGCTACCACCAATAGGCTCAGTTAATAATCTAAAAACTGCAATGAAGTTGTCATTAGCCACCAACGTTATTCCCACCGAATCAGATTGAGCTGATGGCAAAGGTGTGTGAGCACTCATTTCCCAATGATCGAATACATAGCCCGGCATTGCAGTAGCTTTTAATATTGTTTCAATATTTCCGAAGTAAGTACCGCTCCAAGGGTAAGAGGAGGGTGTAATGGAATTAATTTTTGCAATTCCTGAACCTGCAGGTTGAACATCCAATGTTATATTAAATGGCCCCGTTAAATCATAGCAACTAACCATGCCGGCAGTAATCTGAGTACAACGGTCTGTAATAAACTGTCGCATTGTTTGAACGTTTTGCTGCCATGTAGCCATCGTACCTCCCCATTTAGCTATATGACCGGGCATTTCGGGAGTGATAACAGAAATCATACTGTCGAGTAGGGGTACCGCATAGTCGCAACTAAAGGTTGAGTTTAATAAATCAATATAGCGCGAAACATACATTTGTTTAAATATCGGGCTTTTTATTAGTGAATCAAGAATAACTGTGTGTCCTTGTCCTCCCGGATCGGGTAATGTTTCGGGAGCGCAGGGGTCCGCACTTGGCAGTTGGCTTGGAATACCAGTATAATTAATATAATGGCCAAAAGTAGCATCATTGTCCCATAGTGTATATCTCCATTTATGTTCATTACCGTCAGTTGCCAGGCCTCTCCACCAGGCAGTGTTCCAGTTGAGCCAGTCAGAAGTGACTGCCCACGAATTGAGCAGGAAATAATCTATCAGACTTTTGCAATTTAATAAACTATCCACATGATTATAATTAGCGGTAACAGCCATGCTGTTTGTTGCCATATAATTTTTAAGGTTATCCCAATCTGTTTGGGCCTGAGTTCCTCCGTACTTACTCCATGTGCTTCCCCATGTCATAAGGTATTGCAGACTGTCTTTATTACCTTGATTATAGTAGTATCCCGTAAAATCGTTGTCATCTACTTTTTCACGTATGTCGTAAACTCCCCAATATTGACCGTTAGCATACATCACGCAGGGCGACCAAGTACGTTCGTCCAAATGTAAATTGCCACGCTGAGATAATGTATGAACATACGAATCTCGAATATGTGCCCCTCCATTTTCGAAAGGGTAATTGTCATTGGCAGCAGCTTTCAATATTATACGAGTAAATTCCTGACGAGATTTGTTTACAAATAACTTTGTCCTTACCGCAAAGTTATAGCCTAACTCATCATCACACACAAAGTCGATTCCCCTTTGATTATAAGCCCATGAATCATTTCCGTGTTTATTAGTATTTCCTTCTGATTCGGCTTTTAATTGTTTGTTTGTATCAAAATACTGAATGCCGGTTGGTGGATCGCTTTGCGCTCCTCCAAGCAGTGTGGCCAATCCATCTCCATAAACAGAAACAACAGCTGTGGTATGTGTAACTCCAATAAAATAAGTATTGCTTCTTATAAAACTTGGCGGAACAAGAGGATTGGTGCTGAACGCGCGTGCTCGAATCACTGTGGTGGTAGAAATAGAAATAGGAGTAGTATAAAGAGTGGAAGTTTGATTAGGAGTTGAACCATCCAAAGTGTAATAAATAGATACGTTCATATCAGGAGTGGTGATGGAAACCGTTTGGGCTGAAGCGTAGAATCCAGGAGGAATACTTGTAGCCGGACGAGTGGCGTATTCTAGTTTTGCTCCTGTATTCGATACACCAGGTGTAGGAGTGGTGAAAACACCCCATACACTTCCTCCATCAATCGCCCTTCCTCTCGAGTGGTCAGTCAATGTTGGTTTTAGTGTAAGCGAATCTGCAATGATTCCTGACGGGAGTGAGAATACGATCGCTTCGGGTTTGGTTTGTGTTAAAGAAAAATTGGTGTGTACATCCCCCCCTGTAACCACATTGGCACTCGAGGCCCATACTCTTAAAAAACCATTGGCCGGAATACTAACACCGGCAGGGAATGTGTATTTTGTGGGGTTAGAAATTTTATCACTCAGATGATACCCAGTTAGACTAACCGAGGTACTGCCTGCATTGAACAATTCTATCCAATCAGAGCTATTGCCAAAATTATCATTAAATGTTTTGTTGGCACATGAATACTCATTTATCATCACTTGACTGTTTGCCTTGAAAACAAAGCACACCAAGACAAAGGTAAAATTCACAAATCGGTAAAAAGTGTTTGGTTTCATTTAAAAGAGATTGAGTATTTTAAATTACCCGATAAAAGTAGAAGTATTATTTCAATTTGCAAAATAAAGTCAGCAGAAGTTATTTATTTCAATTCAACTCTTTGTTATTGCTATCCTGTTATCTTTGCACAAATTTTTGAAAAATGAGTAGTGTGTTAAATACAATTGAAGAAGCTTTAGAAGATTTAAGAAACGGAAAACTAATAATAGTGGTGGATGATGAAGATCGCGAAAACGAAGGCGATTTTATCTGTACTGCCAATAAGGTAACCCCCGAAATAATCAATTTTATGGCCACTCATGGCCGCGGTTTGATTTGTGCTGCTATTACAGAAGAGCGTTGCAACGAACTAGGGCTGGAAATGATGGTAACCCACAATACAGCCGAACACAGCACCGCATTTACCGTGTCGGTAGATTTACTTGGGAATGGATGTACCACAGGTATTTCGGCCAGCGATCGTTCTAAAACCATTCAGGCATTAATTAATCCGAAAACGCGTCCGGATGAATTTGGAAAACCCGGACATATATTTCCGTTGAAAGCGAAAAAAGGAGGAGTGCTTCGCAGAGCTGGACATACCGAAGCAACTATCGATTTAGCACGCATGGCTGGTTTTGAGCCTGCCGGAGCTTTGGTAGAAATAATGAACGAAGACGGTACAATGGCTCGTTTGCCTCAGTTGCTCGAAATTGCAAAAAAACATCAGCTTAAAATAATTTCTATTGAAGATTTAATAGCTTACCGTATAAAAAATGAAACCATTATAGAGAAAGATGTCCAGGTAAAAATGCCAACTCAGTGGGGAGAATTTGATTTGGTGGCTTACCATCTTACCACCACTGAACAGGAACATTTGGCCCTTATTAAAGGTACATGGGAAAAAGATGAACCCATTTTGGTTCGTGTGCATTCCTCGTGCCTAACAGGAGATATTTTTGGTTCTTGCCGTTGCGATTGCGGAGCACAACTTCATAAATCGATGGAGATGATTGAAAAAGCAGGAAAAGGGGTGATTGTTTATATGAACCAAGAGGGAAGGGGAATAGGTTTGATGAATAAACTGAAAGCTTACAAACTACAAGAAGAAGGTAAAGATACCGTTGAGGCTAATGAGGCGCTCGGATTTAAAATGGATGAACGCGACTATGGAGTAGGGGCACAGATTTTAAGAGATTTGAACATTTCCAAAATAAAATTGATGAGCAATAATCCTAAAAAACGTGCCGGACTTATTGGTTACGGACTGGAGATTGTCGAAAACATTGCCATTGAAATTGAACCAAACGAACACAATAAATTTTATCTGCAAACCAAACGCGATAAAATGGGGCATACTCTTAAATTCGGGAAATAGCGAATTGGTGTATTAGTTATTACCTCATCAGTTCATTCGTTTTTACTAAAAAATCAATATAAACCTTACGATTATTTGCTGTAAATAGTATATTCCAAAATTTTAGAATATATGTTGAACAAGTTTAGGGCTTATTCCTGAAAATGGGAATATGTGTTGAATAAGTTTAGGGCTTATTATTGAAAATGGAAATATGTGTTGAATGAGTTTAAGGCTTATTCCTGAAAATAGGAATATGTGTTGAATTAGTTTATGGCCTATTCCTGAAGATGGGAAACGGTGTTGAATGAGCTCAGTGCTTTTTCCTGAAAATAGGAATTGGCAACTATCAAAATATAAATTTGAATCAAAAATTGGGAGTTAAACTTGAGTTTGAAAAATATGAACCCCTAATAATTGACCATCCATTTATTTGTTTTAAATGTGAAGAGAAAAAAAGTAACACCAAAATTATTAGTTTTCATAAAATTATGATTTACTTTGCAGGTAATTATAATTTTCATTGAATGAAAAAGATTTTATTTGTTTTTAGCTTCGTACTTATCCAGTATGTTCTGAATGCCTCCACTAACCGCACAGTAGCTATTCTCGATTTGACAGCACGAAATGCAGAGGCTAATGATGGAGAATTGTATTCAACCAAACATGTGCTCAAAGTTGCAGGTTTGCCTTTTGTGGTTACCACGGATGTTAATGTTGCGAAACAATATGGAGTTATCATTGCCAGTTCAAAGGTGACGAGTTCCACTTTTCTAATAGCAGAAAAAGATACACTTATTGCTTATGTAAACCGTGGCGGAACACTTGTGGTTCCTAATTTAACTGACACTTATTTTTATAATTTGTTTGGTGTTTCGGCCTACTCACAACTCGATACGTTGCATCGCATCACTTTTGATGTTTCCTTATCCGACCCTACTATGCGATGGCTAAACGATACGCTTGAACAAACCATATCCATTGGTAAATGGGCAACCGACACCACTTATGCCGCCCGAAGTTATACCACCACTACTTCCACGGTTTTGGCGCATTACAATAATGGAACCAATGCTATAGTAAAAAATATTCATGGTTTGGGTCATACTTATTTAATGGGATATTCTTTCAGATACATGATTTTATTTCCGCAACTCAACAAAGATGTTGAAGCGCAACGTACCTATTCCAATGGGTTTGAGCCAACCTCAGATGTGTGGATATTATTTATGAAAGGCATCTGCATTACCCAAATTTCTAATTCAGTGTGGTTGCATACAAGTCCATACGAAAGCAAGGCTACTTTTATAATCACTCATGATGTGGATGCTAAAACATCGTATGATACCATGCGCTATTATGCCGATTACGAGCATTCTCTTGGAATTTCGGCCACTTATTTCTGCACTACTCATTATCTAAGAGACACCATGATGACCAATTATTACAATCCTTCGAAAATTCAATATATATTGAGTAAGGGGCAAAAAGTAGGGAGTCATAGTGTAGGCCATTTTTGGGATTTTGATGTAACTGCCACCTTTCCCTATGGAAGTTTTGGAAACGACACTTCTAATTACCGCCCGTATTGCGGTGGAGTGGGAGTATCTACTATTGGCGGAACAGTTTTGGGAGAAACAGAAGTATCTCGAAATTTACTTCAAAATGATGTGGGAATAAACTGCCGTTCGTTTCGTGCTGGCTTTTTGTGTTATCCCAAGAAATTGGTAAATGCATTAGATACCCTTAATTATCTTTTTAATTCTACCTATTCTGCAAATGATGTGTTAACTAATTTTCCTTATCTCAACCATAAAGACAGAACAAGTACAGGCTTAATATCGAGAGTGTGGGAAATACCGATGACTATTTCAGATGATTTTTTATCCTCCACTCCTTTTTCTCCGTCTAATTATGCACAAAAAGAAGCTATCTGGTTCGATGTGCTAAAACGAAATGCGGCTAACTATGCGCCAACGGTTCTGTTAATTCATCCTACACGAATGTATAAAATGCTTGCCGAACAAATGATGATAGACTCCTTGCCTGCCGGAATAGCTATATATGATTTGGAAACATACGGAGATTACTGGATAGCCCGCAATGCGGTCGATTTTAGTTCGGTGCTCAGCAATGATTCACTAACTATTACTATCCCTCAAACATTACTTCCATTGGATGATAAAATAAGTTTTGTGGTGGATAGCGGGCAGAGTTTGCAAAATATAAAAGCTCAAGATGATTTTGGTAATCCTATTATTGTTATTCAATCGAACTGGGATAATAATGGCGTTATTCTTCACTTTGGAGGTATGCCTCATGTGGGCATTCATTCAGTAGATGCTCAACAAGCCTTTTCTGTTAATATATTCCCAAATCCATTTAGTAATTCCAGCACTATAGAAGTAAGTCAGAAGGAAACAGGATTATTAAACATTACTATATATAATATGTATGGGCAATTGGTAAAGACCATCGTCAACGAAAAGCGAAATGCTGGAGTCTACCATGAAGTAATAGATGCAGTAGGTATTTCTGCAGGTACCTATTTTTGTAAAATCACTTCAGGAAATAGCTCAATTGTAAAAAGGATAGTGATTACACAATAACACCAGCAATTTACAATAAGATTAAACTACTTTCCTTTTTTTATTTTATTTATATATTTGTGCTCTAAAACCAACAGTAATGAAAAAATTATTAGTATTAACCTTTGGCTTGTTACTAAGCCTTCAAGTGCTTTCAGATAATGGAAGAACCGTTGCCATATTCGATTGCACCACCCGAAATAATGAAACCAGCGATGCAGAATTATATGCAGTAAAACATGTGTTAAAAGTTTCTGGAATACCTTTTATTGTAACCTCAGATGTAAATGTTGCCATTCAATACCCGGTCATCCTGTCATCATCAAAAATTCAAGGGAGCACACTTACTACTCCTGAGGCAGATTCATTAATTAGTTTTGTAAATGCAGGAGGAACATTGGTGGTGCCTAATGTCACCGATTCTTATTTGTATCCTTTATTTGGCATTTCAGGGCAGTTGCAGTTACCCACAAGACATCGATTAACCTTTAATACATCTTTGGGCGATCCATCCATGCGTTGGTTGAATGATACACTCGAACAAACCATTAGTTTAGGATCGTTAACGATTGATACAGTTATTGCATCCAGAGCATTCACGGTAACCACTGCCAATGTTTTTGCAACTTTTGATGATGGAACCCCAGCGATTACACGCAATCTATATGGTTTAGGAAAAGCTTATGCATTGGGAGTTTCTTACAAATTTATGATTGAATACCCTCAGTTGAATTTAGATTTCGAGGCTCAACGTACCTATTCAAATGGCTTTGAACCTACATCTGATGCTTGGATATTATTTGTAAAAGGAATTTGCATTAGTAAAATTCCGAATTCAGTTTGGTTGCATACCAGTCCTTACGATAGTAAGTCCTCCTTATTAATTACACATGATATAGATGCTCAAACTTCCTATGATACCATGCACTATTATGCCGATTACGAACATTCCATAGGAACATCAGCATTCTATTTCTGCACTACTCATTATCTAAGTGATGGATGTATGTCTGCTTACTTTAATCCTGCAGATGTTTTGAAAATTCAATACGTAATGGGTCAGGGACATAAAATAGGAAGCCATTCGGTTGGCCATTTTCCAGATTTTGATGATGGTACTGTGGCTCCAATGGGTGTTTTGGGAAATACAACAACTAACTATTTACCCTATAATGCCGGTGGCGGAGTTGCTACTGTTGGTTCCACAGCTTTAGGAGAAACAGAACTTTCTAAAAGTTTGTTGGAATCTAACTTAGGAATTTCTGTACGTTCTTTTCGTGCCGGATATTTATGCTTCAATCCCTATTTGGTTCGGGCGTTAGATTCGGTTGGGTATTCTTACAACTCCACTAATGCGGCAAATGATTTACTTACCAACTTCCCGTTTGTAAATCATAAATATAAGCATAGTTATTCTCCTTTAGGGAATGTTTGGGAACTACCAATGACCCTCTCAGACGTATTTCACGATGACCCAATAACAGCTTCCAACTATATGCAAAAAGAAGCAATATGGCTGGATGTGGTTACCAGAAATACCCAGAACTATGCACCTACAGTTTTGTTAATTCATCCTACAAGATACTATAAGTTATTTGCCGAACAGCAATTGGTAAATCAGTTGCCACCTAAAGTAGCTTTGGTAAATTTTGAAACCTTTGCTGATTATTGGGTAGCACGAAATAATGTTAGTTTTACCACATCCCTGTTGAACGACACTCTTACGATAATAGTTCCAAATTCATTACTTCCATTAAATGATCAAATAAGTTTTGTGGTGGACGATGGGCAAAGCTTGTTATTGATAAAAGTTCAGGACGATTTAGGCAATTCTATTGCATCAATTCAGTCGAATTGGGATAATAATGGTATTTTGGTTCATTTTGGTTACGCGAATACCGGCATTAATGAAAATAATGGTGCAGGTGAGAATGATATTACCGCATCATGTTTTCCAAACCCCTTCAGTAATACTACCACAGTTGAAGTATGGCAAAAAGAGAACTGTAATTTGAACGTTACACTCTATAATATATATGGACAAGTAGTAAAAACATTGGTTAACGAAAAGCGAACCCCGGGTATTTACAGAGATCAACTTGATGCCTCAGATATTTCGGGAGGTATTTATTTTTGTAAGATAATATCCGGTAATAAATCCGTTGTAAAAAAATTGCTGATTATTAATAAATAAAAAGCGAACCATCTTTAATCACAAGTTTAAATATTGTAAATAAAAAAATATTATTTTTGGCTTCACTTTTGTATTACAAAACCAAACCATAAAAATTAAATTAAAAATGAAAAAAATTATTATTGCTGTATCGGTTGCATTAACTATGTTCACATCAACCCAGGCACAAAACAAAACCTATGCTAAGCTTGCATACACCGTAGCTCCAGTAGAATCTGAAGGACTTACCATTTCAGGCTCCGATGCTGTTTCTACGGAAAAGGAAACTAAATTCAAATTGAAAATTAAAAACAACAGCGCTGATTACATAATTTTCAAGCCTGAAGAAAGTAAATTTATTATAAATGGCAAAGAAATGAAGCCATCCGAAAAATGGGTAGTAATTGCTCCAAACGAAGATGACTGGAAGGTTATTAATTTAAAAGGTGCCGGTTTCAATTCGGTAACGAGTTATTCGTATGTGTTAGAAGGTTTGTATAAAGTATCTTCAAATACAAAAGGAATAGAAACACCTGATTTCAGACTGCCGGTAAATAAAAATGATTTTAAAACCGGAAACTTTAACGTTTCATTAAATAAAGTAAGCAAAGAAACAGAGGCTACTGCATTAAAAATGGATGTAACTTATAATGGAGATAAAATTGGTTTTGTATTTCCTGATAAAGCAGGTGTGAAAATGCCTGATGGAAATGAGTACGCCACTGTTAAATCGAGAAAATCTGCCGCCATTATGCTTACTAAAGGAAAGTCAGATAGCTTTACTTTGAATTGGGATAGAATGCAAGCCAAAGGAAAGACAATGGATATGCAGTTTGCCGAAATGCTTGTAAAATGGAATGATGCATTTGCAGAGGTAGCTCCGGAACAGATGAAGCCAGTTATTTTGCAAATGGTAATTAACGAAGCCATTTCGAAGTAATTATTCCTTAAATAATTTATTTAAGAAAGTCGTTTGGTTATTCCAAACGACTTTTTTTGTTTTTGTAAATTGAGGAATTGAGATAAAAAATACCGAGGAGAAACGGATGAAACCTTTTATAAACAAGAAAACCCTCACCATTGGTGAGGGTTTTTCCTTTATTAAGCGGAGAAAGAGGGA
>CAIYIS010000063.1 GCA_903926385.1 uncultured Bacteroidota bacterium
AAAAATGAAGTTCAAATAAATAAGGAAATAATAAATAATTAATCTAATTTTGCGATCAATTATTGTAACTAATAAAGAGCTTAACTTTTACTGCTCAATTTGCTCCGAAATGATATGCTCAATTACACCGAAATATCCACCGATGACACTAAACCAGCTATAATAAGATTTCGTCTGTTCTTTATTTTTTTTAGCGCTTCTGCTGAGTTTAGGTATTCTATAGGCATTTCACCGAATATATTTCTTAAGTCATTTAAATCCATAGTGAGTTTATTGTTTTAGTTATTAACATTTTGTTTTTTTTGGTCCATAAAAGTGTGTAAATTCCTATTTCAATTAGAAACAAATCGCATTTTTTCAATTTTCTTCTTTTATCATAAATGGTGAAATCATAATTAATGCTATTTAGGTAATCGATGCTTAGTTCGATGGATTTGTTGCCAACGGGATGTTCATCTAATATATATATATTTCTTTGTCTTATTTCATACATTGGATTAGTAGCTGTTTTGGCACTTTCTAAATTTACTCCATTAGTTGCAGATTCATTTTGGGTTTGATTTGGACTCAACTCTTCTTGAACTACCATTGGTAAGTTGCCATCCACTTTTGAAATCCGATCTGAATTCAGCTGCTGTGGTTCAAGCGAAATAGTATTTCCTTTCTGAACTTTGAATTGCTCTGTTTGTTTTTTTAACCTGCGTAATAAATTATAATGATCATCGGCACATTTATCCGAACAATAGTCACGTCCTCGATTTTTTACCAAATGCGGTTTCCTGCATTCTGGATGCGGGCAGATACGATATCTGTCACTATTTTGATTCAAGAGATTTTCAGTCTTTTTCATTGAGTTGTTTTATTTTTTCATTATTTTGAATTTGATTTCTTTATTACTGCGAAACAAAAGTATTGCAATTTATTTTACGAATTTTCAATATATCATATACGCATTTTTACTTGACTCGAAATTTCATGCAACCCAATAAATTCAATTGATTCCCGCATTTATCTGTTCTTCAGCATATGTTTTTTTGATGTTATTATCCACTTTTCAAAAATGTAAACAATCACATTTTTATTGTTGTTGAACAAAAACAATTAGCCTGTAAAATCAACATTTGTGCTGATGTTAGCGATGCTATTCCTGTTTTTTAGCAACATCCTTTTTGTGTATATAATAAAGTTTAATCCAGGAACAATGAAGAATGTTGTACGAATTGTGATTGTGACGTAGTAAATAACTTGCAAGCGCAATAACGCAATTTGTTTTTGTGAAAAGATTTCCGACAGATTAAAAAGCCACATATTACAGATTTCTTTGTCTTTTTCTCACTTTGGTAATTGATCGTGCACATTTAATTTCAAAAATAAACACTACCGATTAAACCGGATTTTATAACATGGTTGTATATGTAATTGAGGGGAAGAAAATTTATTTTGAGTTCTGTTTTCGTTCTGCAACAAATCAAAATAGTTTCACGGGATGTTTGAACTATTTAAAGGATAGTACTTTTATTCCTTGATTAATATTTATCGATGTGAACCACTCTATGATTGAATTAAATTGCTTATTAAAAATTTACCGTTTTTATGTATCCATCTTTCAAAATATAATTTTAAAAATTACTATCAAAGCAGAGGGCAGAGGTGTTTAGTTAATCAGTAAACATCCTCGAATCATTTTTAAGTATACATATAAAAAAACCTCCAAACTCATTCTCACGAGTTTGGAGGTTTCAATCTTTAATTTCTTTCTCTTACTGTTTTATAAATTTCGCATTGTATATCTTATTCTCAAACATCACCTCCACAAAATACATCCCATTCAACAATCCACTCACATCAACACTTATTTCCTTTTTCTCATTCTCAACATTGTGCTCATAAACACACTCTCCAAGCATATTATTTATCTTCATTTTTTTTATTCCTCGCTCTGTAGTAATTATTCTAATTTCGTTAGTAGTTGGATTCGGATAAACTTCAAGCCTTGCTTCCGCCTTCACCTCATCAATTCCTACATTGCACCTCGTTACACTTATATCATCTATATAATAATAAGAGTAATTCTGTGTACTACCACCCACATTTATAGAATTTGTATTGGTTGGATTATGAAAATTACCAATTGTCATAAATCGTTCTCCTCCATGAGCAATAAAATTGCCCCTTATTTGCATCCAATTAATTTTATCAACTAAGATATTTGTTATAGAGTTTTCAACTTGGGGATTGACATAAAAAACAGTATGGTTATGAGAGTTGTCTAATAAGCTATCATTCGAAAAGTATGCTCCAATATTACTTATTGCTTCTACGGATGAATCAGCTAAAGAGGCATAAAATTCTACACAATACATATTATTAGTAATTAAAGTATCTACTAATGGAACTTCTAAATATTCGCGATAATTAGAAGTGTCAAGACTCATAGCTATCCCAGAATAACCATGACCTGTTCTCGCAAATTGGTAACCACCTACATTCCATGGAATACCTACATCGCCTGGTAGGGCACAAGTATCAAACAAATCAGAACTCGAACTATTGGTTGTGTTCCCTGCAAAGGTACAAGGCTGAAACCAAGGAACGGCTTCATAAATACGACCACCGCCAGCATTGCAAAATGTAATATTTTCAAAACTATAATTGGGTACGAGGTTTTGTGATTTTGTATTTAAAAAAACACAAGCTGAGAAAAACAGGAAACAGAAAAATGTTTTCATTTTATTAAATTTTAACAAAGCTCTCTTGCACAATGAGTACAAGAGAGCTTTAAAATTGACTATTTAATAATAATAATTTTTTCTGTTTTTACTATTTTATCATTAACGCGAATGCTGTAATAATAGGTGCCAGCGTTTAATTCGTTTTCGTTAATCGTAAGAATAGAAGTTTTTGAATTAACAGGATAGGTTCTTATTGCCCTCCCTACTAAATCATAAATGCTTAATGTGCCGTTTTCATTATCCACAAGATGATATACCAATATCATACTTCCGTTGTTAGGGTTTGGAAACAAGTTGAAATTGTCCATCGGAGTAGTAGGTTTGTTTACCATATGAGTCAAACTTTTCCCAATGGCTTCACAATCATTTTCAAAGTTAATGATGTCGTTTACTATTCCATAATATAGTACACGTGCTTCCCACACCACTGCTCCTCCTTCTGATGGGCATTGCGATGCGATGGCATAAATGGCAGCCGAATCAGCAGAGCTATATTGGTAAGTAGAATCTTTCAACCTTAATAAATAATAATAGTTCACAGCTTTTTTATTTGCTTCTACTCCGTTGCTTGGTGTTACTTCATTATTTTTAGTGTTTGCAGCTACATAGTCTTTGTCAACTATGTATTTTCCTACATCCTTAAATTTACCCATAGCTGCTACTTTAGCACTGTCGTAAAATAATTGCAACAATCCTGTTGTATCTTGTGTTAGCGCATCTGTACTATCCAACACATCATAGGCTTTTGTTTTGTTGTAATATTGTATTTGTTGTTGATAAATGGCATACGCTGTACTATCATAAGCAAGAGATTTTAATTCACTTGGTGTTAAAATCGGCGATTGGAAAATAATAGGATAGCTACTGCAATTATAAGTAGGTGCAAAAGTTGGAATTTCTAAATATGTCGCAGTAGAAGTTGACGACCATATTCCATTTAAATAAGGATTGCTAGGTACAATAAAACCATTAGTAGGATTTAAAAACGTCCCGTATAATGGAGATAATGCTGCATTAGCACTATTAGTACAATATGTATCATAACCGTTTGGGGGTGCTATAAAATTACTCCAACTTTCTCCGCAAGACAACCCTGTTGAACCATTCCAACTACCTTGTGGTCCTATCTTTGCATTTGGTTGGTCTAATACCAAACCATACTTACCATGGTCCATAGTATTATTATAAACATAGCTTGGCATATTGTCGTCTTTAAAGGTCATACTTTGTCCTACGTGGTGTATGCTATTACAAAACACCTGAGTAAAAAGACTAAGTGTTACAAAAATACCTTTATAATTTAAATTTGTTTGAGCCACGTTGCCAAACGAATGTATATCATAATTTTCAACTACACTTGCTTTATAACATTTATCCACTTCTATTCCACTGCCTGAATTTGATGTAGGATTAAATAAAGTAATACCTGTATTATTGCCAATATCGTAGTTTGCGGCTATACTTAATATACCACCAACATTAGTGGCTACAATTCCATTAATTAATGTTCCTTGATTTATGGATTGGATATTGTTGTATTGTATTTTAACAGGGTGTATAAAGAACGGAGTCCCTGGACCAAGGTCTGTAATCGAAATTGCATGATTACAATATGCATTACCGTTAGTCGCATCACTAAAAACTTTATTTGATTCAATGTGAGAATTTGTACCATTCATTCTACCACTTATATCTCTATAAAGCCATATCCCTGTTTTAAAGTTGGTAACTCTGTTGTAATTAATATCAACAGAATTGTTACTTGATGGATTAATTTCAATTCCCATATTTCCATTGGAAGTTGTATTAATCAAGTTAGTTAGCGTATTATTCAAAACAGTATTAAATTTATAATACAAGATATACACGCCGCTATATACGTTATTAAATGTATTACTAAAGTTGTTTGCTGAATTTTGAGTTCCATTACCAATCGTGACACTATATCCTCCTGTTGGCCCCGTGCCTGTTCCAAATATTGCTAGGTTACTTGCACTTGAAGCCCCAGTTACAGATACAATATTTTGAAAAGTGTTATTATATATTACAGAATTTGTTCTTGTTAAATAAATTCCAATATTTAAATTATCAAAGGTGTTATTATTACTTGCCGATGACCCATCACCTATGTTCAATAATGCTACATCAGTTGCATAGATTCCGTAAACACTCTTTAGATTTGTGTAATTCGGATGCATAGCGCATGTGGGGTAAGGATTAGTTGAAATTAAATTGGATTTTAACGTAAAAACGGAAGGATTTACACCATTAGTCAAAATTGGATGAATAGGGGAACTTGGAATATTTCTGCATGTAATAACCGAATTCGTCATCGTGCCGGGATGAGTGCCAGAGCCAAATTGCTGAACTTCGATAGTGGTATAATTTTGGTTAAATATAGCGGTATTTATGCCGTATTTACCTCCATTTTGTGAAACAACCGCATGTTTAGCATCTTCTATCAGAGAATTGTCATTAATAATTAAATTCCACGGAGAAGGAACATAAATACCATCCCACATACCGCAACAGTTGTAAATATGAGTTCCTTTGGTGATTACTAAGTCTTTTTCTAAGATTATTTTAGTATTATTAGCCATAATAATATTACAATCAGTAAAAGTAATTGGAGTATTAATATCCAAATCTCCATTCATAATTATATCCCAACCAGTAATGTTAGGGTTGCCTGAATTAGCGGATACTAAAGTTTGTGCGTAATTTGTTGTCAAGTTATAAGGATGAAGCACCGTGCTGTTTATCGCGCAATTTGGCAGTGGGTTAACAGTAACTGTAGCCGTAGCAGTACAATTTCCGGTAGTACCCGTAACAATATAAGTTGTCGTTACTGTAGGATTTGCAACTGGATTAGCAATATTAGGATTGCTTAATCCTGTTGACGGTGACCAGACATAAGTATTAGCCCCGCTTGCAATTAAGGTCGTGGCACCTGTATTGCAATTTGTTGTTGTACTCACATTTAAAGCAATTGCTGGAGTTACCGTTATAGTAATGCTTGCGGTGTTGCTGCAACCATTTAACACTCCAGTAACAGTATAATTATGTGTGCCTACAGAAGGTGTAAAAGCTACCCCGTTATTAATACCGCCCGACCATGAATAACTCGATGCACCTGTCCCGCTAAGTGTTATTTGTGTACCCGTACATATTGTTGTAGAAGCGGGAGGGATTATGCCTACTATAGGTAAAGGGCTTACTGTAATTGGAACTGTGGCTGAACTTGAGCACCCTCCAGTTGTACCTATAACAGTATATAAAGTAGAAACAGTAGGGCTTGTAATTAAAGGATTCGATGTAGTAGTGGTTACCCCGTCAGTCCAAACATAATTTGTGAATCCATTTGCTGTAACCGAAACCGATTGCCCAGAACAGATTGTATTGCTTGGGGAAATGGTAACTGTAGGTGGTGGAGGTGGATTAGTAGTAACATCGGTTAATTTGAAATTGTCGTAATAATAATTAGAATAATTTGTCGGTGTTGGAGTTGTATATAATTTCAGAAAATTAATAGGAGATATTCCACTACTAATGGTAAAGGGGATGATAAAGTGTTGCCACGTACCCACCGCGCCTGTTTCAGTTATAGTTGAATTTACTGAATAAATTGGACCTGAATAAAGCGAAGGAATACCTTGTATAGTTACATTGACATTTTCATTATTAACAATTACAGACATATCAAATTCAAGATTGTAAGAATGACACGCCAATAAAGGCTCTGTAGTTGTAGTGTAAATTTGCTCACTATTAATTTTACCAATATATCTATTTAATCCATAGGAGGTTCCTGATGTTCCATTCGCTGCTGCTGGGGTACTTCCCGGACTATAGGAGTATGACACCTCACCAAAATTACAACTGTAGGAATCTTTGACATATCCATCGGAAGTACCTCCTAAAAAATGATAAAATCCATCAATATCATACCAATGCCAAGTGTCCGGTGAAGGGGCAATTGGATTATAGCTTTCAGAAAGATAATCAAAATAATGATTTACATCACCGTTTACCTTTAATTCGGTTCCTATTTCCATATCCCCGTTCATAATAAGATTAGAACCGGGACTATAACACGTTCCATTACCAACATAAATCGAATAAATAGCGCGTGTCCCTTTTTCTTTTCCATCATATAATTGAAATCCGAATTGAGCCAATCCCCAAAAATCATTTCTTGGAGTAAATGTAATTTTATCGCTTCCATTTGCTCCCATTCCGGGAGAAATAGTAAGTTGGTTATAATTATTACCTCCATCACTGCATCCCCTTATGTTCCATATATTGTACATAGATGTATTAGGGTCATAATATACTTTAATAGGGTCTCCATTGTCTTGGTCATGCAAAGCCAGAAGTTCACTTCCAAGATCTATTGTTATTGGATGATTACAATTTATAGCAGATCCTTGATATGTTTGTTTCACTAAATTAGGGTTGATTCCAAATCCGATTGGGTCATCGGGATAATTGTGGTTGATTGAATAAATAGGCCCAATGGTAAATGGAATATGATTATTAATACAGGCATAAAGTGGGCTAGTGGTTTTAATATTATAACCTAATATATTTAAAGCCCTTACATCCTGGGCAGAATATTCTCTTCGTGTTTGCCAAGTGCTTAATGAAGGTCCCATAACGTAATCAGGTACAAAACCAGGGGAATCAAAATTACGTCCAACTGAATTAGAAACTTCAAAATGAGATAATGAAGTACCCAATTGATATGGACTTCTAGAAAAAATGGGTTGATTATTAAAATCTGGACTACCATCAAGTAACCAGATTTGATTTGATGAAGCAATATTCAAAAGTGTTGGCAACGCTGAATTAAGCATTCCCCCTACCATAAGTTTTGTCAAAGTACCAGGGACTAGAGGAGTGCTGCCGTAATACAAAAATTTATCATCAAACGTGGTAAACATATAAGGCGAAATACCGGAACCCACAAGATTATGATTACTATCTTCTCCCATTAAAGATAGGAATCCTAAAGCATGGGTAAGTTCGTGTAATGAGACCGTTGCTAAATCATAAGAAACATTGGTACAATTTGGCAAAGTACTGCAATCGTTTGATAGAGGATGTGCGGTACTAAAATTATAAACGATCATCCCATCAAATTGACTGGCATCAGGATCTGAACCACTCATTATATGTTGAAGAGACAGTGGGACGTAAACTCCAGGTGTATTGCTTAAGTATCCGCTTGGGAAATAAGGCGAAGCTTGAGCCAAGAAAGTAGAACCATTATTATTGGTGGACCACCCAACTTCAATTTCAATTTGGTCTGTAGTTTGAATGTCAAGTACAGTTTCGATGTACTGTAGAGTACTACAGAGGCAATTACGCCTTGATAGACCATAAGTAGCATCATTGAAACCAACAGTATTACTGCCTTGAATATCATCAAAATATAATGTAAAGTGACCACAAACTAGTGTTGCCGCTGGCGTATAAATAGTTAATGGATTTCTGTTGAGACTAAATCTTGCGATCGAATCAGCAAACCTAGGCGAACTTCCACAAAACCTAATGCTTAAAGAATCATAATTCATATTATTTGTTTGAGCTTTACCCGCCATACTAATAAGTACCAGAGTAAATAAGTAAATTAGTTTTTTCATATTATAAAGTATTATTTTGATTAATTTAAATTTTAAAACTTAAACATACTTAGAACAAAATACGCTGGGGAGGATGTGAAGAAATGTGGTTAAAATAATTCATTGTATTTCAGTTTTTCGTTTTTCCTTTTTTTTTCAGTCTTCCCAACCCCAACAAAAAAAGCCTTTGAGTTCTTACTCAAAGGCTTTCAATACTTTAAAATTTCAATCACTTCATCACTGCCTGTTACGCTATTTATAGCTGTTTTAACACTTATTAGCAATTTTTCGTAGCTATGAAAAACAAAAGCATTAATAGTATTTAAAACATCATTCATATACGTAAACATTTATTTCATGCAACGAATGTAAACAAATTAATCCAATAAACAATATTTTAATTTTGAAACTGATAAAATCCCATCCTTATCAAACTTCGTTCTCCCCTCTCCTGCTATCCGTTCCAAGTCTGCCCCGGCTTACCGTTACACTGAGCTTGTCGAAGTGCCTAAACACTTCGGAGTTTCCTATTCTATCGGGTGCAATTAGTCAGCGCATTTCTTCCAATAACCTTTAAGTAAGCACGAAAAAAACTCCGAACATTTCTGCCCAGAGTTTACTTTCAACCCCGTTAGGGGTGATATGTTGGTAGCCACGGGTGAAACCCGTGGTTAATCAAATCCCCACCACCTCTCAAAACCCCGTAGGGGTGACATATTTCTCCCCTCCGAACTCGCTCTTTTGCGAGTTTGGAGGTTACTCACTTTCACAAAAAAAACTCCGAACATTGCTGCCCGGAGTTTTTTAATCCATTTCACAAACTTATCTATTCCGCATTATTCAATTACTATTTTTCTGTTCACCTCATTTTTATTTTCATCCTCTATGCTCACAAAATAAATCCCTGCTTCCATTTCTCCTTTATCTATCACACATTGTTTACCCCTTATGTTTATTGTTTTAATTTCTTTTCCCAGAAGGTCAGTAATCTTTATTTTTGCATCGTTTGCGGGTAGTGTTATTGTAAATTGTCCGCTTGTTGAGTTTGGATAGATAAAAACGTTTTCCAATTCGCTATCATACGAATTTACACCTGCTGAATGGGTGCACGATGAAATGAAATTACCCATCGAAATAGGCCCGTAAAATCCCGTGAGAGTAGCCGAAACTGTTTTTGTTGCGGCATCTATTACACTTACTTGGTTTATTGCATAATCCGTTACATACACTTTGCTGCCATCAGGAGTAACAGATATACCATAAGGATAATAACCAACGGGAATAGTATCAACAATAGCATTTGTTGACGCCTTTATTATATAAACTGCATTATCATACCCACTGGTAACATATATTCTGTTTCCGTCCGGGCTTGCACATATTCCAAGAGGATATTCACCTACCATTATTGTTGTAATAATAGAGTTTGTAATAGTACTAATTACACTTACAGATTGAGAATAAACGTTCGAAACATACACCTTACTTCCATCAGGTGTCACTGCCAATCCGTATGGTTGAATACCTACACCAATTAAAGCAGACACCGAATTAGTGGTAGTATTAATAACACTTACAGAATTATCACCATTGTTCGACACATATACTTTACTATCATCAGGAGTAATACATACATTGTAAGGATGATTGCCAACAGCAATAGTGTCAATAATCGCATTGGTAGCAGTATTTATAACAAGTACTGTATTTTCCCAACTAACCGCCACATATAACTTGCTTCCATCAGAGTTCACCACCACACCCTGTGGCCCATCACCAACATGAATTGTTGCCAAAACAGTATTGGTAGCTGTACTTATTACACTAACTGTATTGCTATTCGAATTAGCAGTATATACCCTGCTACCATCAGCACTCACAGTTACCCCTACAGGAGTTACCCCCACAGGAATCGTATCTACTAATGTGTTTGTGACAACATCAATTACCGACACGCTACTTACCGTAGAATAGATATTCGTTATGTATGCCGTTTGCGCAACACAAATCCTAACCGAAACCAATATCAGTATCACTGTCGCTATGTAGAATTTGTTTTTCATTTTATTTCTCCCCGCAAACGCGAGCGTGTTTCGCTCGTGTTGTCTTTTCTATGGCGTCCCGCCACAACACATAATAATCTGATGATTTATTTTATAGTTTATTTTCACCATGGCACAATATAAGTAGCATTTGCACCCCAGTTCATATAAATACTATCATGAATTATTGAATGAATTCCATTTTTGAATTTGTCAGTTTCCAAATACCATTTTCCCATTGGATAACCGTAGCAGTAATGGTCTGAATAACTAGGATAACCTGGTTGAACCCAACCTGAAGAAACAAGAAATGTATTTATTTGGTCAGGCAAATTCTTGTGAATTATTCTTTGTTCCATTCGTACAGTGAATGTGTCTGGTGTCACAACAGCAACAGGAGGTTGCATTTTGACTATTAAGTAATCGAAAAAAGGCACTACATTTAAAACATAATTAAGGTTTACGTTATCCTTATTAATAAGCTCTGTTGTCCCAGTAAAACCTATATCCCCAGTACCACTTTTACTTTCAATATTCAAAAAGTAGTTTATACCTGAATTGTGATTTATAGAAACATTATAAAAATAAAAATTGCCATTTAAATCACTAATTGTTTTCACTACATCACCTCCTCCTGAAGTTTGACTTACAAATTTTACAGTAATGTTTGCCATCCCGGAATCATTACACAAATTATTAACCTTCCCATGAATATTGACTACATCAATAATATCTTTTTCCTTTTTACAACTCGCAGAATAAATTACTATACATGTAGTCGCTAAAAAAATCAATTTCCTCATGTGCCTTTTAATTTTCTACTCTGTTGGTATTTCATTTATTTCCTTTCACCTTTGCAGGTGTTTTCCACCTGCAAACATACCCATATTATTTTTACACCTTACCATTTCTCCTATTCGCAATTTTTTCTCAATCTTGCTATTTGTTCATTATTAACCTCTTTAGCATCCGCATATTTCAAGTACAAATCCAAATACTTTTTACCATTCAAACAATCCCCTAACTTATAATAACCAAACAGAACACCCCACAAAGCCTGTGTATTCTGCGGTTTATGATAAAGCGATTTGGTATAATTCAAAATATCTAACTTCAAATAAGTCGTGTCATAATGCAACATAAAGTTGCGGTAAAAACACCAAGCCAAGTCTCTGTAATAATAATCCAAATCCTTTACTATCTTGGTTGTATCCATGCTCTCAAGTTTTAACTTCGTCTCATACACACTTACACTGTCCACCTTTCCACACGAAAGTGTCGAGAGTTGTTTTCTCATAGTTCTGTAATCCACCTCCTGCCCCAATAATGTATTACCTATCCCACAATACAGTATACACAAAACTATTAGTATCTTCATTTTTCAAAGCGTTTGTGTTCCATTAATATTTCACCTCCATACCCGCAAAAGCGAGCATCTTTCCCTCGTGTTTCTTATCCTGTGGCGTCCCGCCACAACATATTATTTTTTCACCTCACAAATATAATATTAATATGTCTCCATAAAAAAATCCCCTCCCTTTTTCAAAATAGTATTCCCTTTGTTTTTGATTAGTTTTTTGTAATTTTGTCGCGGTATCAACTTTTTTGGGTGCTAGAACACCTCGATGGTTTCCACAGGTTTCAAGTCGGTTATACATGGAAGCACTCCCTAAACCTGAAGGGGGAAAAACAGGACTCGGTGACCTTTTCCAAAATAGTTGATACTTTTTTTTCGTCCCTGTTGGTGTTCCCCTTTTATCCCACCCTTTTTCAAAATAGTATTCCATTTGTTTTTGATTAGTTTTTTGTAATTTTGTCCCGGGCTTTTGTGTTACTGAAAACAGTGGATTCAGTTTTCGAAATCAATCCCGTCAATCGTTTGATTGATTCCCAAAATCCCTTTATCACTTGTTGCTTTCACAATTATACTATAATAACACTCACAAAAAAAGCCCCGAACATTTCTGCCCGGAGCTTCCTTTTCCAACCCCGTTAGGGGTGATATGTTGGTAGCCACGGGTGAAACCCTTGGTAAATCAATCCCCCCTCCCCTCAAAACCCCGCTAGGGGTGACATATTCCTTTCCAAATCGTCCCTCTAGTCTCCAAAGTCACAACACCCCACATAAAAAAACTCCGAACATCTCTGCTCGGAGTTTCAAATTTTTTTCTGTTTTTTATTCTTGTGTGATAGCAAAAAACATAAATGCGCTAAATAATGCATTGGCATTATTCATACATGTTTGATGTATCTATAGAACTGTCCATAGGAAAATAATTTTCGATAGGTGCTCTCTGAGCAAAATAGTCTAATTGCGCTCTTTTCGCTTGATCAATTAATTTATTCCAATCCCAAGGTGTTGCTGATATCATAGATTGACTGTCATTAATCCAATGTCGGGTTTCTTGAATGTCAATTGATGTTCTAACTTTGTCTACTACTTTGCTATCGCTTCGTCTGATAGCTTCTGTTGTAATTACAAGGTTTACGTTACCTTGATTTTGAATGTCCGCTTTGCAGTAGAAACCTTGCAAAAATTGTTGTTGTGTCATGATTTATTTATTTATTTCCCTACTCTTTAAAGGATTTTCGGTCTCTCCTCAATTTTTAAAAATTTATAGTTGCTCTTAAATGGCTAATTTGATTTGCTGTTAGCCCCATATTATTAATATTCCAATATTCATGTTTCCTTATTGCATGACCCGGTTTTATTATTGTTGGAAGTTCAATTATTGCCTTTAAATAAAAATCAGCCCCTTCTTTGTACCTTTCAATTTCAGAAACTACTCCAATGTATTTTATTCCCGAAACAGGGGCTTTAATATAAAGCCCTACAAAAAAAGCGTCTTCGGTTGGAACTCCAATAGGCGAACCTCCAAATCCAATCCACATTTGCGAAAAATTCTCTTTCATCCATGTATCATTAATTCCACGAACGATTACTAAATCTTGATTAACTACTTTCATATTTTTAAATTTTAAATTTGTTTATATATCCATTATACGTTGAGATTATGAAAAAGTTTCAAAAAAGTGAAAATATTTTATTCCTTAACTATCCTCCTCACACTTACATTCCCCTTTTCATCCATCACCCTCACAAAATACACCCCCTTTGCCATTCCGTTAATATCAATAGTTGTGCTTCCCTCATTTACTTTTCTAACCATTATTTCCTTCCCCACCACATCCATCACTTTCACTTCCTTTATTTTCATTCCACTTGTATTAATTGTAAAAATACCACTAGTAGGATTAGGAGAAATTTTCAAATCCAAACTTTCGGAAGCCTCGGTTATCCCTAACCCACTTCCTGTACAATCCCATACATTCACATCATCTATATAATAAAATGATTCTGTACTATTATTTACAGCAATTGTGCTTGTAGTAGCATTCGCATTAAAATTACCAATTATAATATATTGCTCTCCTCCTAATGCAATGTATTCACCAGAAATTAATGTCCAATTTGTTGTATCAGTTATAATAGCTGTATCAAGAATTTGAGGAGTGCAAAAAGAAAGATTTGTAGCACCAATATTAGTATGGGTATTAGAAAAAAACATTCCTATATTATTACTAGCAAGCGCTCCTACATTAGATAAATTTACATAAAAATTTACGCAATATTTATGGTTGATTTTTAATACGCTATCAAGTCGTGATTGGATATACTCTCTATTGTTGCCCGTTGCTAGATAAATTTCTTCTCCAACATAAGCACTACCTGTATGTGCATTTTGATAACCTGCATAATTAGTTGGAACATCACAATAAGGTGCAGAAGAGCATAACATAAAAAGGTCTGAAGTAGCACCGGTAGGTGAATCCCAAAATAAAACTTTGCCACTACTTACTCCTCCACCACAATTTGTTGAAAAAAAATAACATGTGTCAATTTGCTCAAAACTAGGATTAGGAACGAGATTTTGCGAATTAGCCTTTAGAAACTGCACTAAAATCAGTAAAACAATAAAAATGGATATTTTAAAAATTCTCACCATTTATTTATTAATTATAAATCTATCAGCAAATACTCTTTCATTGTTAACATAAACTATATAGAAATAAGCTCCATTCATCAATTGTTTTTCGTTTATATTTAAAATCGTTGCTCCATTTAACAACTTATAACTTGAAACTTTTTGGCCTTGCGAATTATAAATTTTCAAATAACCAGTTTCACCTTCATTTAATAAATATGTAAATTGCATTACACCATCATTTGGATTAGGATACAATTTGTAAATTTCTACTTGGTGTGGGTCAGGCTTTGTAAGATGAATAATTAATGATTTTGTCATTTCCAAATCTATAACATCAATAAAAAGCATGATGCGAGCCATAAATACAGCATCACCTCCTTTTATAGGATTTTGATACGCCACATTTTGTAACTGTGCTATTTCCGAACTGTCGTATTTATACCTATCTTCATAATTTCCTAAACTATCTGCATTATGCCTGATTTCATTTAAATAAATAGAATTAACCAATTTCTGATTTTCTTCTATACTACACCTTGTTGGTATGTTCTGATTTGTAATAATTGCTGCTGTGGTATCGGTTTGAGTAGCATCTTTTACATAAGCCACCACTTTTTGAAAGCTACCTATGTTTTTGGTTTTCGTGCTGTCATAAAATTTTTGATAAAGGATATCATCTGTAGTTCCTAAAGTCAGTAATGTTGTATCCGCCTTCAAAGTTTTATATGCATACACCGAATCTCTTAACTTAAATTCAGTACCTAACGAATCATAAATATTTTCACCTCTTATAATTTTCCCTAATTTTTTTTCGCGTTCCTCTCCACTACCTCCACCTTCGTGAACATGATATGAATTGCAAGAATCTAAATTACTCGTAATTAGTATTGAATCTCCAATAACTCCTGAATTAGAAAACAATGGAAAGTCTCCATACCAGTATGAAGTAGGCGTTACAGTTCCTGTTATCCAACCAAAAGATCCTGTAATATTAGTCCATACATTACCTGAAGGAACCGCAGTGCCATAAGGAAATTGCTGTCCAATATTCGCACTAGTAAACTTAAATCCATAATAACAAGTATCAAGATTATTACACGCCAACATACTATTATTACAACTACTAATTCCAACTATTCCACTTCCCATTCTAATGAGATTGTTTTTATAAACCTGGCTTTGCACGCATCTGTCAACACTTATTCCTATCAATGTTTTCGACATTACACTATTCGGAGTTACCATATTATATTGTTGCACTATGTTATCTCTAACCGTATCCTTATCGCTGTATTCTGTTTTTATTCCCCACCATATTGAAGCTGTAGGATACGAATTTGATAAAAAGTTTACGGTGTCAGCTTCTATTACTCCATGATGTACTCCTCGCATAAAAATACCAATAACACCTTTTTCTAAATCTACTCTATTATTTTTAATATTCAAACTTCCAGTTGCCACAGGCATTGGGTCACCTGTATATATTCCATAACCTCCCATCACACCGTCAACTCTTATCGTATTATCAGCTATAGTAGTTGTACAACTACCAAAATCATTTGCATAAACTCCGCCTGCCATTGTTTTCATATTATTGACTACAATATTAATAGTTTTATTTGTACTTGCATCAATATACACCCCTTCACTATTAATATTCTCAAATTTATTTTTTATAATATCAGCATTATAATTTTTGCAATATACCCCAATAGTACAGGTATCTATCGAATTTGGCAGATACGAAGAAGCTGTGCCCAATCCACCAACTATCAATTTATAGTTACTTCCTTTCTGCGCTGCGTATATTGCCGTTCCACTCAAATCTCTTTCTTTACTGATATGTCCACAATTCTCAAATTCATTATTGTAAATTGCCGCATTGCTCGTGCTTACTTGTATTCCGTAATCCATGTAATCAAAAACATTGTCTTTATAATTAAAAGTTGTATCGCCAAACTGAATAAACGAGGTTGCAGAAGTAATATTCTGTACTTTTATTCCAGCAAAACTTCGTTGCATAACATGTGGTATTTTAATCCAATCTTTCGAGTAAGTGCATACATTATTATTTACATGGTAATTATTCAATATGGTACGAGCAATGGTATTTACAGGCATACTCCAATATAGCGAATCAATATGTCTGCATGTAAAAATGCTGTGATGCACATTATAATCCATATTCGGTTGCATGTTTCCTGAATAGGTGTCAATGAGCATACCTATATGGTTTTTATTAAACACCGTACTATCTATATCATATCTTCCTCCTTTTAAATCATTCACTGCATAAATAGCATCCTCTATAAATGAATTTCTAATTATTACCTTTTCATTGTTTGCACTCATTTTTATACCATCCCATAATGTATCACATCCTCTTAAGTACGAACCTAAAATTGTTAAAGTATCCTTAGGCATTAAAACAATTTCAGACAATGGCCCAAGTTTTATATCACAATCTTTAATCACTAAATTTCCATCCACATAAAAACTTCCGTTTATTGAAAATTGCTTTGAACTTACATATACATTACCTCCGCTACTAGTTGCCCAAGTTCCTAAATTAGGAATAATATTAGAAACAGAATCAACATGCAGAGTTAATGAACCATGTCTATTTCCTAAATTGACACCTGTTCGTGAGTCATCCAAACAAATACGATCATCACCTGTAGAACTCACCTCACAAGGCATTCCTTTAATTGTAATTCTAGTTGTGTCCAAACATCCAAAAGAATCAATCCCTACAACTGTAAAAGTTGTTGTGTCAGTTATGTTATAATAAGCAGTATCACCTAATACAGAATGCGAAACAATAGGTGCGCTCCATGTATACGAACTACAGCCCGAAGCTATAAGGGTAAGAGGTGATGGAAAACAGCCCTTCCAAATATCTATTATTTTAATATCTGGTTTCGGTCTTACTTTGACAGTTGCTGATGCTGTATCTCTGCATGCATGATTACTACCAATAACTGTATATGTTGCACTAGAGATTGGACTCACAGAAATTGTATTTAAAGTATCGGTAGTCGACCACCAATAACTCATAGCCCCTGATGCGGTAAGTGTAGCCACTGTGCCCGGACATATAGTATCGTTACTTACTATAATATTAGGTATTGTATCTATTATTGTAGGTGTAATTAAAAAGTTCAAAGTATTGTGACTAATCAGACACTGAGGTCCAGTGGCTGTACAGCCGTAATTCAAATCTAGAAACAGGTTGGCATGAAATAAACTATCAGAAGCATTTAATTGAGTGGAACAGGCTAGTCCATTATAAAAACCGATTACTTTAAAATTAACACAACTGTCCATTATTACTGGGTCGAATACAACTGTGTCTTGAGTCATTCCATGATGAAGTGTAAGTGTGTGCCACGAAGTCCACCCTCTGATACTATCCAGAAAAGTTAACCCTGTAAAAAATGAAGAGTGAGGCACAATGATAAGAAAAGGAAAATGTACTGCACTATCGGGAGTACAAATTTGAAAAGCCCCTGTAATCGTAGAGCCAGCTGTATACATATTGGTTGATGCTACGGGAGTAAACGACAACGTAAATGGAGAATGTGTTACAGTTTTGTTTTGGCTAATTGTAGTTTTGTTAGTATAGTAATTTGTATAAGCAGTATCTTGATGTTGTATCGTTTCAGTATAACCTGTTATTACTTTAAATTCTGTGCTTGCAGGTGCATCACAATCGGGTTGAAAATGTATTGTTACTCTATATTGTGATGGGTTGTTGAAAAAAGACTTTGTATCTAATAATGGGAAACAATTTCCATTAAGTCCATTAAATATTAAAGTATCATGCGCCACCAACGGGGTATCTAAAACAACAGAACTCCAATGAACACCTGCCGAACTAAAGTAATTATCTCCGGGAACACCACTATAACCATCAAGCACAGTAGCAAAATCAGCACTTAAATATTGGTAACCTGGTGGAACGATAACCATGAGGTTATCGTTTAATTTAGAATACGGTCTGTATTCGTGTGGAAAATCGTCTCCACCATGAATACTGAAAAGTGCACTTGTGCTGTAAAAGGTTAAAGGAAGGTTAAATTGCGAACAAGTTGTTGCCACCCCTCCAAATTCAAATCTGGCAGAAGGTTGTAATATTGTATCGTTTGCTCCCCAACTATCGCAGGAACGATAAAATGTTGTGTCTTTTTCGCCCATTAGTTCTTCTCTTAAATTAATTAGCGGATGTCGTCCTCCCGAAAAGAAAGTCGTGCATCCTGACACAGGTGCTATGTGAGGATTATGCACATTTGTGGATTTTACTACTAAATGAATATCGGCAGTGAGATGATAAGCACTTCCAGCTCTGTTAGCAATAAGCAAAGTGTCGTGAATAAAACTAGTTCGCAAATGAAATTTCATCTTGTCCTCATCAGAAACACTATCATAAAATGGTACAAAATCGGAAGGGGAAAGTGTATCAATATAAGGATTTGGAATGCCCGAACCTGCTGAGAAACCACTCACAGTGATTGTACTTAAAGTGAATTGATCTAAATCAAAAATAGAGTGACTGCCGCTATTAATACCAAGGTCGTTATATTTTATCCTAAAATAAATACTATCATAATAAGCCCCATCACCAGTAAAGTCTCCCTGCATTTTTGCTTCCATAGCATCTCCTGGATACGCCCTGTTCAGTCGTATCATTGAATTAATGGGAACTGTAGCTGCTGGTATAATGCTTGCGCAGTCGTAACCCAGCGCTCCATTTGTATTTAGCCAGCCCAAAGTAGTCCGATTAAATATAAATGGAGAAGTGGTACTAAATGGACTTGATGTTGCACATGGTCCATGACAATGAGTATTTGTTATACCACTGGCAGATGTCAGTTTATTAATACACCTAGGGCAACAAACATATTCTACTGTATCTTTAAATTTACTTGTAGAATCAGGGTAATTGAGCACATGACAAACACTGGTATCACAATTAAGAAATAATGGAACATCAAAACATGGTATAGAGAAATTATGATAAGGGATGCAGGCGCTTCGAGGAATTATTTTAATGGTTACAACTCCTGGATTAGCACAACTGGTGGCTGTATCTTCGCTAATATAAGACATGAGGGTGTCTAAGGGACCGCCATTGCAGGCATTCGCAACACTGGTAACTATATTAATACTATCATAAAAACCAGTAAGAGTGTCGTGAATATATTGTTTGTCGAGATGAAAACCTGGAGGTAGTACAATCCGTGTAAGGTAATAACCCGAATCACATTTAAAATAAAAATTATCTGGTCTCAAAATCTCAGCAAATTCAGGGCATAGGTGTATTTTTATTTGAGGGTTTACATTTACATCAACATCGGCAGGAGCGGATAAGGTAGCTGGAGTTAACTCACTCGCTGTATAGTCAAATTGCACTCCGTAAAAATCATCTCTCTCGAAATCTGTAAGCTTAAATTTGGTGGCATGCAACGAATCAATTGTGAACACAGAATCTAAAGTATTGCATTGGTTATTGAACTTTTCAATGTTTTTTATTAAAAAGTGTTTTGATATGTTCACACTGTTAAATGTAATTGGACAGCCATTTTGATACTTATAAGTAAAGAATAACATAAAATTTTTACCTTCTGCAAGATCATCTACTATGCTATCGTGGTCTAAATCTTTTAGTGTGTTTGAGCCAAAAGGAATTGAATCGCTGCCAATCATTACTAATTTAGTAAAATCTATTTCATAATATTTAACTCCAACTCCATTATATACCGTGCTAAGTCCGTCTGGTATTGAAACTAAAGTGTTGTCCGTAGTGCGCAGTATTTTAAACGAAGTAGAGTCAATTGTCCCAAATTCATCATACGTTTCAAAATAACATTTTATTTTCAACACATTTTTTAATCCAGGTTGTTCGCTTGTCGTTCCTCCAGTACTCGTATATTTTATGCCCATTGTCGCAGTATCTCCCACTGCACTACAATGGCTATTGCTTGAATTTAGTACCCAAGGGAGTCCGTAACCTGTAAGCATTGCATTGGTAACAGCAGTATCTGATAAATGTGGCGTTCCTCCCCCAGCTATTGAAAAGTTCGGAGGAATAGGTATAGATGCGCTACAACTAACAGTACTGTCACAACCATAAGTAAAAATAAATGGTAAATCTAAATTAGCCGATGAATCACTAGTACAGGAGGCCCTAAAACAAATGTGAAGGAAAGCCGAATTACCGGATAAAATGTTTATAGAATCTAAAACTAATACTGTATCATTTAATGGTAACAAACAAGAGCACGAACCATCAATACTGTCTATGCTATTTAATTGATAGCCGTATAAATAAAAATTACTATTATGCCCTAGATTAACAAAAAGGCTATGTATCGCATTTACACTATTATTCGTTAATCGAAAAATTAATTGAGCATTTTGTCCTGCAAATATTTTGTAAGCATGGAGTGGATCGCGCACTTCTATGGCTAGAGAATCACAACTACACTGCGCTTTACCTGCATAACTCCAAATTGTCAGGCATAATAGAGTAAGGATTTTTTTCATGTTTTTTTGTTTAAAATTAGTAATTATTTTTTTGTTCCTATTATTATTTGATTTTAAAATTTATGATTCTTTATTTTTAACATTAGTATAATATTCCCCGCAGCATACATCAGCAAACCCATGCACACTACCAACAGCACAATAAACACAATCGCCCTCAAAAATATCACCCCATCCGAAAACCCTTTTACTCCAAACATCACTCTATATATATCAACAATCTTTTTTTTCATTCCATTCAAAAAGGCATTTCAACACTAATCAAAAAATACGTAAATCACGTAGTAAAATACGTGATTCACTTAGACCATTTTCACCTCTTTTTCTTCCTTTTTTTCATCATTTAATAGAATTTAATTTTAATATCATCACACAAGTAAAACCAAAACTAACCGCCAAAGCAACTAATAAAACTAGCATTATCACCTTCGATACAATACCCAATTCTTTATATAATCTTATGAAGTTAGTATAATATTTCATTGTTTTTTTTCGCCCATTTTCAAATTCTTCCTTTTTGGGAGTTATAAGTCTACAAATTTAGATTCCTTTCACCTCATCTTCCAAATCTGAATCAGGTATTTTATCTGCCTGAATCAGGGATTTTTATCTCTACTCGATTCAGGTAGACAAAATTGTTCATAACCCAACTCAAAGCCTATAAATAAAGGAAACCATTTTTCAAAAAAAACACAAGTCATCTTCTCACTTGTGTTTTTTTGTGCAATTTATTTTGGAAGGGTCTCCAAAAAACGTCAGATTTTTATAAAAAAAAGTCCATGATAAGAACAATTCTGTTTTTTATTTCAACATTTTATATTAAAATAATCATTCATTCGCGTAATAGAAAACAATTTCTAATAACAAGAAGTGATTACACGTAAATATTAAGACATATCAAGAAAAAACGTGTTATTGGACTGGTTTCTTGTAAAAAAAAGATAATTAAAAACTTAAATACCAATTGTCCCCTTGTTTTCTAGTTATAAATAACAATGGTGATTTTTTTGTAATTTTTCTACTAAAGAAATAAATCGATGAACAGCGATTATTTCTTGTGATAGTAGGAAAGTTCATTCTAAGTTAAAAAGTAAAACTAAATGCACCTTAACACATTACTTGAACTTCCTTAATAATTCGTATTCATATAATCCCTCTTTGTTTTTCCTTTAAATTTTGTGCTTCCAAAATATAACTCCATTTCCTAAATCTCCAAGATTTTACATCATTGTTCTAAAATTATAACAAATCGAGTTGGGTTTCACTTCTACTATTTCTTTAGTCTGATTCAAGCATTGAATTATTGATTCTTCGCTTGTAAGTGTTTTATAGAGTCCAAAAAATTATATTGATAAACATTTCTCGTGCCTCTTACTATACTGTCTTTTATAAATCGCCCCCTAATTATGCTTTCATATTAATATTATTATGTATCTTTACACAAATTAATAATTAACCTTAATGCAGAAATTAATTCTTGACCCATATTTTGGAGAAAATAGCCTTAAAAGGATGGGTGAATTAGCACTTTCATTGACTAAAGAAATATTTAGCCCGAAAGATGTTGGCGTAACCTACACTAATATTAATTATTGGGACAGAAAAGGAATCTTAAATTCACAGAGAGAAAATGAATCACAATGGCGAAATTTCAGTTTCCTTGATTATGTCTGGATAAGAGTAATCGCTGAAATGCGGGATATTGGTATTCCAATTGAAATCATTAAGGAAGTAAAAGAAGAATTATTCAGTCCTTTTGATTTAAAACCACATTTAACTAAAATAAAGGAAAACATTCCCGAAATTAGTAAGAAAATAAACGGTTCGGAGGAGGAAAAAGATGAATTATTTAATGTTATTTTGTATGAAGAAACTATAATGAAAAAAGTAGAATCGATAATTACTAATTTCTTTGTCGCAATACTTCTTTCTATAGTCGAAAAAAACCCAATTAGTTTAGTTTTATTTAAGAGTGGAAGAATAGCAGTTTGGCATGAAGGATTAGAGGAACAATATGAACTTGAAATTAGACAATTAAAATTATCTGAATCGTATATTAGTATTTCTATTTCGTCAATTATAAAAGATTTTTTAGTAGATAAAAATTATGTTTATTTATTACAAAATTTAAAATTATTAGAACCAAATGAAATTAGATTAATGGAATTAATCCACTCTGGTAACTATGATACAATATCCATTAATTTTTTGGATAAAAAAATGAAAAGGTTAAAGCTCACAAAATCACAAAATCCTAAAAAGAAAATGGTGGATATTTTACAAGAAGGTTCGTATCAGGATATCGAAATGAAAAGTCATGAAGGAATGATAACAAAAATCACTAATACGGTAAAAATAATATTGGATTAGAAAAAATATTCTAAATATATAATAGCAAAATGACCTGATACAAGCAGGATATTACAACTGATGCCGCCACTGAAAAAAAGTCAGACCCGCATCTGATATGTAATTAAAATGTTAAATTTAAAACAAGAAAAACAAAAAAAGAAAGAGTTAAAACAAAAAAACGAATTAATATTTTTTGAGGACAAAAAAGAATCAAAAGCGAGTGAATTTTTTTATTCTCGAATGGATAATATTGAGTATCCTAAAAAGCTCACTATTGAACAAGTTAGAAGCAATAAAAAATTTGCAAATATCACTGACCAAGACGCAAAAGAATTAATTGACGGACTGTACAAATTATCAATAATAACATATAATATTTTCAACTATGGAACTGGACAACTTTAAATCGTTTGTAAATAAATCAAAAGTAGAAAGTAAACCAAATAATAATGTTTGGCTTTATACCCGCGTGTCTTCTAAAGACCAAGAAGCAAATAAAAGTTTGCAAAACCAAACTGATTCAGGCTATAAGTACAGCAGAGAAAATGGTTACGAAATAACAAACAACTTTGGTGGCACTTATGAGAGCGCTAGTGGCGATTTCACTCGTAAAGAGTTCATGAAACTAATTCAGGAAATTAGGGAAGCAAAAAAAAGACCGTTTGCAATTTTGATTTACACCATGAGCCGTTTCTCACGTACGGGTGGTAGCGGAATTTCATTGGCACACGAAATCATTGATTCGTTAGGTGTAAACTTAATAGAAGTTTCCACAGGGAAAAACACAATTACGGAACAAGGGAAATTGGAAATATTCAATAGTTTAATCAAAGCAAGTCAGGAAAACATAGATAGATTGAAGGTTACTATACCTGGTATGAAAAGTCTCTTAAAAAATGGTGGTTGGCTAGGCTCTGTGCCGATTGGCTATACGGTACATGGCACAAGGGTAAAAAACAGAAGTCTGTATAGCGAAAAACAAGAAATAAAAATCAATGAAATAGGAAAAAAATTACGCCAAGCATGGAAATGGAAACTGGAAGGAGATAAAGATTTTGAAATCCGTGCTAAACTATCTTATATGGGAGTAAATATATCCAAACAAAAGTTAAGTACCATGTGGCGAAAACCCTTTTATTGTGGTGTAAGTGTAAATAAAATGTTAGATGAACCAGTTAAAGGGAATTGGGAAAAAATTGTGTCGCAATCTGATTTTTTTGAAGTGCAGGAAATTTTAAAAGGAAATAATTTTGGGTTTAAACAGGACAAAGCAAATCCTGAAAGACCGTTAAACGGTTTTATTTATTGTTCAAAATGCGGAGGCGCATTAACAGGCTATGAAGTCAAAAAGAAAAAAGTTCATTACTACAAATGTCAAAAATGTCCTGGTGCTACAATTAATGCGAATACTACCAAAGGGGCAAATGCAGAAGGAGCACATAATTTATTTTCAGAATTACTAAAAGAGTACCAATTCCCAACAGAATTAGAAGGACTATTTGAAGAGCAATTAAAGCTCACCTATGAAACATTAAATTCTGAAAAAGCAGAAGCAGAAGCAAATTTACAAAGGGAATTAGCCAAACAAGAATCCGATTTAAAAAACACTAAAAAGAAATTCGCAATTGGGGAATTGGATAAGGAAATTTATGATGAAGTTAAAAGTGAAATTACAGAAAAAATTGACCAAATCTTGAAAAATATGGGGAACGGGGTCGAAAATATATCTAACCTGAATAAATACATTTTATTGTCTAAGGATGTGGTCGAAAACATTAACAAATACTGGCTGTACAACGATTTGGCAACCAAGAAACGGATACAGGAAACGGCCTTTCCAAACGGCATAATCATTGATACGCAAAAAAGAGTATATCTAACCAAAAAAGTGAATCTTATTTTTGACATATCACGCTCTATATCAGGCTCACATGAGAGTGAAATAAAAAACGGCAACAGATTATTTCTGTTGCCGTCCTTAAAAGTAGCGGGGACCGGACTCGAACCGATGACCTTTGGGTTATGAGCCCAACGAGCTACCAACTGCTCCACCCCGCAATATATCGTTATTACTTATGGTATTTTAAATGTTAGCTTTTTTTCGGAAGCGGGCGCAAAGATATACTTAGTTTCGATGCTCACCAAATAAATTTTATAAAAAAATTAAATTGACCCGCAAAGCACTGATTTAACATACCTTTTCAGGTGTATAAAAAAAATGATGCACATCAAAACCGGCAGTTAATAGCTCGACCTAATGCGTAACATTGTTTTTCTTACAACAAGAACTGAGTTTTTCGTACGCAGCAGGGTCGGCTAATACCTCATCCGCATCGTAACCCACCTTGGATACTGCCATTCGAATTTTCTCAGGAGTAGTTTTTTTCGGACTATATACCACCGTTAATACAGCCGTTTTAACATCCAGCGATAAACGTTTGATGCCTTTTTCGAGGGCCAGACTACTCTCCAGGGTTTCTTTGCACATATTGCAAACCGCAGAGGTTTTGATAGTCATTTCGACAAACTTAGGTGTATCCTGAGCATTAGCCGAGAAAAATGTAAGCATCGATAGGATGCATGTAAATAGAACTGTTTTGATAATTTTCATTTGTTTTGTTTTTATTATTTAATACTAAATCTGATTCCAAAGTAAAGAGTCCGTCCGTCAATCGGAGCATATATCATTGATGCATCAAAATGACTGCCAAAAGGGTCGTTAGCTGCTATGATTGGGTTTTTCTGACGATAATCCATAATGTTTTCGCAGCCAACATAGAGTTCGAAAGTTTTGAAACGCTTGGTAATTTGTGCTTGCAACAAGTAGTAATCAATGCCTTTTGCCGGTAATTGATATTCTGCAGGGCTCTGCACAGTGCTCGGCATGCGGCTTTCGCCAAACCAATTGGAAGTAAAATCGAATTTCCAAACATCCTTATAGGTAGAATACGAAAGATTGACCATCACCCTATGTTTCGGAATATATGGTTTGTCCATCAGTTCGTAGTTGTAAGTGGTTTTTACATCATACCATTTATAAGCCAACTTAACCGCAAAATCTTTGATGGGTTCGAATCCAAAATCGACCTGAAGACTGTGAGAATAGGATTGTCCGGTAAGATTATAAAATACCACCTTGTTTACACTTTGATCTAAATCCATAATCACCTGATTTTCGAAATCGGTTCTAAAAAAATCTACATTAACAAAGGCTTCGTTCTCCAAGAGTTTGAATTTTTGATTCACCGTGATTCCGTAGTTCCAAGCCACTTCCGGTTTGAAACTTTCCTGAATTTCAATTTTACGAGAACTTGCAAATACGGCCTGATTTTCTACAAAAATATTAGCCGTTCTGAATCCTCTTCCTCCCGAAAGTCGGATAGTTGTTGATTTAGCTGGATTGTACCGTATGTGCAAACGAGGCGTATACTGCATGCCATATAAATTATGGTAATCGGCCCGAAAGCCTGCCACCAAAGAAAAGTTATCGGGATGTGTATAGGTATATTCGCCAAACACACCAGGCACCTGTTCATTTCTCTTGAAAACAGAATCATTAAATTTTTCGTGATAATCGTCCAGAATATAGCTTGCACCCAATTTGTATTTGTGATTGGTATTATTAATTATATCAGCAAAAATAAGGTTGGAATAAAAGTATTTTTCCTCACCATAATATCTCCTTAGTCCGAAATACATGTCCTGCTGCTGCCATTTACCACTCGTCTGAAGACCCAAACTTCGTCCTGGTTTTGAAAATATATAACCTGTTTTAGAAAAGTAATCTGCTGTTTTTGTATTAATCCCTATGCCGTATTTACGATTGGTATTATAATCAGTTGAGTAATCGAAATCGGTTTGCCCACCTCTTCTGTTTTCGAGCAGGGCTCTTAAACCCAGCTGAGCGGTTAGTCTTTTACCGCTTTTGTAATCCCAGCGATTAAATACATTGTACTGTCGCATCAATGGCATGTCGAGAAAGGAATCGTTGTTTTTGTCTTGCTTGTGGCTCATGTCGCTAACACTGGTAAATAACATGGTGCTCCATTTCTCGTTGTACTTTTTGGTGAAATGAGTGTTCACCTCGGCTCTTCCTTTTTCGTTTGCATACACATTTACAAACAATTTATTTTTGTTGCTTTCCGGTTTTAGAAATTCAAGATTAATTTGTCCTGAAATGCTTTCATATCCGTTCACTACAGAGCCGGTTCCTTTAGTTACCATAATTTTATCAATCCATGTTCCCGGAATGTAATTCAACCCGTAAGCAGCCGATAATCCTCTTAACAAGGGCATATTTTCAGATAGAATTTGTGTGTACACTCCGTCCAGCCCCAGCATCTGTATTTTCTTGGCACCCGAAACAGCATCGGTGAATGCCACATCTACAGAAGCATTAGTTGTAAAACTCTCGGAGAGATTGCAGCAGGCGGCCTTCTGAAGTTCTTTGCCATTTATCTGTTCTGTATTAATTGGATTAACCGTGGAATACAGCGATGATGCTTGTCTGTCGATGATGTTCACTTCTTTTAAAATGGTGTTACTTTTCAGAACAATTTTCAGATTGGTTTGGTCGTTGGCAGAAACGGTAATTGTATCGGTTGAAAATCCGATGAAGCTGACGACAAGCTTGGCTGGCAACTGTTCTGGGTTAGGAATGCTGAATGCCCCGGATTCGTCAGTGACGGTAGCAGTTGAGGTTCCCATCCAGTAAACGGTAGCACCGGTAACGGGTTCGCTTACCTCCTTATCATTCTTTCCGATTACTTTTCCCTGAGTAAGCTGAGCTTTCAAGGGAAAGAAAGATGACAATAAAATAATTATGACTATTAGTTTTTTCATTTCATTTTTGATTTTTATCTCCATGTAAATAATTTCTCTTTTCTTAATCACCGTTTGCTGATTGCAAAAACTGCTTGATTAATTCAATTTCTTTTGTAGAAATATTTGCCCTTACTTTCATGTGCATGCTAACGGTTTCCCATTTGTCATCCGAGTAAGTTGTCGGGTCGGGCATGTTGTGACATCTGCTGCATTGCTCGCTCCATAACTCGGCTCCGCTTTTCTCAACAGCCACTTTTTCCCCCGTTTTGCAGCTATGAAGCCAAAATGCAATTAGAATGATAGCCATTGCAACTAATCCCTTCTTTCCGTTTTTTAAAATGCCGTTGCCCATTGTATCATTATTGAATTAGTGTAACTTTTTTTCGCACTTAATATTTGTTGGTAACCAAGCTTCAATGTGTTGTTCCATTTAAAGGAGTAATTAAATCCGCCCGATACTTCCTGAGTGTTTTCGTACCAAAGAGAGCCAAGCGGAAGTTCCATATACCCGCCTCTCAGATAAATTCCGGTTTTCTTCAGAATTTTATTGTTTGCAAAAACAGGTTTGTAAGCAAATAAAACATAACCAATTTTGGTTGTGTTTAAATAAGTGTAAGCCACCTCTGTTTTTCCGGATGGACTTAGTTTGATAAAATTATTTTTGCCTGCATCAGAATATTGTGCCTGTGCTTTGATTTCAATTCTCCCTTTTATACCCGGAAGATTTTTTTGCAGTGTTAAATCAATCGCGTAAATATTACCGATGTATAATGCCGATAAATCTTCACCCGAAGAATGAGAATGTGTAACCGTTCCTCCGTGATAGTGATCACCTAGTTTCAATTGCATCCATTTATATGATGCGCCAATTTCCAGTACTGAATTTTTGAAAGGAAGCACACCAACACGACCTCCAAAGCCAATTTTGTCATTAATATCCGTTCCAAAATCGGTGTGGTAAACTATTTTCCCAGCATTTTTAACAACATCTGCACCCGTGTCCATTAGCGGGCTGGATGAAACATAGACTGCATAATTAAAATGAGTGGTACCATTTCTAATGCATAACCCCAGTTCGGATTGAGGAGAATATCCTTCATGGTCAAATCCGAGAGGTTCGTTAGGCGCATTATTTATCCAAAAAGGGTGGTAGCGTTCGGAGAACAAACCAAACGGGGAAAGGAATTTTCCAACCTGGATGGTTCCGAATTTGTGAATGGAATACGTAAGATTAGCGTAACCAAGTTCGGCTGTTACCATTCCGTGTTCCATCATTAAGTCCAGTTCGCTTTCGAAAAACAAATTGGGTGTAATTTTCCAGAGCAGGATAGGAGCCAACCCAACGGAGATACTGGAAGACGTCATACCGGTGGTATCTGTTAATTGCTTATCCAATTCCAAATCGAAGCCACAATAACCATTTCCGGTGAAAGTTATTCGTGATAATTTAAAGCTTTTGAATTTCTGAACAGAATCACCCTCCTGAGCAAAACTCTGATGAAACGGAGCGATTGATAGAAACAAAATGAAACAGATATATTTTATTAGTTTAGACATTGGCTCGATTATTTGGTTTTGTTTTTTGCTAATGACCTCACATAAATCACTAGTAATTGCCTGGATTCAAACGATAGTGTTTTGAAAGGAGGCATCGGAGCTTTTCCGATTGTTATTTTAAAAAACAAAGTGGAGTCGGTCTGACTTTGTACTTTGTCGGAGGAGATGTCGAATGGGCGAGGGTTAAGAAATAACCCGGCAGGGCCATCGCCATGCCCTAATGCACCATGACACATGATGCAGTTTTTTTCGAAAAGAGCTTTTCCCTTTTTTAATACATCAGCCGACTTGGCATTTGTTTTAGCAATAGTGTCATTTGCCTGAATGAGACAGCAAATACTATTTGTGTTGCTCGAAAACGAACAAACTCCTAAGAGGATAAAAGAAATTAAAATGAATCTAAAAATGGTGAACATAAGAACTAGTTTTATTGTTAATGAAGTCAACCGACATTTGAAATCAGATGACATTAATTACCTATAAAAACAGTACTATATAATGAGGGTAGAAATAAAAGTAAGTAATTGCCGTCCGTGCAGTGGAGGCGGCAAATCAGCATAAAAATACTGTGATGCCACTCGTGAGAATATGACACGATTGTCTGAAGAATTCAAAAAGGCTAAAGGGAGATAAGATGCTCCACTCTTTTCAATTGTAGTTTTCTCTGTATTCTGAAAATCGCTAAGACAAAAAGAGGAATTTAGCAAATCGCAACATCTCTTTTTAATGGTAGTTTTCGAAGAGGGTTTATCATTGCAACACTCTTTGGCCGCAGTAGCCGACAAAACGACTTTGCCACTTTTGAGGCATGTCATTTTGTTAACAGTAAATCCAAGGCTGGAAGCCAAAAACACAACTGCTAAGAAAACGGATACTATTTTTTGTGCGATTTTCATCGGGGCAAAATTACGAATAAATATATCATCAGCAACATTTGCAAGTCCAATAAGGGTGAAAAACCAGATAAAATAGGTGACAGAAATCATGTTTTTTCCAAGTTGATAAATTACCTTTGCGTGCTTAATTTAAAAGGAGACATAAAACCAACGTGAAGAGCAGATGAATGTGAAGGACGGAATAATAAAAGAGATTATCGACCTGAAGAAGAAAAAGAATGCGGTAATTCTGGCGCATTATTATCAGGAAGCAGCCATACAAGATGTGGCGGATTTTGTGGGTGATAGTTTGGGATTGTCGCAGGAAGCAGCTAAGACAAACGCGGACATTATTGTTTTTGCCGGAGTACATTTTATGGCAGAAACTGCAAAGATTATTAATCCAACCAAAAAAGTGTTGCTTCCAGATTTGAATGCTGGATGTTCGCTTGCTGAATCGTGCCCGGCAGGAGATTTTGAAAAGTTTATCAAACAGCATCCCGGTCATACCGTAGTTACCTATATTAATTGCAGTGCAGATGTAAAAACGTTGAGCGATATCGTTTGTACTTCATCGAATGCCGTGAATGTAATTAACTCCATCCCCAAAGATCGTCCAATTATATTTGCACCGGATAAAAATCTTGGAAAATATTTGATAAAAAAGACAGGAAGGGATATGCTATTGTGGGATGGTTCCTGTGTGGTTCACGAAGCCTTTTCCATAAGCAAATTACTGAACTTGGCAGCAGAATATCCGAATGCAAAAATAGTGGCTCATCCAGAATCGGAGGAGGTAGTTTTGAAAACAGCACATTTTATTGGGTCGACAGCAGAGATGCTGAAATTTGTAAAAGAAGATTCGGGTAAACAATATATAGTGGCAACCGAAGCGGGTATACTGCATCAAATGGTAAAAGATGCTCCAACCAAAGAACTGATTCCGGCTCCGGCTAAAGAGGATAATACATGCGCATGCAGCGAATGTGCATATATGAAAGTGAATACACTGGAGAAATTATATCTATGTCTGAAAAACGAGACACCGGAAATATTGATAGATGAAACAACTCGACTTAAAGCACTAATACCAATAACAAGAATGCTTGAATTGTCGGGCAAACCTAGTTCAGCAGCGAATACATTATGATAAAAACTGATTTTTTAATAGTCGGGTCGGGAGTAGCAGGGTTGACATTTGCATTGAAAGCGGCACACCAATTTCCGAAGGCAAAGGTTATCATTATTACCAAAGCAGACGAAAGCGAATCGAATACAAAATACGCACAGGGAGGAATGGCTGTGGCACTAGACACTAAATCGGACTCGTTTAAACGACACATTGACGACACCTTGAAAGCCGGAGACGGATTGTGTGATAAAAAAGTTGTGGAATTTGTGGTGAAAGAAGGGCCGGAAAGGCTAAGTGAGCTGGTAAATTGGGGAGCACAATTTGACAAACAAAAGCAAGGTAATTTCCATCTTGGCAAAGAAGGCGGGCATACCACCAACAGAATTATACATAAAGGAGATTCGACCGGGCTTGAAATAGAAGAAGCTTTGCTGAAACAGGTTTCGGAAACAAAAAATATTCAAGTATTGTCTCATCGTTTTGTGGTAGATTTAATAACCGAACACCATGTAGAAAAAGCAAGAAAAATAAAATCAAAACAGAAAACTTGTTACGGTGTGTATATACTCAATTCGAAAACGAACCGGGTGGATAAAGTGGTTTCTAAAATCACTCTAATTGCTACGGGAGGGACCGGGCAGGTATATAAAAACACCACCAATCCGGTGGTTGCAACGGGAGACGGAATAGCGATGGCTTTTCGGGCCAAGGCAGCGATAAAAAATATGGAGTTTATACAATTTCACCCTACTGCATTGTATAATCCGGGCGAGAGTCCTTCGTTTCTAATATCAGAAGCCGTGAGAGGAGAAGGTGCGATATTAAGAACTAAGGACGGGAAAAGATTTATGGAAAAGTATGATGTAAGAGAAGAGCTTGCATCGAGGGATATTCTGGCCAGGGCGATAGACCATGAATTAAAAAAGAGTGGAGATAACTTTGTATATCTCGATTGCAGGCATATAGAAAAGAAAAGTTTTATTAAACATTTCCCTACTATCTATAATAAATGTAAGAGTTTGGGAATAGACATTACAAAAGATATGATTCCGGTGGTGCCGGCAGCGCATTATTTATGTGGAGGGATAAAAGTGGACAAGAACGGAAATACAACTATTCACAATTTATATGCTTGCGGAGAATGTTCGTATACGGGATTGCACGGAGCTAACCGACTTGCATCTAATTCGCTTTTGGAAGCGATTGTATACGCTCACCGATGTTTTGCAGATTCGGCTCAAAAAATTAATAAGATTATGCTTCGTACTGACATTCCGGATTGGAATGATCAGGGAACAGCTTATCCGAAAGAAAAAATAACAATGACTCATAACCGCAAAGAACTGCAGGAAACGATGAGTAATTTTGTAGGAATTGTGAGGTCGGATGAAAGGCTGAGAAAAGCCATGGAGCGTGTAAAAATAATAGCAAAAGAAACCCAACAATTGTATAATAAAAGCGTGTTGTCTCCACAATTATGCGAATTAAGAAACATGATTGACATTGCCTATCTTATCGTAAATCACTCCATCAAGCGAAAAAAGAATAAAGGAGTTTTTTATAATATTGATTTAATAAATGAAACAGAAGAATAATCTCTTCTAACTAAACACGTGCATTTGATGCCGACTATCAGCAACATTTATTGGCATAAGTAAGTTGATACGGAAAAACAAGTAACCAAATTATGCAGTACATTTTTTTACCATTTCGGGTTATTTTTAAAGTATATTACCTCATCGTATTTGCGTTATGTATTATGCTCGCCTACCCGTTGGTGTACTTTTTGCTTAAGGATAAAAGCCGATTCCCTAAGGCATTTAAGTTTATGCGCATTCAGGCTTATCTGTTGCTTGGGTTGGCGGGAGCCATATTGAGGGTGAAAGGCAAGGAGAACATTCCCAAAACAGGAGCTTATATTATTGCGCCTAATCATAGTTCCTATCTCGATATCTTTTGTTTGTATGTTATTTTCAGAAGATATTTTGTGTTTATAGGGAAAAAGGAAATTGAAAAATGGCCCTTGTTTCATTTGTACTACACTTCGGGAATGAACATCCTTGTAGACAGAAGCGCAAATACGAGTGCGCTGGGAGCGATGAAACGAATGTCTCACGAAGTGGAGATGGGGCATCCGTTGGTTATTTTTCCGGAAGGAACCATATCGAAAGAAGCGCCCAATCTGGCCCCATTTAAAGCAGGTGCATTTGCTATTGCCATACAAAAACAAGTGCCTGTGTTGCCTGTTACATTTGTCACCAACTGGAAACTTCTGTCGAGAAGCGGATTTTGGAAAGGCCCAGCAGGGCCGGGAATAGCTGAAGTAGTGATTCATGAACCAATTGAAACTTTAGGAATGAAAAAGACAGATATGGATGAATTGCAGGAGAAGGTGAGAAAAGCAATCCATTCTTCTATTCGGCAGAGGTAAATCGCATAACAGGGAAATACAGCTATAAGTACCGTTATTGGCGGAAGGGAAGGGAAGTAAATCGATTTTTTGGAATTAATGAAAATCTATGCGGAAAATCATAGTTGAATTCCTATTTCTTTTATAGTTTTGCACCGTTAAAAAATTAAAAACCATTTAAATCAAAATAATATGAAAGTAACAATAGTAGGAGCAGGGAATGTAGGTGCCACATGTGCCGATGTGATAGCATACCGCAGCATTGCTTCAGAAGTAGTATTGCTTGATATCCGTGAAAATTTTGCAGAAGGCAAAGCTTTGGATATGATGCAAACCGCAACCCTTACAGGGTTTAACACAGCGGTGAAAGGCAGCACAAACGATTACGCTAAAACTGCCAACAGTAATGTGGTAGTAATTACCAGCGGAGTGCCACGTAAACCGGGCATGACCAGAGAAGAACTAATCGGAATAAATGCCGGAATAGTGAAAGGTGTTACAGAAAATGTTTTGAAACATTCTCCGAATGCTATTATTGTTGTTGTAAGTAATCCGATGGATACAATGACTTACCTTGCATTGAAAGAAAGCAAAATTTCGAAAAACAGAATTATCGGAATGGGAGGAATATTGGACAGCGCTCGTTTTAAATGCTATTTGTCGCTTGCGCTTAATGCATCGGCTAATGATTTGGAAGGAATGGTGATTGGTGGACATGGAGACACCACCATGATTCCTCTTACTCGTTTGGCTTCTTACAAAGGGGTGCCTGCATCTCAGTTTGTGTCGGCTGATGTTTTGAAAAAAGTGTCGGATGATACAATGGTGGGTGGAGCAACTTTGACAAGTATGCTTGGCACTTCAGCATGGTATGCGCCAGGAGCGGCAGTGGCTGCTTTGGTAGACAGCATATTGAATGATCAGAAAAAAATGTTCCCTTGCAGTGTTTATCTTGACGGTGAATACGGACAAAAAGATATTTGCATGGGAGTGCCTGTAATCATTGGTAAAAATGGTTGGGAAAAAATTGTGGATATACAATTGAACGATCAGGAAAAAGCTGCATTTGCTAAATCATCGGATGCTGTTAGAAACATGAACAATGTACTAAGCACAATTACTATTTAATAAGTATAAATCAAAAAAAGGGAAAGGGCGGCTTTGCAAAAAGCCGCCCTTTTTTACTCATTATGAAAATAACTGTACCATTTAGGGTTTTGAATTTGCGCGGAAGCGGGTTTCACCTGTTGATTAAGATTACAATAAATGGTAAGGCGGCAAAGATGATAGTAGACACGGGTGCTTCGATTACGGTTTTTGATAAAACGAAAATGGGCAACTTTGTAAAAGAAAAGAAAATTGAAGAACGCAGCGAGATGACTTCGGGACTGGGTACAAACACCATGAAAGTGCATGGGGTGATGATAAAAAAAATGATGGCAGGTAAGCTGGAAATAAAGAATTATAAGGCTGTGCTGGTTGATTTGAGTCATGTAAATGATTCGTACAATAAATTGGGAATGGCAGAAATAGACGGGGTGCTGGGTTCGGATATTTTTAGGAAATATAAAGCTGTGATTGATTACGAAAAAAAGACACTTACGCTGAAGAGTAAGAAATAAGCACCTCTCCCTTGGGTTATCTTCTTAATTTCTAATGTATGGGAAACTTTAAAAACAAAACCTCGGAAGGAATTCATTCCTTCCGAGGTTTATTATGCAATCTAGGGTAGACTGGTGAAAAAGCGAAAAACAAAAACGACACATCAATTTCCTACTTTTTTACCCCTAAACTCAATAAATGGTCAATGAAAATCAAGTTCTGTGTTATTCTTTTGTTCAATATGACCCAAAAAGAGGGGTTAAAGAAAGGGTAAAACAACTATTTTGACCACTTTGGTTCCGTGCTTAAGTATGATTGAATCTTGTTTTATTTGATTGAATCGTGTTGAAGTACAATGCAATCGTGTTGAAGTACAATGCAATCTTGTTTAAGTATAATACAATCTAATTGAAGTGTGATTGAATCGTGTTGAAGTATGATTCAATCATATTTTAATATGATTCGATCTTGTTAAAGTATGATTGAATCTTGTTGAAGTGCGGAACCAAAGCGGCACCTTTTGGAGAAAAACGGGCTTAAATACATTAAATTTGGCATTTCCATGGTGAGGGGGGCGGAGGTGAAAATGGGATTGAAGGAGGGGGATTTGGGAAAAGATGGTCTCTTAAGTTTCTTTTCTAAAAATTGTTTTTAAAAATGGAAGATTAAATATGTTAAGAATCGATAGTTTAAGTTTTCAATAACTAAATTGAAATTTCAATGGTTATATTATATTAATTTTACATTTGCAGGATGAAAAAAACATTAAACGAAAGATTAGTTATTGTAACGCTACTTTTGATAGGCATACTTTATTTTTTGCTTTCCTATTTTTCAGAAGGCACCTATGATGGAGGAGATGGAATTCGACATTACCTAGTTTCGAGGTATTCGTGGAAACATCCGGAACAATTTTTATATAGCTGGGGAAAACCATTTTTCACATTTGTTTCTTCTCCCTTATCTCAATTTGGGTTAATGGGAATAATTGTATTTAATATTTTGTGTGCTTTAGTATCGGCATATTTATGCTACAAGATAGCCCGAAAATTAAAAATGGACTATCCGTACTTGGTAATTATATTTTTGTGTTTTACTCCCAGTTATTTTCCTACGATCAATAGCGGTCTCACCGAACCCTTTTTCGGATTAGTTTTAATAGCATCTATATATTTGATGCAAAAAGAAAACTATTTATGGGCTTGCATTCTTGTTTCTTTTCTGCCTTTTGTGCGTAATGAAGGATTTTTCTTATTACCCCTTTTCTTTTTAATATTAATTTATAAGAGAAAATATTTGCTGACTCTATTCCTCGGTTTTGGTACACTGCTGTATAGTATTATTGGTTATTTCTATTACAAAGATTTTTTATGGTTAATCAATCAGAATCCGTATGACGGGAAGAATAAGGCTTTTTATGGACAAGGAGAATTTCTGCATTTTGTAAAGGGTTACAATTTTTTATTGGGTTCAGCATTAACAATACTTTTTCTGTTAGGAATAGCAAGTATTATTATTCGTACATTTTCAAAAGACAAAACAAGCGAACTAAAAAATCAACTATCTTCATTCATGACTATTGAAAATGTTTTAATAGCAAGTTCGTTTGCCGTTTATTTTGTAGCTCATTCTGTAATGTGGTGGAAAGGATTGGCAAACTCACTGGGATTACTTCGTGTGTTGGCAGGAGTGATGCCATGTGCGGCTTTGATATGTTTGCGAGGATTTAATTTAGTGATGATTCCACAATTTAAAGAACGGAAGGTGTTGGAATATGGAATTATTTTGGTGGCTTCAATATGGATAATTCGTAGCCCGTTTAAACATGAATATTTTCCATATCAATTAAATAAAGAAGAAGCTTTGATTCAAGAAGCCGGAGATTGGTTTAAGGCATCGCCATACACAAAGCAAAAAGTGTATTATTTGTATCCTTATCTGGCCCATGCATTAAATGTTGACTCGTTTGATCCTAATAAAGTGGGCGAATTATGGGGGTTGTATCCCACTATTAAAGCCTGGGGTATTGGTGCTATACCAGATAGTACTATCGTTTTCTGGGATGCCCACTTTGGTCCAAACGAATGTCAAATTAAAATTGATACTTTGCTGAATGACCCAAATTTTCAATTGCTGAAAACATTTAAGCCTGCTGAACCATTTCAGGTGCTTGGCGGCTATAATATGGAAGTTGATGTTTTTATGAAATTACCAAAACCAAAAGAACTTGACGTACTACAAAAAGATTCGTTCGACTTAGAAACCTTACCTCCTGCCCTATTGAATACGGTTACTTTACAAGATAAATTATCTTATTCCGAAAAACATTCATGCGCTTTATCAAATAAAAATGAATACAGTGTTACGTTAAAAAAACTCGTTTCGGAAATATCTCCAAATACAAAACTCCTTGACTTTACTTGTAAGATTCTTGACAACACTGGTAATTCAAAAGATGCGGTGGTTGTTTTGTCGGTTGATTCTAAAGAAGGAAAAAATTTAAAATGGGAAGGAAGCCCAATTATACTTACTGAACTAAAACAAAATTCGGAGTGGAAGAATTGTAATACAAAATTCGCATTCAATCCAAGTAGCTTTCCAAAGGATGCAATTGTGAAACTCTATGTGTGGAATAAGAAATTAAAAGAATTTTATGTGGATGATTTAGAAGTGCTTTATCTTGGAATAAAGTAATTATTTTGAAAACATAAATGTTTCATTCGTTCCAATAACATCAGCATCGGCTTTTAAAATATTACCTTCATTTACTTTCAAAGAAACATATTTATTATTATACGCCTTTAAAGCAAATTTATTATCTGACAAATCTGTTAATTGAAATATTTCCCATGCACCAACCCACCCTGGATTAACCATTAGTCTTTTATCACCAGTAATAGCACTAAAAACAACCTCTCCACTAGGAGCTTTCAGAATAATATGAGATTTGTTTATATAAAACAAATAGAAAGAAATTGCATTTGTTGAGTCCACACTAATAATCTTTTTGTCGATTGCTAGCTTATCGAAAGAAAGGAAATGATTTGTTTTTGTTTTTATAATAACATTTCGACTCTTGATGTTTCGTTGTCCTATTCCTAGTTTATAGATATTAATATTATCACGAACTGCTATACAATTTCCAGTATAATTTTTAAAAGCCGGTTCGGTTAGCATATAAGGGTAGGTAGAAATTAAATACTTTGCTCCTTTAATAATGCAATCATTTATTGCAAGTGTATCTGCACGATTAATTGTACATTCAGTCCAGCCTTGCCTCTTAATTGAATATAGAGTAGCATTGGGAGTAACATCAGGAAAACTAAGTATTTTATCTGACTTTTTGATTCCAATACTATCCAAAAAAGGGAGGAAAGATTTATTAGTAAGAGATTCATTTATTTTGAAATGCAGTTTCCCTCCATGATAAAAATCAGCAAGGGTTCCTTTTGCATAATTGAGATTGAGAATAAGGAAACACAATATAAGTAACCTAAAAACTAGAGATCGAAATGCATTAGGAAAACGGAACTTAATAATTCCGACTGAAAAAATAAAGAGAAAAACAGGAAGAATAAGAAGATTAATGCAATAGTATATATTGTCGCGAATCCCTAAGAAGAAGGTGATGCTAAAAAGAAAAACTCCAATAAAGATTAACAGAAATATATTAAAGTAAATAGGCTCAATGCTTTTTCGATTTGCAAGAATAAAAAACAAAAGAAAAAAGACCAAAATATATGTTGGTTGAAAAAATATATAAACGGAATCAGTAAAAAAGCCATAGAAGGTATACACAAGATTTTTTTCAGTTGTTTCCCAAACAGGCCAGCCAGGGAGAACTTTTGTAGCAAAATAGGCAACACGATAATTGTTATTATACTGAATAGCCCACCAATACCATAAAAAAATAACTGAAAATGCTAATGCAAAACCTATCAAATTTTTACGTTTATGGAGAAACACTGGGGTGGAGTTTTCTTTGCTCCACCCTACCCATTCCACAAAGAAAATAATGGCTAATGCCACAAAACTAATCGAGGCATTTAATTTAAGTAAAGCAGCTAGAGTAAAAAACAACAAACTCCACCAGAAATATTCTTGCCTTCCATTCTCTTTATATTTGAAGAAATAATTCCACGCAATGAAAGTAAAACTTAGGGAAGATACATCAGGCAAATAATTATTTGCAAAAAACATAATAATAGGAGATGAAAACAATAAAAGAGGAATGACAAATGCAAAGAACCGATCCGCCAAAACTCTTTTTGTGATCCGAAAAAGAGCAATCATACCAAAATAAAAAATACATAAATTAACAAAACGAAAGACAGATTCGTCAGGACCATAAATTTTATAAATACAGGCAACAAAGTAATATAGAATTGGACATTCCCCCACGGCATTACCTTCACCACTTAAGGCATTGTATATTTTAGGTTCCAAGAAGTGCATCCCATTTTCATAATACATCATAGCAAATGAGGCACAGTCGGCTTGTCGCCAAATGTGCAAAGATTGTGGACGCATATAATTGGATTGACCGAATTGAAAATAATAGGACACATAAAACAGGATGCCTAATAGAATAACAACATCCGCTTCTTTAAATAAGGGAAGAAGTGATTTTAATTTTATTAATTTGATATCTAGTTTCACTTTGATATTTTTGATTATCAATTCTAATTTATAATTAAATGAATATTATTACTTTTTCTTTCTTCTCTCATCCTCAAATATCCATTTTGCATCTGACTTAATCATGTCATCTATAGAAAGATTATGAGCTTTCGCTTTTTCAACTTCTGTTTGCATAAGTTCCTTGTTACTTCTGATGCTTTCTTCGATATCTAATAAACGTTGCATTGGGTCGGGGTTTTCGTTATTATATAACCATTTTGCATCCGTAAGTATACCTTCTTCTAAACTCACCTTTGTTCCTTTTATTTTTTCTTTAACCATATTAAATAAACTGGGAGTAGTTTTTATTTGGTTTATATAAAATCTAATGCGAATCTCCCTCAAACTTTTCATTTTCTCTTTTTCTAATTTTATTTGACGATCCGCTTCTCTATTAATTATTTCGCTAACATCCTTTTTTTCGTTTGCTGCTTTTACTTCGAGAACCGTCAGCAACTCTTTATCAGTATTGATAATAGATTTGTAATATTTCTGCTTTTCAAGAATTGTTTTTGGCCCATAGATTTCAAATGCATTATCGATAAAACGAAATGAGTAACGCCACATGTTTTTTTCGGTAGCCATAAGCATTATCACTTGTTGTTTTTCAATTTGCGCTTTCAGATCCAGGTCACTAACTTTTTTTTCAATTCCAGTCCCATCATGCTGAATTTCTTTATTGTAATACCAAAAACCATTTTGATTAAAAAGATTCTCAGGAACAGCATAATAATAGAAGCTTTTGTAATAACTATCTGCAATAGTAAGAACGTTAGGCTTACTCTTATTGGGCCCATTTACGAACTTAATTACAGGATAAGCCATTTTATTGAAAGGAATATGCCAAATTAAATTTAATCCATCACCAATGTCATAATCTGTATTTCTTAAGTCATCAGGAAATTCAATTCGTTCGCATATCACATCAACCATATCAATATTACGCAACCGTTCTATATAATGAATGGTAGAATCTGCAGCCAAAATAAATCCATAATTACTCCAATGAATACTGCATTTTGGAAACAAAAGAAAACGTGAAGTATCTTTCATTTTTGAAAAATAACTAGCTAGGTCAAGAACATTTAAGCCCAATTCATTTGATTTTCTAGCGTAGTATTCATAATTCGTTATTGGACGTTTATATTTTAAATATCGATCAGGAATAAATTCAGAGCAGAATGTAGCTTTACCAGGGGCATAAGCCAGTATCAAACTTATGTTAAGCTTCTTTAACGTGTCCTGAAGATATTTTGCCTTGTATAATTGGTCATCAATAAATTCTTTACCGACAAAATCTCTTCCCAAATAAGCATCCAGATAACCTTCTTCAAATAAGTAGCCCTCTTTACCCAAAATAACCCCATCTGCATTGCCCTTATCAAATAATGAATAATCCAATTGATTGTTCAACCTTACCAAATCTTCTCGAAATCCAATATGGTCTTCGATGAATCTCTCCTGTTTTATTTGAAAATCCCCAGAAAACCAATTTTCGAACGAAAAATTTGCCGAGTCTGCTAATTTAAAAGAGCCCTTTAACGGACCTGGATAAAATAGAGAGAATTTATTTTGCATAAAAGGCAAAATAAATAAACATAAGAAGAAATAGAAAAAAACCTTTTTTATAAAAGTAAAATTCATTGGACGTTAAAATCTAAAATAAATAAAAGGGTTGAAACCTGAAGAAGTAATGGAACTAACACAGAGGATGAAAAACAGAAATGAAACAAAACTCATCACTGCAACCCCAGATAATTTAAATTCTCCGAAATAAAATCGCTCCTGCAAACGGATGGAGAATTTAAAAACCCCCCAAAAAGAAAAGAATATTGCAATTGTTAATAAACAATAAAACTTTGAATAAAAGTAAATATCAATTTGTTTGAAATCGAATGCAAACATTTTATGAATGAAACCAGTGGAAGCTTGCAAATCGTTTGCCCGGAAAAACACCCAACCAATTAAAACTATAAAATAGGTGATAATGATACTGGGATATTTTCCAATTTTATTATAAAATTTAAGTAAAAATATTTTATCCGCGATTAAAAACACACCATGAAAAGCTCCCCAAATAACAAAGTTCCAGGAAGCACCGTGCCACAAACCGGAGAGAAGAAAAACAAGCCATAAATTGAAGTACATCCTACCCTTAGAAACCTTGTTTCCTCCAAGTGGAATATAAAGGTAATCGCGCATCCAACGCCCCAATGTAATGTGCCATCTTCTCCAGAATTCTGTTATGCTTTGTGAAATATAAGGATTGTCGAAATTTTCAGGAAATTTGAATCCAATCATTTTTGCAATACCAATGGCCATATCGGAGTATCCTGCAAAGTCGAAATATATTTGAAACGAATAAGCAACTACCCCTAGCCAGGCAGTGCCTGTATTAAGCGCATCAGGAGCCATATCAAATATCTTATCAACCTCAGAACCTAATACATTTGCAATTAGTACTTTTTTAGATAACCCAATTACAAAACGAAATAAACCTGATAATTTATTATCAATTGTTTCTCTGTCTTTTCTGTCAATAATCTGGTCAGCAATTTCATTAAAACGAACAATGGGACCTGCTATAAGTTCAGGGAAAAGCAAAATAAAAAGAGCATACTTATTAATGTCGTCCATTGGAGGATGCGTGTTTCGATACACATCAATAGTGTAACTTAATTTTTTAAAAGTAAAAAAAGATATTCCTATTGGCAAAGCAACATTGGTCCAATCAATTCCATGTGTACCCCACCTCGCTACCAAATGATTGACATTATCAACGAAAAAATTTGCGTATTTGAAATATAGAAGCAGACCAAGATTTAAAATAACAGAAGTTATCAGGAAAAACATCTTCGCTTTTCCTGATTTTTTATACATCCATTTTACAATAAAATAATCTATACAAATGGAACCCAAAACAACAAATACAAAAAGTGGAGCTCCCCAGCTAAAGAAGAACACGCTAGCTAGTAATGCGACATTATTTTTATATTTAACATCTGCTAAAAAATAAATAATTAAAAAAAAAGGAAAAAAATAAAGTAGAAATAGACTACTACTAAAAACCATACCAATGCTAAATTTTAATTGCTAATTTTAAATTTTATTTATTAAACACCATATTCAACTTCTAATGAAATACTAATTACATGAATATTGTGGTTATTAATATTTATTAAATAAATTATATTTAAGAATACACCACAAAGCTCTGAAACCATCTTTCCATCCTATCTTTTTCCCTTCTTCATATGTACGTCCGTAATAAGAAATACCTACTTCGTATATACGAACGTTGGGAACTCGAGAAATTTTGGCAGTTACTTCTGGTTCGAAGCCAAAGCGATTTTCTTTGAGTTTAATATTTTGAATGATGTCGGTTTTAAATAACTTATAACATGTTTCCATATCGGACAAATTGAGATTGGTAAGCATGTTGGAAAACATGGTTAAAAAGCGGTTCCCGATGGTGTGCCAGAAAAACAGAATACGGTGAGGTTTACCTCCCATAAAACGAGAACCATAAACCACATCGGCAAAGCCACTAATAATAGGCTTTAAGAGGACATTGTATTCTTCGGGGTCGTATTCGAGGTCGGCATCCTGAATAATGAGGTAATTGCCTGTGGCAAGAGATATGCCTTTATGGAGGGCTGCTCCTTTGCCCTGATTGAATTCCTGATTGTATAATCTAATGCTGTGTTGACTATGGTCTTTTATATATTGTTCAATAACTTCCTGAGTTTTGTCTTTGGAGCAATCGTTAACAATTATAATTTCTTTTTCGATATCATTAATCAACTTTACAGATAACACTTTATTTAAAATAAGGTGTATGGTGGCTGCTTCGTTGTAAGCCGGAATAACGATGGAGAGTTTTTTTATATTCATTTTGAGATTTGTATTATTCAATCACCATCTCCGGAATATCTCCTTCAATAATTAATCGTCCTAATGTTGCGTTTTTAATTTGTTCTACACTTATACCTGGAGCGCGCTCCAATAAACGGAAGCCTTCCGGAGTAACATCGAGCACCGCTAATTCGGTTACTATTTTTTTGACACAACGAATACCTGTCAAAGGTAATTCGCATTTAGGAAGTAATTTAGATTCGCCAGCTTTGTTTACATGTTGCATGGCAACAATAATATTTTTGGCTGAAGCTACAAGGTCCATCGCACCGCCCATTCCTTTTACCATTTTGCCTGGAATTTTCCAATTGGCAATGTCGCCATTATCCGAAACTTCCATTGCTCCAAGAATGGTTAAATCAACTTTTCGTGAACGAATCATTCCGAAACTCATGGCTGAGTCGAAAAAAGAAGAACCCGGAACAGTTGTTATGGTTTGTTTTCCGGCATTGATTAAATCGGCATCTTCATCACCTTCGAAAGGAAAAGGTCCCATGCCTAATAATCCATTTTCGGATTGTAATACCACATTCATTCCTTTAGGAATATAATTGGCAACTAATGTCGGAATACCTATTCCAAGGTTGACATAGTAACCATCTTTGATTTCTTTTGCAATTCGTTTTGCAATTCCTGTTTTGTCTAACATAGATAATATTTGAAAATGTGTTTTTTGAAAATGTGAGCTACCTTAAAAATCAATAACGATTGATTTTTAAATTAACCTTTTGCCCTCACTGTTTTTTGCTCAATTCGTTTTTCGTAATTACTTCCTTGAAAAATGCGATGTACATATATTCCGGGAGTGTGAATATGGTCAGGGTCTAACGTTCCGGCAGGAACAAGTTCCTCTACTTCGGCAATGGTAATTTTACCAGCCATTGCCATCATAGGATTGAAATTACGAGCGGTTTCTCTAAATATAAGATTGCCATGATTGTCGCCTTTCCAAGCTTTAACAATAGCGAAATCGGCATCGAAAGCCATTTCCATGAGGAATTCTTTTTCTTCGCCATCAACTATAAACTTGCGTTTCTCTTTTCCAATCTCTATTTCTGTACCCACACCGGCAGGAGTATAAATAGCCGGCATACCATATCCGGCAGCCATGCATCGTGTTGCCAATGTCCCTTGAGGAATTAATTCTACCTCGAGTTCTCCGCTTAGCAACTGACGTTCGAATTCGGCATTTTCTCCAACATAAGACGAAATCATTTTTTTCACCTGTCGTGTTTGCAACATTAGTCCAATACCAAAGTCGTCAACACCTGCATTGTTAGAGATACAAGTTAGTCCTTTAACTCCCTTTTTCACTAAAGCTGTTATGCTATTCTCGGGAATGCCACATAATCCAAAGCCTCCAAGCATAATGGTAGCATTATCCTGAATGTCCTTTATGGCCTCATCTGCATTTTTTACTGTTTTATTCATATTAAATTAATAGTTATTTAGCTCATCTATTTTCAGAGAAGCATTCTACTCTTCCACATTAAACTTCTCTTTATCTTCTCCGCTCTCGGTCTCTTTATCGTATTTATGACAATCCATCTCCACTTCGATTTTCTTTGCTGGTTTATCAAAATCTCCTTTCGAAATTTTTATTGTTTTATCGGCATAAACTTTTTGCATGTATTTAGCAAAGACAGGTAGTGCCATACTTGCACCCTGTCCCTGGTCGGTGCTGTTAAAATGAACTGACCTGTCTTCGGCACCTACCCAGCATCCGGAAACTAAATCGGGAGTAATGCCCATAAACCAACCGTCTGAATTGTTTTGGGTGGTTCCTGTTTTACCGGCAATTGGATTCATTAACTTGTACATGAATTGTAATCTGCGGCCAGTACCTAGCTCTACAACACCTTTCATCAGTTGAAGCATAATGTAGGCTTTCTCTTCGCTCATTACTTCTTCTGTTTTTGGATTAAATTCTGCCAACACCTTTCCGTTTTTATCTTCAATACGCGTGATGCAAGTAGGTTGAATCCATGTTCCCTTATTAGCAAATGTAGAATTTGCACCTACCATTTCGAATACTGAAATCTCAGGCGTTCCCAGACAGATAGAAGGGACAGCTTCTATAGGGCTTACAATACCCATTCTGCGAGCCAAGGTAACCACAGCCTGCGGGCCGAATTGCTTAATTAAATACGCAGAAATATAATTGAGGGAATTGGCTAACGCATATCTCAAAGTTACTGATCGCCCTTCGAGTTTCTCGTCTCCTGCGGAATTATCAGGGCACCATGCCGGTTGCCCTTCAGGCATGTCGATGCAGGTTCTTACATTTGGTAATTTATAGCAAGGAGAATAACCTTCCTGAATAGCCAATGCATAAATAAATGGTTTGAATGTAGAACCCACCTGACGGGAATGACCTATCTGCACGTGGTCGTATTGGAAAAACTTATGACTATTGCCACCAACCCAGGCTTTGATATAACCTGTTTGAGGTTCCATTGACATAAAACCGGTTTGTAAAAATCCTTTGTAATAACGAATGGAATCAAGGGGAGACATGACTGTATCAATTTCTCCTTTCCATGAAAATATAGTCATAGCAATAGGCGTACTGAATATTTTCTCTATTTCATCATCACTCGCTCCTGCTTTTTTAAGAACACGATAACGTTCGGAGCGTTTCATACCCTGATGTAAAATATCTTTAATTTCTGCTTTTGTCACATTGTAAGCAAAAGGGGCATTTTTTTTCTGTCTACAATCTTTAAAGAACGATTCCTGCAAGGCGCTTAAATGCTCCGTCACAGCTTCCTCGGCATATCGCTGAAGGCGCGAATCGATGGTTGTATATATTTTTAGACCATCACGGTAAACGTCATACTTTGTGCCATCCGGTTTAGGATTTTCTTCACACCATTTTTTCATAAACACATCTCTAACGTATTCTCTGAAATACGGAGCCAATCCATCATTGTGATCGGCCGGGTGAAAACTTAATACCAATGGAATTTTTTGTAATGAATCGAGTTGTGCAGAAGTGATGAATCCATATTTATTCATTTGCTGCAATACCGTATTGCGTCTGCCCTCCGATTTAACTTTAAAACGATTTGGATTAAACATGGCAGGATTCTTCGCCATACCAACCAAAACAGCGGCCTGTTCGATTCGTAATGAATCAGGTGTGGTTCCAAAATAAATTTCGGCTGCGGATTTTATTCCAACAGCATTATTCACAAAATCAAATTTGTTGAGATACATGGCAATTATTTCCTGCTTGGTGTACTCACGTTCCAATTTTACGGCAATAATCCATTCTTTAAATTTTCGGATGACGAGTTTAAAACCATGCAAGTCTTCGCGAGGGAACAACATTTTTGCAAGCTGTTGGGTTATTGTACTACCACCTCCACTGCTTTCGCTGTGACGCATGGCTCCAAAAACAGCTCTGCCTAATGCACGAATGTCTACTCCGGAATGGCTGTAAAAGCGAGCATCTTCGGTAGCGATTAAAGCATTTACAACATTGGGCGAAATTTCTTTGAACTTTACATTGGTTCTGTTTTCGGCATAAAACTTACCAAGCACTTTCATGTCAGATGACAAAACCTCTGTGGCAAGATTTGTTTTTGGATTCTGCAAGGCATCTGTATCCGGCAAATCAGCAAATAGTCTTACACCAAGAACGAACAGCAACAGGGCAACTACCGGAAATGAGAAAAGAATCCAAAACCAAATGATGAATCTTTTTTTCTTCTTTTTATCTTCTTTTTCTTTTGCCATTATTTAATTACGCTTTCGATATTTCTTAAGTGATAACACTATTCTGCTTTTGCAATTCTTAATCCTACATCCATAATAAGCAAAACAGGATCTATCCTCATTCCGTGTTGTATTTCGAACGAATATTTACCGGCCATCGGAAAACGAACATTCTTTTTGAATAAAATCTGATTGTCGTAAATATCACCTAGTCCGCTGCCGAGCCATTTTCCCTTTTCGTCAGAGAGAACGCATTCCAAGGTATCGTTCGACATTTTTCCGTTAGGAAATGTAGTTTTAATGAACAGATACAAATTGCTGAATGGGTAACCATCCGCATTTCTAACGTTGACATAAAAGTTAGTGGCAGTTGAAGGGTCTTTTACCTCCACATCAAACTTAAGAACATTATCTTTTTTCCAACCTGCTTCAGGGATATCCTGATTTTTCTCAAAAATCCGTTTGCTGTCGCAGGAAGAGAAAAAGAGAACGCCAAATGCAATAACGAAAACGAAACTAACGTATTTCATTGTCGAAATAAACATAAACACCATTCGGTTATTTGATTTACCTTTTTTCATTATTAACTTTTCGGGTCAGCAGGTTTATTGTTCGGGTTGTTTGGTTTATTACGATTCCTGTTCTGCCTGTTTCGGTTATTGTTCGACTTTGGAGCTCCCATGTTTCCTTGCTTAGGAGGACTTCCTGCATTTGCTGCTTTAGGTGCACCTTGATTTGGTGCAGCTTCAGCATTTGGTTTAGGCGCATTACCCTCACTGGCATTTTGCTGTTTGTTCGGATTACGTTTTTTGTTTTTAAATTTCTTTTTCTTTGCTTTATCAAAACGTGTAACGCTATCCTGACCAACCACATTTTCGTAATCGAGTTTTCGTTCGGTAATTTTTGGAACAGCTGCTTTAACCAGCAAATCGTCCGGTTTACTACCTTCGGCATTCATAGCCATAATCTCTTTTACTCTTTCTATGGTTAGTGCAATAAACTTATCCGGTTCGGAGGTATAAGAGAAAAACATGGTACGTCTGAAAATATCTGTTTTCTGATGAAATGCTCTACCTAATGCTGTTTCGAGTTTTACATTATTAACGTCAGGGAAATCTTTCAACGCATCCATATAACTGTCGAGTTCGTAATTCAGACAGCATTTTAGTTTCCCGCATTGTCCGGCAAGTTTAAGCGGATTGAGCGACAATTGCTGATAACGCGCAGCGCCCGTAGAAACCGAACGGAAATCGGTGAGCCATGTGGAACAACATAATTCACGACCACAAGAGCCTATAGCACCTAACCTGCCTGCCTCGTGACGAGAACCAATTTGTTTCATCTCAATCCTGATTTTAAATTCTTCGGCAAGTACTTTTATCAGTTCACGAAAATCTACTCTGTCTTCGGCTGTGTAATAGAAAATAGCTTTTGTACGATCGCCTTGGTATTCCACATCCGAAATTTTCATTTGCAATTTCAACTTAACGGCAATAGTTCTGGCACTATACATGGTGGCCTGCTCGAGTTTCTGAGCTTCGTGCCATTTTTCAATATCGTTTGGTTTGGCTTTGCGATAGATTTTTTTTATTTCTTCCGAATTATATTTCACATTTTTTTTCTGCATTTGCAGACGCACCAATTCTCCGGAAAGAGAAACTACACCAATATCGTGTCCGGAAGCTGCTTCAACCGACACCACATCTCCCACATAAAGCGGAACACCAAGTGAGTTTTTATAAAATTCTTTTCTGCTGTTTTTAAATCGTATCTCTACTATATCAAAAGGGGCTTGACCTCCGGGCAACTCCATATTGGCAAGCCAATCGAATACATTTAATTTATTACATCCTCCAACACCGCACGAGCCGTTGTTTTTGCACCCTCCCGGCAAACCGGGGCTGGCTGTACTACAACCTCTGCCTGTTGAACATCCACTACATCCCATATCTTGTTGTTAGTTTTTTAATTTTAGTTGTTAGCAGTTGGCTTGTTGCTGTTGGTTAAGTGTAAATTTACAATCAACCTCAAAGCCCCAACTCACTAAATTGGTTTTGGTAAATTCAATAATTCGTTAAACTTAATTGCTAAATCCATAAATAATATTTTTGGATTGGCATTTCTTTCCATGTGCTGATAAGCCTTGTTCAGTTCGTCAATAAAGCGTTCGGCATTGTTAGCATGAATAAAAGGAGAAAATTTGGTTACAAATTCTTCTTCTATACCACCCAGTTTTACCAAACTCTGGTCAGCGTAATTCAACATCAAACTTTCGCGCATGATGTGTAATCCGTATTTAATAAAATTCTTTTGTCGCTCTCGTCCCATAGCCGACATCTCGTCTATCCAACTCATTACCGTTTTTGGGTCGAATTTAAGCGAAGCTCTCATCAGTTTTTGAAAACTCAACAAGTTTTGAGCAGCGTTTTCATTTTCGTTGATAAGCATTAATGCCTCTGCATAACTTCCGTCAGCCAAATGAGCTGTACTTTCGGCCTCTTGGGGCGACAATCCATTTCGTTCGGTCAATGCTTTTATTAATTCCGCATCCTGAATTTTCGGAATTTTTATAAGCTGTGTTCTCGACAAAATGGTACGTAGCAATTGGTCTTCGCTTTCGCAAACCAGCAGAAACAATGTTTTATCAGGTGGTTCTTCCAGTATCTTCAAAAGTTTGTTAGCCGCCTGCAAGTTCATTTTATCGGCTTGCCAAATAATCATTATTTTAAATTCGCTTTCGTAAGTGGTCAAACTCAGCTTGCGCAAAATTTCGGCACTCTCGTCCACACCTATCACCGCTTGCTTGTTTTCGGCATCCAAATGCTCAAACCAGTTAAAAAGGGTGATGTAGGGATTTCCTAAAAAAGCTTCGCGCCAATCGGCAGCCACATCGGTGCTCACCCTTACCGCTTTCGAAAGGGCTACCGGATACACAAAATGAAGGTCGGGATGAATGAGTTTGTTATATTTAATACAGGACGAACAATGCCCACACGAATCGTGTTCTTCTTTGTTTTTGCAGGAAATATACTGAGCATAAGCCAGAGCCAAAGCCAGACTGCCGCTTCCGGCCGGGCCCAAAAACAATTGTGCATGACTTATTCTCCCTTCGCGTATGGAACGAATCAATCTTTCCTTTACTCCCTGCTGACCTATTATGTCTTTAAATAACACTTACCGATTCTTATTTTAAAAAATGAATTCAAAGATAGTAAATCATTTGATATGCCATTTTACTTCTTTTATTTAAGATATCACACGGGGGGTGTTAGTTTAAAGTTCCGAGTTCAACGTTTCAAGTTTAAAGTTCCGAGTTCAACGTTTCGGTTTGTCATTGCGAGCGAAGCAATCTCTTGGGTTCAATTGTTCAATTCGGCAATGGGCAATTAACAATAATCAATCAACGATTGCCAATCATAAGGCCATTTTCAAACGCTCTAGTTACAAACGAGGGCGAGGAGGGGGCTAATCCTTATAATATTTCAAACAAATTCTCAAATCTTTCGCTGCCTTTAATAACATTTTCTCTATTCCACTTTCGGCTTTTTTATTCTTAAAATATAGATTGTTATTTTGAAATTCTTTCTTATCAATTTGAGTTAATAATTCATTGCGAAGTACACTTAGATGTATTGTATTGGCCTTGTCATCATAATCTGGTAATTGTCCCTTTTTAAGCTTGAAGATTATGACTTGAAAATAATCTTCGATATTTTCATATGAAATAGAAATGATTTTAGATTTGTCAACATATGTAACTTCGTAAAGTGCATTTCCGTTTACGATAATTTTGTCTAATATCAAATTGAATTCTAATTCAAGAAAAGAGAAAACTTCTTTTACATATTTTTCAAAGTGTTTTGAATCTATCATTATTTCATTTGCTATATTAATTCTATACCGCCCCTTAATCATTTCCTCCCACTTCGTTTCATTTCACAAATCCTCCGGACTAATGTTTCACCTCACAAATATACCAATAAAACATACCTAACAAAAAAATCCTGCGCTGGGCAGCATTGTGCTCTATTTAGGAAAGATAGTACTCCATTTAAGAAGAATAGTACTATATTTAGGAAGGATAGTACTATATTCAGGAAGAATTGTACTATATTTAGGAAGTATAGTACTATATTTAGGAAAGATGGTACTATATTTAGGAAGAATAGTACTATATTTAGGAAAGATAGTACTATATTTAGGAAGAATAGTACTATTTTTAGGAAGGACAGTATTATATTTAGGAAAGATAGTACTATTCTTGGCAAGAATAGTACTATCCGTTAATTATAATAATGATAATGTATTCGTTAACTATTTATGGATAGCGAATTTTTTCCAGTCTGTCCAGTCAGAATACTGGTCTTTGGGTAAAATTTGACGGTTGCGGAGCCAAAAAAACTTGTTTACATCCAACCCTTCAATCGTTTTGTAACCTTTCGCACTAGGGTCAATATCTTTTGAGGTGGTTCCATTGTCCCAACTGATTTGAATTTGGTGTGGTCCAGTGCCTTTCATCCGGTAAATTACAGAGCCGGGCAATGGGCCGTCCAAAATTTCGTCTTGCCTAGGACCGCGAGCCGTATGCGTTTTCAACTCCATATCGAAACTTTCGGCAATGGCGGTGGCTGTGGTTTCGTTCGTGGTGGCATTCACTAGTTTTTGACAATCGAGGCGGTAACTCTCCACATCTGCTAACATTTTATTTACTGCCACATCACGGTTATTAGGTGTAACGGTGGGCGGGATGGTTTTTGTGCCCGCTTCGGCATCAGTTGCTGCCTGAATGTCAGTGTTAAATGTTGCCACTGTGGGAGAGGGCGTACTGTAAAATGTATTCCCATCTACACTATCTTTAATAGCTATGGCTTTTACAATTTTGTCGGCCACTGCATCTGGCATGTGCACCACTACTTCAAACTTAGGTGTTGTACTCATTTTTTTTGATTTTTGATGTTATTAATTAATTTATGGATTATTGTGTTGAAACAATTGAATAGTTATTTCGTGTCAAAATTACCTTGTTCTTCATTTCCAAAATCGAGAACTATGTAAAGTTTTTGGTTTACTATGTAAAGTTTTTAGTTTACAAAAACCTGCTGATGTAAAGTTTTTGGTTTACTATGTAAAGTTTTTAGTTTACAAAAACCTGCTGATGTAAAGTTTTTGATTTACATAAACTGTCCGATGTAAAGTTTTTGGTTTACATAATGTAAACTTTTAGGTTTACATCAATCAAGTTTAGTTTGTATAAAAACTTAGTGACCTAGCAATTAACCTGCACCTAAAATTACATCTTTTTACCCTGTAGTTCTTCACCTCTCTCCTGCCCCTCTCCGCAAGAGAGAGGGAGATGCGTGACGGTTGGAATAAGTTTTAAGTATACATATATATATGTATTATATTTGCGGGGGGATGATAATGCAACGGAGGTATCGAGTTTCCCTCGAACAAAAAGAATACTCACTAAGAAAATGATAGACGCTTTTGACATAATACTAATAATTTTATTAGTTGCAGCAATTGGGCTTTTCGGTGGCCTAATTTATATCATATACCTTCCGTTTAGAAGGCGACTTATTAAATCAGGGAAACTAACGGATAAACTTAATCGGAAAATTAATAGAAGTTTTATCATTTTCCTTTGTGCTTTGGGCATTATTATATTTTATTTCAGAGATTACGGACGAACGCCTAGTAAAAATAGACTTGAAAAAATCTCTAACATTAATCTTCCAAATGACTTCAAAGTTTTAAAAGATGAGTACCAAGATATGATGCAAGACTATTGCATTCTTTATGATATCCAAATTGGCAAAAATTCAGGGGCGGAACTTACTAGAAATATAAAAAAGTCGAAATTCTATAATCCAAACTCCATTAATAATGGAGTCTGGATTAAAAAGGATTTGATGGTGGTTGACTCAGTGAAAGCGGTTTGGGCAAAATCAACCAAAGGCTACTACTTTAATCGGCAAGACGGACTTACCAATTATAAAATTGAACTTGATACAGTGACGTATATTTTAAAATACACTGAGTGTTCGGACTAAAAATTTAAAATACAATAGCCAAATTTGTAAATCGCCAAAAAAATAATTAAGCAATTTTGCAAACAAAAAATCCCGCAATGAGCGGGATTTTTGTTTTTGATATTCATACTCCAAGAGGAGTAATGAATGGAAAAATAAATGTTATTTGTTTACTTCTATTAAACCCATTGTAACCAATTCGGTAAGATAAACGCGTTTTCCTTTGTAGATAGCAGTTATAAATGCATCGGCAACACCATTGCCAACCACTTTTTTCTTGAAATCGAGGGCTTCGTTCAATGTTTTGAATTTACCTAAAGTGAAACGGGTTATTCCGTCATCCAATTTTGTTTTTTCTACTTTGCCTAATCCTTTTATTTTGGCGTAATCAAAGTTTTTAGGATTGGTTAAGGCAGCCACCTGAATTTTGAAAATCAAACCAGCTTTCGATTCATCACCAATTTTACTGGCTACTTTGTTTTCGGTAGCAGCAACTTTTTCTCTGCGAGCAGCAGCTAATTTAGCATCCATTGCTTCTCTTTCGGCAGGAGTTGGAGTAGGTGTTACTTCTTTTTTAGCAGTTCCGCCCGGGTTGCCGGCAGTAGCAGGGTTAGATTTTTCGATAGGAGTAACAGCCGATTTCTCTGTGCCTGGTGCTGAAGTTGCTTTTTCGGTAGTTGCTACCGGATTTGCTTTTTCAGTAGTTGCTCCCGGAGTTTCGGTAGTTGCAGCTGCTGCTCCCGGAGTAACGGCTGTGTTAGCCACAGCATCGCCTGGTAAAGGGAACTGAATGTTTATTGTTTTTTCGGTAAAAGCAGTTAAAGAAGAAAAATCGAGAGTTTGCACCTGAGGAGGAAACCCTTCTGCCTTAAAGGTGATTTTATAACTATTGCCGGGAGGAACAATTACTAAATATTTGCCAGAGGCGGAATTTGAACCAAAATTTCCGTAGTTACTGTTTTTGTTTACAATGTCAATCTGAATCGTGGCTTCACCCGGTTTGCCATTAACGGTTACCTGTCCTTTTACAGTAGCAACCACCGGTCTTCTGAAAGTGGAAGGCATATCTACTGAATAGATATCCTGCTCACCAAATCCACCTTTTTTACCGGAAGAATAATAACCTCTGTCACCACTCGGAGACAAGCTAAAGCATCTGTCATCATCAGTAGTGTTGATAGGATATCCAATGTTCTCGGGTTTAGACCAAGTGGTATCTTTATCGTTGTATCGGGTAACAAAAATATCGTTGTAGCCCATGCTTTTTAAACCTTGGGTACTATAAAACAATGTTGTTCCATCAGGATGGATAAAAGGGTCGTCATCATCGAAACTGGTGTTAACATCTATTCCAAGATTTTCTACTTGTTTCCATGTACCATCGGCTTGCAAGATAGCTTTGTAAATGTCCTTCCCTCCTATTCCGCCCGGGCGTTCGCTCGAGAAATAAAGGGTTTTGCCATCGGCAGCTAGAGAAGCGCTACCTTCCCAATAATCGGTATTTACATCACCTCTTAATTTTTCTGGAGCAGACCAGTTATCGCCAGTCAATGTACTAACATAAATATCGCCACCGTTAGAACCATCATCTTTAAATATGAATAACTTCTGACCATCGTTGGAAATAGAAATGGAAGCATCGTTAAGATTAGAATTAATAAGAGGGCTTATTCCAACCGGTTTGACCCACTTACCACCCTCTTTGTGAGAAGTGAAAATATCTTCGTTATAATCGCCATAGGGGTCTGGCAGATTAAGTTCGTTTTGTTTTCCTCCAGTACTTTCTTCTCCTATATAAGTAAATATTATGGTATTTTCGTCAGCGGTAACGGCAGGAGAATATTCAGAATTGACAGTATTAATAGTATTTCCAAGGTTTTCGATTTTGGCGTTCACAGGTTTTGCCACCAATTCTTTGGCATTGTTGCAAAAATCCTGAAGCAAATGGGCTTCTCTTTTTTGAACTTCGGTAAGACCTTTCCTTTTCAGATAATCATCTATATTAGTAAGTGCATCGTCAAATCTATAATTATAATGCTGCGCACGGGCTAAATCGTATTCAATATCGTTGGTTTTTCTATTCTTAACATATGTTTCAGAAAGGTATTCAAGCGATTTCTCGTGCATATCACTTCTGTACAAACCACAGACACCAACCACATACTTCAAATATAACTCATTGGGATGGTTGGCAAGAATTTTTTCAAAATAACCTAAAGCAGCAGGATAATTTCGGGCCTCAAAAATGGTTTGAGCTTTTACCAACGAATCATTCTCCTTATTACGCCATTTACGGGTTACCATCATGTTTTGTGAAAACGAAGTTGTAACATAAAACACGGTAAAAAGAATAAGTAATATTTTTTTCATAAATTTGGTTTTATAAAATTGTGACAAAAATAGTAATTTTACCGATATATGAACTTAAAAATGCCTCATACCAAAAATATGTTCCGAGAAAATATAAAACTCGGGCAGGAAGTAGCCGTAGTATTAAAGAAAGACCAACGCACGGGTAAGCGCACTGTGGGTAATGTAAGGGCTATTTTGACCAGTGCTCCTTTTCACACACGAGGCATTAAAGTTATGCTTCACACACGTCAGGTGGGGCGTGTTCAGGAAATTTTGAGTTAAAAGAAAAGTAACTACTTTCGCACCTTACAAAACAAAAAAAACACAGAATGAATTTTATTGACGAAAAAATAGAGAGCTATTCTTTATTACATTCTAAGCCTGAATCTCCTCTTCTCAAAAAAATTAATCGGGAAACACATGCCAAAGTAATGATGCCTCGTATGCTTTCGGGACATTTGCAGGGAAATGTATTATCGATGCTATCGAAAATGATACAACCGAAAAACATTTTGGAAATCGGGACCTACACCGGCTATTCGGCCATTTGTTTGGCAGAAGGATTGCAAAAAGGAGGAGCACTTCATACAATAGATATAAATGAAGAATTGGAAAAAATGGTAAAAGGGTTTTTTAAGGAAGCAGGAATGTTAGACAGGATTCACTTTTATAATGGAAACGCATTAAATATCATTCCTACTTTTGACATTACCTTCGACATTATATTTATTGATGCTGACAAAAAAAATTATGCAGCGTATTATGATATGGTGTTTGATAAAGTAAAAAGTGGTGGTTACATAATTGCGGATAATGTTTTGTGGAGTGGGAAAATACTAGATGCCCCCGAAAAAATGGACAGCGATACAAAGGCAATAGATTTATTTAATAAAAAAGTAAACGAAGACGACCGGGTGGAAAATATATTGTTGCCAGTGAGAGATGGTTTAATGATTGCCAGAAAAAAGTAAACAAGAAAGATTTCGAGTTAAGAAAATTACAAACGAATAATAATAGTTAAGAAATGATAATAGATTTAAGAAGTGATACCGTTACCAAACCTACCCAACCAATGCTTGAAGCCATGTTCAGTGCCGAAGTGGGTGATGATGTTTTTGCAGAAGAACCAACAGTAATTAAACTGCAACAAAAAGCTGCAGCCTTGTTTGGGAAAGAGGCCGGTTTGTTTTGCCCCTCGGGAACAATGACCAATCAGATAGCTATTAAAGTTCATACCCAACCGGGAGATGAACTTTTGTGCGACACCACGGCTCATATCTATAATTATGAAGGTGGAGGAATTTCGTTTAATTCGGGAGTGCAGGCAAAACTGCTGCCGGGTGAACGAGGGAGAATAACAGCAAAGCAAGTGAGAGAGAGTATTAACCCTGGATTCGACTGGCTTACCAAAACTAGTTTGGTTTGTATTGAAAATACCGCTAACCGTGCTGGAGGAAGCTATTATTCGATGGAACAAATGCAGGAACTTTATGCCGTTTGTAAAGAAAATAACCTGAAGTATCATTTAGATGGGGCCAGAATTTTTAATGCTATTGAGGAAAACGACTATACTCCAGCTGACATTGGTAAAATATTTAATTCTATTTCGGTTTGTTTGTCAAAAGGCTTAGGAGCTCCGGTTGGTTCGGTGCTGCTGGGAGACAAAGAATTTGTTGCTAAAGCCCGCAGAGTTCGTAAGGTATTTGGAGGAGGAATGCGTCAGGCCGGTTATCTGGCTGCTGCCGGAATTTATGCTCTTGATAATAATATTGTCCGATTGAAAGACGACCACAAACGAGCAAAAACACTGGCAGAAGTGATGCGAAACTTGCCATTTATAGAGAATGTGTTGCCTGTGGATACGAATATCATCATCTTTAATTTGAATGATAATTTAAAACCCGAAGACTTTGTGAAGAGACTGGCTACACATAATATTAAAGCCACCGGCTTTGGTAAACAAGCTATCCGATTTGTAACTCATCTCGATTTTACGGACGAAATGCTTGACAAAACAATTGAAGTGCTGAACAAATTATAAGGTTACATTAGTTCGCTGAGTTCCATCCAGCGAAACGATTTATCATCGAGTTCGCTTTCTAGTTTACCAATCTTCAGCGCCCATTCGGTCATGTCTTCGTGATTGGAACTTCCGGCATTCAGCAGGTCGGTGTATTTTTGTTTTTCAACTTCCAGTAAAGCGATTTCTTTTTCGAGTTGTTCAAATTCAAATTTTTCTTTAAAGCTCGGTTTTCTTTTTCCAGTAGCAGGTTCGATAGGTTCGGGTTCGGGGATTGACTTTTTTTCGGCTATTGCAATTTTTGTTTCTTCCTTTTTCAGCAATCGTTCTTCCTGCTCCTTTTTATCTCTGTACTCGGTGTAATTGCCCGGGAAATCGCGCACCACACCATTGCCTTCGAAAACAAAAAGGTGGTCTACCATTTTGTCCATAAAGTATCTGTCGTGAGTAACGATGAGAACGCACCCCTGAAAATTAGTAAGAAAATCTTCGAGTACACTAAGTGTTAAAATATCTAAATCGTTAGTAGGTTCGTCAAGAATAAGGAAATTAGGATTCTTGATGAGTATGGTCATTAAATAAAGTCTGCGTTTTTCGCCTCCGCTTAACTTCGACACATAATTATACTGCACATCGGGATTGAACTGAAATTTTTGTAGCAATTGAGCAGCGGTAAGTTTGCTGCCATCGGCCAAGGGAATAAATTCGGCAATATCTTTTACCACTTCTATTACTCGCTTATCTTCGTTCAGCATAAGTCCGTCCTGAGAGTAATATCCAAACACGATGGTTTCGCCAGTTTGAATTTTTCCGGCATCGGGTTTTTCTAATCCCATTATCATATTAAGCAGAGTGGTTTTTCCTACACCGTTTTTGCCGATGATACCAATCTTCTCTCCTTTTTTAAATGTGTAAGAAAAATTATTGAGGATGGAAAAGTCTCCGTAGGCTTTCTTGATTTTAATAAGCTCGAGTATTTTTCCGCCCAAACGTGTCATTTTGACTGACAGTTCCAGCTTTTCTTCCACTTTTTTGCTGAAAGCTTTATCTTTTACTTCGTAAAACGAATCGACACGATATTTGGCCTTGGTTCCTCTGGCTCTTGGCATTTTGCGAACCCACTCCAGCTCTCTTCGGTAAAGATTTTTTGCTTTATCCACCTCCGCATTCTCCATGTCTTCGCGTTCGGCTTTTTTCTCCACAAAATATTGGAAGTTGCCACGGTAATGAAATATTTTGCCGGCATCTATTTCTATAATTTCGCTGCAAACGCTGTCGAGAAAATAACGGTCGTGGGAAACGAGTAGCAAAGTAAGGTCTCTTGAAATTAAATAATTTTCGAGCCACTCTATCATTTCTACATCCAAGTGATTGGTTGGTTCGTCAAGTATAAGCAAATCGGGTTCGTCTATAAGAACTTTTGCAAGAGCGACTCTTTTCTTTTGTCCGCCCGAAAGGACACCGATTTTTTTATCGAGAAAGGCAATTTTTAAGCGTTGTAATACTTCATGAATTTTGGCTTCTACACTCCAGGCTTCCAATTTATCCATCATGGCGGTACACTCTTCGAGACGAACGGAGGTGCCTTCGTTGTAATTGGTTTCGAACTCATCTAAAGCTCTCTCGTAATCGCGGACTGCATTGAGCAAAGGATTATTGGTATTGTAAATGGCTTCTATAACGGTACTTTCTTCATCAAAAAATGGATTTTGATCGAGATAAATAATGCTGATGTCTTTACGGAATGTTACAGTACCTTGGTCGGGAATTTCTTTGCCCATAATAATTTTGAGCAATGTAGATTTTCCGGCACCATTGCGAGCAATGAGACCAATGCGTTGGCCTTTATTAAGGCCGAAACTAATTTTATTGAACAGATTTTTGGGGCCGTAAGCTTTAGAAACCGATTCGAGAGATAGATAATTCAATTTTTTGTTTTTAAAAATTTAGGGCGTAAAGGTAATTTATTAGTTGGATAGTTAATTGAAAATTGAAATGAGAGGAAGGGATGAGTGGGATTGGGGATTTCAAATTTCAGATTAGGGAGGAAAATATTAGAATTTTAGATTTGTAGAATTTTAGAATGAAAATTTTTGCGAAATACGACCACGCACGACCTGGCTCATAAGTCCACTGAACTTCTGCCCTGAATTTACGAATGGTAGTTGCGATTGGGGGGGGTTGGATTTCGGTTTTGGGATTTTGGATTGAGGAGGAAAATTTTAGAATTTTAGATTTGTAGAATTTCAGAATGAAAAAAGGGGAAAGAGGATTTCAAATTTCAGATTTCAAATTTGGGATTGGGGAGGGGAGGGAATTTGGGATTGAAGGAAATGAACCGGAACTATACTATATATAATAGTATGGGATAGCAAAAAGGGGGGAGAGAGGAGGGGAAGGGAGGAAATGATAAAATGAGGGAGGGGGAAACGGAAAGGAGGGCAAGAAATGGATGAGCGAGGGTTGGAAATTGAAAAAAAGTAGAAAATAGGGCCGACCGTTGATAGGAAATTGAAACGCGATGATAGGAAATTGAGAAAAAGTGGAAAAAACGCATGAGCGATGATTGGAAATTGAATAAAAACGCAAAAACAGGATGACCGCTGATAGGAAATTGAAACGCGATGATTGGAAATTGAGAAAAAGTGGAAAAAACGGATGACCGTTGATAGGAAATTGAAAAAAAGTGGAAAATCCGGACGACCGTTGATAGGAAATTGAAAAGCGATGATAGGAAATTGAAAAAAAAAAGCAAGAAATTGAAAAGCGATGATAGGAAATTGAATAAAAAAGTAAGAAACGCACGACCGATGATAGGAAACGCTGACGCGATGATAGGAAATTGAGAAAAAGTGGAAAAAACGGATGACCGCTGATAGGAAATTGAATAAAAAAGTAAGAAACGCACGACCGATGATAGGAAACGCT
>CAIYIS010000064.1 GCA_903926385.1 uncultured Bacteroidota bacterium
AAATCCGAGGTATTGAAGATGGATAGAATTATGATAATCGCTTAAAGCAACTGCTGTATCATTACAAATATCAATTGCTCCCAGTTTATATTTGTAGGATGTTACATTGGGATTGGCACCGTAATCGTGAAATTCGCTGAGCGAATCCATCGAAACTGAACCAATATGAGTATATACATTGGTCATTGTTTCGCGGTATATTCTGAAGCTGTCGATAGTGGATGGCAAACCTGTTTTTTCCCATACTATTATATTGTGTGCTGATGAACTATCAACGGTTACCATACACAATGGGATTGTATTTATTGGATTTGTGCCTACTGTTAAAATAGGGGAAGTTACGACACATCCGTTTGCATCTGTAACTACTACTGAGTAATTACCCACTGGTAAATTTTGATTGAAATTGGTCGTGTCGCCATTGCTCCATAAATAATTATAATTTAATGTGCCACCAGATGGAAAAACACTTATGCTGCCTAGGGATGTTCCACATGAAGTATTTATTATGTACGAGTTATATATAGTTAATGCTGCAGGTTGAGTAATAGTTACGTTTTGTGGTGATAGTATATAATTGTTTGCATCTTTTACAACTATAGCATAAGTGCCACTTCCAAGCCCAGTAAATACATTGGATGATTGATAGTTTACCCCATTATCCATAGAATATTGAAAAGGGGGAGTACCTGTAGAAGGGCTAACCGCAATACTTCCGGTACTTGCTCCAAAACAGGTGACATCAGTTGCTGCACACGAAAACATCGGGAAAGACCATGTAAAAGCATCAACATAAAATGTACTGCCTATGTTGGCTCCGGCATGACTATAAACACTTGAGAAAGCAACAACATATTGAGTGTCGGGAACGATAAGTGAATAGTAATTGAGGGGAATGCTGTTGAACGAATACACATTGGAAGCCACTCCGGTGGCGTATTTTCCGGTGGCTATGGTGTCTTGTTTGTGATTAACGGCACTCCATTTTGTCAGAAAAACAAGAACAAAAGCCGAGTCGTTTCCTACAGGCGAATATTTGGATGCAAATCCTAAATAAGCGGGTCGATTAGCCGGCAATGGTTTCCCAAAAGAATAGGAGGAAGCATCTCCCATGGCTAACATTCCGACGGTATCGTAGAGATGTCCGGGACGATAGGGGTTTACACCCGCTCCTGCCGTCACCTTTTGAGTTACTATTTTTGCAGCGGCCAACCCTGAGTAAGGGGAAAGAGTTTCCTTAAATACGGATTGTGACATTCCAAACCCTGAAAGCACATTAAAACTGATCCAACCGTCAGGATCTTCAAGGTTACCAAACGGCAGGTTATGCCAGGTTTCCATATCCATGTCCACTTGCGAAAACAGTTTAACACTAAGCAGGGTAATTAAAAGTAATGAATAAATTTTTTTCATTTGTTTTTTGTTTTTAAAGGTTAATTGTTGTTTTGCCACAATGGCAAAAAGACGCGAAGAAAAAACACTTTGCTAAACTTAGTGCCTTCGTGTCTTTGTGGCATTTTTTTTATTGAATAATTATTTTTCTGTTTACAATTCCCTGTTCGCTATTTACAGATATAAAATAAATACCCGCATTCAGTTCTCTTTTTTCTAAAATGTATTGTTTGCCCGAAAAATTGGTTAATTTTATTTCTTTGCCCAACACATCGGTTATTTTAATAATGATATTTTTTTGTTCGTTAGCAAAGGTAATGGTGGTGGAATTTGTAAACGGATTGGGCGAAATACTTACAGCATTATTTTGTTCTACTTCCGAAACAGAAACTGATGTGCCCAGGTGAATAACATTAGAATGGGTAGTGGTTACGGTTCGTGTTGGGTTGCACGAAATGTTCCAGGTAACATCCACGCGATAGCGGGCATTGGGGTAACTTGCATAGTTTACATCTGTATAACTATTGTTACCTCCCGGTATGGTTGAACTTATTGGCAGGAAGTTGCCTGTGCCCGTATCGTCACGACTGATGATGTAAAAGTTAACAGGGTTGGCAGCATTTTCAATGCCATACAACGACCACAATAAATTACCATTACCTAAATATTGTAAATGGATGGTGTTGTGGTAATCGCTCATAGGGCTGATGGAGCCGCAAGAATCTAACACCGCAATTTTGTATTTATAAGAAGTAACATTGGGATTGGCACCGTAATCGTGAAACTCGCTTAACGAATCATAGGCAACTGAGCCAATATTAGAATACACATTGGTAGTTACTTCGCGGTATATTTTGAAACTATCTACAGCTACAGTTAATCCTGTTTTTTCCCAAACCACCACATTATGATTGGAAAGCGAATCGACAGAAACCATACACAACGGCACATATGCAAAAAGAGGGTCAACACTTACTGTAAGTGTAGGCGAAGTTGCCGTACATCCATTGTTATCGGTTACTGTTAATGAATAATTACCTGCGGGTAAGTTCTGA
>CAIYIS010000065.1 GCA_903926385.1 uncultured Bacteroidota bacterium
GGAAGTTCTATAACAATTCCTTATACAGCTAGATGGGGACAAGCACCATACACTTTCCGTTGGTTCTTCCCACCTGATACTTTTATGTTTCCATTAAATGGTCCTTTTTATGGCTCACAATCTTTTTCTGTTTCTCCATTAACAACAACAAGATATACTGTTCAGGTACGTGATCTTTATGGTTGTCGTGCTTACGATTCGAACGTAATTGTTCAGGTAAGACCTCTGCCAATATTTTTACCACTAGATTCACAAAGGATTTGTTTTGGAAATAACTATACAATGGATTTCGGAAACAATAATGGTAATTTTAAAAAATATTTATGGAAAACTGGAGTTTCTGCAGATACGCTGCAAACGCTTAATCGTAATGATTCCAATTCTTTTATTCTTGAAATAACAGATTCCGTTAATTGTAAAAATCAGGATACATTCAAGTTATATGTAAATTCACCCATAACTCCCAATGCAGGACTGGACACTGCTATTTGCCGTGGCGACACCGCTAATCTTCGAGCATCAGGTGGACTATTGTATCAGTGGAAAAATCTTACCTCAGGTGCCATCCTTGTTACAAAAGGATACATCAATACCGTGAGAGTGAACCCTACCATCACTACAAAATATGAAGTGACCGTGTTTACCAGTTACCCTGATACTGCTGCCAAATATCTGGAATGTTCGAAGACAGATACGGTTTTAGTTACGGTTAATCCACTGCCAACCCTAACAAGGCCAACAGCTGTGATGGCTTGCAAGAGTTCAAAAATTCTTAACTTAAACTCATTCAATAATAATCAACCGGGAGGAATTGGTGTTTGGACCTATAACCAAGCAGCCGGAGCATTAATAGCAGGTAATCCTACTCAAGTGCGCACCGACAGCTTAAAAAACATTCCTTCAGATTCTCTAATCGTTACACCATCAACAGGATTTAGTAACTGGATCCGATATAAATATACCTCACCGGCAAGTTTTGGTGGTTGTACAAATTACGATTCGGCAAATGTAATGATCTACGCCAACCCTTATGTTGTTGCAGGATTTGACGTAAAATGGTGTCAAAACGGAGGCTTATTTAAATTGCAAATCGATAATACAAGACCGGCACCATACAATACATGGGCACCAATACCAAATGATGTGGTTGGGGCTAATTATGGACAGAACTCTGTATGGACAGGCAATGGTGTTGACAGTACGCTTTCGGGTTTAAATAAACGTTATGTGTTTAATCCTTCAAAATCAAGCGTGGTAACATCACCTAATAAAAATATTTTAACCTATGTTTATACCAAACAATATGTAATTTCAGGAGGTTTTGCTCCGGCATGTATGGGTATGGATACAGTAACATTTGAAGTGATGCCTGCTCCTGTTGTTTCTGCCGGAACTCTTATTCCTGTTTGTAACAAAGACGCATCATTCCTAATTACAACAAAGGCAAATGCAACAACCACCGGAACCGGAGGATACTGGACATATGTTCCCGTAAGTCCTTTATATGGAATCAACAATGCATTAAGAGATTCTCAGCATTTTATTCCTTCGGCTGTAACTATTCCAACAGGCTCTCAGCAATATTCATGGAAACTGGTTTTTACTGATATTTCATCAGGATGCCCGGTTAGCGATACCACTACAATTATTGTTGCGGCAAATCCTCAAGTTACATTTACCTTAAATTCTACCAACCCTGTTTGTAAATTTACAGGCGTTAAAATGCTTACATCAACAAGCATACCATCAGGTGGAATTGGAGTATATTCAAGCTACCCAGCAACTTCTGCATATTCGGCAGATGCTAACCCGAACAAAGCAAACTTTAATACCAACGATCCGACATTACTTGCAGGAACATATTCGTTAATTTATAGTTACTCGATACAAGTACCGAGTTACTCCGTTCAGTGTAAAACTGCAGACACCACACCAATTACTGTAAATCAGCCACCGGTAATAAGAATCGGAACACGTAATTTGGAAAAATGTGCATCAGATACATTCTTTGAATTATTGCTTGATGCAACGGTTGATCCAAGTCCGTACAATTATAAATGGCAACATTTTGGTGGAGGACATTTTTTAGGCGGAATAGATGGCACGAACAATCCAATTTATATTCGTGATTCACTAACAGATATTCCGGCAAAAGTCATAAAGATTAAAGTTGCTACACTTCCGGCAAATGCAGGAGATCCTTGCCCAATAGCCAGCGATAGTGTGAACATACTTATCGACCCACAACCAATTGCGGCATTTAACTGTGCAACTTGTGATGGTTGCGAACCTTTAAATCCGGTGCTTACAGCTTTACCTGCCGGAGTTGCTGTAAC
>CAIYIS010000066.1 GCA_903926385.1 uncultured Bacteroidota bacterium
TAAGTAAGTGGTCGCTCCGGCTGCTGTTAATGTTATGCTTGTATTAGCACAGGTTAACAAAGTGCTACCTGAAGAAATAGTGACTGTCGGTGCTGTGTTGTTCAACGTTGTTGTTACTGATGAAGTAGCTGTACAACCATTCGCTGTATTGGTTAAAGTCACATCATATGTTGCTCCCAAAGTTACCAATGGATTCGATGCGGTTGCAAAGAACGTTCCGTTTTGGTTCCAAACTTGCGTAGTTCCTCCCGGTGTTGGTACTGACAAAACGGTGTTTGGATTGGCGCATGTTAATGCTAAACCGGTGCTTGCTGATATAGTTGCATCAGGTGCTGTGATGTCTTGAGTAATTGAATACGATGAAGACGTTGCTGAACATCCGTTAGATGCATCGGTTCCGGTTACTGTATATGCTCCCGGAGTGGTTACATTTATTGAAGATGTTGTTGCTCCTGTACTCCATAAGTAGCTGCTTGCTCCGGCTGCTGTTAAGGTTATGCTTGTATTAGCACAGGTTAACAAAGTGTTGCCAGAAGAAATAGTTACTGTTGGAGGCGTATTATTTAATGTAGTTGTTACTGATGAAGTAGCTGTGCAACCATTCGCTGTATTGGTTAAAGTCACATCATATGTTGCTCCTACTGTTACCAAAGGATTGCTTGCTGTTGCAAAGAACGTTCCGTTTTGGTTCCACACTTGAGTGGTTCCTCCAGGTGTTGGTACTGATAACACGGTGTTTGGATTGGCACAAGTTAATGCTAAACCGTTGCTTGCTGTGATAGTTGCAGATGGTGGTGCATTTGTTGTAAATGTATAATCACTATTTGTAGCATAAGCGTAGCAGGTTTGGTTTTGGTTGTCTAACTGTTCAAAATGAAACAAGTTAGCATTTCCTGCAACACTTAATGCAGGAGTTGTAAAAGTACCAGTTCCGGGATTGCCTGCTGTGAAATTTACAAATGCAAGACCACTATTTAAAGTGTTGGTTCCTGATATCGAATAAAAGAAAAGATAAGTACCGGAAGCAAGGGTGTTGGATGACACGGTTACCACAGCTCCATTGCCAATGCATGGAGGAGCAATAGATGCACTGAAGTTACTAACATTTACCACTTGATTTGTAGTAAATGAGGCAGTACTGCTGCTTACCGAACTGCTACAGTTGTTGCTATTTGATATAGAAGTAATGTTAACAACATTCGATGAACCTACTGCATTTAATGCAGAAGTCGTAAATGTACCTGTTCCTGGATTACCCGCGGTAAAGTTCATTGATGCTGTTGTACTAGCTATGGTATTGGTTCCACTCACATTATAAGTCACTGTATAAGTACCACTAGTTAGAGTTGTCGAACTGATGGTAACAGTTGCTCCGCTGCCAGAGCAAACTGGCGCTCCTGATGCAGTAAAGTTACTTACGGCTGGGGCCGGATTTACTGTAATAGTAATACTTGCACAGCTTCCCGGTGTTACACATCCTCCTTCTCCTCTTGCATAATAAGTAGTAGTGGATGATGGAGAAACAGAAACTGAAGTGCCACTTCCAACAGATGTGCCACCGCAAGAACCGCTATACCATTGCCAGTTGGAGGCAGAGTTTAATGTTCCTGAAGCAATACTTAATGTAGTTGAAACAGTTCCACAATTGGTAGTAGTTGACGCGCTTAAAGTTGGAACTGTTGGATTTACACAATTAGGAGCAAAGGTTGCACTTATAGTATGCGCTGCTGTAACATTACTGAATGTATAGGTTCCTCCTGATATTGCACCGGCATTAGAAACTCCATCAACCAATACATCTAATATATGATATCCACCGTTTGGTGTTATGGTATAGGCTTGATTAGTGTTTATACATACAGCAGTTGTTCCGTTTGGAGATATTGTTCCATTAGCTCCAGCCGTTGCAACAATGTTATAGTTTGTGAATATTGTTACAGTGCTTGTTGCAGTATTGCTGCACCCTGAGGTAGTACCTGTTACGGTGTACGTAGTAGTTGAGCTTGGAGCAGAAAATGCAACACCATTGGTAACACCTCCGGTCCAGCTATAGGATGTTGCACCTGATGCTGTTAATGTTACAGATGTACCTGTACAAACTGATGGTGCCGAGCTTCCATATTCCAAAGGTTTTCCGTATTGAGGGTTTGAACCTGTCGCAAGGGCAAAGTTATATAATACAATATACGTATTGGTGCTTATTACATATTTATAAAAGACTCCCCTGTTATTGGTTCCGCCATTTGCTGTCATTCCATATACATTTCCATCACTTGCTACTATTGGAGAACCACCCGGATTAGAACCCGGTGTTGCACCGGAACCTCCTGTGAAATCTTTTAATTTAGTATATGTGTTTGTTGTTGGGTTATATTGGAACAATACTCCCACACTATTTGCTCCTCCGCTGTTTGTAGTTCCGTATAAATTACCACTCGCAGCAAGCGCCAATTCTCCATAACCATTAGCTCCATTTGCTGTTGAGAAGTCTACCTTTTTTGTAAAGGTGTTAGTATTCTGATTAAATTGGTACAGTGAACCCACTCCGTTTGCTCCTCCGGCTTGAGTTTGCCCATATAGCAGACCATCAGCCCCTACAGTTAATCCGCCAACAGGATTTCCTCCTCCAACAGAAGTAAAATCAAATACTTTTGCAAAAGTATTAGTAGAAATAGTATATTTAATTATCGTTCCTAAACCATTGGCTCCTGCTCCTAATGTAGTAGCATAAATTACTCCTGATATATTAACTATAGCAGCATTTTGTTCACTTCCTTCCGCACTTGTTAAATCGTGTAACTTTGTAAATGTACTTGTTGAGTAATTATAGCTGAATAATGCTCCTACGTTATTGGCTCCGCCATCGGCAGCAAATCCATACAATATTCCTCCTACTTCCACCATTTGACTGCAAGGATTGATTCCGGTTGCATTGCCATTAAAATCAAACATTTTAGTGTAAACTGATGTGGTAGGGTTGTATCTGAATATCGTTCCATTATTATTAACTCCTCCCTGACGGGTGATTCCGTATAAATTACCATCACTGGCAAGCATTGGCTCGTATTGCGCCTGGTTACCATCAGGGTTTCCTGTAAAGGTATGCATAGCAGTATAAGTGCTTGAAGTAGGATTAAAACTAAACATAACACCCGCACTGCCTGCCCCGCCTTGAGATACAAAGCCAACAAAATTTGGTGCTCCTGCAGCAGATGAAGTAACACTAATTGTTGGAATTGCATTTACAGTAATGGTAATACTAGCACAACTTCCTGCTGATACTCCACCGCCTGTTCCTCTTGCAAAATAAGTAGTTGTAGTTGTTGGTGATACTGAAATAGATGTTCCTGTACCTACTACAGTCCCACCGCATGAACCGGAATACCAGGTCCAGGCAGTTGCACTGTTTAATGTTCCTGTTGCAATGTTTAAGTTAGTTGCTACTGTTCCGCAGTTTGTTGTAGATGAAGCGCTAAGTGTTGGTACTGTTGGGTCAATTACACAGCTGTTTCCTGTGGTTACTGCTCCTGGTGCTGTCCAGTTGGATGTTGCACCTGTTAAGGCAAAGTTGGTAAGCGTTCCATTGTTCCCAGAACCACTGGCATCAGTAAGTGTTGTTACTCCGGTATTGGTTGCTCCGGCATTTCCCTGATTAAAGTGATAATTGGCAACAAGACCGGATGCTGTGGTTGCTATTTCGCAATTCATGGATGAGGATATTTGTGCTTGGGTGCGTGCTACGTTCCAGATTCTAACTTCGTCCATAGAGCCGTTGAAGGTTTCAGTTAAATCATCAGAAAGGGTAAGATTGACTGTATTACCTGGGATGGTTCCGGTAAATACCCCAGTAGCCACTACCGCTCCATTTTTATATATTGTTACGGTATTGGCGGCATCGTCAAATACAAAGGCTATGTGCTGCCAAACACCTACCTGAACAGTATTATTAGACGTGGTGGCTACCACATTGTTAGCAAGTATTACAGTTAATGCGTTTGGCTGGCCATTAATTCCTCCAAAAAATAAGCCGTTAGGATAGTATTTATGTACCAATCTATCCCATCTTCCATTCCCAAGATTTACATTGGGTTTTATCCATAACTCCACTGTCATATTGCTTGTGAGATTTAAACTAGAGTTATTACCACAGTTTACATAATCATCTACCCCATCAAAAGCAAGAGCAGCCGCAGGACAACTGTTTACGGTTATTGTAATACTTCCGCAACTTCCTGCTGATACTCCACCGCCTGTTCCTCTTGCAAAATAAGTTGTAGTTGAAGCAGGAGAAACAGAAATTGATGTTCCTGTACCTACTACAGTTCCTCCGCATGAACCGGAATACCAAGTCCAGGCAGTTGCACCGTTTAAAGTTCCTGTTGCAATATTTAAGGTAGTAGCTACTGTTCCGCAATTGGTAGTGGATGACGCACTAAGTGTTGGTACTGTTGGGTCTATTATAACACAGGTGTTGCCTGAGGTTACTGCTCCAGGTGCTGTCCAGTTGGACGTTGCTCCGTTCAGTGCAAAAGTTTGAAGTGTTCCTGTATTGTTATTCCCGCTTGCATCTACAAGTGAAGTAACTCCGCTGTTATTTGAACCAATTGTTCCTTGATTAAAATGGTAGTTTGCGGCTAACCCTGCGGCTGATGTTGCTATTTCACAATTCATGGATGCTTGTATTTGTGCTTGTGTTCGTGCTATATTCCAGATACGTACTTCATCCATTGAGCCGGTGGCAAACTCGTTAAGGGTATTGGTTGCTCCTATTGCATAGTTTTGGGCTGTTACGTTGTGCACTCCTGTTGGTGGCACGTCTGATTTTTTGAATACTCCGTCCACATATACTGTTCGTGTGGTTCCATCATAGGTGGCGGCTACGTGGTGCCAGTTGCCATCAAATAGATTGAATCCACCTCCATCGGAGGTGTTTACTGTTAAATCCGAACCCCACCAGTAGTTTACCAAACATCCGTTAGAGCCATCGGCTGCTATTCCTGTGCGGAATGCGTTTACTTGATTGCCTGCTCCGTAATTTCCCCATCCTGCAATAGCAGATTTTACTGTGTTGTTAATTGGTTTTATCCATGCTTCGATGGTGTAAGCCGAATTGCCCACAGGGATATTGGTGTATGTGCTTCCGCTTACATAATCATTTACTCCATCAAAATTTAATGCCGCACCTGGTCCGCATGTAACGCCTGATGCAGGGCTACCAGGTGTAAGCCAGTTGGATTGAGATCCGCCTAAACTAAAGTTGACCAATGTTCCATTGGATGCTCCGGTGGCATTTGTAGCAGTTGTTACACCTCCATTGCTTCCTCCACCTATTCCTTGATTAAAATGATAGTTAAGAAACAATCCTGTTGATGTGGTTGGTATTTCGCAATTCATGTTTGCCTGAATTTCTGCCTGTGTACGGGCAATGGTCCACATTCTGAATTCGTCCATACTACCAAAATAGTTTTCATTACCGCTCGTATGAACACTTGCTCCCAAATACATAGGAGCACTACCTGTATTAGTGGCTGAAGAGTTGTAAGGATAACTACCCACAACATTTCCATTTGCATAAGCTATTATGGAAGAAGTTGCTGCATTTCTTACAAGTGCCAGATGTGTCCATGTACCTGGATTGGGGGCGTAACCAATAACATATTGTACGCCATTTATCCAAAGCTCCATGGACCCACCATTATACTGCCTGAATAATATTCCGTTGGTATATACTCCATTGCTGAAATAGGTATTGTAACCAGTGTAAGCGGTTGGTTTTACCCACATTTCGTAAGTAAAACTACTACCCCCTGCATGTGTCAAACTGGATGTGTACGGAACGGCCACAAAGTTGGGTTGTGAATAATTAAAGCCTAAGCAGGCGCCCGTTTGGGCATTGGCTGTAAAGCCACTCATTACAATAAATATTCCTAACAGGAACTTCATCATTTTTCCCGTTCGGGATTTGTTTTGTTTTGTTTTTTTCATTTTTTGTTTTTGGTTTGTTTTAATTGTTGTTTTTGATTTTAACTTGTTTTACTCTTTTGTTTTTAAATTACTATTTCTTTTTTGCACGATTTACATCTGTATCTTTTGTAACCTTCTTTACCTAATGAAATACGGTTAAACAGTAAATCTCTCCATTTTCGTTCTACTCTCTCCAATCCATTCATGCAGTATGGACAAGAAATGGGTTTCACATGGTCTATTCTTTCATTTATTTGCACGATTTCCTCTATCATTTTGAGTGCAAAAAATGACTTTTTATTCTAAATAAATTTGAAATGTTCTGAAAGTGGTCTAGTTTGTTCTGAAAGTATCTAAATATGTTCTGAACGAATTTTTGAAGTGAGTTTATTATTTAAAAGGTAACTTGATTTTAAAATTTGGGAGGTTTTGAATTACCGATGAAGGTAACACACTTATCTTGCTTTGCAAAATGCAGGAAAAGGTAAAGAAAATTTATTTATTAAAAATGGGAGGGAAGGAACTTAATCTATATCGATAGTTTAAGAATATTTAGTTTCCTAAATTAAGTTTATTGAGCAATTCGTCACGGTAGGTTTTACTTATCGGCACTTTATTGCCTTTTACAGAAATATGAATTTGGTCGATTCCATCTATATGTTGCATATTAACTGCATAACTTCGGTGTACTCTTACTATTTCTGATGGGTCAAAATTGAGAATATAGTCCTGTAAGGATGCTCGAATCAATATTTTTTTACCTGAAGTGAGATAAATGGTAACATAAACATGATCGCTTTCGAGATAAAGAATTTCAGAAATGGCTACTTTATGAAAATAATTACCTTCCTTTATGAAAATAAATTCACTTTTAGTTTTCTTAACTCCTGTATCTTTATGTTGGAATGAATAATTGTTTATAGCCATTTCTATGGAAGTAAACAAATCTTCTTTTGTAAATGGTTTCAATAAGTAGGCCGAAGGTCTTACCTTTTTAGCTCTTTCAAGTGTGGCGGTATCACTGTTAGCTGTTAAAAAAACAAACGGAATATCGTACATCTCACGAATAACGTTAGCTACATCTATTCCATCTTTTTTGCCCGAAAGTTGAACATCTAATAGCACCAGGTCGGGTTTTCGTTGTTCTATCATTTCTATTGCCTCGGTATAGCTTATAGCAGGATCGGTAACAATATAGCCCAAATCATGCAGTATTCTGCATATATTATCAGCTATTATTACTTCGTCTTCTACAATTCCAATTTTTAATTTACCCATGATTGAAAGTTGAAATGAATTATTTAATCGATTTGTTTTCTCGTTTCGGTGTCTTTAAATTTCACGGTAAACACACTTCCGTTTTCATAATGATAAGAAACGCTCCCTGCTAATTGCTTAGATAAACGCTGTACGAGTTTAAGTCCCATTGAATGAAAATCAAACCAATCGAAATCCTCGGGCATGCCTTTTCCGTTATCAGTAAAAATAAACCTGTAACTGCCTGCACCCAACGATTCCAACTTTAATTTTACAATTCCTCTTCTGTGGTCAATTATAGCATACTTAAACACATTGGTCAAAAGTTCGTTTACTATTAAACCAAGAGGGACAGCTGTATCTATATCAAGATACGTTTTCGGAATTTCAAATTCAAAATCAATTTTCTGATTTTCTTTTTGAAAAACTGAAGCAACCTGCTTGCACAAATCTGCAACAAATGTATGAAATTCTATGCCGGTCAGGTGTTCGTTTTGATATAAATTATGATGTATTAAAGCGATGCTTCTCATTCGGCTTTTGGCTTCATTCAAAATGTCTTTTACATGCTCTTCATCAATATTTGCGCTTTGCATATCAAATAAACTGTTTACTACTTGTAAATTATTTTTTACCCGATGGTGAATTTCTTTAAGTAACACTTCTTTTTCGCTCAGTGATTTTTTTAGTTCTTCCGTTCGGTCACTGATTAAGTTCTCCAGCTTGATGTTTTCGGATTCCAGTTTTTGAGTTCTCCATCTGATGATTAAAAATACAAGAATAAGAAACGATGAAAGAACAAAAAAAGTGAACCATAATCGTGAGTAAAACGGAGCGGGAAAGTTCAAAGGGATTTTAAGTTCTTCGCTCGACCATACTCCTGCAGCATTTTGCCCTTTGATTAACAAATTATATTTTCCGTAAGGAATAGCACTAAAACTAATTTTGTTTTCGTAGGTATAGTTCCAGTCTTTGTTAAAACCGTCAATTTTGTATGCATATCTTTTTTTGCCCTGTTCAAAATCGAGAAGCATAAATTCTATAGTAATAAACCGGTCTCCCGATGTAATAACAAGATTATTCGAAATGTTATATTCGTTTGTTTTATCAATTAGTTTGTTCTCTTCGCCCGAAAACATCGAAACGGAAGTTATTCGTAATGGTATTTGAATACGATTTTTTTCGGTAGAAAAATGTTCAGGATAAAAGGAATTTACTCCATTGAGTCCGCCAAAAAACATTCGACCATCTTCTGCTTCATATGCCGAGGTGCGGTTAAACTCGTTATGCGACAATCCATCATCTGTAGTAAAAGTATAAGATGAAAAGTCGTTTTTATTAAATCGAATTAAACCCATATCTGAACTGATCCATAAATTATTTTCTTTGTCTTCTAGCAGGCAATAAAGTAAATTAGTTGGCAGTCCATCTGCAATAGTAAATTGTTTGAACGAATTGTTCTTTCTATCCCATCTCCATAACCCTTCGCCAGAAGTGGTAAACCACATCATTCCTTCTTTATCAATATGGAAATCCATTAAATTGTTTATTGGCAATAATCGAGAAGAATCTTTAGCAATAGAGCTGAAACAACCGGTTACCTCTCCCTTGCCGTTTAATTTGTAAAGACAAAGTTCGCTTAAAGCCCATGTTGTATTTATGTCTTCGTTGATAAACTTATACATATAGTAAGGGGAAGGTGTAAGGCCTTTTGAATCTATCTTTGATGAGCTTCCTGTTTTTAAGTTATATTTTACTATACCTGTTCTGCCTCCTTCAAGCATTATACTATCATTCATTTTATAAATGGCCCATATTTCATCTATAGCAAATTCATTTTTGTGTTCAATATCCAGTTTCTGATTTTGTTTGTTATAAGTTAATACTCTCGAATCGGCTGTGTATATTGCATTGTCTACCTTTGCAAGAGCATACAATATTTCAGTTGAGTTAATAAAACTGCTGTTTTCGGGGTGGGCTCTGTTGGCATAACAGAACCTGTTCCAAACATTAGCATACACTATTCCGTTATCGCATATTATTCCTCTCACCTGATTATTAAAACCATTTGCTTTGTCCTTTGTTTGTTTTGCAGAAAAATAATGAATGAAATTATTTTTCTTAATAGAAACTTTCCACACCCCTGCTGAACTGATAATCCAAAGATTTCCGGAATAATCGGTAAAGTTGTCGTTGATTAAAAAATTCTCAGGAAGATTATTTTCTTTTTTGTTGAGCAAATAAAAATAATTAGTCCCATCGCATAATGAAACTGTATCATTTTGGTTAAACAACATTCTATTAGACGAATAATCGTACTTCATATTATGACTAATTGAGCGCGGAAGCTTCATATCTTCGGCTGCCATCTCTCCTTTACCATTAAATATAAACGTTGTGGAGGGGTCTGTTATTTTTTTGCCCACCTTATAGAACATCACTCCATTGTTTTTTTTTAGCATTGGACGCCCAAATTGGCTTCCAATCTCCACAAACTTATCTTTAAAAATAAATTCGGGAGCCTCAACGTAATATTCCAACATGATTAAATCTTTGGAGAAAAAGCTACTTTCTGTTTTGATGGAACTTTTTCCCCTATATGTAAATCTTTTTTTAAATCCACTCCTTGAATTGTATTCCCATATTTCGTAATTATTCAATACAATTAAAATTTCGCCTTTGTCTATTTGTTCGAACCAAATTATTTTACTTTCATCAAAAGGAATAGTATTAAGGGCCGAAATAAGTGGTTGAATTTTATTGATTCGAGTATTTAACACATCTACCTTTGATAATGTATTCATGTTCGAACCAGCGGCACCATATAATATCCAGATATTTTGATTTCCATCTTCTACTAATTTCATTACTTTATTTGCTCGCATACTTTGTTTCTGCTTCGTAAAAAGTAAAAAGTTCTTACCGTCAAATCTATTCAACCCATTTCGGGTACCAAACCAGATGAATCCTTTGCTATCTTGCATACCGCATAAAACTTCACGAGAAGCAAGCCCGTCTTCAACACTCAGTAATTTTTTTGTAATAATATATTCAGAAGAATCTGTTTGAGCCAATGAGATAAAAGGGAGTATAAGAGCCAGGAAGAGTGCAAAAAAAAGTTCTTTTCTCATTTAATCTTTATAGAGGAAACAAAGAAACAAAAAAAATCCCGCTCCGTAAAATGGAAGCGGGATTTTTTTTGACTTATTTAGTCTTTATTGCTTCACTAATCTTTCGGTGTGCAACACATTTGAATTAGCATCGAGTATTCTAACGAAATACATTCCGTTGTTGAATGGCTCCATGTTTGTTTTCATTATCGATGTTCCACCAGCTAAGTTGTGTTTTCCACTGATTACAACGTTACCAAGTATATCAAACACTTCTAATACTATTTCCTGATCTTTATCTAACGTTATATCCATTGCAAATTCAGAAGTTGTCGGGTTAGGGTAAATTTCAGAGAACACACCATTTTCGCTGCCATTTAATGCATCCGAATTCAAACATCTGGTAATGGTTGTGGTTCTGAATAACGAAGTATTACCACAGGTATTCGTTTCAGTTAATTTTAAAGGAGATGTTCCGGTATTATTAGTTAAACCAGGTGCTATATTAACTACAATCACATTAGTACCTTGCCCTGTTCCCCAAGTCATTCCGTATGAAAGCAGCCAGTTATATGTAACAGCATTAGCCACTGGTGCCACAGAATAAGTTGCTGTAGTCAATCCGCAAGTATTCATTGGTCCACTAATGGTTCCAGGTTGCAATGCTGTTGTTACCAAGTTCAATGCTCTTGCCACTCCACTTCCGCAAAGATTTGTTGCCGAACACGAAATGGTACCGGGTCCTGCTAGTAATGCAGTAACTGTTGTTCCTGTATTCGAACCACTGATGCTGTTACCCGCTCCAGTTATAACCCAGTTGTAACCCGATGCCCCGGCTACCGCGGGTACCGAATAGGTGGCCGATGTTAATCCGCAAACATTTGATGGGCCACTTATAGAAACTGGCGTTGCAGGCGTATTACCTGTTATCCATATTCCTGATCCTGGTACGTTACCGCATGCATTTACTGCCGATACTTTCAATTGTCCGTAAACAAACGACCCTGCTATTGTTACAGTAATCGTGTTAGTACTCGATGTTCCTGTCATACCTGCTGGCAGAGTCCAGATGTAAGATGTAGCTCCGAATACCGGTGCTACAGAATAAGTAGCTGTAGTCTGTCCACATGTAGATGTAGGACCTGATATAGCTCCCGGCACTGCTGGTTTTTTTGTTACTGCATAAGTTGTTGTTATACTACTTCCGCAATTATTAACTGCTGTACAGGTAACATCCCCCGAAACTGTTCCTGCAGAAATAGAAACATGCAACGAAGTAGTTCCTTGTCCGCTGGTAATAGTCATTCCGGTTACACCAGTTGGTACTGTCCAAACATAACTTGTTGCTTCAGGCACAGCGGCAACTGTATAAATTGTACTTGTCAATCCGCACAATGCATTTGGTCCGGAAATAACAGGTACTGCCGGTGCTGCGCCTACTGTCACATCCACCGTAAATGGTGCGCCCGTACATCCAAATCCTGAGGTAGGAGTTACTGTATATTCTACCACTCCGTGAACGTTACCTGTGTTGGTTAACACATCTGCTATCGCAGTTCCGCATCCACTGTTGCAATCATTATTTCCTATTACTCCACCAGTTGTTACCGCAGATGTCCAGGTAAAGGTAGTTCCTGCTTCCGTTGAGTTCAAAGGAACGTTCGAAGGGTCTCCGTTACATATTACTATATTGCTTGCAGAACCGATTGGTAATGGATTAGCTACCGTAGTTACTGATGAAGAAGCAGTACATCCATTTGTTGCATCAGTCACCGTTACATCATACGTTGCTCCTACTGTTACCAATGGATTGCTTACTGTTGCAAAGAACACTCCGTTTTGGTTCCAAACCTGGCTAGTTGTACCGGTTACAGGTACTGATAATACGGTACTGCTGCCTGCACAAAATGTCAATCCGTTACTTGCTGTAATAGTTGCATCTGGCGCTGTGTTGTTCAATGTTGTTGTTACTAATGAAGTAGCTGTACAGCCTGTTGCTGTATACGTTACCGTTACATCGTATGTTGCTCCCACAGTTACCAAAGGGTTACTTGCGGTTGCAAAGAACACCCCGTTTTGGTTCCATACTTGTGAGGTTCCTCCTGGTGTAGGAACAGACAACACTGTGCTTGGATTGGTACAAGTTAAAGCCAAACCATTGCTTGCACTAATAGTTGCTGATGGTAGAGCATTTACAATTACATTTTGCGTTGCTGTTGCAACGTTACCATGTATATCCGTAACTGTCCAGGTAACAACTGTTGTTCCTAGAGGATACGAACCCGGTGCATTGTTAATAACAGTTGCCACTCCACAGTTATCCCCTGTGGTTGGTGTTCCAAGAGTTATTGAAGCTCCGTTACACAAGGTAACATCTGCTGGTGCTGTAATGGTTGGTAATTCGTTATCAACTACTGTTTGAGTGTAAGACGAGGTTGATGCATTTCCTGCTGCATCGGTTACAGTTACGTTTACTGTAGTAACCCCAACTTGGTAGGTATGCACAGGGTACCATGTTCCTGCACCTAACGTCCAGGTTGCTGTTCCATCTGAATTACCATTGAAGAAAAAGTTCTCCTGAACGGTAAACGAAGTAGAACAATTATCTCCGCTTATTGTATAAGACCCAACATTAGCTCCAACCGAACTTGAAACAAATGTACAGTTTCCGGCTGCATCATCATTAGAGTTTGCAGTAGCATTGTTTCCATTTATGGTTGGCGCTTCAGTATCATTAATTGTTACCATAAATGAACTTGAAGCTGTATTTCCGTGCGAATCGGTTGCAACACAGTTAACCGTTGTGTTTCCTGCCATAAAAACGCTTCCCGATGACGGTGTACAAACCACCGAACTTACCAAACAATTATCTGTTGCGGTTGGTGCTGTAAAGGTTACTACTGCAGAACATAATCCTGCATCATTGCTTTGTGTTATGTTAGCATGCGTAGCTATTACTGGCACTTCCGTGTCATTAACAGTTACCAAAAATGTACTGGTAACAGTACCGCATGTATTACTTGCCGTAATAGTTACAATTGTTGTTCCTATACTGAATGTTGTTCCCGAATTTTGAGAATATGTCACCGTTGGTGTTGGGCTTCCTGTTATGGTTGCCGTATAATTTACAATTGCTCCACACACCCCTGCACCATTACTCACTGTAATATTTGAAGGAGGTGTAATCACCGGAATTGTGCAGTTGGGAGCAAAAGTTGCACTGATAGTATGCCCTGCTGTAACACTTGAAAATGTATATATTCCCGAACCAATTGCCCCTGCATTCGAAACTCCATCAACCAGTACATCTAATATATGATATCCTCCATTTGCAGTAATTGTATATATTTGATTTGCCCCGGAACAAAGTGTGGTAGTTCCAACAGGAGAAATACTGCCATTCGCACCTACAGATGCAACAATGTTATAATTATTAAGAATGTTCACCGCTGTAGTAGAAGTACCAATACAACCCATCGCATCTGTTGCAGAAACAATATAATTCCCTCCCATTCCTGCTGTTGCGTTAGTCCGAGTTGTATTTTGATTGGAGTTCGTAAACGATAATGGCCCTGCCCACGAATATGTAATTGCTCCTGCAAGTTGAGCTGTTGCCGAAGAACTTAATGAAATTGTTTGTCCGGTACAATATGGCCCGGTGTTAGATGATGTAGGGCTAACGGAAAAAGTCATAAAACTTCCTTCGTTTAGAGAAGTACATATTATGCTGCTTGGATTAGTATGTAACTCATCAAAGAGAGTTATGGCAGGTGTCCAAATGAATCCTCCTCCATAGAAATAACTACCATCTGAAGGGCTGTACACATCAATTTCTGCGTTAACATTAAAATTCTGGGTTACTTTAATAAATTTATATGAGTTTGAACTCACAACAGGAATAGCGGCCGATGAAGCATTCGTAAAATGAAAAGTCAGCCTTACCGGAAGCGAAGTAACAGTAAAAAAGTTACTATACGTATAATAACCATAGTTTGTGCTTCCTGAATAAACTAGCAATCCTGCAGCTAAATTTGAATTTCCGGCATCATAACTTAAGCTGGATAAGCCACCGCAGATAGGATTTGTGTTGTACCCGTTTATTACTCCCGAAATAACATCAGGAAATCCATAAGTATAACAAGGGGACGCAAATGCAGGCCACGAGGCATTTGAGTACGTCCATGTTTTTCCTCCTGCCCAGGCAATTGCTCGCGAGTCAGTTTGAGGTGAAGTGGTAACTGTTCCGCCTGGAGCAGTTGTCACAGTTTGGGCCTTCACATAAATACTATTGAGCGAAAGCAAAAAAGCAATTAAAATTAGGTTTGTAATTTTCTTCATTTTTTTATAAATTTAAGGGTGAATATTTGGTTAGTTGTTGTTAAAGTTAAAATGTAAAATTGAGATTTCAAATTCGAGATATCGATTTTGGTAAATTCATTTAATGTGTCTAGGCTTAATTGCTCGCATACTTCTCCAAGCACATTTCTAATTACCATTGAGCAATTAGTTTTACATGGATTAAAACTATTGTTAACGTGAAGTAAAATCATTTCGTTAGCAGGATTTGGGTAAACCTCTAAGTTTGATTCCCCGAAATTTTCTTGTTTAGTAACTCCTATTGAGAGAGAATTTTTGTAAACGAACACTTTTCCTGTTACTCCGGCAGCTATACCAAATCCTCCGTTCAAAAAATTAATATCATTAATTCCATAGGTATCATTGCCGGTTATAGTGTATGTTGTCCATGTCAATCCCTGATCGCTGGTATATTTTAGCACACCATCATCTCCTGCCACATATCCCTGATTAGCATTAATAAAATGAACAACCCTCAACATAGAAGCAATACTATCAGAAATCATATTCCAGTTCGCCCCTCCATCCGTTGTTTTTATTATAGTTTGTATCGAATCGTTTGCTTCGTTACCTCCAACCACTAATCCTGTTTGTGAATCAAAAAAATGTAATCCATGAAACTTCCTGCTTGCTAATCCGGAAGGAACAGCAACTGTACTCCAACTTTGTCCTCCATCAGACGTATAAAGAACCTTTCCCATTTCCCCCACAGCATAACCGTTATTACTATTCACAAACTCAACATCCAATAACCATGAGCCTAATGCGTCCGTAATTATGCTCCACGACTGTCCTCCATCAGTAGTTCTCAATATAGTCTGAATAGAGTCGTTTGCTTGATTCCCTCCAACTATTACTCCTGTTCTTCCATTCATAAAATGAACACCGTTATAATTACGGCTACCAGCATTACCGGGTAATATTATGGCAGACCAATTAAGACCACCATTCACGCTTTTTAGTATGAGACCATTGTATCCAACAGCATAGCCAGTGTCGGCTGTAGGAAAGTGAATATCTTTTATCCACGAATGAATAGTGTCAATAATAAAATTCCAAGTGGTAGCGCTATCATCCGAATAAAAAAGTGAGGTAATAGCATCATTAGTTTCATTTCCTCCAGCTGCAATTATACGCCCGCTAGGTAATATTTGCAAAGCATTGATTGCCCTGAAATGCGGAACATAACTCTTTTGTTGCCAGTTTTGTTGATCCTGAGCTAATGCTGAGGTAGTGATAAAAATAACTAAAAACAGAAATCTGATTATTGGGTTGACTTGCATCATAATATTGGTTTATTGGTTTTAATTGATGATTGCTATTGTTAGTAGTTTCATTAATATGTTTAGATCTCTTCTATAACAAAGTCAACACTTCGTCAACACACCATTACAATCTTACCTTAACAGACTTTTTGATACACTCAATAGATTTTACACACACCTCAACGACAAAGGAAAGTATTTTTTTTGAATTTACAATTAGATTGTGAGGTTATTTAATAATTTAGCATCTTTGATTTTACTTAATCACAAATTGCTCAGAGGGAATTTGGTATTAGTTAGCAAGCAATTAGAGAAATACTTACAAACAGCAGTTATTTTTCCTTTTTTGTTCAGCTTCTCTTGTTTTAAACGTTTTGGAATCTAGTCGCGGTAAGACTTGGTGTAATTCGCAAAAATTTCTTCTCCGGCTTTTTATGTTGGAAGCAATAATGAACTCCAAAAACAATGTATTTGCTGTTATTGCAAATACCTTTTACGCGGCTTATACCGTCTGCATGGCTTGCATAGCGGACTTTGTACTGAGGAGAGAGCATGGTATCAATACACGAATCGCGCTTCAAAAAGAACAGACACTAGACTTTTTCTTTTCGGGCTCGCGAACGATCCCAATAATACCCTACATTTTCTCCATGGTAATCTATTATTTTATAATCTTTGCTTATCATACCAGTAGTCTATAATCCCATGCTTACTGCGGGATGTTTTGATTTTTAAACGACAAGTGCCATATTTTAAGGATGTAATGATAGGAAGGAGATAGAATGGGTAAGACCTCCTATCCCCTTACCCATCTCCACAAGATAGGGGGCAAGGCTTGAAGAATAAATTAAAAATAATAGACAACTTAGCATCACAAAAAAACTCCCCGCTGCTGGGGGGAGTTTTAAAGAGAGTTATATCAGTTTTTTTATTTGAGTAATCGGAGGTCCGCGTTATATTCAAATCAAAGCAAATGACTTTTTGGGGAAATTAACCATTCTGCAGTGACAATAAGGTTTCTAAATTAGAACAGTTTATAACTTCGATCACACACTTCGCATTTATAGCTTCTAACGGTAAATGAAATTATCCTAGAAATCTTCTTGAATTTTGCAGGTTTGCTAATCAAAATCAAATTTCCGCTACATACAGGACAAGTTATGCCTATTATCGTTTTATTTATTACGATTTTATCTAAATCTAATATTGCCATATTTCTATAGTTTTTTATAATAATTAAATTGCTTATTGAACACAATTTAAATAGTAACTGTTTCAAATTTAAGGATAGTAAAGTTCTGTTTCTTGTAATTTCGTTGAGAATAGACTACTAATCGCTAAATTAACTCTATTATCTGTTCAAACACACTAGATTTTCTGTCCTAGTAAATGTCAGATGCATTCATACGATATACTAATTTCTCCTTTCATTTTTTCTTTACTAAAAAAAGTTTTGTTCAATTTTTTCGGGAATTCGTTTTTCGCACAAAAAAACGCCCTGCATTTTATTGCAGGGCGTTTGATAATTAAAAAACAAAACTCTTACTGTTTCACCACTCTTTCGGTGTGCAACACATTTGAATTAGCATCGATCAATCTTACGAAATAAATTCCGCTGTTAAATTGCTCTAAGCTTGTTTTCATTGTTGATGTTCCACTTACCAAGTTGTGTTTTTCGCTGATTACAATATTTCCAAGTATATCGAACACCTCCATTACTATTTCCTGGTTTTTGTCTAGTGTTACACCCATTGTAAATTCAGCCGATGTTGGATTTGGATATACACTTGAAAAAGTATTGCCACTTTCTGTGTTCAATACATCAGGACTCAAACAACGAGTAATTGTTGTTGATCTGAACAATGATGTATTTCCACAGGTATTGGTTTCAGTCAATTTCAACGTTGACGTTGCTGTTACCGTTCCTACTGAAGGTGCAATGTTCACTGATATTACATTGGTCCCCTGTCCTGTTGCCCATGTCATTCCTGATGCTAAAGTCCAATTATAGGTTGCTGCATTGGCTACTGGTGCAACAGAATATGTTGCTACAGTTAATCCGCAAGTGTTAAGTGGCCCTGTGATTATTCCAGGCTGAACACCTGAAGTTACCAAATTCAATGATCTTGCTGTACCATTTCCACAAAGGTTGGTGGCAGCACAAGAGATGGTTCCCGGACCTGCAAGGACTGTCGTAACAGTAGATCCTGTATTGGAACCACTGATGCTGTTACCCGTTCCGGTAATTGTCCAGTTGTAACCTGTTGCTCCTGCCACAGCAGGTACAGAATATGTTGCCGATGTTAATCCGCATACATTAGCAGGACCGCTCAAAGAAACTGGTACTGCAGGTACATTACCTGTTATGGTCAATGTTGCTCCCGGTACAAATCCGCAAGCATTGGAAGCAGAAACTTTAACAATTCCGGTTATAAACGCTGAAGTCATACTAACATTTACAGTAGTTGTTCCCTGTCCGTTGGTAATACTCATTCCTGCAGGCACTGTCCAAATGTAAGATGTGGCTCCAAACACAGGCGCTATAGAATAAGTAGCCGAAGTTTGTCCGCAAGTAGAAGTAGGACCTGAAATAGCTCCTGGCACTGATGGTTTCTTAGTCATATTAATGGTAGTAGTTCCGCTGTTTCCACAGTTATTAGAAGCCACTACTGTTATGGTAAACAAATTAAGATTTCCGGTACCGATATTTACATTGATACTTGGTGTTCCCTGCCCTGAAACGATAGTAATCATAGAACTTCCGGTGGTTACAGTCCATGTGTAATTGGTTGCCTCTGGCAAGGGAGGCACAGAATAAGTTGCAGTGGTTAATCCGCAAATAGCATTAGGTCCTGAAATAGCTGAAGGTGTTGCTGGAGCTGCTCCTACTGTTACATCAACAGCGAATGGCGAACCTACACATCCTAATCCTGATGTTGGAGTTACCGTATATTCCACTATTCCGTGAACGTTTCCGGTGTTAGTTAATACATCTGCAATGGTTGTTCCGCAACCCGAAGCGCAATCATTGTTTCCGATTACTCCGCCAAGAATTACCGCAGATGTCCAAGTGAATGTACTACCCGCTTCACTTGAATTTAAAGCAACATTAGATGGGTCTCCATTACAAATTACAATATTAGATGCTGAACCAACCGGTGTTGCATTAATCATTACGTTTTGTGCTGCAGTTGCAGTGTTACCACATGCATCTGTTGCAGTCCAGGTTACAATTGTTAATCCTAAAGGAAAACTTGCTGGTGCATCATTTGTGATTAAAGGAGTTGACAAGCTATTATCAGTTGCTGTAGCTGTTCCGATACTTCCTATAGAAGCAGAACAGAATGTAACATCTGTTGGTGCAGTAACCACAGGAGCTGTATTATCAGCTATTGTAAATGTAGCATACGTCCAGTTAGACCAGTTGCCTGATATATCATGAACATAGAATCCTACATAAACACTCTTTGTATTTCCGCATCCGGTTACCCAGTTATTCGGATTGTAATTATTATACCAGTAATAATCTAGTATATTACCCGGAGTACAGTTGTCTGTTGCATCTGCATTTCCCCAGTTTGTAATCAACCAGTCGTTGAAATCAGCAATATTACCTGCTCCGTCATCCTGCACTGTCATGTCTTGTGCAGCAACTGTAATAATTGGAGCTTCGTTATCAATTACTGTTTGTGTGTAAGAAGTGGTAGAAACGTTACCTGCAGCATCGGTTACAGTAACGTTTACTGTTGTTACCCCAACCTGATAGGTGTGTATAGGGAACCAAGTTCCTGCGCCTAAAGTCCATGTTGCTGTTCCGTCAGGATTTCCATTGAAGAAGAAATCTTCCTGAACAGTAAATGAAGATGAACAGTTGTCTCCTGATATTGTATACGACCCCACATTAGGTCCAACAGAACCTGATGTAAATGCACAGTCGCCTGTTGCA
>CAIYIS010000067.1 GCA_903926385.1 uncultured Bacteroidota bacterium
AAAAAAATGAAGTTCAAATAAATAAGGAAATAATAAATAATTAATCTAATTTTGCGATCAATTATTGTAACTAATAAAGAGCTTAACTTTTACTGCTCAATTTGCTCCGAAATGATATGCTCAATTACACCGAAATATCCAATCCGATACCCGAATTTAAAATCATTTGGCATAAGCGAATTAGCACAGATAACCTCACCCTTTAAACCGTTTAAAAATAGGTTAATCGCCGACATTTTTACACAAAGAGAGTCTATGTCCACTCCATAGTAATTATGTCGTATAGGGGCGTTTTTAGCCTTCGCCATAAGCATACGGCCACTACCACATGCTGGATCAAGAATATTTAAACTTTTAGTTTCTTCTCCACTTACAATCTGTCCCATAAAAGAACAAATATGAAATGGTGTAAAATACTGTCCGTTTCTGCCATGTGTAATCTCTTGTTGAAAGAACTCTCCCAACAAGTCATTACCCTCTGGGCTGTCCTTGTTTTCCTCCATGTACATCACCATTTCATTTAATAATTCAGGAAAATACTTTAAAGTATTATTAGCCTTGTATGGCTCAATAATACTCATGTATTCATCTTCATAAAATGATTTACCTGTAATGATGTTCTGACTAAATGCACAAATACATATTGTTAAAAAATCTTCAAATACCCTTGTATAGTGAGAACCATAAACTGCTTTTTCAAAAATAGCTTTAAAAGAACTAATTGATTTTTCCATCGTAATAATGTTTTTAATTTATCTGATGGGGAGTATAGCGTGGTGAAAAGGGAAAGGCAAATAAAGAAAATTGCTATTTATAGCAATTGATGGAATATGTTGAATCCTACATTAAAGAAGCCACTGTATTAGTGGCTTCTTTAATGTTAAACTGGAAAGTAAAAAATGTTTTAAACGATTAAACATAAGACTGAACTAATCTATACGATCCGTCTGAATATCTTTGTAGTACCTGATAAACTTCCCATTCAGTATCACTGATTGTTTTACCTATTCTTACCATTCCATCCAAAAACCATTTATTAAGTGGGTTTCCACCAATCCAAACACTTCCAATTTCATTACCCTTTTTATCATAAATCCAAATAACCCAATTTTTCTTTTCATAGAAATCTCCTACTTCAACAGTTGAACCTACAGGAATGATACGAGGACATTGTGAAATCACCTTTGTTTCTATTTCTTTTTTTATGACTGACCATTCGATAAACTGTCCCTTAAAGCTATTGATAAAAACTCCTGCTGGACTACCTTGATTAATTGACCAAAACACTTTTTGCTTTGCAGGAGTAATATATGGCTTGTTTTTTATGGAGGTGGGTGTATTAGTATAAGTAGCAATAAATTTATCAATCGCCTCAAAAGTGTCATGACGAAATGCACCTTTCCTTTTTAAAGTAATAAAATCTCTTAATGTTGATGTTCCCAAAGTAACACCGGTAGTATCTTTAATTGCTTTTTGCAACTTTTCATACGCTCTTGAATCTTTGTATCCTGTTAATTTCATAGGTTCTTCACAATAAATATCAAATGCCTTTAAGAGATTATCTCTAATCTCTTTTATCTCATTTTCTTTAAGGTCAATATAGTTTTTAATTTCCATTTTTATGACTGCAAATATAAAAGTATTCTACCACATTGAAAACTTCGGACTAATTGGACTATTCTTTGGCTTTTTTAGAAAGTTTTCTAGAAGTAATATTGTGCTCTGAAATAATATCATAAGAACAATTATATTAAAAGCAAACTTGAACATGAAACAGAATAAACAAACTGATAATCTTTTTTGTCAAGCTGTCGCGTTCGCACTTCGGGAACTAAAAGTCAAAGACCCTATTGCATTTATGGAACTTATTTCTCCACCAGAAAACATTACATTTAATAAAATCAAATGGATTAAAGAGGAAAAATCATTGCTACTATTTTTTAATCTTTTAAGAAAGCATAGACTAATTAGTTCTGAGTATGATTGTTTTAAGGTTCATTTTATTGGAACGAGTTCAGTTGTTAACAAAATAACATGGAAATCAAATATAAACGAGTTGGTATATCTTTTTAATTGTTTAGCAATGGAAAAAATAACTGAAAAAGTTCGAAATCCACACAGTCAGATATGTGAACACTTTATTGACCAGTATGGGCAACCTTTAAAAAGCGAAACTCTAAGAACATTACTTAATAAAGGAATAAATGATGCTGAGAGAGAAAGTATAATTGAAAACATTATTAAAGAGTTAGTGAAAGGTTAACGCAGTTAACGGTATATGCATGTAACCACCGTAACCATTACACAAAAACAGAAAAGTAATTTTGCACTATAAAAACGAATAAAATGGAATCAACAATAAAAGACAGGTTAATGGAAATAGAAAATCAGTTATCATATTTTCAATCAACCGATGAATGGCAACCTCAGAAGTATAATGTATTTCTTGACCGTTTGGAACAAATCATTAATGAACTACGTTTACTAATTGATGGAATGAAAAATGAAAATGAAGCTTTAATTAAAGCAGATATTTCAAGAGCCGAAGATTTATTAAAAAAATATTTAACTCTAAAAGAGACCTACTATTAGAACACATTGTCCAATGTTTGAAAGAATTTACATAAAAGAACTTACCACAAAACTTAACTGCAAAGACATTCGCAGTGTTAAAAGATGGTGTGATAAAAATGGTGTTGCCATGTTATGTGATGCCGGAAGTAATAAGAAATATGTAATCAAAGAAGAATTTGAAGAAAAATATATGAGTCAATCGGTTCAATACATTCAACGAAAATATGGGAATAGTAAATTACCTGAGTTCCTTCAATCAACCTTGAATGTATTTTCGGAATATCAACAAGTAAGGAGAGAAAAAACGAAAGAATATAAACCGCAAGGCGAATACGAAAAAGAGTTTTTGTCAATATTGCAAAATTTAACCCCCACGCTATGATGGTGCGCACGATGAATGATAATCAACCATTGCAGATTCCAAAATCAAAAGAATTTAAAGGAATTACCGTTTACTGTGGTAAGTGCAAAACGAACATAAATGAGATTTGTAAAGAAAGTGGGAAGCCGATAAAACAATGTCTTAATGGAAACCGCCATTTTTACAAGCTTTACCTTCACGTCCCAGGCACTGAGAATACAAGAAAAACAAAGAACTTAGGAAGGGATATTGATGAAGCTATTAAAATAGCAATAGAGTTTGAAAAGGAACTTAAAGGGAATAACTATCGGGTTTCGGAAAATAAAGTAACTAAGGAAGTGAAAAATGTAAATAAGATAGAAGAAATCAAACCTGAAAATATTGTGAATGCAATGGCAAGGTATGTGGGGTTTTTACATAATGATCCAGAGATTGTACCTGAATTCAGAGTTAAAGAAAGAAGTAAGAAACACCTACAGGACATAGAACGAAACTTTAAGTACTTTATCATTTGCCTAAAACAAAACGGATATAATCCGAATGAGATTTCAGTAAATGATATTAATGAGCAAATGATAGGGAAGTTCCACGAATATCTTTTGAAAGAACTGGAACTTTCCAATTCCAGTTACAACAGGGCAATGACCGAATTTACATGCCTCTACAATCATTTAATTGATAAAGGATATAACATAAGGAATCCGTTTAAATCAATCCCAAGAAGGCAAGCAAATGCCCAAATTGAAACAATTACAGCAGATGAGTTACATAATTTGCTTGAAATAGTACAAAAGCCAGAACTAGGGATAAGTGTATTGAGCACAGGAAGAAATAAGAATATGTATAAGCCTTGGATGAAAGATGCGATTGAATTAGGGCTGTACACAGGAAGGAGAAATGAAGAAATTGTACAAATGCAATGGAACAAGGTTTTTGAGGATGAAAAAGGAAACCCTTTATACATTCAAGTAATAGATTACAAAGTAAGCCGTCAGAAAGGGCAGGAAAAAGATAATCCAAAGTACATTTATGTCCCTGTCACCAATGAATTAAAAGATTTGCTAGTGCGAATCGGATACGAAAACTACAAAGGAAGTGCGAAATATATCCTAGCACCGGAGGAAACAATGAAGAGAGAAACGATGAATGGTTTAATATCCCATTCCTTTCCGCATTACTACAAACAATTAGGAACGGGGAAGGATTTAAGTTTTAAAAGCCTTCGCAAAACATATATCAGTAAGCTTAGTGGTTTTATGGGAGTGGACAATGCCCGAATCATTACAAAGCACAGTGGAACGGAAGTAATGGAGAAACATTACATAGATAAAAAGGTGATTGCCTTAACAGCAAAGGAATTCAGGATGTTTGATGAAACAGAAAACAGACAGAATGAAATTCAAAAAGTAAGAAGTACAAACAAAAAACACAATCTCGAAAGATGAAAATTAGAAATTTCCGCACTCCATTTCCGCACTCCAGTGGTTTTAGGGTAAAAAAATACCCCTCCTTACGGAGAGGTATTCTGTACCTGAAATCGTTTCCTATAAAGGGTTTCAGTCTGTGGTGGGCCCACTTGGAATCGAACCAAGCACCCACAGATTATGAGTCTGTTGCTCTAACCGAATGAGCTATAGGCCCAATTTGCATACGGGTTGGATTTGAATATCATCAAAGCAATACGTTTAATAGCAAATTTGGAGCGCGAAATTATATATTTGCATCCAATTAACAAACACTTATTCGATTTTATTATGAGTTTTCCTTACAAAAAGTACAAAAACATTATTTTCGACCTTGGTGGAGTTATTTTAAATATTGATTTTTCTCTTACTATTGCTGCTTTTCAGGAATTAGGTATAAGCAATTTCGAAAATCAATTCTCCAAGGCACAGCAAAGCCATATTTTCGATTTAATGGATAAAGGACTGATTTTACCTGCCGATTTCAGATCACAAATCAGAAAACTGATAGAAAAGCCGGTTACGGATACTCAAATAGATGATGCATGGAACAAAATGCTACTAAATCTTCCTAAATCTCGTCTTGATGTGTTAAAGAAAATGCAACAATCTCATCGCACATTTTTATTTAGTAATACAAATCAAATTCATATCGAGGCTTTCTATAAATATCTAAATGCAGAGTATAGAATGAATGATTTGTCGGAATATTTCGAAAAGGTGTATTTATCTAATGAAACAGGAATGAGGAAACCTGAGCCTGAAATTTTCAATCTGGTTCTCCAACAAAATAGTTTGCTTCCGCATGAAACCCTATTTATTGATGATACCATTCAGTATATCGAAGCTGCCAAAAGTTTAGGTATTCAAACTTATTGGCTCGATACTTCGAAAGAAAGTATTACAGACATTTTTATTTAGACTGAACATTCTATCTTACTATCGTATTTCCTGACACAATTCAATCAACACTCCATTGGTGCCTTTGGGATGAAGAAAGCAGATTAATTTATTGTCTGCACCTCTTTTAGGTTCTTCCGACAGTAGTATAAAGCCTTCCGATTTCAGGCGTTTCATTTCGCCATAAATATCTTCTACATCAAATGCAATGTGATGAATTCCTTCTCCTTTTTTCTCAATAAATTTAGCAATTGCACTATCTGGATTTGTTGCCTGCAGCAACTCTATTTTGTTTTCACCAACTTTAAAGAATGATGTAGACACGTTTTCGCTTTCTACCTTTTCTGTTTTGTATGCAGGCTCACCGAAAATTTTTGCAAAGAGGGCATTGGATTGTTCGATATCCCGCACTGCTATACCAATGTGTTCTATTTTTTTCATATGCAATGGTTTTAAATTGATATAAAAAACTAATCCCGATGTTTAGGTCGGGATTAGTTTTTATTAGAATAAAGTTGTAATATTATTTTTTAGAGAAATCTCCCATTTTATTATCGTAAAGCAGATAATAAGAACCTTTAGGTAAGTTAGAAACATCAACTGACGATGCAAAACCACGTTTCACAATGTTACCATATTGGTCATATACTTCAAACATGGTTTCTGTAGGAGTACTGCCTGCTAAAAAGGTAATGTCCTTAGTAGGTTTAGCCGGGCTAAATGTTATTTCAGGTAAACTGGCACTGTAGTCGCACGATTTAGAAATACGAGGTTGACCGGAGTAATCAATTTGTTTTACACGGAAAGTGTTTTTTCCTGAATGAGGAACAATTTTAAATGAATAACTATTTGGCTCTGCAGTTCCCTTTCCATCCACTTCACCAACTTTTACCCATTTGTTCCAGCGAAACTGTTCAACTATATAAGTTAATTTTCCACTTTCATTTTTTGTTGACCATTTTAATATTAAATCCTTGTCAACACCTATTGTTTGAATTTCAAATGTGCTTTTTGGTTTCAATACTTCCGGGTTAAGCACTTTTGGTTTGCAGCCATCCTTATGAGTTATTTTCACTTCCACTTTATCACCAATATTCAGATGCAAAGCTTTTAAATCAATTTCAAATGCTGATGAACCAATTTCGTCTGTTGTTACCTTTCCGTTCACTTTTACTTCTTGTACACAAAAACCAACTCCTGAAGCAGAAAAAGGATTTTGAACATATATATTTTTTCCCTGATAATTGCCTTCTAAAACAATTACACTCACAGAAAATCCTGCGGTGGATATGATTAAACCAATCAGTGCCAAATAAACTTTTTTCATATTTTTTTAATTAAAAATAAAAATTAATCAACAATCTCCTCAATTAAGGACACAATATTAGAATCTTATTTTGCCATTTCAAAATAAAATGGGATATTTTTTTATTGTCGTAAAATTAAACAAATTTATATTACGACAAATATTTTTATTTTTTTATTCCGGAAATCGAGGTTCTTTACTGCATTAAACAGTAATATTTAATACTTTTACTTCCGTTTTGTCGAGTGTAGGATTCTAATCATATTTTTATTCTTCATTTGTTTACAAGTCAAATTCTAAATCTATAATCTTAGTTTATTATGAAAAATATTTTTTTCACACTTATCTCAGCTGCAATAGTGGTATCACAGGCCCAAGGTCAGACCAACGAAACTGTTCAGGAAATATCCGTACCGGTTCAGTCTGCCATTGTTTATTTATATGGAGCAGAAATGGCCCATAGCAAGCAAATAACGCTGAATGCAGGTAGAAACAAGATTGTGTTTTTAGGATTATCTTCTAAATTGAATTCAAAAAGTATTCAGGTGAGTACCTCCGGAGATGCTTCTATTCTTGCTATTTCGGACGCCATCAATTATATGGCCAATCAAAAAGAAAGCAGTAAAATTAAACAGCTGAAAGATTCTGTAGTACTTCTGAACGATGCCCTTGGTCAAATAAATATAGATAAAGACGCCTTTGCCACCGAAAAATCCATGTTGTTAAAAAATGAAGAAATAGGGAGTAAAGAAAAAGGTGTTGCCATATCCGAACTCAAACTGGCTGCCGATTTTTACAGGAGTCGTATCAAAGAAATAAATGCAGAGACTTATAAATTAGATTATCGATGGAAACAGTTGAATGATTTGCTTGTTAAAAGTAACAATCAATTGATGGAATTGAATGCAAAAAACAATCAACCTACTGCCGAAATTACTGTTCTGCTCTCGTCCAATATCAAAACTGCCACTACTATCAATTTAAAATACATTGTTTCCGATTGCGGTTGGAGCCCTAGTTACGACCTGAAAGCGGAGGACATCAATCAACCCATAGAACTTAAATATAGAGCTAAAGTATTTAATAATACAGGCATTGATTGGAATGATATTAAAATAAAACTTTCTTCTGCCGACCCTTCTCAATCGGCTGCAAAACCTATATTTTCTACCTGGACAATGAATTACGACAACAGAGCTTATAACGAGAATGGTTATATGGATTTAAATAAAAATGCAGAAGGGCGAATCGGGAATTCGATGAGCCGAGATAATAATATACCTTCGGCTTCTATTCCTCAGGCAATGGACAAAATGCAGAAAACAAATATTCAGCAACCCGTACAAATGGTAGAAATTCAGGTTTCGGAATTGAGTGCTGAATTCGAAATTAAAAACACTTACACTATTCCTGCTGATTCGAAACCTTATCTGGTTGATGTTACCGAATACAAATTGCCGGCTACCTATCAGCATTTCAGCGTTCCTAAATTAGATAAAAATGCATTTCTGCTTGCACGAATTAATGGGTGGGAAGATTTGAATCTGGTAGAAGGGCCTGCTAATGTTTATTATTCGGGAACCTATGTTGGGCAGTCGTATATCTATACACGAAGCACAGATGACACCCTTGATTTATCATTAGGGCGCGATAACAAAGTGCTGGTTACACGCAGTAAAGTGAAAGAATATTGCAATAAAAAAGTGTTTGGTAATTTTACAAAAGAAACATTTGCTTACGAAATGGTGGTAAAAAACAACCGAAAAACACCTATTCAAATTGAAGTGGATGATCAGTTACCGGTTTCGGGACAAAGCGATATTACTGTGGAAGCTATTGAAACATCAAAAGGAGAATACGACAGCAAGACCGGTAAATACAGCTGGAATTGCAACCTTCAACCCGGTGAAATGAAGAAAATTCAATTTTCGTTTTCAGTAAAATACCCTAAAAACACTAGGCTTCCGATGGAGAAAATGAAAAAAGCATATCGGGCAGATTTTTAATTAAAGACAAGCTATCTTAAGAATTAAATTATTTAGCATATAATTCCGTTATTGATATAGTTCTATCCTAACAATTTTATTCTTTTACGTGCCTCTAATCTTTATTTCCAATTCCGAGCAAAACATACGTGGATTGGGTGTTTAATTGGTTAAATAAATTCATATGGAGAGTTGGATTTACTTTTGCAATTCCAAAACGATACTTTTTTATCCGTTCTTATAAATCATGCACAACTAAAAATATGAGACTACAACTCTACTTTAAATTCCCAAACAGGCGGCATTATTGCACACTCTAAGGGAATAATCACAACAAACAGTTGAACGAGATTTTAAAACTTTCGTTAATTGACTTCAAACCACAACACTTCGCATCTCAACAATTATCATTGAGTCATATTTCACGGGAGTTTGCAATCAAACTGTCAACTTGCGTCACATTCCAGTGGAGTTGATTTACACTCCAATGGAAATGCGTCACACTCCTGCGGGAATGCGTCACACTCCCATGGAAATGCGTCACACTCCTGTGGAAATGCGTCACACTCCCGCGGAAATGCGTCACATTCCTGTGGAAATGCGTCACACTCCTGTGGAAATGCGTCACACTCCCGTGGAAATGCGTCACATTCCTGTGGAAATGCGTCATACTCCCGTGGAAATGCGTCACATTCCCATGGAAATGCGTCACACTCCTGTGGGAATGCATCACATTCCTGTGGGAATGCGTCCTATTCTCACAGAAATGAGTAAAACCTCCATGAAATATGGGGTAATTCCATGAGGAATGAGATTAAACTCTCTTGAACTTAAGAAAACTTGCTCTACTTAATGAAACAAAAAAAGCCGGAATATTTCTACTCCGGCTTTTTTATAGTTCGATTTAACTTTATCTTACTAAAGTAATATTACCTATGTAATCGTGCTTTTCTTTGTTCGTATCTTTAATATGAATTATGTACACATAAACGTCTTCCTGAGCTACAATACGATTTTCATTGGTATCTCCATCCCAATGCTTATTCAAATCATCAGTATAAAACACTTTATTTCCCCAACGATCGTAAATATACATTTCGAAGGTTAGTACATTATTTGCTTTACAGTAGAAATCATCATTAATTCCATCGTGATTTGGAGAGAATGCATTTGGAATGAAACAAGTGAATTCCGGTGTAATCTCAACACATATTAATGTAGTGTCATAACATAAGCCTGCATTACCTGCTGTCAACAATACGCAATAATTACCCACCTGAGAGAAGGTGTGAGTAGGATTACGTTCTGTACTGGTATTGGTTGACGGATTAAAACTATCGCCAAAGTCCCATAACCAAGATGTTGCTCCTGTCGAGAAATCTGTGAATGTAACCATAGGTGAATAAATACTGGATGATGCAGGACATTCGAAGTTGGCCACGGGATATGCTGTTACGTCAATCAAGTTAATATTATTAGTGTCAGCCGTACAACCTGCTGCTGATACTATAGTCAAATGTACACTGTATAATCCTGCCTGATTAAAGCAATGTGTGTTCGGGGTCTGAGAGTTATCTGTAGAGCCATCTCCAAAATCCCAAGCCCAGCTTGCAATACTTCCGGATGAAACAGTAGAGTTATTGGTAAATGTTACACAAACTGGTGCACATCCCGAAACGATATCCGGAGTAAGAGCCGCCACCGGAATCGGATTAATAACTACAATAGCCGTTCCTGTTGAGGTTCCTGTACAGTTGATGTCAGAAATTGATGTTACAGTGTAATTTCCTGTAGTAGGCGATGCAATTACATAAGGAGTTACGGCAGTGTTAATGGTGGTGGTACTCGTTCCATCCGAATAAACTAATACCCATGGTCCATTTCCGGTTAATGCAAAACTTACCGGAACTGGCGGTATACCGGCACATACTATACTTCCACCTGATACAGTAGCCGTTGGTAATACATTTACCACAACATTAGTACTGTCAGTTCCCGGACAACCAAGAACAGTTACCAACAAATGGTATGTTCCAGCCATGGCAAGAGTAGAAACCGTATTTACAGTTGGATCTTCAACAGCGGACACAAATCCGTTAGGTCCAGTCCATGAGTAAACTCCACCTGCAAAGGTATTGGCTGTTAAATCCAGTTGCGAACCTGCGCAAACAGGGCCATTATTACCTACCACTGGTATCGGGTTTGGATTAATAGTTACATCAAAATGAACGGTATCACCTACGCAAGAAGCTGTAGGAGGACTAGTCGGTGTAATAATATATGTAACTGTTCCCGGAGTGCCACTATTTGCTATTGCATCCGAAATGTTGCCTGTACCGCTTGCCGAAAATCCTGTAATGGTAACTGCAGAAGCTGTCGCTGTCCAGGCAAAAGTAGTTCCGGTAACAATCGATGTTGGGTTCAATATTGCCGTTGAGCCGGAACAGATAGTTTGTGTTAACGGAGAGTTTGTTACTGTCGGTGTTGGATTAACGGTAACAACAAAGTTGACAGGAATAACATTGCAGGATAATCCTGGTCCCACAGGAGTTACAGCATAGGTAACTGTTTCGGGTTGAGCACCGGTATTGGTGAGTACTTCCGAAATGTTTCCACTTCCGTTTCCTGAAAAGCCTGCAACGCTTCCTGAAGAAGCTGTGGCTGTCCATGTAAAAGTAGTTCCGGTTACATTAGATGTAGGAATAAACGAAGCTGTTCCTCCTGAACAGAATGATTGAGTTAAAACGGCATTGGTTACAGCCGGTATTGGATCTACAGTTACAACAAAGCTAACAGTTGGTCCTGTACAGGCATTAGCGGTATTTCCGGTAGGAGTAATCACGTACGTTACTGTTCCCGATGCAGCACCTGTATTGGTAATTACATCACTAATATTTCCATTTCCAATTGCAGAAAATCCGGTGATGGTTCCAGCAGTAGCTGTGGCTGTCCAACTAAACAAAGTATTTGGTACATTCGATGTTGGATTAAACGAAGCAGTACCTCCCGAACAGAATGCTTGAGTTAATGTAGCGTTAGTAATAGTAGGAATCGGATCTACAGTTACCACATAATTTACAGCAGTACCCGGACAAGCAATGCCCGGACCTGTAGGAGTAATTGCATAAGTTGTAGTTTCTGTTGTTGTACCCGAATTGGTCAAAACATCATTAATATTTGCTGAACCGATTAGTGTATTACCTGAAATATTTACACTCGAATTAGTACTGGTCCATGCAAAAGTAGTTCCTGCCACATTCGAAGTAGGATTTAGTAATGCATTTCCTCCCGAACAGAATGATTGAGTTAATGGGTTGTTGGTTACAGTTGGAGTAGGGTCTATGGTCACTACAAAATTGGATGTAGGTCCAGAGCAGAACGAAGGTGCAGGTCCTATCGGTGTGATAATATAAATCACGGTGCCTTGCGTATTACCTGTATTGGTGATGGCTTCATTTATATTTCCTGAACCGCTTGCACTAAATCCTGTAATGGTTCCTGCAGATGCAGATGCTGTCCAAGTATAGGTTGTATTCAGCACATTCGATGTTGGCGCAAATGTAGCTGAACTTCCTGAACAAAAGTTTTGAGTCAATGAAGCATTCGTTACTGTTGGAATAGGGTCTACCGTAACAATAAAATTGGTAGTATTTCCTAAACAGTTTGTAGTTGCAGGTCCGGTTGGTGTGACTGCATAAGTTACCGTTTCAGGCACACTACCGGAGTTGGTCAATATTTCATTGATGTTTCCGGTACCATTCAAACTAAATCCGCTAACATTAAGGGAAGAACCTATAGCTGTGTAAGCAAATGTTGAGTTGGCAACAGAAGACGTTGGAGTTATTGACGCTGTGCCATTCGAACAAATGGTTTGAGTTAGGTTAACATTGTTAACAGCTGGTATAGGGTCAACAGATACAACGTAGCTAACGGGTGCTCCGGGACAGAATAGCGGAGCCGGACCGGTAGGAGTTACCACATAAGTAATTGTTTCGGTCACTGTACCTGAATTAGAAACTATGTCATTTATATTTCCATTACCTATTGGACTGTACCCTGTAACCGTCACTGATGAAGCAGTAGCTGTCCAGCTAAAAGTAGCTCCTCCTGGATTTGAAACAGGCGTAAAACTTGCTGTTCCTGCCGAACAAACTACTTGAGTTAATGTTGCATTAGTAATAGTTGGTACCGGATCAATTGTAACCACAAAGCTTACCGTACTTCCAACACATAATGTAGGGGCTGGTCCGGTAGGGGTAATAACGTAAGTAACCGTTTCGGAAGTTGTTCCCGAGTTGGTAATAACTTCGTTAATATTTCCAGAACCATTAGCGCTGAAGCCTCCTAAATTCAAAGAAGACGAGGTGGCAGTCCAGGTGTAAGTTGTTCCTATCACATTCGACATAGGATTAAAAGTTGCAGCAGTGCTTGCGCATATTTCCTGTGTTAATGTTACGTTGGTGACAGCAGGAATCGGATCTACTGTAACAACAAAGTTGGCTGGTGTTCCCGGACAACCTAATATTGGACTGGATGCGGTGATGATATAAGTTACAAGACCTGCAGTATTACCGGTGTTTGTGAGAACATCATTAATGTTTCCTGCTCCTCCGGCTGTGTTACCAGTTGTTGTTCCTGCTGAAGAAGAAGATGTCCATGCAAAAGTTGCACCTGTAACGTTAGAGGTAGATGTTAATGTTCCATTACTTCCGGAACAAATTTCTTGAGTAAGCGGGTTATTAGTAACCGAAGGTGCTGGATCAACTGTAACAACAAAATTGACAGGAGAACCAACACAAGACGAACTTGGAGGACCTGTAGGTGTTACTACATATGTAACCGTACCTTGAGCAGCACCACTATTTGTAATTACTTCGTTAATATTTCCTGTTCCGCTCGCACTAAAACCAGTTATAGTTCCCGCAGATGATGTTGCTGTCCAGCTAAAAGAAGAGCCCACAACATCTGCTACAGGTGAGAAAAATGCTGCAGTACCCGAACAGAATGATTGAGTAAGTACGGCATTTGTAATGTTAGGAATAGGGTCAACTGTTACCACAAAACTGGATGGAGTTCCAGGACAGAATGAGGGACCAGGGCCTGTCGGTGTTACTACATAAGTTACCGTTTCAGAAGTTGTTCCCGAATTGGTAAGTGTTTCGTTAATGTTTCCGGTTCCCGCGGGGCTAAATCCTGTAACCGAAACTGATGATGAAGTTGCAGTCCATGCAAATGTCGAACCTGCTACTCCTGATGTTGGAGTGAAGGTGGCATTGGTGGTAGAACAAATTATTTGAGTTAAAACAGGATTGGTTATTGTTGGCACCGGATCTTGTGTGATAGTTACAATGCTGGTTGAAATAGGACAAGGAGCATTAGTAATTACCCATTCAAAATCATTTGCTCCTAATGACAATCCGGTAACGCCTGAGTTATTCTGAGAAATATTGGTTACAACACCTCCACCGGAAATGGATGTCCAAGTTCCAACACCTACTGTTGGTATGTTTCCTGCCAAAGTAGCTGTTGTTCCGCAAACATTTTGATTGGGTCCCGCGCTTGCAATTGTAGGAGGAGGATAAACGTTAACAATTAAATTAACTGGTGCTCCCGGACAATTAGAAGGGGGTGAGCCAATCGGAGTAATTTGATAAATTACTGTTCCTGCTGCAGTGCCTGGATTAATCAACACATCATTAATACTGCCACCTGCGGTTAAAGTTCCGGCAGGAGTAAATCCGGTAATTCCACTAGCAGAGGATGCGGTATAGGTGAATGTTGCGGTACCTGTATTTGATGTTGGTGCGTATGTTGCCGCCGATCCTGAACAAATAAACTGCTGTGCAGGGGTGTTGTTAATACTAGGAGGTGGGTTAACAGTAACAACATAATTAGAAGTTAGCCCTGGGCATGAGGTAGGAGGTGAACCTATTGGAGTCATAACAAAAGTTACAGTTCCGGCAGCAGAGCCTGTATTTGCAAGTGCCATATTAATGGGTCCTGTACCAGCACCCGGAAAACCAACTACACTTCCGACTGGATTTGCACTTGCTGTCCAGCTATAAGTACCTGCTGGTGATATTAAAGGTGTGTAATTAGGCGCACTTCCTGAACAAATAGACGCAGGTGCAGGAAGGTTATTAACTACAGGAAGTGGATTTACCACTACAGTAACTGTTGATGTACAAGTGGAGCCAGCTGCAGTAACTGTGACTGTATAGACACCTGCAGCAGCGATGGTGGGAGAAGTTATCGTTTGATTCTGCCCATTTGCAACAAATCCATTAGGTCCTGTCCAATGATATAATGTGGCTCCAGTTACTGCGGTACAAGTTAAATTTAATGATGAGCCTGCACAAACAGGACTGTTACTGCCTGCTGTGGCAGAGCAAGTACTTGTACAACCTATCGAACCCGCTGGACTGACAGGCCAATTAACTGTGGTGCCTACAGTTTGTGAATAATTTGTTGTTAACAAAATATAGTATTGCCCAGCAATCGCTGAAAAAGAGAATGAATTTAACCCTGCGGTGGAATAACTGCAACTCAGCACATTTCCGGCTGAAATGCCTGCACAACCTGCAGCAGGACTTGAAAAAGGACCCCATAATACGTAATCAATATCAGGATTGCCACCAGATGTGCCTGTAGAATTGGCCCCCAAAGTAATTGTTCCCGATATGGTTGCCTGAAATACATTCCAGATTGGATTGGGTGTTGACCAAAGGCAACCATAAATTCCTCCGCTACCCAATGAAGCTACGCCACTGCACATTGTATTTGTAGGGTTGGTTGTAATACAATTTGGAGTTAAACATGAATTGCCAGGGTTACATGGTGGTGGTGGTGGTGGTGGTGGTGGTGCTGCTTGCACACAAATGGTAAAGTTGCCGGTTGAACCTGCAAAACCATAATAACAAATATAAACAGTAGAGGCTGGGGTTAATGGGGGAGAGGCAATATAAGGCATCAAACCTATATAATCATCATTACAGGCGACTTGAGTCATTGTTGTACATGTTCCTGTATAAAGTGCCATAGCACCATCCATACTACCTGAAGTGGTAATATTAATGACTCCACTTGCAGGAACGGTTACAGAATACCAAACATCTACACCACTGTATGCAGCGCAGGTTGGTGCCGGGATCCCTCCTCCAGTGGAGTTATTTGAACCAATGTTAGTACCTGCTGTGGGCACACAGCCAGCATTTGCAACTAATGGTGTAGCACTGCAAGGAGCATTATTGGCTGGTTGAGAAAAAGCCAAATTTGAAATGCTTATAGCACAACAAATCATGAATAATCGAAACCATAGAGTCTTTTGAATTGTGTAATGTTTTTTCATAATATAAATGATAAAATAAATTATTTTTTAATCGTGTAGATTGTTTCCTCGTTGAAGTTTATGATTAATTTGTATGGTACTAATACCCCTTTAACATCAATCACTTTATAAACATTGTCTTGTTTTTTGCTTTTCACAACTAGGCTGTATTTGCTAGGGTGATATTCGCATGAAATTACATCCGAAAGATTTAGAATGCTTTTAACAATTTGAGCGGAGTCGTTTTTTGATATCTTAATGGTATTGGTTGTAATAACAAGTTTACTGAAAATATTTTCATAAGTTGGTTTACCGCTGTATTTATTTGCATCCATCAAATCTCTCATACTTGTTTCATTCAAAACTTGCATATTCTCTTGTGCGAACAAGGTTGAAGAAGCTGCAAATCCAATCAGAAGAGAAAGAATTAATGTGAGTTTTTTTATTGAATTTTGTGTTTTCGATAGCATATCTATATAGTTTTAAAGTTTTTTATAATTATTTTTATTTCAGAGGCAACCTATTTATTAATTTACGTCACCACAAATATAGACAATCAAAATTGAAAAAAGGTTGCATGAATAAAAAAATATTATTTTTGAGAGTGCTAATTTATACAAAAAAATGTTTTGAAGAGCAGTTTTTTTACAAATAATTTAAAAATATGTTTTTGATGGTAAGTGATTTAGTTCGATTTTGCCCATTAATTACTGGTTTGCCAAAAACTCTGAAGTTTTGTGAGAAAAAACTTAGCGTTTTATGATTTTTGTGGAATAATTAAGACATAATAAGAGAAAATGGTCTTAATTATTCTTGAAGTGAAAAAATGAATGCAAAAAAAATAGTTTAAATTCGTTTTAAAAACTAATTCTCTTGTTCTTGGATTTTTAAATTAACCTGATCTATTCGGGTGCGGGAGGCTGCGGTGATTGTAAAATGGAAGTTTTCTATTTGAATTTCTTCATTAATTTTGGGGATGTTTTCATGATAATGCATGATTAATCCTCCAATGGTTTCAAAATTGTCCAAAATGGGTAACTGAATCAGATATTTTTGGTTGACATAATCAGTTTCTAACCGAGCAGAAAAAATAAATTCTGTTTCTGAAATCTGTTTTTCAGTCATTTCTTCCTTATCATGTTCGTCTTCTATTTCTCCGAAAATTTCTTCCATCACGTCTTCAATAGTAAGCATACCTGAGGTCCCTCCAAATTCATCAACTACTAATGCTATACTCTTGTGCTGTTGAATAAAAACTGTTAGAACTTCGCTAGCAGCCATTGATTCGGGAACCACAGATACAGGTAATAAGATACTCCTTACATTTTCTGGTTTTTTAAACAATTCCTTAGAATAAATGTACCCAATAATGTTATCTATGCTTTTAGAATAAATCAAAATTTTACTCAACCTAGTTTTAATAAACTTCTGTTTCAATTCTTCAATGCTACAATCTTCATTCATAGCGATGATCTCGGTTCGCGGCACCATGCATTCTCGCGCTTTCACAGAAGAAAAATCTAAAGCATTTTTGAAAATTTGAATCTCATGGTCAACTTCTGCTCTTTTTTCAACGGATGAAGTGCCTTCTCTCAAGTAATTATCCAAGTCAATCATTGTAAATGCCGTTTTTTCCTTTTCTAGTTTTACTCGAAATACTTTTTTGAGAATTTGCTCCGAAAGCCCTATGGTAAGCATTACTATTGGGTAAAGTAAACCAAATACTAGCGTTAGTGGGAAAGCAAAAAGTTTAAGTGTTTTATTTGGGTTAATCCTAAATATGTTTTTTGGTAAATATTCTGCTGTTACTAAGATAATGAGTGTTGATACAAAAGTTGAAAGAAGCAAAACAACTACTTTGGAAGAAGTGAAATGTGCAAAAACGGGTTGTAATTTCTCGTCCATGTATATACTGAATACTACAAGAGCAATATTATTACCTAATAGCATTGTTCCTAAATAGCGTGAAGGGTATTTGCTGAAATAGGAGAGGATTCTAGCTGCCGAATTTCCTTGTTTGCTTTCTAGTTCAATGCGCAGTTTGTTAGAGGTAATAAAAGCAATTTCACATCCGGAAAAAAAGGCAGATGTAATCATTGTAAGAAAGATAATGAGTGAACTTTCCAATTTTATTTTTTCGTTTCGTTTTGTTTTTGTGAAGCTTCATGTTTTACGCGTTGCTTTCTTCTCACCGCATACATCAAACCTGATGCAAACGTGAGCACAATAAAATATATTCCTCCACGAGTATCTCCTGAAAATATACTGTAGGCACACAAAAGTATAGCTATACATCCTATAAATAACCAAACTAATTCCAATATCCTAAATGTTCTGTTCATTCTAATTTTCTGTGTTTTTACTTTTTCTTTTCTTCGTCTTTGATACTCACTTCTCCTTTTACGTTTTTAATTTCGTAATTCGAAAAGTCCTGGTCGGCTATCATACCATCGCCCCAAATGATTTCATCTTTAGTAGTAATTTTTACGAAAGCGTCTGTATATATTTTTTTTGTTGCAGCATTCCATATTAAATGTTCAGTATTTAACCTTTCACCTTTTTTATTTGTTACCACCACATTTCTTTTTGCCTCCATGTGCTCCATAGATGTTCCGTTATCGAAACCAATTCCGTAATCAGAAGTGAGTTTGGTTTCTTCCTTGCCATGTTCATCATAAAAAACTACTAACATACCTTTCGGTAATTCTCGGTAAGATTTCTTTCCAGCGTAAGTGTTAAAAACGGGAGCCGTTAATTTGAATCTTACTTGTGCCGAATCGCTGTAAAAAATTTCAACATTCTTTCCAGATTCAATGGGTAAATTCTTTTCACTTTCGGCAGTAATTGTATTTACAGTTGCAATGTTATTCTCGCAAGAGGAAATCAAGCTGATGAAGCAAATTGAAATAACAGGAATAAGGAAGGAGTTTTTTACAAAATTCATCAGATATAATTTATCGCAAAACTGCAAGTCCTGTCGATTGTATTGATATTGCTTTATGCAATGCTAAACAATCGGAAAGAATCATTAATTCGGTTGTAAAATTAATCAAATTTTGGTTTTACAAACCATCTGTCGTTAATAGTAAATCCAAGTGTAGCTTTAAAGAAACTTTCTTTAATCAAATCGTTGTTAACTGTTCCGCGTTGACCGATTTCAAATCCTACATTTATCATTGAAAAATTTTGTAATAAGTAATTTCTTCCCACTGGGAAACCGAATCCGCAGGTTATAGCTTGTTCGGTTAGTTGTGTGCTTTTCAACTCAAGTGCTGTTTGTGCATAACGAACTCCAATTCGATAGGACATACGGCTCAAATACTGTTTTTGTAATGCTTTTGAATTTGGAACCATCTGAGCTCCTAAGGAAACTCGCATACTGTTCTTCAGACCTCCAGGCTGATTGAATGCCTGATAAGAACTCCAATTCTGCATTGCCAAATCTGCCATCACCATCAATCTGTCTCCTTTTTTGAAACCTACACCAACTCCTAATGATAATGGCAAAGTGATTTTACCTTGGTAGTTCTGATTGTTTTCTACGGTATCTCTAACCGATTCGTATCCCTGATAGTCATAATAATTATAGGTTAAACTATCAGTTTTTGCATTAATGTTGGTTTGTGCAGCAAAAGTGACACCAAACAGAAGTTTTACTTTTCTTTTAAGTTCACGCCCGCGCACCGAATCAATAGTGTGAGCGTATTGCAATCCGTAGTCGAGATAAACATCCGAAATACGAGTAGTAGTTCCTGTGCTAGTGTTGTAATCGCCATAAGTTGCTGGAAAGATGGTTCGTCTGGAGTGGTCTATACCTCCAAACAAATAAGAAAAATTTACACCAAGCGATATTGCTTGTGCCTCTTTTCTGCGTTTCATAATCGAGTTCATTAGGCATAAGTCAACTCGTTTGGCAGAATCAGACTTTAAAGTATTATCGGCATTTTTCTTTGCAATGAGTTGCTTGTATTTAGTTGATTTTGTAAACATACGAGGCAATGCATAAAATGGTTTTATTCCATTACCAAAAAACAATTGGTTAATTCCCCCTGAACCCTCATACAAATAATCTACATTGCCTACATTGTCAATAGGTAGATTATCTGTTATCTTATAACCAACCGAACTATATGGCATCAGTCCCACGCAAGCTCCCCACCATTTTTTGAACGGAAAGGCAAGTGTCATATATCCTAAAGATGCGCTATTTATTGTTTTTTTTGTTGACGAACTTTCCAACTGCATCTGTTGGTAATTTATTCCAAAATCGGCTGTGGTTAGTCTCGAACTACAATACGATGCAGGATTTGCAGTGTTGATAAAAAACATGGGTAAAGAATCATTTTGTAAGGCAATACCTGTACCTCCCATGGCAAATGATTGTCCGTTGCTTTTGCCATTTATATCGCCCAGGCCATAGCGTGAGTAAGGAGAACTGGTGGCTGTTTGTGCATTTGAAACAGATATTTGAAGTAAAGAAAAGATGGTAAAAGCCAACGAAAACGCAGCATTACATACTCTTACAGGAAACCCTTTTTTATTATTTCGCATCAATTAAATTGTCTAATATTTTGTTCAATCCTTTTAGGATTAAAAATTGGTCCGCAAAGATGCTGTTTTTTAATCGTTTCACAAAGAAATTAAAATCACCACCTGTAATTACTACTGTTAAATTATTATAAAGGCTCTTGTATTGATCTATTATTCCGTCTACTTCGGCAATTATTCCGGTTTGAACTCCCGATAAAATATTGTCATTTGTGGAGGTGCCTATCAAGATTAAAAAGCTTTCATTTAGGTTTAGTAGGGGCAAACGAGCTGTAAATGTGTTAAGTGCCTTGAAACGCATCTGTAACCCTGGTGAAATGGCTCCACCAACAAACTCGTTACTGTCCGAAATGAAATTATACTTTATACACGTTCCGGCATCTATTACCAATACATTTTTATTAGGATACAACGCACTTGCTCCGGCTGCTGCGGCCAATCTGTCGCTGCCCAATGTTTCGGGAGAAGTGTAACTGTTCTTTATGGGTAGCGGAGTTTGGGCCGTAAACAAATGCACGGAACATTGTTTTTTTAAATGACTAATTAATCTGTCCGCATCTGTTTTAACTGATGATATCAAACAGTATTCAATATTGTAAGTGCTTATTATTTTCTCGGAAGTAAACTGCTCTTCATTTCCAAATTCAAAACTTTTCTCTAGATTATCTTCGTTGAAAACAGCCGCTTTTATCAAAGTGTTTCCTATGTCAACAATTAGTTTCATTTCGAATTTGTTTTTTATAGAGCGCAAATGTAGAGATTATTTGCGTTGGCAAACAATGAATGACTGTCATCATACATTTTCCATTTGAAATGCACGATTGATATTTTTGCTATTATTAGGAATTTCGCTATGGAATACTAGTTAAACGAAGCACTCACTTTGCCTCTTCCTCCTATCAGATATCCTATCGACACCTGAATGATATTCCATTTTTCGGCAATACTACTTGTATTCGAATTGATAGAGTTTAAACCTCTAATGTATCTCACTCCGAAATTAAGCCCCATGTTCATTTGGTAAATGGCTCCTCCGGCTGCAGCTATATCCCATTTGTGAATTACCGACATATCGGAGTTTGTACCTGACGATTTGGTGGTGGTGGGAGGTTGGGAGAAGAAAAAACTGGTATAAGTAGTGGTGTTGGTCATGTCGTAGTTGTCTTTGTAACTGCTCATAAAACTAAATTGTGGCCCTAATTGAAACGAGAAGTGTTTGCCCAATCCATAATTTGCCATCAATGGAACTGAAATATAAGTGTAATTGGTTTTGTCATTTCTTTCAGTTTTATTATTGACAATAAAGGCTGATATTTCGGTGGTGTTAGTTACATTGGTACTGATATACGAAACCAAACCTTCCGCCCTTGCGCCAATTTTTTCTGTAAATTTATATAGCACATAGCCTCCGCCATGAAATCCAAAACCCTTTGGGTTAATATTATTTGCCGTAGGAGAAGCTACCACATTATGAACGGAAATGATGCCATAGTTTCCTCCCAACTTGGCGCCATACTCCCATTTCGATTGTGCGCTAGCAGCTGCATATATGGTCATTAACAGAGCCAGGATAATGTAAATACGTTTTGCTATTTTTATCATCGAATAAGAATGAAGTCAGAAATAATAATGCTATAAAAATTCATTTGCCAAATTAGCCAGCTCCGAACGTTCACCTTTTTCCAACGTAATATGAGTATACAGAGGCTGATCTTTCAGCTTATCTATCAAATACGACAGCCCGTTACTTTGCGAATCGAGGTATGGTGTATCTATTTGATAAATGTCTCCTGTAAATATCATCTTGGTGTTTTCGCCAGCACGGCTGATAATTGTCTTTACCTCGTGAGGCGTTAAGTTCTGGGCTTCGTCCACAATAAAAAATACGTCCGACAAACTCCGACCTCTGATGTAAGCCAATGGACAAACCACCAGTTTTTCGTGCTCCACCATTTCGTTTATTTGTTTGTATTCTTTGTCCTTTTCGCTAAATTGATTTTTGATATATTTCAAATTATCCCACAGTGGTTCCATGTATGGATTCAGTTTCGATTTGATATCGCCCGGCAAATAGCCAATATCTTTGTTGCTGAGTGGAACGATTGGTCGGGCCAGATAAATTTGATGAAACGTTCTGCGTTGTTCCAGCGCACCAGCGAGCGACAACAGTGTTTTTCCTGTACCCGCCACACCTTGTATGGTTACCAGTTTTATTTCCGGATTCATGATGGCATCCAAGGCAAATGCTTGTTCGGCATTGCGGGGGTTAACACCAAACGCAGTTACCTTTTTTACCCGTTCCAAAGAATCTTTGGCAGCACTGTAGGATGCAAGTACCGACTTGCTACCGTTTTTAAGCACATAAAAGTGGTTGGATTTTGGCTTGTTCTTTTTTAACAAAACGGAAGCATCACAGAATCCTTTTTCGTAAATCTCATTTATTATTTCTGTCGAAACCTTTTGAATCTCGCTTCGTCCTGTATAGAGTTGCTCGGTTACATCATTTATTTTTCCGGTTTTGTAATCCTCGGCCATCAAGTCAAGCGATTTGGCTTTTATCCTCAAATTAATGTCTTTGGTAACCAGCACCACCTTTTGTTTCGGATATTTTTCGGCCACATACATAGCAGTATTCAATATTCTGTGGTCGCCTTTACGCTCACCAAATACTTTTTCGGCATCCACCTTCGAACTCTGATGCATTTCTATCATGATGTTTCCATGACCTTTTCCGTTTATGTTTATCCAGTCGGTTAAGGTATGGTCGGCAGATATTTTATCAATGTAACGGGTAAACTCTCGGGCGGCAAAATTTTTGGTGTCGTTTCCTTTTTTGAAATTGTCTAGTTCCTCAAGAACAGTTATGGGTATAACTACATCATGTTCTTTAAAACTTTTGGCAGCCATGTGGTCATAGATAATTACACTGGTGTCCAAAACGAAGATTTTTTTTTCAATCGCCATATAACAGAACGGGGTTTTTAAATGGTTAATTAAATTGGTTAATATCTTGGCAGTAAAACTAAATAATACCTTAAGATGTTTATGTCGCAAATCCATAAAGTAATCAACAAAGCGATGTTTAAATTTCAATTTTTATTCAGAACGGTTGACTTACATAAAGACCTATTTCAGGTTTCATTATTTCAAATAAAACAATGAATTTGAAATCACTTTAGGTATAATAATTACGTCCCTTTTTTATATACTATACATATTGAAGGGGGGATGCTGCGTTGTGAATAGGAATAGAAAAACGTCAAAAATCAAAAAAAAGATCATCTGTAAGCTATCGTAACTGCTATTGCTCAGTCTGATTTTCAAGCCTTTGGGTGAGCTTGTTTATGTATGTTTTTGAGTTTTTCAACGGTATTATGAGTATACACCTGAGTAGCCGAAAGGTTGGCATGACCCAAGAGTTCTTTTATTGCATTCAGGTCGGCACCGTTATTTAGCATGTGGGTAGCAAAGGTATGACGAAGCACATGAGGGCTTTTTTTGTCGATGGTAGTTACTTGCGATAGATAATTGTGTACTACTTTATATACTATGCCGGGAGTAAGTTTTTTGCCTTTGGGTGTTTCAAAAAGAAATTCGTTCGGCAAATCTTTTTTAGTTTTTAAATAGTTTTGAATTTCGTTTTTAAGTTCGCGGTTAAACGGAATGATGCGTTCTTTATTACGTTTACCCAGTACTTTCATTTGAAAAGAATACAAATCAATATTGGCAGTTTTTAAGTTGATAAGCTCCGAAAGTCGCATCCCGGTGGCATAAAAAAGTTCTATTATCAATTTGTTTCTTTGCCCTTCTTCATCTTTGCCAAAATCAACCACATCCAACAGTAAATCCATTTTTTCTTTTTCTACAAATACAGGCAAGCGCTTCGAAGTTTTCGGAGATTGAATTTTAAGCATTGGGTTTTCGGTAACAATGCCTTGTCGGAGCATGAATTTGTAAAATGTTTTAAGCGTAGTTATTTTGCGGTTTACGGAACGGGGTGTGATTTTTTGTTCCATCAAACTCACCACCCACGAACGCACCAATGTGTAGTTTATTTCTTCGGTGGTCCTTAGTTCGTATGTTTTGTCCAGATAAGTGAGAAACTGTTCCAGATCGTTTTCATAAGCCATTACCGTATGGTTCGAAAATCGTTTTTCAAACTGAAGGTATTGAAGAAAACTAATTTTGCATTCGGTTAATAGCATAAAAAGAGGAAGTATTTAATTGTTCATTAAAATAACTTCGTAAAGTTAAACAAACAATTAAATACTTCCTCTTTTGAGAATAATTTTTTCGGACGAAGAATTATGCTTCTTCTGTCTGATATACTTTTTTAACGTAAATTGCTTTTTTCTTGCCTTCACGATAAATAACGGAAGGTTTGGTGAATTTTTGACGTTCGCGAAGTTCTTTCACTACTCCTGTTTTTTCAAATTTCTTTTTGAATTTTTTAAGAGCCTTTTCGATTGGTTCACCGTCTTTAATTTGTACTATTAACATTCGTTTTGTATTAAATTGTTATGTGTTTTATTTATCCCCTTTTTTTATTTGGGGGTGCAAATATATTAAATTTTTGGATATTAGGTATTGTAATTCCGAAATTATTGAAAAATATTATTTCATTATTTCGCGGGCAATAACCAATTTTTGTATTTCAGAAGTTCCTTCGCCAATGGTACAAAGCTTACAATCGCGATAATACTTCTCTACCGGAAAGTCTTTGGTATATCCATATCCACCAAAAATTTGAACAGCTTCATTGGATACCCTGCAGGCCACTTCTGATGCGTAATATTTGGCAAAAGCACCTTCTTTCGTCATTTTCTCACCTTTATTCTTTTTGTCGGCTGCCAATAGGGTTAATAGTTCGGCTGCTTCTATTTCGGTTGCCATATCAGCCAATTTAAAGGCTATGGCCTGAAACTGAGAAATTGGTTTTCCAAACTGTTCGCGTTCTTTCGAATATTTTACAGATGCATCAAAAGCTCCTTTTGCAATTCCAACAGATAATGCAGCAATTGAAATACGACCTCCGTCAAGCACTTTCATGGCCTGAATAAATCCATCTCCTTCTTTACCCATCATCTGGTCTTTGTGTACACGGCAATCTGTAAAAATTAATTCTGCAGTTTCCGAAGCACGCATGCCCAGTTTATTTTCTTTTTTTCCTGAATTAAATCCCGGTGTTCCTTTTTCGATAATAAAAGCCGACATGCCATGAGAATCGCCTTTTTCTCCTGTGCGGGCTATTACTACTGCTACATTTCCGGTGATAGCATGAGTGATAAAGTTTTTTGATCCGTTCAATACATAATAATCACCGTCTTTTTTAGCAATGGTATTCATTCCTCCACTATCCGAACCAGTTCCTGTTTCAGTAAGTCCCCAGGCGCCTATCCACTCTGCCGAAGCTAATTTCGGAAGATATTTTTTCTTTTGTTCTTCATTACCGAAGGCCAGAATATGTCCTGTACATAATGAGTTGTGGGCAGCCATAGATAAACCTATAGAGCCACATATTTTTGATAATTCAACAATTGCTGTAACATATTCGGTGTACGAAAACCCTGAACCTCCGTATTCATGCGGAACCAAAACTCCCATCAAACCAAGTTCTCCCAGTTTTTTAAATACTTCCACCGGAAACTCCTGCGATTCGTCCCATTCCATCATTTTAGGGCGAATGTTTGTTTCGCCAAATTTTCTGATCATATCAGCAATCATTCGCTGATTTTCTGTTGTGCTAAAATCCATCTTTTAATTTTTAAGTTCGCAAAAATATACTTTTTATTCTAATTCCATAAAACAATCATGGAAAAAGAAAAAACCATTAACATCAATTGGGAAAGGTTAAGTTAATCGGTGGTTGTTTAGAGCCCCAAAAGGCTGTAATTATTAATATTTAATGAGTGAAACGATATTGTCGGAATAACGTTTAAGTCGTTCTTTGCCCTGCAGAAAGTCTAGTTCAACCACAAAAGCAAATCCGGCTACATTGCCTTCCTGCATTTTTACCAGTTTAGCTGCGGCTTCGGCTGTTCCTCCGGTGGCCAAAAGGTCGTCATGTATCAGCACATTCCATCCTTTTTGTATTTCGTCCACCTGCATTTCTATTTTGGCACTTCCGTATTCCAAATCGTATTCATACGAAATGGTTTTAAATGGAAGTTTACCTGCTTTGCGCACCAGAATAAAGGGTATGTTAAGTTTGTTGGCCAAGGCAAATCCAAACAAAAATCCACGGCTTTCTACTCCAACAATAGCATTGATGTTTTGATCCGCAAAGCGGGCAGCAAATTCATTAACGATATCATTGCACAACGCCTGATTGTGAAATATAGGTGTGATGTCTTTAAATAGAATTCCGGGTTTAGGGAAATCCTGAACATCGCGAACGGTGTTTTTAATTTTCGTTTCTAACATTTTCTTAAATTTTGATTTGATGATTTAAAGAAACAGCTGTTTCAATCTGTTTTTTGTTATTCAATACTTAAATATGGTGCAATTTTACGGTATGTTTCGTCATCTACCAAATCTGTTTTCTTAATATCTTCGGTATTTGCATATTTTCCGTGTTTTGTCCGGTAGCTTATTATTGCGTTTACCGCATTCCAACTGAGATACGGATGTTTTAGTTCTTTTGCTGTGCAGGTATTAATATTTATTTTTTTTATTTTAGAAACATCCACCGTAATGTACTTTTCTACCCCATCATATTTCTCTTTGTCAAATTTCCATAACTCCATCAGTTGTTCTTTAAAAGCATAGCCCCCCAGCTCGTTTCGGTGCTCAATAATTTTCTTAGAATAAAATCCTTTTATTCCCTTAATTTTTATCAGAGAAAGCGAGTCGGCAGTGTTTAATTCAACTAAAACTGTTTCGGGCTGTGGCTTTGGCAGGGGGGCTTTAGAATCTGAAACATAACTTTTAACTGTATCAGTTTTTTTCTCCGGAATAACGATATATGGTTCGAGCGATTGGTAAAGCTTTTCCTGAATACAATACATCTTTTTTACATCAGCCTTGCTTCTGAATTTCCCTCCTTTCGATTCGTAATGTTTAATCACATAAATTTGTTTGTCCGACAGCCCCATTCGTTTCCATTCGCTTTCGGGCAACTGATTTGGATTAAAATTAAATCGTTCGCCTTTGAGTTCTGACGATTTGTTTTCTTTAGGATAGTTAGTAAACTTTCTGTTTTGGTTTTCTTCATTTTTTAATGAATCGGTTTGAGCTTTTACCGAGTCGGAAAATAATTGTAATTCTTTTTCTTCTTTCGAAAAATCAATTTTATCGGGGGTAATGAAATAAGGAGATACATTGAGGTAAAGAATTACCAGCAGAATAAGTGAGAGTAAAACAAACGCTCCGTTTCGTTCGCGTCTGTTGTACGACAAGAAGTCGCGCAAAAACTGTTTCATGATGCATTCGGAAAATTGATACAAATATACAAATTTGTATATTTCCCTTAATGCATCAGTTCACTTTTTTATTTCTTAATTGAGCAATAAAATAAACCGGAATTCCGGTGAAAACACAGATTAAACCTAAGCCCGTATTTCGTCCGTCATAAATGATTAATATCGTGCAAATGGCCAGTGCTGATAATATGTAAAGTGCCGGAATGATGGGATATCCGAAGGCTTTATAGGGGCGTTCGGTATTGGGTTCTTTTACTCTCAGTACAAAAAGTCCGGAGATGGTAACGATGTAAAACAACATAGAAGCAAAAGTGGAATAATTAACCAAATCGCTGTAAGTGCCCGAAAGGCAGAGAGCGCTGGCCCATATACACTGTGTCCACAGGGCAAAAGCAGGTACATCGTTATCGTTTAATGTTCCGGCTTTGTTTAAAAACAACTTCTCTTTGGCCATAGCATAATACACCCGAGCACCCGACAGAATAAGCCCATTGTTGCATCCGAAAGTAGAAATCATAATAAGAGCGGCCATTATGTATAATGCTACATTTCCAAATATCATGGTGGCTGCACTTGCCCCTACACGGTCGTTGGTGGCAAACTGAATTCCCTGCCCGAATGCATCTTGAGCTGTTGGGGTTCCATGCAAAGGCAGCAAAGCCAGATAAGCCACATTGGCCAACACATAAAGTAAAGTAACGAGCAATGTGCCCAAAAACAAACTGCGGGGAATATTCTTTCTGGGGTCTTTTATTTCTCCGGCTATAAACGTTACGTTATTCCATGCATCAGCCGAAAAGAGCGAATTAATAATAGTAGAACCCATAGCACCTATTAATGCAAATCCGGCCAAATGAGTAATACTTATTGAACCATCTTTGTTGACAGTAGTAGTGGCGGCATCCCAGGCATGAGCAAAATTTTGTGCCAGGGTGTCCGATTTAAAAGCCATAGCCACACCAAGCACGATGAGCGCAAACAGCGAGAGCAGTTTGGTGGAGGTAAACACCAGTTGAATTATTTTTCCGTTTTTAATTCCTCGGGTATTCGAAAAGGTAAGTAAAATCAGTGTGATGATGGCCAGAATCTGTTTCCAGGTAATAACAAAGGCACCACCGCCCACCGAGAGCAACTGATGCTGCAATTCGGGAAAAAAGATAGCCGAGTAATTGGCAAATGCCACCGCCACAGCTGCTATCACTCCGGTTTGAATAACCGTAAAAACAGTCCAGCCATAAAGAAACGATACAAAATTGCCAAAAGCCCTTTGAATATACACAAACTGCCCTCCGGCTGTTGGCATCATTCCGGCTAGTTCTCCGTAACTCAAGGCCGCCATAACGGTAATTACTCCTGTAATAATCCACAGCAGGAGAAGATAACCTGCCGAACCCACCGCACGCGACATGCTGGCACTTACTATAAATATTCCCGAACCTATCATCGACCCGGCCACTATCATAGTGGCATCGGTAAGGCCGAGCGAACGGTTAAATTCTTTACTCATGTTTTCAGGTATTGGTTAAGGCAGAAAAAGCAACAGTTTCGTGCGAAACGGTTGCTTTCTCTGCTTGTTTGGTTCTACTAAGTTTTTGTTATTTTCAAGTTGAATGGGCGGTTAATCTTTCTTTTTTCTCATCAAACTCATAAAGAAAATACCAAGATGAACTACCGAGAAAAGAATAAAGAACCAGGGTACGTCCGGTTGGGCATTCTTTGTTGCATCTTTCAGGAAATCCTGATTTCTGAAATAGTAATCGAGCATGCTCAGTATTAATAAAAACAAGGCACAGAGCACTCCGGCAAATCCGGCCGAACGCTGCCCTCTGAATCGGTGGTGCGATTCTTCACCGGCCGAAAGCACACTGTTTTTAAATCCGAAAATAAGGTACACATCCAGCCCAAACATCATCCAGGTAAGAGCCGATTGTTGCGTTAGTCGGTCGAGCGAAATAATCATCAAACTGCACACAGCCATTCCTAAAATAGGAACAAGAGGCACAAGCGGTGTTCTGAAAGGGCGTTCGGCTTTAGGGTCGCTTCTGCGCAGTATCCATATACCGGCACACACCAGCACAAACGCCAGCAAAGTACCGATAGAGGTAAGGTCGCCAGCTATACTGCCCGGAATAAATCCTCCGAAAATACCTACAAAGGCAAATAACATCAGATTGGATTTGTAAGGTGTTCTGAATTTAGGGTGTAAATGCGAAAATATTTTTGGTAACAATCCGTCATTGGCCATAGAAAAGAACACCCTGCTTTGCCCCATCAACATAACCAGAATAACCGAAGAGAACCCGGCCAAAATAGCCACTGTTACTGCTGTTGCTAGCCATCCGTATCCATGCATATAAGTAGAAATGGCATAAGCCACCGATGCTTCTTTACCTTTGGTTGGGTCGCCAAACTCTTGCCAGTTGGCCACTCCGGTAAGCACATGCGAAAAAATAACATACAGCAACGTACACACCACCAGCGAACCCAGAATACCAATAGGCATATCTCGTCTCGGGTTTTTAGCTTCCTGCGCAGCAGTACTCACCGCATCAAAACCGATAAAGGCAAAAAACACAATGCCCGCACCCTTGAGCACTCCGCCCCATCCCCAGGTAAAAAATCCAGTATGACCGGCCACTCCTTCAGGAATTAAATAAGGGGTGTGATTTTCGGGTTTGATAAACTGCCAGCCCAGAACAATAAACACTAATACTATGGCCACTTTAAGAAACACAATGATGGCATTTACAAAAGCCGATTCCTGTGTGCCTTTAATAAGAAGCAAGGTTAGCAAGAATAAAATAAACAATGCCGGAGCATTTACAAATCCATGAACTCCTGTGGTACTTACCTCAAAAGGCGAATGGCACCATTCGAACGGGATAGCCCCGCCCAGCAGTTTGTTCAGGTATTCGCTCCAGGCTATCGACACAGTGGCTGCTCCCAGCGCATATTCCAAAATAAGTGCCCAACCAATAATCCAGGCTATAAGCTCGCCCATGGTGGCATAAGCATAAGTGTAAGCACTGCCCGCTATGGGTATCATGGCCGCAAACTCAGCATAACACAGCCCCGCAAAAGCACAACCAATGGCTGCCACCACAAACGAAAGCGTTACTGCCGCACCTGCTGCTTCGGCCGAAGCGGCTGCGGTTCGTACAAATAAACCGGCTCCTATAATAGCACCTATTCCGAGCGCTACCAACGACCACATTCCAAGGGTTCGTTTTAATCCGCCTTCTGTTTCGGCCGAGTGGGCCAGCAACGACTCTAATGATTTCTTTCTGAAAATTGACATAGTTTCTTAATTTTATTTTTTGATAATGATTAAGTGATTCAACAAACTGTAATTTTTTATTCGTCTCAAATATAGATAAGTTTTATTTATTACAACCAATTATTTTCTTTCCTCATTTTCGATAGGGGGGATTAGGGTTTGTGAAGTTCTAAATTTTAATTCTTCCCGACTTTTTTCAAATTTTCCAAGCAGCCTAATTTTTTTAAAAATAATTTGCTTTTTATATTCTAATTTACTTACTTTGTGGTATGAATTTACAAACAGCATATAACCTTATTTGTTTTAAAAGGCCAGTGCCTCCGAAACGCCCTGTTTGTACACACACACGTAAATCATAAAAGACATTTTTCTTTTTTAAATATTTTAAAATCCGGTTACGAAATAGTTCGCAACCGGATTTTTAGTTTTGGAGTTTGGGTTTTAAAACTAACACCCCAGAATTGGGTAGGTAAAATCATTTTGCCAACTGTCCAGACCATTTTGCCAACTGTCCGAACCATTTTACCAACTGTCCAGACCATTTTACCAACTGTCCGAGCCATTTCACCAACTGTCCGAACCATTTTACCAACTGCTGAAAATAATATAAGTATCGTAAATTAAGTAAATTAACATAAATAAAACCGAGTATTAACTAAAAAACAAACAAAAAAATGAAAAAAGCAATTATT
>CAIYIS010000068.1 GCA_903926385.1 uncultured Bacteroidota bacterium
CCTGTAACAGTTATGCTTCCTGCGTTATTGCAATTGACAACGGCATAGGAAACTTGATTAAACGAATTACCGCAATTACAAACATGGGTGTGAAGATTGCTCCATGTGTTATTTGGAAGGGAATCCCACTCCGCAGTAACAATAAATTCGGGAGAAGGATTAACCGTTACTCCGGTGGTAACCGATGACTTACGAATTAAAGTATGATTTACTGTCCACCAAGCACCAGCACTGCCATCGTAAGGAAATTGGTCGCTCCAGCTTTGACTTGATGCCATAGCGATGTCTCCCATCATTCCGAAAATATCTATATAATTCCAGGTTGTTCCTCCATCAGTTGTTTTTTGCAACGACATAGCATCGTTTCCATTAAAATACATTACGTAATTTGTTACATAACTTGGACAAAGGAAAGTGTCTGCCAGCGCTTGTAATGCCAAATCAACGGGGATATTATTACCTGTGCCCAGCGGGTCGCGTTGGTCGAGCACAATAACCCATGTACTATGAGGTTGCATTACATGAGTACCGAGATTAATGATTGCCTGAGGGTTTGCTTCTCCTGCAGCGGCAGTGGTACCGTTATTATATCTCACCATTCGGTAATTATTGTTGAGGGCTATAGCACTGGCCGAAGGGTTATACAATTCAATGGCTTTATTATTGGCAGTGCCTTCTACATATTCCGAAATAAAAATTTCGTTGCATTGTGCTTTTGCGCTCAAGCCAGCAAAGGCGAGCAGAATAATTGTAAGTAATTGTTTTTTCATTTGTTTTTTGTTTTTCATTGTTTTTTTCTTGCTTATTTAATCACCATTAATTTTTTCCCGCCACTCATTCCTTTGCTTGTTTGCAGTTGATAATAATAAGTGCCTGCTGCCAAATCGGCATTTGAAATCTGCAAATCTTTAAAGGTTCTATCCACCATAAATCCTTTTACATAATTTCCCATAATATCGTAGAAAGCTATTTTGCCTTGGTTTATGCCTTCGGGTAATTCGTAGTTGATTGTTGTTTTATCATTTGTTGGATTTGGATAGGGATTTGAAATCATTTCTTTACTTCCATCTGAATTATGCACCGGAATGCCAACCGTACCTCCGCACAAATCGCAAGGTAATGTGCCCGGCAAACCATAAACATTATATTTTGATGAAACAGAATCATAAGCCACTAATTTAAAATTCGTCCCGTCATTTATTATTTTTGGATACTTAGCATAGCTGGACTCGAGCTGAAAAAGAATACTTCCGGTTTCGTTTATTACATAAGTACGTCCTGTCATACCTGAGGAATTAATCAAATATAACACTTCTATTAAAGTGTCTGAATTAAAAAGCTGGTCGCTCACACTCCATTCATCATACATATTATACCAACCGGCAGGAATAACAAGATTTATCGTTTTCCATAACGAGTGATTTAAATTGTATAATCGGGTTGTATCCCCTATGACACAATATTTATACCCAGAGGAGGATAAATGAATTACTTTCGGCATAGTAGTATAAGAACTTTCCAACGTAATTTGTGCATTAGCTGTAATGGTAGCTATGCTGATTGCTAAAATGGTAATTAGTTTTTTCATTGTTTTTTGTGTGATATAAATTAAGTTTAATTAGTATGGCGCAATGTAATACAAATAGAAACTAAAGCAGTGTTTTTTCGATGAGTTTTTAGATAGGATTTTGAAAGACGAAAAGAATAAAATGGGTGAGTGGTTGCGCAAAGAGCGTATTAATCGTTCTCGTCAACTGTCTTCCTCAATTCACTGAAATTTATTTTGCCTGAAGAGGTAGTAACACAGCTTTCGGAGAAGTCGATAGTAAGCACAGAATGAATTACATTGTTGGAAGTGATAACAAATAGTTTACCCAACTTATATTCTTCACCGAAATAACTTTCGTGTATGTGATATTCGCAACGAATACCGGATGAGAGATGAAGAAAAACCGTGGTAGCCATACTATATATTTCATCCGTTTCTTTTAATGTTGCATTAGAGCGGTAAGACGAAGGCGAATAAAATTTGAACACAGAATTGTTATACAATTCATCTGTGTCAAAATAGTTTTCGCTGTTGGGCATGGTATCCATGTGAGCACGTATGTTCAGTGGTTTTAAAATATCGTTAATGTTTTCGGGTAAGTTAGTTATCATATTATTTATTTGTGCAAAACCTGCAATGAGGTGATGTGAAAATTATATTCTTCTAATTTGTTTTTTCTGTTTCGTCCCAAAAATCTGAGTTTTCTATTAACTCAAATTTGTAGTTCATAAATTTATATTGTTGTTTGTGCCGGTGTTTTAAATTCGGTTTATCGTTATCGCCTCCGTAAAGACTATCGTCATTATATTCGGCATAATATTCGGAATTAAACGTTTTGGTTTTTTCGTCATATTCGAAATGAAGCACACCACTTCTGCCATCATATCTGCATAACACATTTCGGGTAAACGATGTGGAATCGAGTTGAATAGTGGTGGCGAAAAGAGCAATACAAGTGCCGCAAGCAGTAACTCCGCCTACTGCCAGATAAATATTTTTCTCTTTATCCAGCGTAACGATATTATCATAATTTGAAGTTACCGAAGCATCATCCGAAGCATCGGTATTGCCTCCCAATATTTCTGCTTTAACACTACCGTTTGCTAACCGATAGTGAAGAATAGTAATGCTGGGTTGATAAGTACCACCGTTTTTTTCGTCAAGCGAAAAAAAGTAAATTCTATTGTCATCCGATTTTGAAATATCCAGTCCGCGATTTTGAAGCAGAGAATCTATTTTATATTTCACAATCCGCTTGTCGTTCAAAATTTCTAAAAGGCCCGAAACAATAAGATGCTTGACGGAATCGATATTTCCAAAACGATTTTCATCGTTAGAAAATGGTGACAGCGTTTGATACGTGTTGAGCCATAATTTGATTTGATTTATTTTTATAACAATGTCGTTTTTCTTAGAAGCAGCCACAGGTTTCTTACTCTGACCAAAGGTATGGAGAGAGAGAAGTAGAAAAAAAGAAAGGATTAATTTTTGTTTCATTGGAGCTTCATCATTTTTTTATACACCACTCTTTAACTCTGTTTACTTATTCTATAAATGTAAACATCGTCATTGTTTACCCACTTGGTTTGTTTGTCGATGGTCAAACCATTTTTTTCGGCTACTCGTTGCGATTTTTTGTTTCCCAGGTCGATTACCGAAATAACGGAGTCGGCAAGGTTATTGGCGAAAGCATAATCAATAAAAAGTTTGGCTGCTTCGGGAGCAAAGCCCTGCCCCCAGTATTTCTTAATCATGTGGTAACCCACTTCTGTTTCTTTTATTCCATCTACATGCTGAGTAAGGAGGCCGCATATTCCTACAAAATGATTGGTGCGTTTGTCAATAATGGCCTGCAAACCGAAACGATGTTCTGCATAACGCTCCATTTGTTTTTTAATTAAATGTGCCGATATTTCTAAATTAGAATTAAGGCCAAGCGATTCTAAAAACAGAAATTGAGTGGCTTCTTTATCTTCAAAAAACTCTGATAAAACCGGAATATCATCCTCCGTAAGCATACGTGTGCGGAGTCGTTCGGTTTGTAAATTATCCTCGTAAATATAGTTGGTCATTAGGTTGTGTGTTGGGCTAGGGTATCAAAAGTACTTTCTTCCAAATTAAATGTGCCTGCTCTGTTTGTATTGCGGCAAAATAAACTCCTTGGAAACGCGAACTTGTTTCACTCTTTCTTCTGAATGACAATCGATTTTCTCTTGGGAGATTCCTCACTTCGTTCGGAATCTCTTTTTTTAGTGAGGAAGAGTGCTTCCAAAAATATTTTCATTTCATTTTAAAATTACCCCACAAATATACCACAATCCCTTCATCAAAAAATAAAAATAATGATGCAACCTTTTTGGAGTTTTTGGCGTCTGTAATAATATATGAAAAAACCATTATTAACACCCCCGCATTATCTGTAAAAACTAGCGGAACATGAGTTATAAACAGGTAATGATTTAGTGGGGTAAAACCTATTAAAACCTATTACTATGTTCGACAAAACTTCCCGCAACGACCTAAGCAAACGCCTGAGAATATTAATAAGCAGAGCTAACCGAATTCTGAAATTAATACAAGAAAACGCCCCTCCCGAAAAAATTGAGTACGAAATAAAAACCCTGCAGGGGGTGTGCTGCAAACAAATTGACGAGGCTTTTAGGGATGGTCTTTTGGTTAGATTAGAGCATCATTTTGAAGAAGTGAGGCGAATATATAAACTTACGGACGATGAGACCCAACAGCTCGATTTTATTGAAGAAGACAGCAAGAGAATGAACATTTCTTTAAAAAAACTGTGCAGAATTATCCGGCTCCTGGAAAAGAATTTCCCGATAGCTTACCCCAACAATTATTAGTTTTCGAAAGGAATATTTTCAACACATCTTGCTTCTGTGGGGTGGGGTAATTTACATTTATACCCGAATTGTTCTTTGGCATAAATGTAAAAAACAACAAAAAGGTAGCACTTTGGTTCCGCGTGTAAAGATTGTTTGATTGCGTGTTAAGTTGATTGTACTGCGTGTAAAGATTGTTTGATTGCGTGTTAAGTTGATTGAATCGCGTGTTAAGATAATTGCATCGCGTGTTAAGATAATCGCATCATATGTTAAGTTGATAGCATTGCGTGTTAAGATGATCGCATCGAGTGTAAAGATGATTGCATCGAATGTTAAGTTTATCGCATCGCGTGTAAAGATTGTTTGATCGCGTGTTAAGTTGATTGCACCGTGTGTACATGCGGAACCAAAGTGCCACCTTTTGATGAAAAACGGGACTAAAAACATACCGTATGCAATAAATAAACTCTGTTTTTATTGACATACTCTATTAATTAACAGAGCAGTTCGATTAAAAACTAAAAATAAACCAAGGCTAATGACCAATACCCAGAAAAAGTGAAGTAAACGAAAAAAGACTAAAAAAAGTAACACGGCTTAAGAAACCTGTATTAAGCTGTGCGAAAAAAAAATAAAGAGTACGGGGAAATAAAGAGTTTAAGAAACTCAAAAGATGACACTGTCAAATAAAATTTTAGAATTTAACTTTGAGTTAAAATATTTTGTGGCATATATTACGATAAACTTTTTGGAGCTGGGTATTTCTTCAGACCAAAAAGATGCAATAGTTCTGTTATTGACCGACTGGGAAACACCGTTTGCTGATTACACCAATCCAAATACCCATAATACAATAACTATTACAGCTATTAATGATTTGTATCTCGAAAACAAGCGAATACTCGAAGGAGTAAAATTACAAATCAAGTCTAACCCTTCTATTACGCTTACAGCGTTGGATTATGCTAATTTGTATATTCCTAAACCTAAGTCTGTGCGTTCTCATATTCCGGCAGTAAGTTATGCTCCGGTAGTAACTTGTATCAGCAACTCTCATCTGTTGCCTGTGTTTTTTGTGGCCGACCCTAATCATCCGGCCAAACGAGGCAAACCAAAAGATGTGAAAGCTATTGGCGTAAAAATTTGCTACGCAGGAGTGGGTGCAACGCCTTCGGCTGATGATTATCGTATTCAGCAGAGCGAAGGTCGTACGGAGTTCGAATGGCCCTGCCCCTCAGATAAAGTAGGCAAAGCGCTGTGGGTAATTTGTTTTTACCTAAGCCCTACTGGCGAAGCCGGGCCCGACAGCAACCCCGCATCGGTTACCATTATTTAACCCGTTTTTTTGATTTTATCCTTACGAATAACGTAAGGAGTCGAAATGATAGTTGAAAGCTAAAACATCCCGCGACCTTAATAAGGGCGGGATGTTTTTATTTGTATCCTAAGCAGGGTTGAAATAATTAGAACTTATTTTAAAATGGAGAAACTTTAAATTGGATTGAAAATTATTTTTCAGCTATAAAAGCATTCTGCATGGCAAGTCTGGCATTTGCTTCATCGTTGATGAGTAAGTAACATTTCGCCAAAAGGTGCCAGGCAGGCGCATGTCGTTCATTCAGTTCTACAGCCTTGTTTAATTGCTCAATGGCTTCTTTTGTCTTGTTGGACTTAAAAGACTCTTCACCCAAATTATAAAAAATACCGCTTAGCATTTCTGTTCTCTTTTGGTTTGTTTCATTTTCAGGTTCGATATTGCGTGCACGCAACCAATGTTCGGCCGCATGAGTATAGTCGTTTAGTTTAAAATATGCCAAACCTAAATCTTGATAAATTAAAATATAGTGAGGTAATATTTCCAGAGCTTTTAAGTCATAGGTAACAGCTTTTTGATAATATTCATTTTTTATAGTTTGGCTTTCTTCCTTTTCTGCAAGTAAAAGGTATTGATTGGCTGCATACAGGTTATTTCGCAAACTATTGGGTGCACTCTGAACATCTTTTGAATACAATGTAAAATTATCCTTCCATTCTGCATTTCGTAAAACTGTTTTTACAGAGAATAAAAGAACTACCAAAAGAAAAACAGCATAAGAGATTACTCGATAATGTTTTTGTGCTTTAATGAAGAGCATGGCAAACAGTATGCAGAAAGCGAGTGACGGTTGAAAAAGTAATCGTTCTGCCAAAGGAACACCGAACTCAATAATAAGATTAGAGAATAGAAAGATTGTCAGAAAGAAATAGAATATAGAAAATGAAACAAGAGTTTTGCGTTTAAATTGATAGATGGCTATTATTCCCAAAACAACAAGTAATGATGCAGAGAGTATAAATGGTAATGAGAATAGAGGGATGTAAGCAATCTGATTGTATCCATAATCTGAAGATAAAGGAAACGGGAAAATTAGTAATGAAATATACTGATAAAGAGCGTATATTTTTGTAGCAAATGCTTCCGAAGCCGAAGCATATAAAAAGGGATCATTCAGGATTCCTCCATTCGAACCGGAATTACTTCCAATAATAGCAAATCTTATTCCCATATATAAAATAACTACAAGTACTAAAGGAATACTGAGGAGTATTATCTTTTTGATAGGTTGATTAAAAAAGAAATAGGCAACTAATGGGACCACTACTATAAATGGAATAGCACTTTCGCGCGTTAGAAGTGCACATAAAAAGCAGAGCAGACCTGAAATTATCATTACAATAGATTTTTTTTCGGAATATCGTATCAATGTGTAAGCAGAAAGCAAGAGTAAAACAAAAGCAATAATTTCATCTCTGCTTTTTACATTAGCAATTACTTCGGTGTGTATGGGGTGAACAACAAATAGCAAACAGGTTAGAAATGCTAAGTATTTATGCTTGTCTCGAAAAATATATTGATGAAATAATTTAAACAGTAAAGCGACCAAAAAAACAAATAGCAGTACATTAATTAGGTGGCTTATCATTGGGTTAGCTCCAAAAAATTGATATTCTAAGGCAAAAATTATCAAAGCAAATGGGCGATACCGACCTCCCGAAACATCATTTTCATTCTTTTCTCTTCCAAAATAGAATTCGGTTGTTAATAATTTAGGAATTCCTTTCACTCCCTGCATCACAACACTGTTTTCTGTAAGAACCACCACGTCATCCACAGCATATTTATTAAAAAGAGTGTTGAAGTTTAAGCCAAAAGCTAGTGTTATCAAGGTAACTAGTTGCCAAGGATAAGAAATTGTGTTTATTTTATTTAGCATGGTATTCGACATTTAGATGCTCTTTTTCGAAGATCTGCCACAAAACTAAAGATTAATTTTGTTTCTGATTGCCCAATTCTCAAGCTAGGTCAAATAGTACTTTGCTCGAAAAATGTCGAAATATTGTCTTTAGTATTAATTATCAGTGCTTTTCTAAGAATGATTGCGACTCGTGCATATTTTTTGCTGATGCTCTTAAATCTGAGTGAATAAATAAATAGTGAAATTGTTATATAATTTTATTATTTTTGCAATAAGCCTGTCAATATTGACGTGTAGAAGTTTTTCAAAAAAATTTAGATACACTTTTTATATATGACAGAAATCAGTTTTTCATTTTTTTTCTGTCATTTATTTCGTGAAAAACGAAGTGTTTTGGAAATCATCCCAGTGTTAAATCGCCCTGTTTATGGGATATTCGAGAGCAAAATGATTGGGGCGGAATTCGAAATTGCCAAAAAGCAGGTTTATAACTGCGAAAAAACAATTTTACGACTGATAAATATCACATCCCAATATCAAATTAGTCTCTACTTTTGTGTCATAAAATTGTCAGAGGGGCAATTTGAAAACAAAAGTAATACACAAACAAAAAAAAACAAAACATTATGAAAAAATTAATCTTAATCGCAGCCTTAGCATTTCCGCTAATGAACATGGGTCAAACAACTCTTGGCCCTGGAGTAACTGGTTCGTCTTTGACAATAGCCGGATTACCACACAACTTTTCAGGAC
>CAIYIS010000069.1 GCA_903926385.1 uncultured Bacteroidota bacterium
AAAAAACACAAACGTGATTCCTCGCGCACAACATAGTTAATTAACTTGTCTAGCGTGTTTTCTTTTTACGTTTGTATTTTTGTGTCTATTGTTTGTTAAAATTAATAATTTTGCAAAGATATGAGCGTGTTTCGCTCGTGGCAATCATTAGGTGGCGTCTCGCCACCATTCAAACAATAAAAAACAATCAAAGAAATATAGTTGTGGCGAGACGCCACAGAATAAGAAACACGAGCGAAAAACGCTCGCGTTTGCATGAGTTATTCATTATCTGTCTCAAAAAAGCAAGCCTACATCCAGAGCTTTTCCTTCCATTCATCAAAATTTCCTACCTCATTTCGGTTATAGATATTCCTTAGGAGTTCGGTAATGTTTTCGGGCGGTAGTGCTAGTTCTTGGGCTATTTCCTTATCTGTCATTTTGCGCGATTTGAGGCAAAGTGTTTTTATTTCTAAGGGTGTATAGCCCAGATTTTCGAGCAAATCGGGTATGGAGCATATCATGCCTTGTTTTTTTCTGAACAGTGCCTCGTCTTTAGCCGACAGGTTGGTAATAATAAAACCATCGCTTTGGTCCATTTCGGCTATGGTTTCGCGGTCGTTGGTAAAAAACTTTTTGAGCGACAGCACAGCCGATAGCTTCACCCTCTTTTTTAAAATCCGGCTCACCCCTTTACGGAATATTTGAATACTTAGCCTTAGCATTTTTCTGAACATAAATACACCTCTATCCGCCTGACGAATAAAAAATGGGCTAAAGCCGATGCAATGCGGGGATTCTGTGGGCTCCGTGCCGAATGACGGAGGGCTGGTTAGTCGAAACCCTTTATTTGTGCAACTTTAGTGCATATAACGGACCGATGTAAAGTAATCTTACTGTTTTGAAATGATACTGTTTTTTTGTTTGTTTTCATATCTATAGACGCTTTTTATTGCCAAAAGGTTGCATGAAGTAAGGAGAAGGGCAATTCAGCAATTCTGCAATTCTGCAATTTAACAATTGTGCAAACCGAGCTCTTCCTCTTCTTTCAAGGAGAGAGGCTGGGTAACTTGATTTTTGTGTTCATCCGTCACGCACTTGCCCCCCTCTCTTGTGGAGAGGGGCCGGGGGAGAGGTGCTTACTTGAAACTAAAAAAGCCCCGCGTTGGCAGGGCTTTTTTGGTTGGATTAGCAGGTTGGTGATGCGCTAATCAATCATCGAATTAACTATTTTACAAGGCTTAGTTTTTTCACCGTTTTTCCGCTTGCGGAGATAATTTCGGCAAAATACAAACCTTTCGATTCTTTTGATAAATCAATAGAATAAACACCGTTCGACATATTAGTATATGTTTTAGTAGAAACTGTTTCGCCTAAAATGTTCAAGATATGAATAGAAACATTTTGCGAAGCAGACAATGTTACTTCCAGATTAAACACTCCGTTAGAAGGATTAGGATAAACATTAAAAGCAGAATTAACATCAGTAGTTTGAGCTACACCAACGGTACTGTTCGGGTCGAAACCGTCTAATGTAGTAACTCCGGTATTAGTAGAATCTAACCAAAATTTAAGTTGAGTAGCGTTTGTTCCTCCACCTAACCAGGATACATCAAATTTACCATAGCTATCTACCATGTTAGAACCCGTGTTTCCGCAAGCCGAAGGACCTCCGTGTAATTGCCCAACGATACGGTGGTTTTGGTCGAACAAAGGAGAACCCGAAGAACCTGGCTCTGTACAAGCCGAAGTCCATAATCCCACTTGCCAGTGATTGGTAATGCTTCCACTCCATGCCACCGATATGCAGGCATTAGCTGCTTCCGATATTTTTTTGATATCACCACTTGGGTGATGAATACACACAGCTGATGTGGCAGGTGTAGTAGAACGCGACCATCCATTGAAATAAGTATGATAAGCCGAAGGAACAGTTCCGTTTTGAAGTCCTCCGGTAATTTCCACCAAACAAAAATCGGAAGCCGCATTACGAGCACATAAATTAGAACCGGTTAAGGATTGAAGAGTAGATGGTGATGTAGAAGGATTGACACAGCCGGGAGTTTCCCAGTTAAAGCGGAATACCCATGATGTCCAGTCGTTGGATGTTGAACAGTGATTGGCTGTTAATACGTATGGTTTTTTATCCTGAGGCACATCGTTAATCATAGAACCTGTGCAGAATTCGGAACCACCTACTACTAAACATACCACTCCTTTTTTCTCATTTTGCCAGTTAGTTCCTAACGGACAGTTTACATTAATTTCGCAAGAACCTGAATTACCAAACGATTTAGCTGCATATTCTTCTACCCCGCGATATCCGTGAGTAGCGCGGAATAAATTAATACGTCCTTGTCCTGCCACTTCTTTTGGTTCGTAATACTCAATAACAACAGCATCTCCTGCTATTAAATCGGTAGCAAACATTTTGCTTTGCTCGTTATTTATTTTGGTAAACGCACCAATTACAAAATCTTTGGTTTCGTTATAGATAAAGGTAGATGCACCTTCTGGCATATAAAAATCATCAAAAGCAAGGTTGATAGTAAGCGCACCTGGCGATTTTACACCCAATTGCCATATTCTGTCTCCGTTGGCCAAGGTGGTCCATTTACCGGAATTGTTCAGATTAAAATTTACATAATGATTAAATCCAAAACGGAAAGGCCCTTTGTTAGGGTCGTTTATCGCGTCTTCTTTTCTAAGCTCATCCAAATCTACCGGAGGCATTACATTAAAGTTAACCGTTTGAATAGATTTTACAGAATTGGTAAAACTGTATGGAGTTCCTCCAATGCTGTACTGAGCATGGGCTGTGTTTATCACTGCTGCTGCTGCAATAATTAATGTTGATAGTAATAGTTTTCTCATTTTTATTGATTAGTTTATTGTTAAAGTTATACTGCTTTTTTTAGAGAGCGTACGAAAGTAGAGAATATTATTATTTCCACCAACAAATTAAGATAAACAGATAGTTTACCATGATGAAGCTGGAAAAGGGGGAGTATTATGGCTGTATTAACCCGTTACCGAAAAACAAACAGAGGGTGTTTTTCGTTGTATTTCCGCAGGAGAACAAAGATAACATCGGGTTTGTCTCGTTTTTTCATGGCCATAAATTTGTCGTACATTTCGGTATCGTCATGAATCAGTGTCTCCATGTTTTTTACATTAAAATCATACACCTTATTGGTGCGACTATCGTAAACAAATTGCCTCAACTCTTCGTATGTAGAATTCATGCCCATGGGGTCGGGCATCCCGGTGCTGCAGGTAACCGTTGATGTAAAATAACACAACACACCCACTGCATTCAGCTTATTAAACTCATGATTAAAATTGATGCAAATGGAATGATTGCGGCAGTATCCCCAAAGGCTTGCTGTTTCTACTTTTTGCTCTATGCCTGCATTGTCCTGAAACGTAACGTACTTTTTTTCGGTAACCACGTTCAGAAAATCGAGTTGATTACGGGGGTAATCCGAAACTATTCTGTTTAACGGTATAGGGCGGTTTTGCTTAAACTGAGAAAAAGTAAGGTAAAGGCCTTCTTTAAAATCCAGCTCTCGCGAATAAGGCACAGAATCGGTTTGTGCCTTGCACCACAAGGAAGAAAGTACTAAAAGCAGAAGTAAACTATTTTTCATTTTCACTGTTTAGTTGAACTATAAATTTAGCCAGACTGTCTGCAAATATACGAGAGCCTTCGAGATTTGTGTTAAGTGTCGACATAAAATATGTTCTCGACTCTGCTATTTTCATGTTTTCAAACTGTACATAAGGGATGTGATAAGCAGCGGCAACCGCTTTTATTTTGTTCACCATTTCCGTGCGGTTGGGCTGATAAGGTATGGCTTCTTTCAGCACAGGCGACTCATACAAATATACCTTTATGTGATGTTGCAATGCAAGTTCGATGGTTTTACGCAGGTATTTTTCGCGCTGAGCATTCCACACGAAGGTGTAACCATGAGGATATAACTGAATAAATTCTTCGAGGTGATTATCCCATTTAATTTGAATGGGTGGCTCGAATCCGTCAGCAAAATGAGGAAGAGTGCGGTGAGTGTAATAATGTTTGAGTCCCTGAATTACATCAAAGTTTATTTTGTTGCTGTAATACGCATATTTCATAAATGGCAATTCTGACCATTTATAATAAGCACTATCGCAATCCCTCACCACTTGGTTTACGCAGCTATCGGTCATATACGAAGCAAACCGATAGGTATTAAACGTATTGTACTTTTTATCCATCGACTCGGGAGTGACGTATAAAAACAGGTATTTTGGAGCTTTGTTATTCTTCAGATAAAAATACAGATGCAGGTAATTATCTGCAAAATCAGAATGACTCAGCGCAAGGTTATACGATTTCATTTTTATAACCGGGTCTATTTGTGCAGGCGATATCATCCACAAAGGCTCGCAGGGACCATGGAAAAGAACATCGGCATCCACTTTTGTGTTTTGCACAAAGGAGGCTTTTAAGTTGCAGTTTTGATGCAATGCAAAATCATAAAGCTTGCTCATGCCGGTGAGAAGCAACAGAAGCAGCAAAACGGTAAGTAGTATTTTAAAAAAGTTAGTTCTCACTTCCATCAATTAAAACTGCATATATATAAAACGAGCTCCGTTTGCAAACACACCAAACAGCATGATTAGCATTAGGAGGATGACAATGTATGGTATACGGTAATGTGCGCTCTTTGCCATTTTATTCAGCCTGTTTTCGAAAAGCAAGAAAACGGAGAAAAGAAATACACTTATATATAAGTTGAATTCGTCTGCCTGATGTCCCCCTATAGCAAGCGGAGCAATAAACCCCGACAGCCACTGTTGAGGAACAAAACTGGTAAAAACTGAGCGAATAAGTGCAAATGCTTTTTCGGCTGAGGCTGCTCTGAAAAAAATATTACTGAAACAAATTGCATTGAACACAATGAATGCGCTGATTAGTTTATACCCTATTCCGCTCAACCTCTCAGATAGTTTTACTCTGATTCCTTTGGTGAACAATTCGAAACTCAAATATACTGCGTGACATAGAGCCCATAGTGTAAATGTTAATCCTATGCCATGCCATATACCGGAAACGAAAAAGGTAAACAGAATACCAACTAATGCTGCGGTTTTCTTAAAACTTCTCAACTTGTACACCACCGGATAATAGATGTATTGAGTAAACCATGAAATTAAGGAGATATGCCATCTTCTCCAGAATTCGGAAACTGAAGTGGAGCGCAAAGGCGTATCGAAATTCTCTTTGAGGTCGTACCCCAGCATTTTCGCTATTCCCAGAGCCATGTCCGTATACCCCGAAAAATCGAAATACAGTTGAATGGTGAATAAATAGGTGGCTGCAAGCACGGTCATTCCGCTGTAAGAAGTAGGGTAATCGTAAACTGAACTTACAGCAGGAGCCAAGCGGTCGGCTATAACCATCTTCTTGAATAAGCCGGTCAGGAATCGCTGAAACCCTATGGTAAGCTCCGTTTTTGTTATTGAGTTTCTATTTATCTGAGGAAAAAACTCAGCCGGCAGCATCACCGGCCCACTGATTACTTTAGGAAAAAATGAAGTGTAAAGAATGAAATTGTACAAACTGTTTTCTGTTTTAATTCGCTCGTAATATACTTCAGTTAAAAAAGCAATGTTCTGTAGCGAATAAAAGGACAAGCCAAGTGCAATGATGAAACAATCGAGATTAAAATGGATGGAAGAAAATGTAAAAACAAAGCCGTTGGTTGCAGTATTAAAATAATTGAACAATAAGATAGCACCTGCATTTACAAATAAACCGACTAGAAAAAGAAAACGGTTTCCTTTGACCGATTGAGCAAGAAAGAAATTGAATAAAGAGAAAACAAGTACAGCCAGCAGCGATTCTATATTATAGAATCCGATAAATACAAAACTGCATAGGATTAAAAACAAATGACGAAACCGCTGAGGCAATGCATAATTTATGCTTACAGCAAAAATAAGAAACACAAGAAATAAGGGAGAGGTAAACGTCATTTAAAGGATAATTCAGCTTTTAGTTTTTTTCTCCAGCAAGGCCATCATTTCTCCTACATTGCTAAACATCATCACTTCGTTAAAAGTAAACTTAATGCTGAATGCAGTTTCCACTGCGGCTATTAATTCGAGATGAGTAAGAGAATCCCACATTTTAATGTCCTTAGCCGATGTGGACTCGGTAATAATAAGAGCATCGTCTTTAAATACCTCCCTGAACACTTGTTGTAACTGTTCTAACATTTTTGTTTTTGGCTTAATAGTAAAAGTTTATTTCTGTCCACTTTTCCGTTTACGTTCAGTGGGAAAGTCCCGACAGGGATAATCTCAACCGGAATCATGTAGTAGGGGAGAAGAGTGGCAAGTTGTTCTTTTATTTCGTTTTCGTAAACTTCAGTTGTTTCAATAAAAGCATGAAGTGAGTTTATTTTGTTTTGGTCAGTTAAACATAGTACAACCGTTCGTTTGGAGGTAATGGATGCAAGAGCAAATTCGATTTCGCTTAACTCAATTCTGAATCCACTAATCTTAACCTGACTGTCTGTTCTACCCAAGAAACAAAGATTTCCGTTGCTATTCATGGTTACCACATCGCCTGTTTTATACCACACTTTATTGTCCAACAAAATAAATTTGTCCGGATTAGCATGGTGCAGATAATGCGAAATAACCTGAGTTCCTCTCAGACAAAGTTCTCCATTATCTGTTTTGTTGCCTTCTTCGTTTACTATTTTAAATTCTATTCCGTCAAATGGTTTTCCAATCGGAACTATACCATTTACTGACTCTACAGCCGATTTCTGTTCTTCGAACGGATGGCGAAAACATACAATAGTTGTTTCTGTTGGCCCGTAAAAATTCTCGATTACTCCATTGGGAGTGCATTTGCTCCACAACACCGCCATATCATGATAAAGGGCATCACCTGAGAAAATAGAGAATCGTAAATCGGGTAGATGTATTTCTGGTAAATAGTTTATTAGATAATTTAACAACGCAGGAACCATGCTAACTATAGTTATCTTATGTTCTTTCAGCATTTGAACAATAGTTGAAAATTTAATACCCTTATCGGGTACCACATAACAGCAACCTCCAACCAGCAAGGGCATCAGAAAGGAAAAGATGGAAACATCAAAGGTAAGCTCATACACCTGCAGAAATCGGTCTTCTTTATTGAAGTCGTAATTCTTTAATTGAAAATCGAAGAAGGTGTTCAGGTTTTTGTGAGACAAAGGAACACCTTTAGGGACTCCTGTAGTACCCGAAGTAAAGAGGATACAAGAATACTCTTGCTCTACTTTTTGATAAGATTTCGCATCATAACAATTTGTATTGTCAGAAGCATCTTCATCCCTGAAAGGAATAGAACTTCTGGTGAATACAAACTTCGCATTACCTTTCAATTCATTCAGCATATCATTTTCTTCTGACGAGAGAATGAGTTCCAGTTCGCATTGTTCGGTTATGTGTTTGTTTCTGATGACAGGAAACTTATTGTTTAAGGGTACATAAGCAGCACCGTATAAGCCAATGGCAATAATACTTGCATAAGTAGCAACATCATTATAACAATATATACCAATGGTTGTATAGGTTTTATTAGTTGGAATGCGATTATAAATGGATAAAACAATTTTCCATAAATCAGAATAAGTGTAAAAGGTTTGGTCAACATAAATAGCACGCCTCTCGGGGTAGCTCAATGCTGATGCAACAAATTTGCAGGCAATAGGAAGGGTAAGTGTATTATGGTTTATCTGACTCATCTTTTGAAATAGTTGGGGTAAATTTCGCAATAATTTTACAATACAAATAGAATAATATCTCTTATCTTTGACGATGCACAAAATTTAAATCTTAACATACATGAGAAAAATAATTACGCTTTCTTTTATCATTGCCTCATTTATTTCAAATGCAGTGGCACAATGTTCACTGAATTTACCTTTATATAATAAAGCTAAAAATGCACAGGAGAAGAATATTAATACAGTTATCGATATTTTGATTCAAGGAAATATTGATGAAATAAAACAAGAGGTTACCTCTGTAGGTGGTAAGTTTAAATATGCTGCTGGAGATATAGCTTCTGTTTCGATGCCACTGAATAAAATAAGTGAGATGGTTTCTAAAAAAGGAATTGAGCGTATAGAGGCCTTCTCAGCCGGAATACACCCATTGAATGATACCATGTTGAAAAATAATAATGTTTTACCTGTGCACAATGGTCAGGCTCCACTTACTCAGGGATACGATGGAACAGGTGTAATTGCCGGCTTTATTGATACAGGTATAGACATTACTCATCCTGATTTTCAGGATAGTCTGGGGCATAGCCGAATTAAATTCTTATGGGATCAGAGTCTTCCTAATGCAGCCAACACCCCCGTTACCTATGGTTACGGGCAGGAATTTTCGAATACAGATATTGACGGAGGATTAGCCTCTGCTTCATACGATACCTTGTATGTAGGACATGGTACTCACACGGCAGGAGTAGGCGTTAGTAGTGGTATGGCGCCAGGTCATTTTAAAGGTGTTGCTCCCAAAGCAGATATTATAATGGTGGGAGTTGATTTTTATGCTAACCATAACATCATAGTAGATGGTGCAAATTATATTTTTGCGAAGGCAACTCAATTGGGTAAACCTTGTGTTATTAACATTAGTTTAGGAGATAATGGTGTAGGTTCTCACGATGGTACAGATTTGCAAGCTCAATTACTCAATAATATGATATCCACTCAGCAGGGTCGTTCGATTGTGGTGGCTGCCGGAAATGTTGGTGACTGGCCGTTTCACCTTGGTTATAACGTAACAACTGATACCAATTTTACTTTCTTTTCTAACAGTGCAGGCAGTATTTATATTCAACTTTATGGTGAGGTAGCCAACTTGAACACAACAAAATTTTCAATAGGAGCGGACCAAATAACACCTTCACATTCTTTCAGAGGGCATACCGCTTATACAACTGTTGCTTCCCACACGGGAGTAGTTGATGTGGATACGGTTTATAATTCTGGGCATAGAATTGGTGTGATGCAAATGCATGCTCAGATTTATACCGGCCCGCTTGGCCCAACTTATTTTATGGAGTACTTGATAGTACCTGATTCAACAAATTATGTTTGGAGATTAAGTGCTACATCAACAGGTAGCGGAAAATTTGATGTGTGGAATTACGATGTTATGGGTAGTGGGTTGCCGTCATTAGCAACCATGCCTGATAGTGCTTTTTACAAAATGCCGGATATTAATCAAACCATTTGTAGCAGTTATCAATGTTTGACAAATGTGGTGACTGTTGGAGGCTATGTAAACAGAAGAACAATGATGAATTACAACAGTGTTTTGAATAACGACTTTGCTACTGTGGGCCAAATGTTGAGTTATTCCAGTTCTGGACCGACCAGGGATGGACGTATTAAACCGGATATCACATCTCCTGGCGACTTTCTAGTTTCAGCAGTAGTATCATCGATGGTGTCTAGTTACTATGTTGCCGGAGGTGTTAGTGATGAAATTTCACAAGACGCCTATCATGTGGCTGCAAGTGGAACATCTGCCGCTTCGCCTTCTGTAGCTGGTATAGCTGCTTTATATCTCCAAAAGAACCCAACAGCTACTGCACTACAAGTGAAAAATGCAATTACAGCTTGTGCTACACAAGATCAGTTTACAGGAACTAATTTGCCAAATAACTCATGGGGATATGGAAAAGCAAATGCTTTTACTACTCTTACCGGTTGCAGTACTGTGGGTATAACCAATTATAATACTATTTCTGCAGGTACCTTATCTGTTTTTCCAAATCCGGCTAATGAGGGAAGTTCAATCAATATTACTGTTGCCAATTTCGGAGCTAAAGATAAAATGGAGTTGAAAATATACAATGCCATTGGCGAATTGGTGAAAACAGTGAATGTAACAAACAGTTTTCTTCAGGTGAGCAACAATCTGCCTGCAGGTGTTTATTTCTGCACATTGGAAGTAAACAGCAAAAAAACGGTTACACAAAAACTGGTTGTACTATAAAAGTTTATTTCTTTCCATATTATTATGATTAAAATATTAAAAATCCTGGGTGTACTATCCATCATATTTGGAGGTATTGCAGCGTTAATGTGCCTTTTCCCTATGGGAATATTTTTTGCTGTATTTGCTGGATTTTTAGGAATGCTTTGCTCTACTGCATATATTTTTATTGATTTCAGATATCAGCTAGGTAATCAAAAAATTTCTCCCGGAGTAATAGGGATAGCATTAAGCTCTATTCCTATTGTCTTAATTCTTATTGCTAACTTTTCTCATCATTAAGTTTATTAATATCAAATGTCATCATCAGCAAAAACGATTACCAATTATTTATCATTAGTAAAATTCAGTCATACCATTTTTGCATTACCATTTGCTGTCATTGGTTACTTTTTGGCTTTAACAGCAAAGCATAAGTCTTTCGAACTAAAATTGTTTTTATTCGTAATACTGTGTATGGTCTTTGCAAGAAGCGCAGCAATGGCATTCAATCGTTTTATCGACCGTAAATTTGATGAGCAGAATGAAAGGACTGTAGTGAGAGAAATACCAGCCGGTATTATTAAACCAAGCAATGCATTAATTTTTGTAATCATTAATTGTTTATTGTTTATTGGTACTACTTATTTCATTAATCCTTTATGCTTTTTTTTATCACCGGTAGCATTAGTGGTTATTCTTGGTTATAGTTTAACAAAACGATTTACTGCATTATGTCATTTAGTACTTGGTGTGGGGTTGTCCTTATCCCCTATAGGCGCTTATCTGGCTGTTACCGGTAAGTTCGACTGGCTGCCGTTGTTTTTCTCTTTCACTGTCCTTTTCTGGGTTTCGGGATTTGATATTATTTATGCATTGCAGGACGAAGAGTTTGATAAATCTAAAAATTTAAAATCGATACCTGTGTGGTTGGGAACAAAAGGAGCCTTGATGTTATCTAACATACTTCATCTTGTTTCTGCTTCTTTTGTGCTCTATGCAGGGTGGTTTGCTCAGTTTAATATGTGGTATTGGATTGGTGCTGCTCTGTTCATTGGTTTACTTATTTATCAGCATTCCATTGTAAAACCAAATGACTTGAGTAAGGTTAATTTAGCATTTGCAACTACAAATGGTATTGCCAGTATGGTATTTGCTTTTTTTGTTTTAATTAATCTGGCAATGCTGTAAATGCTGAATTCATTTGTCTTTTCTCCATCAGGACTAACTTAAATCTGAAAAGTAACCCGACCTTAAATGAATTCAACTTCTGAAACAAAAATCAACACGGTCATAAATAAAGTCGGTAAATGGCTATTGACATTATCTGCTGTTTCCTTCGTTTTATTATTCCTCGAATTGAGTTGGTTTAATCGCCCAGCCTATGATGATATGACTGGAATTTTTTATGCTAAAGTTAATTCTTTGAGTCAGTATGTCATTTGGATGTATCATAACATTAGCGGAAGATGGATTAGTTGGGCCTATTTTTATACGGTAATGTCACCTGCCACTTCATTTAATGATTACCACTTTTGTTTTTTTATTTATCATTGCCTCACGCTTCTTATATTTATTTATTCAGTTCAACTGATAATCCGAATAGGGATTTCTAACTTATTTGGCATTAAGATTTCCTTCCGATTTTCCATCGTAAACAGTATATTGTTTTTAGCTTGCTTTTATTTTTTTACGGTTCAAAACATAGAAACATGGTGGTATATCGGTGCCAGTTTTATGTATTTGCAGGGTATTGTGTTTTTGTTGCTGGGTGTGGCTCTGTTGCTGAAAGAGGAGAAGAAAATATATCATTACCTTATCGTTAGCTTTTGTTTTATATATGTATCCTCCAGTTATGAGCTATATGCTGTGATAACAAGCTTCCTGTTTTCAATTTTTATAGTTCATTTTATTGTAAAGAACAAGGAAAGAATATCGATTGTAAGAGAGAATAAATATTCTTTAGGAGTTATTGTTGCTTTCGTTTCTTTGGTTGTTGCTGCATTGTTTAGTGTTTTTTCTTCAAGCAATATAGAAAGAAGAGCTTACTATAAAGAGTTTTTTGTGGATACCTATAAGGTAGATTATCTTTCTGTATTAAAAAGTACTTTGTTAGACAGAAAATATTTAGTAGCATTTGTTTTGGCTTCTGTTTGGCTACTGATTGGTATAAAATTGAGATCTTCTGCCGGAGTATTTTATAATAAAAGCAGGATAATAAATACGTTTAGGTTCTTTGCATTTGCTTTCATTTCATCCGTAATCATTATGCTGTTATTTCAAATTTTGATAATGTATGGCATTCTGATTCCTCCCAGAGGGTGGGCGTTTTCGAGCCTTAGCTGGACTTTTTTAATCTGTTTTTCTTTTCTGATATCCGGATATCATCTTCCAGCTTTTTGGCAAACATTACAAAACGCAATTAAACTCATTATACCGGTTATTGTGTTTGGTTTCCTTAGTTTTACTATGATTAACCAATACAAATTTGCAAGCGTTTATTCTAAAAAGTATGATGCATTCATTAACTCTTTAATCGATGCAAAAAAGAAGAATTACACTGGTTTATTTTATATGGATAAGCTTCCTGATCCGGGAATGTTAATGCAGCTGGATATGGAAGATGACTCGCATAACCCCCAATTTCTCAAAGATATTTTGGGAGTAAATTTTGAAATAAAAGTAAATAAGTAAAAGAAGTACTAAGGTTATTCTTTAATAAATTTCTGTGTTTGTTTCGTTTCTGTGGTAGTCATTTCAATAAAGTAAATCCCTTTTGAAAGAGAACTAACGTCTGTACTTAGATTTTTATCCATACCTAAAACTACTTCTCCCAATACATTTCTGATTCCAATCGACTTGATTTTTTCTATAGCAATACTAGTCAGTATGAAGAGTTGGCTGTTTGCGGGATTAGGATAGACAGCAAAATCAAAATTGTTTTGCTGCATTTCATTAACACCCATATTAGGATTAATAGTCCAGCCGATATCTTTTAACACCCCTATACAAATTGGGCCGGGAGTGTGGAGAGAATAAGCAGATGTCCCGTTTGGTGTCATCAATTCATTCGGATTGCCGGCAGGATAGGTGGCTTCGTTTAAATGAGTAATACTCGAACCCAGCGCAAATGTTGCAGGGGCATATATTCTTGGTTTAATTCCTCCATTGGCAGCCATGGCATACGGACCATTAAAATAAACATTGTTATTTTTAAGCATCGGAGATAATGTAGTGGATGGATTAGGGAATGAATCTAATTTTGCACCTGCATTGGTAACCAGAAATTTATCAAATACAGAAGGCAATGTATCCAGATTAGGCCAGGAAAAGGCGGTAACAAGGTTATAGAAATCAGCCGCTCGTAACATACCAAACGAACCAAGTCCGGATGAATCTTTAGCAAGACTTAAAAACCCTAGCCCGTGACACATTTCATGCAATACAATTGTTGCCATATCGTATTGCCCAGCAGGAACAGTGCCTGATGTTCCGTAATACCAATTAACAGTGCTGTTCAGATACATTTCAATATCGGCTTCGCCTGGGTTTATTTCTGTACCGGTTATAGAGTTTGCCAGCGAAGTAGCATACCATCTGTTAGCAACCGGAGCACCTGCAAAGTTTTTTCTTCCGTTAGGAAATGTAATTCCTAATGTGCCCGATGGTAATAAAGAAAAATGTGCGGTAACTTTTATAGGAACTGCAGAAACTACTGTATTGGCCCAAATGTCAGCTGCGTATTGATAGGCGGCTTGTGCCTGAGTCGAAAAACCTGAATAAGTAATATTAAATGTTGTTTGTGCTTTTAAGCTTGTGGTAAGGCAAAAAACAACTAAAAATAGCGTGTAGATTTTTTTCATTTTTAATAGGTATTGAGATTAGTAATTAGTTATTCTATTTGAATTTTCTGTCTTTCTCTTCAATCGCCAAGTCATTAATACTGGCGAAACGTTTTGCCATCAGGCCGTTTTCATCAAACTCCCAGTTTTCGTTTCCATAAGCTCTGAACCATCGCCCTTCTTTGTTTTGAAATTCATATTCAAATCGCACCGCAATTCTGTTCTCTCTAAAACCCCACAATTCCTTTTTAAGTTTATAATCAATCTCCTTTTCCCATTTGTTTTTCAAAAACGCTTTAACCTCTTCGCGTCCGTTAATAAACTGGGTGCGGTTTCTCCATTCGGTGTCTTTGGTGTAAGCCATACTAACCCTTTCCGGGTCTTTACTGTTCCAGGCATCTTCTGCCATCTGTACTTTTTGTAAGGCTGTTTCGAGGGTAAACGGAGGGAGAGGTAGTTTTTGTTCCATGAAATTTATTATTGTTTATTATAGGTTACTCTTTACTAATTCAATCAAATCTCTTTCCAGTTTTTTCTGCTTATCTTCGGCATACCAGAGATGAAGGGCACTTGCGTATGTTTCTGCTGTTTCGGGATTGGATTTTAATCTGACTACAAGCTCTTGTGCTTCTACCGAACGAGGACCCCATTGCCCTGTTAGTTTATAGTCATTATCCAGTTGAAGTAACTTTGGTATCGACCTGGCATTGTTGGTCAGAAAAGCATCCATCAATTCTGTGTTTTGATCGCGGTAAACAATTTTGAAGGTTATCTTTCCATTACTTTCTTCAGCAATCTTGTTCATAGCCGAAATAATTTGAGCCACATCTCCGCACCAATGTTCGGCAATCAGCAGCCAGTTTACATTTTCAGTAAGCTGATTTAATAGCTGTTTCAATGTATCGGAAACAGTATATGTTTTCTCAACCCGTTGCATACGTTGTGTGTTCAGCTTTATATATTCTTTTAGCTGAGCATCTGAATTCGAATGCAAGTCTTCGGCCATTTGTATTTTATACTGTTCGTAGCCTACACCTTTTTGAAAGTAATTTTTAAAATCCAGTTTTGTATTCATGGTAGGTTAATCTTTATAAACGTAACAGGAGTTTTTCAGTAAATGACGCGATATATCTGTTTTTTCGGTTTCATTCAATAAATTAAAATCACGACTCATCAATCCGAATCCTTCGTCATAACCTATCAATGTAGTTGCAGCAAAATTGATGGTTTCGAGGGTAAGTTCCCGGAGGTGAATACAGCCTTCGCTTCCTCCTATGCGTTGCGAAATCATTCGGGTAATACCTCTTTCCACTTTAAGCCCTATTAATTGTTTTGCTTTTTGGGCCACAAAAGGGCAAAGGGTATGAGGATGGTTGGCAAACTCGCTTTTGGCATTGGTAATTTCTTTTGTATTCGGTTCGATGTGTATGTTCAATCTGATAAGATGGTAAGGGTCCAGAAATGTGGCTTCCAGCATCAGGTGACCGTTTTCAAGTTCAAACGCTTCAATACCTATATCCCGTTTTGAAACCAGTCGTTTTACAGGTATTCGGTCCAGGTTAGAAATACCATCTTTGTTTATATTCTCGTCCATTTTTGTTTTAATTAAATTATTGGTTGTATTAGTTTGTATTGTTTTATTTCAATTTCGATACCAGCTCAGATTAACTTTTTATGGCTTTGCTAACTCCAGCCACCAGTTGTGTTCGGCCTCGATAATGTCTGTTTCTATTCGCTCCGATTCTGATTTTATGTTTTGTTCAGGTGTATATGCTGCAATCGGTTTGTTTTGAAAATTAGATTCTTTATAAATCAGGCTGCAAAAGTAACGATAGAAAAACACATCATCAAGCGTTTTTATGCGGGATGGCAAATATTTGTTCTGTAGTTTTTCGGATGCCAGTGCTTTTCTTATTTCGGGCATATATACCCAGAAGAGGTCACCAGTTTTTCCTGTTATTTTATTCATTCCGCTTGCACAAATTCCGATTATCCTTGTCTCGGAAACCTTTCTGACATTATCGAAGAAACAATCTTCTTTCACTTTATATCCTGTAATGGTTAGTGCAGACGAATCGGCTATGGTTTGCAGTTCGTTTCTGAATTCATCATCCGTAATATCAAAGGCAGTGATGGAATGGTTTTGAATATTTTTATATAAAACGGCAAACAACCTATTATTGTTAAACAAAAGAGGATTGCCGTCAGGAGTTAGCTCTCTCCAAACACGTTTGCTCCACACTATCATTTCTTCTTTTAATTGAAAATACTCAGAATACCCTTCTTTGGAATATTGCTGAATAACTTGATTGGCGGGTGATGCAGAAGGAGGATAAATTTGTCGAAATGAAAATGGCCCGGAGTAATCTCTCTGCATGCGAATGTGGCCGGCTGTGTCCCAAACGGACCAGATACCGGTACGATAATTACTTTCGAACGTACCTTCTGCCTTCTTTTTTCCGTTTTTGTAAAAGGAGATATAATTTCCTTCCATGCGCCCGCCTTTGGTTTGGTAACTGCCGTAACAATTGCTTTTGGTAAATTCGTGGGTGGTTTTATCCGAATCGGTTTGAAAAGAAAGTATGCCGAACGATACAAGTATAAGTAGTGCTTTTTTTATCATTATTCTATGTTTAGTTTTAATCTTATAACTGAATAATACAGAAAAGATACAGGGCAACAAATAATGCTATTTTTAGTTTGCGACTGAGTAGACAAATATAATAAAATAAGAAATTAGGTTCGTTTTACTTTTGTTTAACATCATTAAAAAGAAATAAATATGCAGTGAAATTGAGTAGTTGTAACAACAACTCAGCATTTTGTTTGAACAACTCAAGATTTTGTTTGAACAACTCAAGATTTTGTTTGAACAACTCAGCATTTTGTTTGAACAACTCAAGATTTTGTTTGAACAACTCAGCATTTTGTTTGAACAACTCAAGATTTTGTTTGAACAACTCAAGATTTTGTTTGAACAACTCAGCATTTTGTTTGAACAACTCAAGATTTTGTTTGAACAACTCAACATTTTGTTTGAACAACTCAAGATCTTGTTTGAACAACTCAGCATTTTGTTTGAACAACTCAGGTTTTTGTTTGAACAACTCAAGTTTTTGTTTGAACAACTCAGCATTTTGTTTGAACAACTCAAGTTATTGATTGAATTGGTCAAAATTGCATTACTATTCTAACTTAATTTTGAAGGGTAACAATTGTAATTGAGGACATTGTAAACATGTTTATAAGTGTTGTTATCTGGGTTATGCTTGTTTCAAGCATATTGGTAACATAAATAAACAACCTTCAGTAAAATTCGCTTTCCTTTTTGCAAATAATGGTGTATGCAAAAGTTGTTCGAAAACTGAACCTATTGTTTTAAGAAGAGTTTGGCGAGGTAGGGTAGGGGTATGTTTAAAAATCTAACGCATACCGATGCCGAATAAAGAAATACAGAATTACCTAACTTTTCAATGAGTAATTTTGCTCAAAGCCTGATTAATGTCGAAAATAATATCTTCATAATTTTCTACACCTACCGAAAGGCGAACCATTTTTTCTGTAATCGAAAATCTTTGTTTGAGGTCAAAATCTACATCCGAATGAGTCATGGTGGCAGGGTGTTCGGCCAGGCTTTCGGTACTACCCAAACTAACGGCAAGTTTTATTAATTTAAGTGCATTCAAAAATTGAAACGCTTCTTTTTCTCCACCTTTTACATCAAACGAAATCATTCCACCGTTGGTTAAACATTGTCGTTGCTTTATCTTAAATTGTTCACCGTCTTTTTCGGTCAAATTGCCCGGAAAATATACTTTTTCTACAGCCGGATGAGCGGTTAAAAATGCAGCCACTTTATCTGCATTTGTTGCCTGAACATCCATACGAACCTTTAGTGTTTCCAAACTGCGAAGCAGCAACCAACCGGTGTTCGGACTCGCCATATTTCCCAAAAATGTACGCAGCCCTTTTACTCTTTTAATAAGGTCTTTCGAACCCAAACATGCTCCCGCAATTACATCACTGTGTCCTCCTATATATTTGGTAGCAGAATAGAGCACCAAATCAGCTCCATGTTTAATAGGGTGTTGCCAAATGGGCCCCATATAGGTATTGTCCACCGCCAAATACACGTGTTTGTTTTCTCCAGAAAAGTGTTCAGCTATTTCTTTACTGCATTTTATATCTATCAAATGGTTGGTAGGATTAGCGGGAGTTTCAATAAAAACCATAGCCAATTGACTACCCATGTTAGCATCATTCACAATTTTAATAATCTCCTCTTTAGTTTGTCCTACCATAAATTCGAGCACATGAATTCCAAATTTAGGTAATATCTTTTTGATAAAATGATCGCTTCCTCCATAAAGCGGACTGCTGATAAGTACCGTGTCGCCAGGTTTTAAAAACTCAAGCAATACGGTAGAAATAGCCGACATTCCACTTTCGAACACAGCACAATCTTCTGCCTCATCCCATAAGGTTAATCGGTTTTCCAATATTTCGAGGTCAGGGTTATTAATTCGGCTGTATATCAATCCGGGTTCTTCCCCTTTATTAGCGGGCCTTAATCCATAAGCTACTTCAAAAAAAGCTTTTCCGGCTTCTGCCGTTTTGAATACAAATGTTGATGTTTGAAAAATCGGGCATTTAATTGCTCCTTCTGATAATTCGGGTTTGTAGCCGTATGACATCATCAGGCTTTCGGGTTTCATTTTTCTTTCCATGTTCGCAAAGGTAAGCTAAAGTACATTCTTAACACTTGACTTATCGCAACTTTTATTTCCATTGTTTACAATAGAAAACACACAGACTTTTACTCTTTTCTGCTTACAAAAGTAGGATAGAAATACAGTGGGGGAGGGCAAATTGAGATTTCAATTATTATGGTGATAACAGAGATTAAGCAAAGCAAAAGTTCATAATAGCAGATATGATATAAAACATATATTTTAATGATAGAGTATACTACGGATTTCCTATTTTTGTATTGTCAAAACTAATCAAGTAGTGTTGGTAAATAATTTTACCAAAAAACATTTGTAAAAACAATATAAACCCCATACATTGAAACATTATATTGCTGATGACAAAAAAGAAAGGACCAAAAACCACGAGAATCAAGACTACCAAGAGCGAAGGCGATATAATTGTTTTCACTCTCGATAGGAAATATTGTTACACCTCTTTTAATTCTAATCTTAAAAAGATAATCAAAAGTTATTTTAATTTCGACCTGCAGGTTGGAATGAATGCTTGGAAAATAATTGAATTACCAGAATTAAGAGCCATTGCTAAAAAGAGCATGACTCGAGCCATGAAAGGAGAATCATATTCTGAAACTCATTTCGAACACAATTCAAAGAATTATTTCGAAATCATTTGGATACCTATTATTCTGGAAAATGAGATTACTGGCATTTCGGCATACATTAAGAATATAACCGAACGTAAAAAAATAGAAGAAAACATAAAGTTTAATGAAGATCGTTATCATTCTTTGATATCCAAACTGCTTTTCGGAGTGCTGGTTCAGGGCCCCAATGCAGAAATTTTGATTTCCAATTCTAAGGCACTCGAATTACTTGGCCTTACCGAAGACCAATTGTTAGGAAAATCATCGTTCGATAAAGACTGGAATGTAATACACGAAGATGGTACACCCTATCTCGGCCCCACACATCCCGTTCCTGTTTGTATTGCCACCCGCAAACCTGTGCGCGATGCTGTAATGGGTGTATTCCGCCCATTAACACATGACCGAGTATGGCTACTTGTAAATGCAGACCCTGTGTTGAATAAGGATGGAAGTGTAAAAGAAGTAATTTGCACATTTAAGGATATTACCGAACAGGAAAATTTGAAACTCGAATTAAAGGAAAGCGAAAGTAATCTGAAAAGAGCACAGAAAATAGCAAGAATCGGTAGTTGGTTTTGGCATGCTGAAACAAATGAGTTCAGCCATTCGGAAGAAATACTGAATATTCTGGGAGTTGATAATGTTGATTGCATCCGTACACCTGAATTGATGGTGGCTAATATGGTTCATCCGGATGATAGGCAACTGGTAATGGAAGCAGGGTTAAAAGCAATAGAAACAGGTGTAGGTTTGCCCTTAGATTACCGTATTATTCGCCCAAATGGAAAAGAAATTTGGGTAAGGGTTACTTCGGAAGTAGAAATTGTAGATGGAAAACCAATAAAAATGTTTGGTATCACTCAAGATATTACCCGCTATAAAAAGGCACAACAAGCCCTAAGTGAAAGCGAAAACAAATACCGCTTCATTGCCGAAAATACTTCTGACGGAATTGCCACATTTGGGCCCGACTACAAAGTAACCTACAGCTCTCCGTCTTATAAAAGGCAGATGGGTTATAATTCGAATGAAGAGATAGGAAGAGGGGTGGAAGAGATAGCCATGATTTTACATCCTGATGATAGAGATGAAGTGATAGGTAAAATATTTAATGCCATCAACTTTAAAATACCGGAACTAAATCTTACTTTTCAGGTAAAAACAAAGTCTGAAAACTATATTTGGAGAGAGGATTATTTTACCTTCAATTATGATAGATCGGGGAATTTTATTGGTGCTATAGATGTTTGCAGAGATGTAACCGAACGGAAACTGCTCGAAGAAGCCCTTATAAAAAGTGAATCCACCTATCGTTCCATCTTGCATGCTTCGCCTGATGATATAACGATTACAGATTTGGAAGGGCGTATTGTTATGTATTCGCCTTCGGCTTTAACCATGTTTGGTTATGAGGAAAATGATGATTTGGTTGGCCGTTCGGTTTTCGATTTTATAGCTCCTATAGACCATGAAAGAGCAGCAACTAATCTCATTACAATATTTTCTGGTGAGAAATTAGGAGCAAAGGAATATCTAGCTCTTAGAAAAGACGGAAGCGTATTCAATGTCGAAGCCCATGCTGAGATTATAAAAGATATAGATGGCAAACCTCTGCAATTGCTACTAATTGTAAGAGATATTTCTGAGCGGGTGAAATCTGAAAAAGCATTAAAAGTTAGTGAGCAAAAATATAGGGAATTGGTAAGAAATTTGCCCAGCGCAGTGGCTATTCAGGTAGACGGTAAAGTTGTATTTGTAAATGAACAAGCCAAAAAATTGACAGGTGTTAAAAGCAACAAAGAAATAATAGGTAAAGATGTGCTCTCGTTTGTTCACCCTGATAGTTTGGAGCTTGTGATGGAACGCCTAAGAACTCTTGAAAAAAAAGAGGAGGAGTATGAATTTATTGAAGTGAAATATATTCGCCCGGATAGGTCGGTGGTAGAGGTTGAAGTGAAAGCGGTGCCTGTTCTATTCGAAAACAAGGAGGCTGTAATGACCATAAGTAACAATATTACTGAACGGAAAAAACTATTACAAGCTTTGGTTAAAAGCGAGGCTACTTATCGTTCTATTCTCACCGCATCACCCGATAATATTTGCATCACAGATTTAGCAGGGCATGTGCAAATGATTTCGCCTTCGGGAATAGCCATGTTTGATTACGAAAGCGAAAATGAATTAATTGGCCGAGATTTATTAAGTTTCATAATAGGATCAGAACGAGAGCGTGCGGCAGAGAATATAAGTTTGATGTTTCAGGGAATATATAACCGCATAGATGAATATCATGCAATAAAAAAAGACGGAAGCATAATTAATATAGAAGCAAACGGAGAAATAATCAGAGATTCTTTGGGTAATCCGGTTCAAATGGTATTTGTGGTTCGCGATGTTACAGAACGCAGAAAACAAGAATTGGAATTACTGAAAATGAAATTGAAATACGACAAGTTGGTTGAACGTATTTCAATAGGGGTGTATATTTTGCACAGTAAAACAGACGGCAACTTTCACTTTGATTATGTTAGCCCTCGAATGGCTGAAATATTGAATGAAAAAGCAGAAGACATTATCCGGGATTTTCAATTTGCTTTCAAGGCCTTTCATCCAGACGAAATGGAGGGGTTTACGAAACTTAATTTGGACGCAATATCAAGACAAGTACCTACTAACTGGATCGGAAGAATAATAGTAAATGGCGAGGTTAAATGGATACATATAGATTCCACACCCGAAGTGCAGGAAAAAGGAGATGTATATTGGCACGGTGTGATGACCGATATAACAAAAGAAAAAGAGATTGAACATGCGTTACGAGAAAGTGAAATAAAATACAAAGATTTGGTTGAGAATTCACCGAGTGCCGTAGCCATTCATGTTAACGGTATAGTGGTTTACTTGAATAAACAAGCTATCCTACTTCTCAGAGCTAAATCCGATGCAGATATTATAGGCAAACCAGTTCTCTCTGTTGTTCACCCCGATTCAAGAGAAGCGGTGATAAACCGAATTAAGACAATAGGAGAGCAAGTTCATGAACATTCATTTTTGGAAGAAAAATTCATTCGGTTTGATGGAACTGTGGTGGATGTGGAAGTAAAAGCGGTACCCATCATTTATGAAAATAAAGAAGCTGTTTTAACCATTACGAATGATATTTCTCAAAGAAAACAGTCTGAAATCGCTGTTGAAGAAAATAGAGCAAAATACATGGCCTTGAGCGATGCTTCCTTTGATGCAATTTTCCTGTCAGTTCATGGTATCTGTTTTGAACAAAATCAGATGGCCGAAAGAATGTTTGGCTATACCAACGAAGAAGCTATTGGTAGATCGGGGGCTGATTGGTTAATACCAGAGGATAGAGAAATGGTGATTTATAACATGAAAGCTGGTTATACCGAGCCTTATGAAGCTATAGCTTTGCGTAAGGACGGAAGTACTTTTCCTTGTATGTTGCATGGAAAAACAATGTCCTTTAAAGGTAGAACGGTCAGAGTTACCTCCCTAACAGATATAAGTAAACGCAAGCAAGCCGAAAAAGCATTGGTGGAAAGCGAGCGTAAATACAGAGAATTGGTAGAAAATTCTCCGGATGCCATTGTTATCTATCGCGAAGATTTGGTTGTGTTTGCAAACAAACAATGCATAAAATTACTTGGAGCTGTTCATCAAAACGAAATTCTAGGTAAAAATGTACTTTCTTTTGTTCACCCTGATTACACAACATTAGTTATTGAACGAATGGCAATGAAGATGGTTTCTCATGATCCATTATCTATACTGGAAGAAAAAATAATTCGATTGGATAATTCTGAAATTGATGTAGAAGTTAAAGCTATACCGATTGAATTTGAAAACAAACCGGCAATTCAATTAATAATTACTGATATTTCAGAACGTAAAAAAGCACAGGCCGAATTGATAAAGCTAAATCGGTTGCTGAAAATGGATAGTGAGATTAACGATTTGATTCTGCGTTCTGACACCAACGAAGAATTATTTAAAGGGGTTTGCAATACAGTAGTAGCTAATAGTAATTTCAGGATGATTTGGATAGGTAGTGTGAATGAAGTTTTGGGCACTGTTAGTCCCCACACCTGGGCCGGATTTGAAAATGGTTACATAGGCGAAATCGGCAAAATTAGTTTAAAAGATAAAATTCAAGGCAACGGACCATCAGCTAAAGCCATCCGATATGGCGATACTTTTGTTTGCAATGATATTGAAACCGACCCAACCATGCTTCCATGGAAAGATGAAGCGGTGAAACGAAACTACCTTTCCTCTATTGCAATACCTATAAAAATTCGGAATAAGCCTGTTCATATCTTTAATTTGTATTCGGACAAGAAGAACTTTTTTGCAAATAAAGAAGAGGTAGTTTTATTAGAAAATATTGCCGAAAATATTGCTTTTTCACTTGTAAGCATAGAAAACGAAAAAGTGAGGAAACAAACTGAAATGTTTAAAGCCCTTTCTGCCGAAATCTTAGAAATATTAAACAATAGCAATAATTTGAAAGAAATTATTCATAATGTTCTTGCCTCTATTCACAGTTTAATCAGCTATTCTGCCGTTGGCATCCGACTCAAAGAAGGAGACGATTACCCATACTTTGAACAAAAAGGTTTTTCGCAAGAGTTTTTGACAACCCAAAACAAGATAGCCGCCACAGACGAACACTGCCAAGTTTGCCGAGATAATTCCGGGAAAGCCATATTGGAATGTCTTTGCGGGTTGGTTATTTCTGGTAAATCCGAAGGTGCTCTTCCTTCATTTACTAAAACAGGCAGTTTTTGGACAAATAACTCTTCCACTTTTTTAGAACTATTGCCCGAAGAAGACCCTCGTTTTCACCCCCGCAATCGTTGCATTCATTCCGGTTATCATTCCATTGCCATTATTCCTATCAGGGCAAATGACGAAATAGTAGGAACCTTGCAGATTAATGATAAGGACAAAGATGTATTTACACTCGAAATGATTGAATATTTCGAAGACATTTGTGTGAAACTTGGAATAGCGCTGATGCGAAGACAAGCCGAAGAGAATTTGCAAAATAAAATGGAGGAGTTAATTGTTTTGAACAAAAAACTCGAGCAATTCGCTCATGCCAATCAAGAATTGGAGCAATTTGCCTATATTGCGTCTCACGAGTTGCAAACTCCTATAAGAACCATTTCAAATTACATGCATATTTTCAAGGAAGATTATTCAGCTAAATTAGACGAAAACGCCATGAAGTTTTTGAATATTGTTGACAATTCGGCCGGAAGAATGAGTAAGCTTATTAATTCGTTGATGTATTTTGCACAATTAGGGCTTCACAAAACGCAAGTAAAAGTAGATATAAAGGCCATGTTAGACGAACTCATTTCCGACCTGGAAATTATTCCATCCGAAACAAGTCCTCTTATTGAAGTCTGTGCAATGCCCGAATTGATGGTGTTCGAAAGCGAAATTCATCAATTGTTTCAAAACCTCATTACAAATGCCATTAAGTTTCAACCCAAAGGTCAGAGACCGATAATAAAGATATGCTCTCAAGAAATAGAAAATGGATGGCAATTCTCATTATCCGACAATGGAATTGGAATAGACCCCAATTACTTTGACCGCGTTTTTGATATCTTTCAGCGTTTACATAACGGAGAAAAAGAATTTGCTGGAAACGGAATTGGTTTAGCCTATTGCAAAAAAATAGTGCAACTACACAAAGGCAAAATTTGGGTAGAATCTTCAAAAGGAAAAGGAAGCACCTTTTACTTTACTATAATAAATAACTATCAACAATTATGAAAAGGGAATTAAAATGTATTCTTCTGGTTGATGATGACCAGTACGATAATTTCTTTCATGAAAGAGAAATTAAAAAAAATCATTCGGAATTGAAGGTGATTTCTTTGGATATGGCGACTGATGCACTTGATTATCTTCGTGCACATACGACCGATGACTTTGTTAAACCTGACTTGATTTTTCTAGACATTAATATGCCATGTATGAATGGTTGGGAATTTTTGGAACTTTTTGTTCAATTGGATGAAAGTGTCAAGTTAAACACAAAAATTGTGATGCTTTCTACATCCAATTATGTGATGGATTTGGAGCGGGCCAAAAAATTCGATTTTGTGTCGGATTACTGCACCAAACCTTTAACTACTGAAGTGTTGGAAGAGGTAATTAAAAAGCATTTTTATTAGAATATATCCGTTTTTATTTCGGAACATTCTGAATCTTCCCAAATTTTGTCGTTACGACTAAATTTGATTATAGGTTTAAAAAAGGCAAATTTTTAAAAAATAACTTTAGCGCAGTATTACTTCAACTTCAAAAGTGAAAAACAGACTAAAACCTGTCGGGGGATGATTTTAGGATAAGATGAACTAACTTTTCCAATGAATGATATAACCACCAGATAAATTCAGATAACTTTCTTAAAAGTTAACTAATTTTAAAAAAAAGTTAGCCAACTTAAATCTAAAATGACTTAACTTTACCGAAATTGATTAAACTTTTTTATAAAGTGAGCTGACTTTACGATAAAATGATTTAACTTTCTAAAAAGTTAATTAATCACCAGATAAAGTTAGTTAACTTTTTTGTAAAGTGAACTAACTTTACCATAAAATGAATTAACTTTTTAGAAAGTTAATTCATCACCTTGTAAAATGACATCATCATACATTAAAATGATATCATCACCTCTTAAAATGCTTAAATCTCACCTAATATGTAAAGAAAGACCTTGAAAAGAGGATAGAAGGCATAGGGAAATGGAAACAATTTAGCCATAAATGAAGGCATTTTAATGGCATATTATTAAGAAGTGTGATAAAATGCCATGACCCTATATTGGAAAGACACCATTTTCTAATAAAATACTATACACCTATCCCTAAGATTATATTCGTCTGAACGCCTCACCCCTGGCCCC
>CAIYIS010000070.1 GCA_903926385.1 uncultured Bacteroidota bacterium
AAGTTAATCAAAATGAAAAAGTTAAAAATTAAAACGAAGCACATCACCTTTAAAAAAGATGAAGTGCTGGAAAGAGTAAAGGCCGAAAGAGGCCAAAACGCAAAGGCTATCGGAGTAGGGCCTATTATTTTGTCGGTGGTGTTGCCGGTGCATTCGGTAAAAGGCACGTTGAAATTCCCTGGCGATATACAGGGCAGAAAAGACCGTGCTGATTTGATATTAGCCGGTTGTACAGGAAACTCTTATGTATCCATAACTACTGCGGTAATTACTGCCGCTCAGGCAACGATTACGAATTACGATGGCGCTACGCCTGCTAACCGTCCGGGTTTGTACAAAACCATGAAGGATTATTTTCAAAACAATTTGCTGGCACCGTTTCAAGCTAAAGCCGATTCGGACCCGGTGAACAGTGTGGCTATTTTGAACAGTGGTAATTTTCATGTTAAGGGGCAATACATTCCTCAGGTGCATCAATTCACTTTAGAGAAAGGTGTAGATTCGGGTTCGATTATGCTTACTGCTCCCGGAGGGCCCGAAGAACGCCATCTTCACGATTGGATGTACTCTGCCGATGGCAATGTTTGGACACGCCTGTTGGCGAGCTGCAACGCTTATAAGTTGGTGAGTAACTTAACAGTTGGTAAGTACGCTTATTTTACACACGAATTAGTGGTAAAAGATGTGCCCCAAGGCATAAGTCAAATCATCAGAATAATGGTGAGCTAAGCCAAACCATTCGAAGAGGATATGAAATGACACGCCATACGTATGAAATGACACGCCATACGTTTAAAATGTCAAATCAGGTTAATGAAATGACATGCCAGATGTATGAAATGTCAAATCAGCTTAATGAAATGACACGCCAGATGATTGAAATGTTAAATCAGATGATTGAAATGACATGCCAGACGTGTGAAATGTCAAATCACCTTAGTGAAATGACACCGCAAACGTTTGAAGTGTCACGCCAGATGTATAAAATGTCAAATCATATCTTCTCCGAAGGTAATCACAGAAATCAAACCCTTTTTCGGAGTGTAAAAACCCGAAAGAGGGGATTGGTTTCCACAAGAGAGTAATTAATAAGTATATTTGTTTAACAATTAAAAATTAAAAGAGATGAAAAAAATTTACGCAACACTCATTCTTGCTTTAATAATTGGGAATGTAAAAAGTCAAACGGGAGTAACTAATTATACGATTAGTGGCAGTACCGGAATAATACATAATTGTTTGAAAGTAGATGGCTCGGGTAACAAATGGTTCGGAACAAACCGTGGATTAATAAAGTTTGATGGAACAATTTTTACGCAGTACGATACTTTGAATTCAGGACTTCAAAACGAATGGGTGAATGATGTTGCCTTTGATGGTGCTGGAAATATGTGGGTAGGAACCCGCAAAGGATTAACCAAGTTCGATGGCACTAATTGGACTACCTATAATATCGGCAATTCAAACATTCCGAATGACACCGTCTATTGTATTTTACCTCAAGGTAGTTCCATTTATATTGGAACTAAAAATGGTGTTGGTGTTTTTAACGGTACTGCATGGACTGTTTACAACTCTACCAATTCTGGGCTTTCAACACGTATTGTTAATTGCCTCGCAATAGATTTAAGTAACGATTTATATGTTGGTACAAATGTGGGGTTGTTTAGAAAATCAGGAAGTGTATGGATTAGCAACTTTAATGGAAGTGCTTATTATCCTGCATCCATTGCAGGAGTTCGAACCATTTATGTAGATGCAAATAATACAAAATGGTTAGGAGGAATAGGCTTTATTTATACACTTACCGGAAATTCATTGATTGATATCAATAATACATTTACTAACTGTGGATATATATTTAATAATACAAATAATTATTCAATTATAAAAGGACCTTTAGGAGGTGTTATGTTTACTGGGAATCAGGGAACGGTTGAAATTGTTGGAGGGCAAGTTTACTTTTATTCAGGTGCTAATTTAGGCAGATATCTGGCCAATGATAATGCGGGTTTGATATGGGGTATTCCGTATTCTGGAACCACTATTTCTTCCTTTAATTATTTGAATTACTCTTTAACTAATCCAATACAACCAACTTCATCTCTAGCTCATCAAGATGCATTTTTGGATGTGAATAAGGTAAAAGCACAACTAATGAATAGAGGGGATATGTTTTGGGATATTTTCGGAACTTCAAATGCAAGGTATGAAGTACCAAAAGGAACAGGGAGAAATGCACAATTTGCATCTGCATTGTGGATTGGAGGAATTGACAATGGTGGCTTGCTTCATGAGGCAGCCATGACCTACAGACAAATTGGCGGGGATTATTTCACAGGGCCACTCGATACCATTAATGGAACTACAGATTCTGTTACCTCAGCAAGTTTCGACAGAATGTGGAAACTAAATAAACTAAACATTGCCGAATTCAGAAATCAATTCTCACTTGGCAATGTGCAGAACGGCACGTATGCGGTAGACAGCAACATCATTACATGGCCTGCTATTGGAACAGGAAATTACACAAGAAAAATGGCTCTATTTGTAGATGTTAATAACGATGGGCTTTACAAACCTTTGGTGGATGGAGATTATCCTTTAATAAAAGGAGACCAAATGATATATTGGATATTTAATGATAATCTTGCTTCGCATACCGAAACTGGAGCATTACCTCTTAAAGTAGAAATTCATGCATCGGCTTATGCCTTTGCTTGTCCTCACATAACCGACAGTTTGGATGTGCTTAACTACACAACTTTTTATAATTACAAAATATTTAACCGAAGTACGGATAACTATCATCAAACCTATATTGGTTTTTGGGATGATGCAGATTTAGGATTTTATGGAGACGATTATACTGCATGTAATCCTTCTAAGAATTACGGAATGATATTAAATGGAACAGCAACGGATGGTTCAGGACAGACGAGTGCTTACGGAATAAAACCCCCAATGAATAGTAGCGTAATATTGAACGGCCCATTGGCAGAACCCAATGACAGTATTGATAATAATAACAATGGAATAGTGGATGAAGCTGGAGAAAAAAATCTGATGACTAGCTTTATTTATTTTAATAATACATTCAGTCCTGTAAATGGCAATCCAACTTCGGCTCCCATGTACTATAATTATATGCATGCGTATTGGGGAGATTCTACCCACGTTACCTACGGTGGAAACGGTACAACAGTTGGTGCTATTCACTATAATTTTATGTTTGATGGTGCTTTGAATGATACAATAGGTTGGACGGAAATGACATCAGGAAACGTCCCTAGTGACAGACGTTTTGTAATGGGTTGCGGCCCGTTTAATTTAAATGCAGGAGCAAGTGTAGAGTTCGATATGGCGCAAGTATTTACCAGAGATACTATTTCTACTTACTCTATCAGAAACTTGTATGAGAAAAACAGAGACGATGTAAGGCGCGTGCAGCAATGGTTTGCTGTGGATAGTTTCCCCTCATGTTTAGATTTGTATGCAGGGGTAAACGAATCAAGAATGAACAGTGAGGAAATAGGTATTTATCCTAATCCAACATCTGGTGTCTTTCAAATTTCAGATTCCAGATTTCAAATTAAAAGTATAAAGGTGATGAATATTTTGGGAGAAACGATTTATCAATCACAAATCAATAATCAGCAATCAACAATTGATTTGAGAGGAGTGGATAAGGGAATTTATTTTGTTCAGGTGCATACCGAAAGCGGAAGTGTGAACAAGAAAATAGTGATAGAATAAAAATACAACCAGCTAATAAAAAGCGGAAGTTCGAATGAGATATTCGAACTTCCGCTTTTCTTTTCTATAAAAATATCTTTAATAAGAACATTCATTTGTGAGGGTGAATGATGGTATACACTCATCCTTTAATTAATCACACCCATAGCTTTTACCGACACGTCAAACTGATGAATATGGTCGAACTTAAGTCGCTTTATTTCCTTTTTTTCTAATTCATTTATGGGCCCCCACCAGCTTCCCATCCAATCATCTCGCGAAAGGTTATCGTGATCGAACACATTAAATCCAACACTATCGGCATTCGAATAATGATACAGACTAAATGTGTCATGAGCCATGTATCTGTCGGTAGATGGCTCGTATGGAGTTTGTACATAATATTGATTTTGGGGATAAACAATAGTCCAGTATATATCGGGCAAACTACTTTTCCAAATTGTATTATCCATCCCCACCGGTGACCAGTCTTTATCGTTTTGAAGTATCAACCCCTTTCCTATTACTACACTTTTATAAATGGCAGGAATGTTCAAATCAAATTTCACTCTAGCATTTATCATTGGTCTTACTTGTAGCAAGCGTATATAATAAGAATTACTGTCAGACTTAATTAGTCTCTTTTCATCTGTAAAAGTAGTCTGCCACATAGCCATTTCAATGGTTTGTTTTCCTTTTTTCAAATTATGAAATGCCCAGAAAGGAATTTGAAACTCGAGCTCATTATCATTTTTTAGATTTATCGTATCTGTCGAAACCTTTAAATCTCGCGCAGTTGGTAATGTATCGTGATAATACCGAAACGTATTTTTAAAAATCCGATAGTCTGATAAAATGACTTTATTGTTACTATAGAATTCAAAATTAAAAGCCGTTCGTGTAAGTGTATCCTTGTATTTCGTAACGATTGGGAAAGGAAAGTTTTTAAGGCTACTCAATTTAAACTTTACAAATAAGGTTGAATGAGCAGTGTCTATGGAAAATGTAATATTGTTTGTATTAAAAAATATTGATTTACTCACTACAGAATAGTCCACCGGTTTTGGCTGTTGCTCATCAACGAAAGGATGAACACAGGCGCAGAACAAAAGGCATATAGCGGAAATGTATATTACAATTTTCATTTTCAAAAATTCAGTACTCAGTAAAAAAGAAAACCCAACCTCTGCGGAGATTGGGTTTCTGATTTATTCTCAAAAAAAACTTGAGTTTTCTATTGAAGTTAGTCTTTGCAATTAGCTACCAAAAACTCTCTGTTCATACGAGCAATGTTTTCTAACGAAATTCCTTTCGGACATTCCACCTCGCATGCACCGGTGTTGGTACAACTTCCAAAACCTTCGGCATCCATCTGTGCTACCATGTTTTTAACACGAGCAGTAGCTTCCACTCTTCCCTGAGGCAACAATGCAAACTGAGAAACTTTGGCTGCAACAAATAACATTGCCGAAGCATTTTTACAAGTAGCCACACATGCACCGCAACCTATACAAGCAGCAGCATTAAACGAAGCATCTGCATCATCTTTAGGAATAGGCAAGCAGTTTGCATCTTGTGCAGTTCCTGTGTTTACTGACACGAAACCTCCTTTAGCTTGTATACGTTCAAAAGCCGAACGGTCTACAGTCAAATCTTTTATTACCGGAAAAGCTTGAGCTCTCCAAGGTTCAACCACAATGGTATCTCCGTCTTTAAACGAACGCATGTGAAGCTGACAGGTGGTGATTCCTGTTTTAGGTCCATGTGCACGGCCATTGATAACCATACTGCACATTCCGCAAATCCCTTCGCGACAATCGTGATCAAACACAATTGGATTTTCGTTTTTACTCACCAACTGTTCGTTCAGCACATCAAACATTTCCAGAAAAGACATATCAGGTGAAATGTCTTTTACAGGATAAGTAACTAACTGACCTGGTTCTTTACCACTGTTCTGACGCCAAATCTTCAGCGTTAAATTCATATTTCCGTGACTCATAATTATTGTATGCTTTGAGTATTAATTTTATTATTTATAACTACGTTGACTTGGGTGAACCACATCAAACATTAAATCTTCTTTATGCAAATCCCACTCATTGTTTCCTTTGTTTTCCCAAACAGAAACATAAGTAAACTTATCATCATCACGTTTGGCTTCGCCTTCCTCTGTTTGCGATTCTACTCTAAAGTGTCCGCCACATGATTCGCTTCTGTTCAATGCATCCATACACATTAACTCGCCTAACTCAAGGAAATCGGCCACTCTGCAAGCTTTCTCCAATTCAGGGTTCATTTCATTTGCTTTACCGGTAACGCGAACATCTTTCCAAAACTCATCACGCAACTGACGAATTTCCAGAATTGCTTCTTTCAATCCTTTCTCGTTACGAGCCATTCCACATTTATCCCACATTATTTTCCCTAAACGTTTGTGGAAATGGTCAACCGATTTACCGCCTTTAATAGCAAATAATTTATCAATTCTGGTCTGTACTTCTTTTTCGGCAGCATCAAATGCTTCGTGAGAAGTAGGAATAGGTTTAACAGCAATTTCTTTAGATAAATAGGCTCCAATAGTATAAGGAATCACAAAATAACCATCTGCCAAACCTTGCATCAAAGCCGAAGCACCCAAACGATTTGCGCCATGATCAGAGAAATTTGCTTCACCTAAACAATACAATCCTTGAACGGTAGTCATTAAGTTATAATCAACCCAAAGTCCACCCATTGTATAGTGAACTGCCGGATAAATACGCATAGGCACTTCGTAAGGATTTTCTCCGGTTATCTGTTCGTACATAGCGAAAAGATTTCCGTATTTTTCTTCCACTACTTGCTTACCAAACTCCTTCAATTGTTGAGGTGTAGGATTTTCAATGCTTAATTTTTTAGCTTGTGTTTTTCCGAAACGTTCGATGGCTGCTTTAAAATCAAGGAAAACGGCCATCTTAGAAGCACCCACTCCATAGCCTTCATCACAGCGTTCTTTAGCCGCACGCGATGCAACATCGCGAGGAACTAAATTTCCGAATGCAGGATATCTTCTCTCCAAATAATAATCTCTTTCTTCTTCAGGTATCTCATTTCCTTTTCGTGTATCGCCTTGTTTCTTTGGCACCCAAATACGTCCATCATTTCTCAAGGACTCACTCATCAATGTTAATTTCGATTGGTGGTCACCCGAAACAGGGATACAAGTAGGGTGAATTTGAGTAAAGCAAGGGTTTCCGAAGAAAGCTCCTTTTTTATGTGCTTTCCAAGCTGCTGTTGCATTACAACCCATAGCATTGGTAGAAAGATAAAACACATTTCCATATCCACCTGTACATAATAATACAGCGTGTCCGAAATGACGTTCTAATTTTCCTGTCACCATATCACGGGCAATGATACCACGAGCCTTATCGTCAATTTTAACTACTTCCAACATTTCGTGGCGAGGAAACATATCCACTGTTCCCAAACCAATCTGACGGTTTAAAGCACTGTATGCTCCTAATAATAATTGCTGACCTGTTTGTCCGGCTGCATAAAACGTACGTTGAACCTGAGTACCTCCAAACGAGCGGTTACTCAACATACCTCCGTACTCGCGCGCCAAAGGCACACCCTGAGCCACACACTGGTCGATGATACTATTACTCACTTCTGCAAGACGATATACATTGGCCTCGCGTGCACGGTAATCTCCACCTTTAACAGTATCGTAAAACAAACGATACACACTGTCACCATCGTTCTGATAGTTTTTTGCCGCATTAATTCCTCCTTGCGCAGCAATGGAGTGAGCTCTGCGGGCAGAATCCTGATAACAGAACACTTTTACTTTGTAGCCAAGTTCGGCAAGCGAAGCAGCTGCCGAAGAACCTGCAAGGCCGGAGCCCACTACAATAATTTCTAAATTTCTTTTGTTTGAAGGATTAACAAGAGCTACCGAGGATTTATACTTTGTCCACTTTTGTTCCAAGCTACCATCCGGAATTTTACTATCTAATTTTGACATATTGTGTGTAATCTAAAGTTCAATTAAAATTCTTATTTCTTCTTATTTTATGATTCCTAGGTATAAGGTAATCGGCATGGATGCAAAAACCAATGTGATAATTACAGAATACCAAAATCCAAATGACTTGATAAAAGGAGTGTATTTTTTATGTGTTAAACCAAATGTGCGAAAAGCAGATTGAAAACCATGTAAAAGGTGATAGAATAAGGAAGCCAAACCAAGAAGATACACAATTAAAATGAGAGGGCTTGAAAAAACAACTTTCAAACTTTCGAAAGTGTTGTGTTCTTCTCCTTTGAACACGGCCACCTTAGTTGGAACCCAGAAATTGGCAAGATGAACAATTAAAAACATTAAAAGTAATGTTCCTAAAAGTCCCATCGAACGTGAATACCATTTACTGCTAACAGCTAAATTCTGTACTGCATATTTTTCCGGACGAGCTGAGTTGTTTTGTCTAATTAAAATAGCGGCTTGCACAATATGTAAGATGATACCTAGAAAAAGTCCTATTTCAACAATTCGTACAATTATATTGTTAGCCATAAAATGTGCGGCCATATTGAAAGTTTCGCCAGAGTCGTTAAAATAGATACAGGCGTTTATACAAACGTGAACCACTAAAAAGGAAATCAGAAACAAGCCCGTGAAGCCCATTAAGAACTTTTTCCCTATGGAAGATGTCAAAAAATTTGGTGATGCATTACTCATAATTGTAGTATTATTTTATTCAGTTTTAATTTGCGGAATTGGTACTATTTTTTTGCGGTGCAAAAGTATAATTCAAAAAGATGAATACCAAGCAAAATATTAAATTATTTATTGAAATATTTGCTACTTCATATCCAATTTATTTGCACTTTTGACCTCTTAATTTAAACGACCTATGAAATATACTTCTATTGATTCAAATTTGTTTGTCGAAAATCGCAAACGATTTGCAGCACGATTAAAACCAAATTCTATCGCCTTGTTCACCAGCAACGACATCATGCCTACTAATGCAGATGGCTCGATGGGATTCGTACAAAATTCTGATTTATTTTACCTCACTGGAGTAGATCAAGAACAAACAATCCTTTTGATTTACCCTGATGCAATAAACGGAACTCAAAAGGAAATTTTGTTTGTTCGCGAAACAAACGAAACCATCGCGATATGGGAAGGCGCTAAACTGAACAAAGCTCAGGCAACTCAAACATCTGGTATAAAAAACATTCAATGGTTGCAGAATTTTGAGCAAATGTTTCATGCCATTGTTTTTCAGGCAGAGTATCTGTATTTAAACAGCAACGAACATACACGTAATTCAAACCCAGTTGAAACAGCAGAAGTGCGATTCAACAAAACCATAACATCAAAATATCCTTTGCATAAGCTGGAACGTTCTGCACCAATTATGCATTCGTTGAGAGCTATCAAATCTTCTTATGAAGTGGATTTAATTCAGCGAGCTTGTAACATTACTGAACAAGGTTTCCGCAGATTACTGCAATTTGTAAAACCAGGAGTAATGGAATACGAAATAGAGGCAGAATTGATTCACGAATTTGTGCGTAATCGTTCGCGAGGATTTGCTTATGGCCCTATCATTGCATCAGGTGCAAATGCATGCGTCCTTCACTATATTGACAATAACAAAGAGTGTAAAGATGGCGAAGTAATATTGCTAGATGTGGCTGCCGAATACGGTAATTATGCATCCGACCTTACACGTTGCTTACCCGTAAACGGGAAGTTTACAAAACGTCAGAAAGATGTTTACAATGCGGTGTTGCGTATTATGAAATCTGCAATAGGAATGTTAACTGTTGGCAACCTTATTCCCGAATATCACAAAGCAGTTGGTTTGCTAATGGAAAAAGAAATGGTTGATTTAGGTTTGATAACCCTTGATCAGATAAAAAATCAAAATCCAGATATGCCGGCATATAAAAAATATTTCATGCATGGCACTTCTCACTTTTTAGGATTAGACGTGCACGATGTAGGCGACTTCAATCGCAAATTGGAAGAAGGAATGGTGTTTACTTGCGAACCAGGAATCTATATTCCTGAAGAGAAGTTAGGAATACGTTTAGAAAATAATATTCTGGTTACTGCTAAAGGCCCTGTCGACTTGATGAAGAACATTCCAATAGAAGCAGATGAAATAGAAGCGTTGATGGCGCAAATATAACAAGCACTAAATTCTAATATGACAATAATATTGAATTTAGATATTAGAATTTAGAATTTCATTCCTATGTTAAAATACGCTGAATTCAAAAAAATAAAAGTACGTTATAGCGATACAGGAAAAGGCCGTGTGATAGTATTATTACACGGCTTTTTATGTTCACACGAGATTTGGGATGGGTTCATAAAAAGACTTTCTGAAAGATTTCGTGTTATAGCCATCGACCTTCCAGGACATGGTGAAACTCCTTGCATAGGTTATTATCACAGTATGGAATTACTTGCACAAAGTGCTAAAACAGTTTTAGACAAAGTTGGGGTGAGGCGTTATGTGATAGCAGGCCACTCGTTAGGAGGATATGCTGCTCTTGCCTTTGCCGAATTGTTTCCCGAAAATGTGAGTGGATTATGTCTGCTCAATTCTACTTCTTATGCTGATTCGGATGATAAGAAGAAGGAACGCGAAAGAGTAATTAGATTAGTAAAAAAGGAACATAAACATTATGTAGCCGAAGTAATCACATCCTTATTTGCTCCTGAAAATGTTGAGAAGTTAAAGAAAGAAATTTCCAAAGTAAAACGCATAGCAGAGAAAACATCTAGGCAATCGATCATCAATAGTCTTGAGGGAATGAAGGAACGCAAGAGTAGGGATTTAATTTTAAAATTTGCTCCTTATCCTGTTCTGTTTATCATAGGTAAAAAAGATACTGTGATCAATTACGAATCAATGTATCCTCAAATGGGCTTGTGCAAATACCCTGCGGTACTTATGTTGGAAAATGCAGCCCACATGGCTTTTTATGAAGCACCAAAGGAAACGGTGAACGAGTTGCAATCGTTTGCTTTAAGATGTTTCAGAGGTGTGGAAGAAGAATAAACCGATAAAAATAAAATTTGCACGAAAATTTATCCATTAATTACACTCACTATTCTGTTTCAGTTCGATAAGTGGTTTCGGTTATGTATACATTGTTTTTATAAAAATACACAGCACCCCAATTGTATTCTTCTTTTTTGTAAACAAAATCTACATTGTTTATAGTAACCGTAATAACAGTCGTTTTTTTTCTGTCATCCTGAAATATTCTTTCAATCGAATTTTTTTCAATTTTCTTTTCCGGAACCACAGGCGGAGCCTCACGTTTTTTTACAGGAGGTGGTGGTTCATGCACCACTTCTGGTTGTTTAATTTCTACAGGAATAGGTTTACTCACAACTTCAGGCTTAGGAGGAGGAGGAGGTGGTGGAGGTGCCACAACTCGAGGTGGTGGTGGTGGTTTTGCTGCAGGAGTAGGGTGCTCGGCAGCCTGTTTTTGCATCTCCAAAGCAGTTTGAGCATAATTTTTATCATAATCAAAATCGTTCAATTCTATACTGTATTGTATTCTTCCCACCGGCTGAGAGAAAGTAACAATAGCATCTTCGGGTTGAGGAAACAATTCAACAACACACTTGAATTTGGCAAACTCGTCTGAAGCCCTTCCTCCGGGAACCTTGGTATTATAGGTTAATGCTTTGGTGATATATCCCATTTTCGTACAAGTAACGGTATACTCAGAATTTAAGTCCAAATCCACACTTGTAATATTTCCATTTCCGTCAATCACCTTAAAGGGTGCTCCATTTTTAGTAATGGTTATCACAGCGTTTTTATAATCTCCATCATGTATCAACAGTTTGAAACGAACAGTAAACTTAGCATCATTCTGAGCCTGCACCGATGAGGTCGCAAGCATAACGAGTAATATGCTAAAGAGGCAGGTTTTGAATTTTTTCAAATTATTGCTTTTGGAATAATCCATTTTCATAATGAGTGCAAAATTAAATTAAATTTTTAATTAACAGCGTCCTTATTTGATTATACTTTTAATCATCCTGTTTAAGGCGACATTTACCTTCTTATTTTCACAACTTATATCCGTTTTTTGTATAACTTTCGGCATAAATTATAAAGATGCTTTACTCTTTTCTGAAATTGTTGATGCAGGTTACCGTACGGGTGTTTTTCCGTTCTGTAGCCATTCGTAATAAAAACCTAATCCCCGAAAAAGGGCCACTTTTGGTGTTAGCCAACCACCCCAGCACATTTATGGACCCCATTGTACTTGCTACTATACTGAACAGAAAGGTTTATTTTCTTGGAAAAGGTGAATTGTTTAAAAGCAAACTGGCAAAAGTAATTCTGCCAAAACTGAACATCATACCTGTTTATCGTAAACAGGACGACCCGTCTCAAATGAGTAAAAACGAAGAGACTTTTATAAAATGTTTCGAACACCTAGAGAATAATGGCGCCATACTTATGTTCCCGGAGGGAGTTAGTTTTACCGAACGAAAACTTCGTCCTATTAAAACAGGAGCTGCCCGTATTGTATTGGGTGCCGAAGCCCGCAATGATTTCAAACTTGGTGTACATATTGTAAATATTGGTCTGAACTATGCCGACCCGCATCGCTTCAACCGCGATTTGTTTATTAATATTCATAAACCAATAAATGTAGGAGTCTATAAAGAAGTATTCCTTAATGATAGTTTTGAAGGGGCAAAAAAGCTGACTGCTGATATCACCAAACAACTCGAAAATTTGATTATAGCTTTCGAAGATGAGCAAACTGATGATTTGGTAAGAGATATCGAAACGCTTTACAAACCTTTACTTTCGGAAGAGCGAGGACTTACACCCAACGAAAAAGGGGCAGAGTTTATGATTTCAAAAAATATAATTGAGTCGGTCAATCACTTTAAAATTCACGACCCGGACAGGGTCAGCAAAATGCATGAGAGACTGAAGTCTTACTTTGCAACGCTTACTGAACTTGGATTAGAAGATGCCGATATTGCCGAAAAAAGCAATAATAAATCAATTCTGATTGGAGTGATAAAAGCAATACTAATAACCATTACCGGATTGCCTATATATATATACGGTTTAATAAACAATATTCTTCCTTTCGAAATACCCGCATACCTGGCATCCAAAATCAGTAAGCAGAAAGAGTTCAGAGGGGCTATAGGTATGGTGGGCGGAATGTTTACCTTCCTTATTTTTTATACCGCTCAAATAACTTTGTTTTGGAAATTTACCCATGAGCAATGGTACACCATTGTTTATGGGCTTAGCCTTCCGCTCAGCGGACTTTTTGCCTACTGGTATTATTATGTGTTGAAATATTATTACACCAAATGGAAACTGATATTACTCTTCCATAAAAAGAGTGTTCAGATTTCGGGCTTAATAACCGAACGTCAGCAAATAATTGCCGAATTCGACAAGTCGAAAAATGAATATCAACAATTGGTGGACAGTAAAAAATTACATCTGAACACTTAAAAAGGAGTTGAATTCCTTTTTCATTTCAAAATATAATTTCTTGAATGTTTCCACCTGATCGCGCATCATAGTATGGTCAGGAAATAACTTGTGGTCTACTGCAACAGGATTTTTGATTGAATAACTGTTTAGCCATGCCTCGTGTTTTTTTAAGAGATTTTTAATCCCTTTCATTTTTTCCTTTTGAATAATAAAGAGATTTTGGAAATGTTCTACCTGCTTTAGCACATCTGTCTTGTTGTTCTTAGCGGCAACTTCTTCCAATCTGGATTGATATATTTTTAACTCATCTGCAAAGAATCTTACTTCGCAAAGCCATAATTGATGCTCGAAATGCAAATCATCAATGTGTTTTAATTTTGTGGTCATATTATTGAGGTTTTAATGTTTTTACAAAGTTAATGCTATAAAAATGCATTGTTTTATGATTCATATCACTTGTGGAAAAAACATAGAAATGTGTCGATAAAATAAATGAGGGAAGATTAATGTGGCAATAAGAAGAAACAAAAAAGCCTTTCAGTTTCCTGAAAGGCTTTTTTGTTAGTGTGGGAACTACTGGGTTCGAACCAGTGACCCTCTGCTTGTAAGGCAGATGCTCTGAACCAGCTGAGCTAAGCTCCCTCTTTTTCCTGTTTGATTTTTCAAACGGGGTGCAAATATAGACACTTTTTGCAAAG
>CAIYIS010000071.1 GCA_903926385.1 uncultured Bacteroidota bacterium
AAGTTAATCAAAATGAAAAAGTTAAAAATTAAAACGAAGCACATCACCTTTAAAAAAGATGAAGTGCTGGAAAGAGTAAAGGCCGAAAGAGGCCAAAACGCAAAGGCTATCGGAGTAGGGCCTATTATTTTGTCGGTGGTGCTGCCGGTGCATTCGGTAAAAGGCACGTTGAAATTCCCGAAGGATATTCAAGGCAGAAAAGACCGCGCTGATTTGATATTGGCCGGGTGTACCGGAAACTCTTATGTATCCATAGCTACTCCGGTAATTACTGCCGCTCAGGCAACGATTACGAATTACGATGGCGCTACGCCTGCTAACCGTCCGGGTTTGTACAAAACCATGAAGGATTATTTTCAAAACAATTTGCTGGCTCCGTTTCAGGCTAAAGCCGATTCGGACCCGGTGAACAGTGTGGCTATTTTGAACAGCGGTAATTTTCATGTTAAGGGGCAATACATTCCTCAGGTGCATCAATTCACTGTAGAGAAAGGTACAGAGTCGGGTTCGGTGATGCTTACTGCTCCCGGAGGGCCCGAAGAACGCCATCTTCACGATTGGATGTACTCTGCCGATGGCAATGTTTGGACACGCCTGTTGGCTAGCAGCAATGCCTATAAGTTGGTGAGTAATTTAACTGTTGGTAAATACGCCTTTTTTACACACGAATTAGTGGTAAAAGATGTGCCTCAAGGCATAAGTCAAATCATCAGAATAATGGTGAGCTAAGTCAAATTATCGAAGGAAGATGTGAATTGACACGGGACACATGTAAAATGACACGGGACATGAGTAAAATGTCAAATGACACGTGTAAAATGACACCGGACGTGAGTAAAGTGTCAGATGACACGTGTAAAATGACATCGGGAACGTGTAAAATGTCAAATGACACGTGTAAAATGACACCGGACGTGAGTAAAGTGTCAGATGACACGTGTAAAATGACATCGGGAACGTGTAAAGTGTAAAATGACACGTGTAAAATGTCAAATCATATCTTCCCCGAAAGTAAACAGAGAAATCAAACCCTTTTTCGGAGTGTAAAAACCCGAAAGAGGGGATTGGTTTCCACAAGAGAGTAATTAATAAGTATATTTGTTTAACAATTAAAAATTAAAAGAGATGAAAAAAATTGTACTACTTGTATTTGTATTCCTGTTTATTAGTTTAACGGCCAAACCACAATTAAGCGGCACCTACACCATTGGAGGGAACTCTCCCGATTATTTAACAATATCTGATGCAACCACGGCTTTAACCAACCTTGGAATTTCTGGCCCGGTTGTTTTTAATTTACGTAATGGAATTTATTCAGAACAAATTTTATTAACACAAATCGCAGGCAATTCTAGCATTAATACCATCACTTTTCAGTCTGAATCCGCTGATTCGAGTACGGTAAAAATCACCTCTTCGCAGAATAGCACCTTTGAAATTGACAATGGAGCATTTTACATTATTTTTAAAGACCTCTCCATTGAAAACAATACAGGAGGAAATGCTGTAAGAGATTATACTTACTCATCCTCTATTAAAATTTTACATTGTACTGTTCGGTCACAACTCGAAACTATTCGTGTATATGGAGGATTAGGAATATATTTAACCGATTGCTGCATTCATTCCATCGTAAACGTTGGGTTAACACTTACCTCAGGCTGTGTTTTTGAATGTCCTCTCTCCATTCAGCAAACTTATGGAACCGCATTTACATTTGGAGCCGGCAATGTACTCCGCAATTCATTTAGAGGAAGCATCGAACTAGGCAATGTTGTATTTAATGCAAATCAAGTTTATACAGGAGGGATAACATCAAGCTACTGCAATTCATTGGTGATTAAAAACAATACAATTCATTACGATTCTTTAAGTAATGGCGCCATAGATTTATGGTTTTGTAATAACGCACAGATAATAAATAATGAATTAAACGGTAGTGTTGGATTGGGCAGTTCGAATCACTGTGTTATTAGCAGAAATAAACTACACAGTGGATTTAATATTACCTGGTGCGATTACATTGTATTGAAAAATAATTTCTTTTTTACCGACACCACTCACCCATACGTTGACTTATATTTGAACCAAAATGCAACGGTATTGAATAATAATTTTTCTCCTGATATCACTTTAACTTGTAGTAACCCTCCTTCTGTGTACGAAAACAACATATTCCCACGGAAAATATATTATCAATATGGAGTAACCTACTCAAACAATAATTATCTCGGCTCACCTATTCCATGGGATACTAACCCATATAACCTAAACCCAAACTACATCGACACATTAGCTGATTTACATACTACCAACCCTATTCTAATTGGAAGGGGTGTCCACTCACCATCTGTATTAATTGATATTGATAGTTTAACCAGACCTCATAACCCTTCCATTGGAGCTAATGAAATTTGTATTTCGGTAAACAGTTTTAATTTGCAATGTGGAGATTCTATTCCTCTCGTATTTTGTAGTCCGTACAATAATCAAAATTTAATGTGGACACCAACTAACGGACTAAATTTTTTCACCTTTAACAGTCCAAAAGCAAGCCCTCAGGCCTCGACCACATATTTCGCTACTGATACAACTAATGGAAATATAGATTCCATAAGAATTAATATTGTTTCGTTTCAGGTAAGCACTTCACCCGACACCTTGCTGAATTGTGGAGATAGTATATTATTGGATGCTTCATTGAATGCCGGAGTAATCTATCAATGGCTACCTGCAACAGGGTTAAATAATCCAAACATAAGAAGGCCCATAGCGAAACCTTTACAAACAACTACCTATACTGTAACAGCAATAAATTCTACATGTGGCAACACTGTTGATTCAATTAAAATTAGTGTTAACCCATTGCCTCAGGTTAACTATTACATTAATTCAATTACAGGATTAACAGTAGGTTTTCTCAACCTATCAACTTGTGCAGACACATATTTATGGAACTTTGGAGATGGAGATACCTTATCAACCATTAATCCTACTCATACTTATCTTCAACCAGGAAATTACATAATAACCTTGATTGCCTGTAACAGTTACGGATGTGATACCATTGTATATTCACTTTATATCAATAATACTGGATTAACAGAACATCAGGCATCACCTTCATTCTCACTTTATCCAAATCCTACAACTTCGCTGTTCAACATTTCATTCAATGAAGAACAAAAAAACAGCACAATAAAAATATTAAATGTGCTTGGAGAAATTACTTTTCAATCTACCATCAACAGTAAACAAACAACAATCGACATCTCTGCCTTACCGCAAGGAATCTATTTTGTAGAAATAACTACAGCGGATAAACAGGTGATGAGAAGTAAGGTGATAAAGGAATAGAAGGGAATGAAAAGTAGATTCGCTGTTGTTGAATTTTTATTTTGTTTTTTGAGCAGTAGTGCGCAAACACAATTGTGGGGCACAACTCACAGTGGTGGTGCTAACAACTGGGGAAGCATCTTTGCAATGGATAGCATGGGTGGCAACTTTCACATTACTTACAATTTCGATGCAAGTATTTCTAAAGCTCCTTTAGGAAATTTATGTTTAGCAAACAATGGCTGTTTTTACGGCATCACCGGCTTAAACCAGTTTAATCACGATTGTTTCTGTTTTAAGTATAATCCTGTAACAGGCACTTACACCAACATTCACGATTTTTTTTCTGATGCTGTTCATGGCAGAAATGGCAGAAGCGGATTGGTGAAGGCGGCAAACAATTTACTCTACGGATTGTGCACTAGCGGAGGAGTATATAATGCAGGAGTTATTTACAGTATCGACCCTTCCAATGATACATATACCGACATTTTCGAATTCGATATTCTGCAGGGAGCAAATCCCGTTGGCTCTTTATGCGAAAGCACGAATGGATTGTTATACGGAATAACTATTAATGGCGGACTCTATCAATCAGGTGTTATTTTCAGTTTCGATATTCTATCTGGCACATACACCAAGTTGTTCAACTTTCCTTCTTCTATCGGAAGCATTCCTTTCTACGGAAGTTTGATGCAAGCAAGCAATGGCCTGCTTTACGGAGTGTCTGAATTTGGCGGAATGTATAATTACGGTAAATTATTTTCTTTTGATATCAACTCTAATACACTATCGGATGTTTTCAATTTCGATTATTTATCCGGTGCTTATCCTTTCAGTAATGTTATGGAAGCTTCGGACGGAAACCTTTATGGAATGACCCATTCGGGAGGAACAGACAGTGTAGGAGTTCTATTCGAATTTGATATTAATTCAGGCAACCTAATCAAATTAGTAGACTTTAACAGACTGAACGGAGCTTATCCAACACGAAAACTGATACAGTTGGCAAGCGGAAAACTCGTTGGAACAACTCAGAATGGAGGCATATACGATCAAGGCGTATTGTTTACTTACGATATTCAAACTAACATTTATTCAAAGTTAATCGACTTTGTTGATACAGTATCAGGCACTCATCCTGACGCAGAGATTTTGGAAACCCCCATGATCTCTTCGGCCAATATTGCCAACTTCGCATTAAATAATAACGTTTCATCTTACCCGAATCCTGCCTCAACTCAACTTACCATTTCATTAAATGCAGAACAAAAGAACATCTCCATAAAAATAATAAATGTGCTAGGAGAAGTTGTAATAATTCCTTCTCCTCTACAGGGAGGACGGGAGGGGCTTATCGACATCTCCTCTTTGCCTCAAGGAATCTATTTTATAGAAGTAACCACAGTGGATAAACAAGTGATGAGAAGTAAGGTAATAAAGGAGTAGAAGGAAATGAAAAGCAGATTCGTTGTTGTGGTGTTTTAATTTTGAAGAAGCTTTGTAATCAAGCTTTCTGGGCTACATTAAACTTTCCTAAATTTTCTTCGTCATATAGTAAACAGAATTATTTAAATTTTTTAGCCTGAGCTAAGCATAAATTAAATAGATTTGGGACTTGCCAAACTAACTATACTTTCAAATATACCATCATCTTTTGGTGTGTTGTGTTTTGTTTGCGCAATCAATAACTAATGCACGCAGACAAATTATTTGTGAAAACAAAAAGAACATTCTTTTCAATTATTTTACTTTTTCTTTTTGTCATACTTCTCGGACTCACGAGTGTTGCTCAAACCAAGGACTCCACAACTGCGTTTACTCCATTCAGCAATTTAAATCCCGATTACCAATCGAACAACATGAAAGGCGAAAAAGATATTGGCGATTATTTAAAACCTATTGTTAAGAAAGTTAAAAATTCGTTTAAAGCAAAAGAATTAAAATCTCTCGAAATCACAGATGACTCTTTGTTAAACATAACTCCGCTTTCCACCCCTGTACTTCATACCGACTCGGTATGTATTAAACCCGGCAAACTTAATTTTGCATATTTCCCTGCTGTGGGGTATACCATGCAAACAGGCACTACCGGAATCCTGGCAATGAACATATCGTTCTACACCGGCAATTGCGACAGCACTAATATTTCGGGTATTAACATCAACCCTCAGATTTCGTTTAATCATCCTCAGTTTTTATTGCCGCTTAACTTTAATATCTGGACAAAGAAAAATAAAATTAATCTTACCGGAGATATGCGTTATTATAAATATCCAACCTACACCTACGGACTAGGTGGCTATACTCAGCTTTCGGATGCCGACCTGATAGATTATAATTACGCGAGAGTTTATCTGGAAGGATTAAAACAAATAGCACATTCTAAATTCTATATCGGATTAGGTTATAACCTCGATTATCATTTCGATATTTTGGAAGAAGGAAAAGCTTCTGATTACTCCGCCTATAGCGGTAAAATAACCAACACTACTTCATCCGGTGTGAACATGGATTTTTTATACGACAGTCGAAAAAATCAAAATTTTCCGGAAAATGCTACTTATGCTAATCTCTGTTACCGCTACAATGCAGAGGCATTAGGAAGCGATGAAGATTGGCATTCGGTATATTTTGAATACAAAAAGTATATTAACATTACTAAAAACTCTCATAATGTTTTAGCCCTATGGAATCTCGATTGGTTTACATTTGGAGGCACTCCGCCTTATTTTGATTTGCCAAGCACAGGTTGGGATAACTTTTCGAACACCGGAAGAGGTTATATTCAGAGCCGTTTAAGAGGCCCCAGCATGGTTTATCTGGAAGCAGAATATCGTTTCAGAATAGTTAAAAGCGGATTGTTCGGAGGTAATGTTTTTGTAAACGGAGAGAGTGTTTCGGAATGGGGGAGCAATCGATTTGAAACCATTTTACCAGGTGCAGGATTAGGAGTAAGATTAAAACTAAATAAAATTTCGGGTGCTAATCTCGCCATCGATTATGGCTGGGGGGCCGGAGGCTCGAGTGGGTTATTCTTTAATATTAATGAGGTGTTCTAATTTTTCACCAACATTCAAAAGCTATTAATCAATATTTCTTTTTCGTTTCTCTCCTTTGTAAGAGCCCGAAAAATATAGTATTCCGCGAAAGCCAATAATAGTTTGTTCTTGATTCCAGTCAGCAAATAAAGCTGCACCTATACCTACGTCATACGCAATTTTCTTTACAATCTCTGCTTGTGAATACAAACCAAATTCATTATAAGGACGAAGATATTCTGATATAGTATCTTTTTCTACAAGCGCGTATCCTGAAGAGAAAGAAGGACCCATAAAGAATGCAAAATGTACATCTTTGTCTTCATACCTCCATCCGTATCCGGCATGCAATTCGTAATTATTAACCAAACTAACATTTGCACCGGTAATTTCGGCACCGGCTTGAAAGAAGTTTCGCTTGATATGAAAATTTAAATCAGCACCACCTGCAAAACCAAGATTACGCTCGTAAGTAACATTTTGTTGCACTCCTCCACCTATTGTGAACCATTTGCTGTAATACCTGAATCTTTTATTATTCATTACAAACTCACTATCCAAAGGAATCAAACGTTTGTGACTTTTGCTGAATTCTGGATTTTTTGTTTTGTCTAACTTGTAATGAGTGCCGTTAATGACAGTATCTTTTTGGGCCAACACGCGAGCCGAAAAAAACAGAGCAATAAATATAAATAAAAGAATAAATGAAGATTTTGTTTTCAATGTTGTATAAAATAAAATAATGGGGATGATTTTATTTTGTGATACCATTAACAGCACTTTTAGGTGCTGTTAATGAATCACGGTTCAAAGATACAATAATTATTTCATCGAACCACACATATCTTCGGGTTTTACCCAAAGGTCGAATTGCTCGTTGGTAACAAGAGCTAATTCGATAGCTGCTTCACGCAGTGTTTTGTTTTCTTTGTGCGCTTTTTTGGCAATCTTAGCTGCATTCTCATAGCCAATATGGGTGTTGAGGGCTGTAACAAGCATCAGCGAATTTTCAAGATGTCTTTTTATAATTGCATTGTTCGGTTCTATTCCTACTGCGCAATTATCAGTAAACGATACACAGGCATCGCCTATCAATCGTGCCGACTGTAATACATTAGATGCTATTAATGGTTTGAAAACATTCAATTCAAAATGTCCGTTCATTCCACCTATTGATACCGCCACATCGTTTCCTATTACCTGAGCGCACACCATTGTTAGTGCTTCGGGTTGTGTAGGATTTACTTTACCCGGCATGATAGACGAACCCGGCTCGTTGTCTGGAATAATTATTTCACCAATTCCCGAACGAGGACCGGAACTAAGCATACGAATATCATTCGCTATTTTCATTAACGCCACAGCCGAACGTTTTAGTGCGCCCGACAACTCCACCATTGCATCGTGAGCAGCAAGTGCTTCAAATTTATTTGGAGCGGTGATAAAAGGCATGCCGGTAAGTTCTGCTATTTTCTTTGCTACTAAAACATCGTAACCTTTAGGTGTGTTTAAGCCTGTACCCACTGCTGTCCCTCCGAGAGCCAGTTCGCGTAATACTTCCAACGAATTTTTAATGGCACGAATGCTATTGGTAACTTGCTGTGCATATCCCGAAAACTCTTGCCCAAGAGTTAAAGGAGTTGCATCCATAAAATGTGTTCTTCCTGTTTTTACAATGGTTTTAAAATCTTCCGATTTCTTAACCAAGGTATCTCTCAGTTTTTCCATTCCGGGAATAGTAATATCTACTACTTGTTTGTAAGCTGCAATATGCATTGCAGTTGGATAAGTATCGTTTGATGATTGAGATTTGTTTACATCATCATTCGGATGAATAAAAGGTTTTCCTTCCCCTAGTTTATTTCCTTGCATCACATGCGTGCGGTTCGACACCACTTCATTCACATTCATATTCGATTGTGTTCCCGAGCCGGTTTGCCATATTACTAGCGGAAACTCTTTGTCTAATTTTCCTGCAATAATCTCGTCACATGCTTTTGCTATCAGGTCTTTTTTATCAGCAGCCAGCACACCTAATTCGTGATTAGCTAAAGCAGCAGCTTTTTTCAAATAACCAAATGCATAAATTATTTCTTTTGGCATGGATGCCTCCGGACCAATCTTAAAATTATTTCTCGAGCGTTCGGTTTGCGCTCCCCAATATTTGTCGGCAGGTACTTTTACCTCACCCATCGTGTCTTTTTCAATTCTGTATTCCATTGTATTTATTTTAAATTAATTTGTAAATTTTTAATAGTTGCAAAAATACTACTTAAATAGCTGAGCCTTGTTTAATGATGTCAAAAATCGGATATGATATTTGTCAGGCTAATCTTGCAAAAATGCTAATACTTTTTCGGGCGGCCGTCCTACTATAGCCTTGTTTCCTTTTACTATTATTGGCCGTTCAATTAATATCGGATTTTCAGCAAGGGCTTTTATCCATTCTTTCTCTGTTAATTTTTTATTGGCAAATTTCTCTTTAAACAACGGTTCACCTTTGCGCACCAGTTCTTCTGCTTTCATTCCAAGCATCTGTAACAAATTTTTGATTCCCTTTTCGGTTAGAGGTGTTTTTAAATACTCAATAATCTCTACTTTTACTTTCTGCTCTTCCAATATCGAACACGCTTGTCTGCTCTTCGAACAACGTGTGTTGTGATATATTTTAACTGTTTCCATATTCCATTAAATAAGCCTTAATAAATTCGTTCAACTCCCCATCCATCACCGCTTGCACATTCGATGTTTCATAACCAGTTCGTATGTCTTTAACCATTTTGTAAGGATGAAAAACATAATTACGAATTTGAGAACCCCACTCTATTTTCTTTTTATTTCCTTCTATAATGGCTGTTGCTTCTCTCTTCTTTCTCATTTCAACCTCAAACAATTGAGACTTTAAAAGTTTTATAGCGTTATCTTTATTTTCAAATTGAGAACGCGATTCCTGATTTTTAATAATTATTCCTGATGGTTTGTGATGCAGTCGCACAGCTGTTTCCACCTTATTTACATTCTGCCCTCCGGCCCCTCCCGAACGAAATGTATCCCATTCGATATCGGCAGGATTTACATCTATCACTATAGAATCATCAATTAAGGGATATGCATAAACCGATGCGAAAGTGGTATGCCGTTTGGCATTGGCATCAAAAGGAGAAATCCGCACCAAGCGGTGAACTCCGTTTTCACCTTTGAGATATCCAAAAGCATAATCACCTTCAAACTCCAATGTAACCTGCTTTACTCCTATTCCATCACCGTCATTTCGGTCGGTTTCTTTTACTTTATAACCATTTTTCTCCCCCCACATTATATACATACGCATAAGCATGGCTACCCAGTCGCAACTTTCTGTTCCGCCTGCACCCGAATTTATTTGAACCACACAACTCAATACATCTTCCTTTCGGCTCAACATATTTTTGAATTCTATATCTTCGAGTAATTTTAAAGCAGATGAATAGAGCGTATCTATTTCTATTTCGGTAGCCTCTCCTGCCTTGAAATAATCATACATAAGGAAAAGATCATCCACCTCACGACTTAAAGTATCGTAAGACAGAGTCCAGTTCTTTTTTGTTTTTGTTTGCTTAAGCAGCTCTTCTGCCTTTTTAGGATTGTCCCAAAAATCAGGGGCAAGCGCCTTTTCTTCTTCTTCGGCTATTTCGCGTAGTTTAACATCTATGTCAAAGATGTCCCTTCAACGCGTCAGTGCGTAAGCGAAGGTCCTTTAGCTGATCGGTAGTTATCATTCGGCAAAAGTAAAAAAATAATAATGTGAGGAGTTGAAAAAAATAAAAGTATTTTTGCAAGCAGTGCACGCAAATCGGATTTAATTAGCAATTCTAATTCATCATCGAATACGTCAGAAGTCAATATTATTATGCAAACAAAATATTTCAGAATTAACAAAAAAGAATATTGTCACATTACTGACGACACCATTTTTATCATCAACAGCAAAGAAGTTGCTCGTATCCCTGCCGAATTCGAATTAGGTGAAGGATGGGGTATAGCAAGTGTTTTGAATTATATTTTATTCGCCTTTTTGTTTGTCTACACAGCAGCTTCCACTTCTTATTATGGTCTTCAGTTTTTTAAAAACCCGATTAATTATGGTGCAATATTTCTGCTGCTCATTTCGTTTATTCGTATCAAAAATGGGGTTATGAGTAGCCGTACTCCAACTATCCCGAGAAACAAAATTAAATCCGTTTATTTTAAAACTCCAAGATTTTCATATCCTCGTTTAGTAATATACTTTAACGGACCGGAAGGAAAAGTGCTACGTAAGACCATTCCAATATTATACAAACAAGAAGCATTACCCATACTAAAAGAAACGGGTGTATTGGTATAGTGTTACTGCTCTCTTAAAGGTTATAGGTTATTACAACAACTTGCCAAGGGTTTTGTAAAGTTTAACAAGCTGGTCATGTAAGCTCCCCTTTGCTTTCATTTACTTTGCACTTCGCATTAACTTATACAGAAGAGCCATACAATTTCTTGCCTCATCCAAATTTAAGTTTGTCTTAGCCGCTCTATTCAATGTCCCTCATTGGTCATAACATTGATAAATCTTTCAACAAAACAAGAAATCCCGTTCCGAATTAACGGAACGGGATTTCTTGTTCGACTAATTAATGTCTTATTGTTTTATCACGCGCTCGGTGTGCATCACATTCGAACTTGCATCGAGTATTCTAACGAAATACATTCCGTTATTGAATTGC
>CAIYIS010000072.1 GCA_903926385.1 uncultured Bacteroidota bacterium
AAATTATGTCTGCTATCGTAACTTTTTTGGGAGTATTAACAGGTGCTCAATTTGCTCCGAAATGGGGTGCTCAATTTGCTCCGAAATGCACTGCTCACTTTAAACCGAAATACTATGCTCAATTTGACCGGAATCTCCAATATATCCGTCTTCATGAAGATGTTTTGAAGTGTAGGTTGCCAAGTGTAGTTTTTTATTTCTTCTATTATAAATATTTCTTTGGGGTTTGATTTCAGGAGTTGTTGAGTGAAGTTGTTTTCTAATTGATGTAGTATATCTATTTTGCAGGCTTCTAATTTCCCTTTGTTTGCTAATGCTCCTAAACTATCTATTGCGGGTGGTTTTACTCCTGCTTTTAGTTTTACTCCGTAGGTTTTATTGTTGTCGGTTCGTTGTACTATGAATGCGTATTTGATGCTGTCGGATACATAGAATGTGTTGAACTGGTAACGTGCTCCTGTAAGATATATTGCTATGTCGGTGAGGCAGGGTGATGATTTGGAGATGATGCGTGTGTTGGTTCGGTCTGTGATTGTGTCGGGATATAATTTATATAATGCTTCTCTTAAACCTAAAAAACCTACCGCTAAACCATCGCATAAATGCCCGTGAAATTTAGCAACGTCTTGTAGTGTTATTGTTTGTTGGTTGGTTAGTCTTCCTTTTGAGAAATCGGTATCAAGTACTTTGATGGATGGGTTTTGGGCAAAGGCGGGTAGTGATATTGAAACTATAAAGAGGATTAGGATTATATTTTTCATTAAATTATTTTCATATAAATAAGTATGTAATATAAGCCTGTGAGGACAAATAAAAATCCTGCAATTATGCGCATTACTTTTTCTATTTTAGTTATTGCATTAAAATATTTACCTACTTTTTGCATACTGAATGCAATTAGGAATGTGAAAAATAAAACGAGAGAACCTGCGCCTATGGCGTAAAATATGGGTAAAGAAAAGCCTATTGTGCTTTTTATGCTCATCGGAATTAGTATTCCGAAATACATTGCTCCGCTGTAAGGACAGAATGCCATAGCGAATAAAGCACCTAACAGGAATGCTCCTAATAGTCCTTTGTCTTTGAATTTGTCTTGTAGTTTTTCGGTGAAATTTGTTTTGCCAAGGAAATTTAATTTGATAATGTTGAGCATTACTAATCCAATTAAAACCATTACTGGTCCTACAAATTTTTCGCCATTGCCTTGAAAGAATTTTGCTACTTGAAATTTACTAGCACCAAAAATTATGGTCAATGCGATGGCGGTATAAGAGAGTGCTAACCCTAAAGTATAAAGGATTCCGCTTAGTAAAACTTTTCGTTTTCCGGTTAATGTTTTTGAAATGTAGGCTGTGGCTGTGATGTTGGTGGCTAACGGGCAAGGGCTGATTGCGGTGAGTATGCCCAGCAGCAATGCCGCGAGGATAGGCATATTTGCACTTTCAAAAAGTTGCTTAACGGTTTCCATTATTTATTTTAAAGCGATTTCAATTTTTGATTTTAATTGAGGAATAAATTTAGTAGGGTTGCTTGCGTTGTCAAAAGCAAAGTCGCTTAAATCGGTGATGTTGTCTTTGCCATTCACTACTTTGTTTATCATTAAAGCAGTGCCTGTGGCTTGAAATTTCTCGGCTAATTTTGCATTTTTTTCATCATCCACATCAATGATTTGAAATATTATTTCGCCTGTTTTTACTTCGTTTGAAAAGTAATTATTAATGGTTGTTGTTGTGTTTGCTTTCATATCAATACAAGTGGTACATTGGCGTGTGCCGTGAAAAGCGAATACTTCTAAATGGTTTTTTGTTGATGTATTTGTTGCTGAAGGTTTGTTGTCCGTTTTATTATCGCTTACTTTTTTGTCGGCTGGTTGTTTGCAAGTGCCGTCAGGATTGCAGTCTTTGGAATTAGGGTTGGCACAACATGCCTTTTTTGTGGTTTCTCCTGCTTTGGTTGGAAAACCTGCTTCTGTCCAGGCTGTGATTCCGCCTTGCATATTTGATATGTTGGTAAATCCATTTTTCTTTAAAAGGTCAAGTGCTTTTTGGCTTCTTCCACCTGCTTTGCAGGCAACAATTACTTCTTTGTCTTTAGGGATATCAGCTAAGTTGCTTTCTAAATCAGCCAAAGGGATGTTTACTACTTCTTTTACATCATAGGATTGTTCGGCTAACTCATCGGGGTTTCGGACATCAATAAGAAGAGCATTTGCTTTAAGTAATGCGTTTGCTTCGGTTACTGTTAAGTTTTCTTTTTCACCTTTTGAATTTGTACCAGTTGAATTAGAATTGCAAGAAATTAAAAAGAGGCTTGCAATGGCCGTGATTGTTAAGATTAATTTTTTCATTTGTTTAATTGTTTGTTTTGATTTGTACTATAAAATTATGTTGAATAAATATCCTGAAATAATCATAAAGAGAGCTGTTGTTCCGAAATAAATAGCAATCATTTTCCAATTCATTATTTTTTTGAGAAGCATTGCTTCGGGTAATGATAAGCCTATAACGCCCATCATAAAAGCGATTGCAGTGCCAAGTGGAACTCCTTTGGCAACTAAAACTTTTACAACAGGTATTACTCCTGCTGCATTGCTATACATTGGAACACCCATTAACACAGCTAAAGGAACCGCATACCATTGTCCTTTATTAATGTAATGTTCAAAAAAGCCTGTTGGTAAAAAGCCGTGCATTAAGCCACCAATAGCGATACCTATAATAATATATAATGAAACACCTTTTACAATGTTGAATGCTTCTTTTAATATTAATGGCATTCGTTGTATTAATGTCAGTTTTTCTTCCTGTAGTTCTTCTTCTGTTTGTGCGTTGGTAATAATGTTTTGCACCCAAGGGGAAAGATGTTTTTCTAATTTTAATTTACCTAAAACAAAACCTCCGATTATTCCTAATACTATGCCTGTGCCTACATACAAGGCGGTTACTTTAAAACCGAATGCTCCCGCAAAAATTGCTATTGCGACTTCGTTGACTAATGGAGCTGTGATTAAATATGTAAATGTGATTCCTAAAGGTATGCCACCTTTTACAAAGCCTATGAATAAAGGAACAGAGGAGCAGGAGCAAAACGGGGTGATAACTCCAAATGAGGAAGCAAATAAATATTCCAAGCCATACATTTTGTTTCTGCTTAAAAAATTTCGGACTTTGTCAACAGGGAAATAAGAGTTGACAATACCCATGATAACAGTGATTACAAATAATAAGATGGCAATTTTGATGGTGTCGAATACAAAAAAATTGAGCGCTTGCCCCCAATGATTTTGAGAAGACAAGCCAATGATTGAATAAATGAGCCAATCGGCAAAATATTGTAACCAGTTGAACATCGTGATTTTTAAGTTAACAAAAACTTGTTGTCCTACAGAGGCAATTATTTTAGTTGATAGTAGTCGGGCTTACCCATTTTACAAATTACTGAATTTCCTTTGGAATGAAAATTTACTGTTTCAATAAGTCTACAATTTCGTTAATATCCGCAACTCTTCCTTTTACTTTTATTACCTCGTCTATCATTAATACAGGCGTAGTAAGCACATTGTATTTCATCATTTCTTCAATGTCTTCGATTTTGATTACTTCGGCTTGAATGCCTAATTGTTTGACAGCTTCTAACACATTACTGTAGGTGGTTTTGCACTTAGCACAGCCAGGCCCTAATACTTTTATTTTTTTCATTGTTGTATTTATTTGCAAAGTTACTTTATATTCACTATTCGTAATGTGACGAATATCACGGTGAGGTGATTTTAGTCGAAAAAACCGATTAGCAAACCTTTTGCTAAATTCCAATTTTCTTTGTTAATGCAATATTTTGTTTTGGGAGGGTTGATTTCTCCTTGTATTAGCCCAGCCTCTCTTAATACCTTTAAATGTTGTGAAAGTGTACTGTTTGCAATGGGTAACTCGTCTGACATGTCGCCATGATAACAACAACTTTGCTTATTTAATAATTCGATTATTGCTACTCTTACCGGATGACCTAAAGCATTAGCAAACTTTGCAACAAGTTCTTGTTTGTCGGTGTATTTTTTTGATGTGATTGCCATATAGAATAAAAACAGTTCGTATTTATACGAACAAATGGCGTGCCAAATAATCTAAGTTGATAATTTGTCAGATTAAGAAGAATTATGACTACAGGATTATTATTTACCTTACTATCTCTTTATCCCTACAAAACGAATAACCTCAGCATGGCCTTCATGAAATTTTCCTTCCTTTAATTCGGTAATGCACGTTTTCAATTCTCCTATTTCCAAATCTTTGAAATCATCGTGAAGTATGCTTTCCGTATACAGCAATGCAATATCCTTCGGACCTCCTGAATTCAAAGCCAGTTGTTTTGGATTAAATGCTTCTAATATAATTCTTCCACCTGGCTTTAGCCATGATATTGCTTTGTGATGAATTTTCTGACGAATTGTTGGAGTGAAATGAGCATAAATAAAAGCTACAACATCAACACTATTTTCAGTGTACTCCACTTCGGTTGCATCCCCAATTTCATATTTTAACACAACATTTTTTGAATTCGCTAAACGCATAGCTTTGGTCTTTCCTGCATCACTCGAATCGAATGACAATACTTCCCAACCACAAATTGCAGCATGTACACCATTTCTTCCCTCTCCATCACAAGGCAAAATAATTTTGCCAGGTATTAATGTGCTGAGTTGTTCTTTAAAAAATTCGTTCGGTTGTTCTCCATAAACAAATTCCTCCCTGTTATATCTTTCATTCCAAAAATTTTCCATTTCACTTTTCTTTTTTTATAAGGTTCAATAATTAATTAATGTTCTGATTTCTTAGGGTCACAACATTAGTATTAAATGTTGGTTCTTATGTTCACCATTTCGAGTGCAAAATTGAACAATTTATTGTAAACGCAATGATACAAATGTTACAATCCATAATATACTTAAATATTTGAGTATTCTACATAAGAATAAATGTTCCTTAAAAGAGTGACAATTGAAATTTTGTTACTTTCGCAATCCATTACTTATTGTTTTTTTGGAAACATCGAAGCGCACAATCACTTAAAATGTCAAAAGCAAGTTCAATATTTAGCGACCCCAATCTTATAAAAGAGATAGAAACATCTGCAAAGATTAAAATGTTCAAGATGGGAGAGGTAATAATAAATGCAGGAGATGAAATTCTTTTTATTCCCCTAGTGATGAAAGGCAGTATTCGTATCATTCGTCAAAATTTGGATGGGGCTGAATCGTTTTTATATCATTTATATCCTGGCCAAACATGTGCAATGTCATTAACTTGTTGTCAGGCCGGAAAAAAAAGCATGATAAAAGCTATTGCCGAAGTTAATTCCGAAATACTACAAATACCCGTTACTCAAACCGAAGATTGGTTCAAATACCCTGAATGGAAAGCATATATCAGTAACAATTATAGCAACCGTTTTGCGGAATTAATTCAAGTAATCGACCTGATTTCGTTTAGTAATATGGACTTCCAATTACTGCACTATCTTGAAGAGCGTTCTAAGGCATTAAATACAAGAGTGCTTTATATCACTCATCAGGAAATAGCTGACGAACTTCATGTGCATCGCGAAACAATTAGCCGCTTGTTGCGTTTAATGGAACAAAAAAAGCTTGTTCTTTTGGGGCGCAACAATATTGAAGTATTGACTCAAAAATAAACAATTTCCTTCCTAATACCCATTTCCTTCAACATAACATCACAGGATTTGTGATTATTATTTCATTCTGTTGATAAAGACGATTGCCTGTTTTTCAATAAATCGAATGATGGGTTCTCTCTTTATAAATCAAAATTAATTTTATAAAAATAAGGCTTATCCAACAAATGTTCCCAACCACTATTTTTTATTGCCGGACTTTTGTACCGAAAATAATTAATAATAAAGTTTAAAAACAGTATGGCAAATTTCAATGACATCATAAATTCAGAAAAACCTGTGTTGGTGGACTTCTCTGCCGAATGGTGTGGCCCATGCAAAATGATGTCGCCTATTTTGGAGCAGTTGAAAAAGATGATGGGCGAAACGGCAACAATAATAAAAGTGGATGTTGATAAAAACCCGAAAGCAGCTAGTATTTACCGAGTAAATAGTGTGCCTACTCTGATACTTTTTAAAAGGGGGGATGTAAAATGGCGACAGTCAGGGGTTGTACCAGCCGATCATTTAAAATTAATAATAGACTTAAATAAATAAAATTATGAATACAGAACATTTTTATGAGGTGTCAGTAAATTGGCAAACAGACCGCAAAGGAATTGCGAGTTCACCGGTATTAAATTCAACTATTGAGGTGGTAACTCCCCCCGAATTCCCCAAAGGAATTGCAGGGTATTGGTCACCCGAACATTTATTTGTTGCCGCTGTCAACAGTTGTTTAATGACAACATTTTTATCAATCGCAGAAAATTCAAAAGTTGAATTTACAAGTTTTGAATCAAAAGCTATCGGTAAGTTAGAAATGGTGGATGGCAAATATATGATTAGCGAAGTTACTTTAAGCCCCATACTTATTATAAAGGATGCAAATCAAAAGGAACGAGCAGAACGCGTCTTATTAAAATCAGAAGCCAATTGTTTAATTTCAAACTCAGTCAAATCAAAGATAACCTTCAATCCTCAGGTGATGGTTGAAAATCAGTAATCTGAAAAATATTAATCCTTTAATATCACGAATAAAAGTTAATCACTTAATATAGATCGTATGACATTTTCAGAAAATACACATTTAAACAAATCTCCAATGGTTGATTTTTCTTCAGAGTGGTGTTTACCTTGTATGAATAACACAGAGCATTTTTATGAAGTGTCTTTAAACTGGCAATCCGGCAGAATAGGAATGTTGCACTCTCCAGAATTGAGTAAATCCGTCCAAGTGGTTACTCCTCCTGAATTTCCTAATGGTATTCAAGGCATCTGGTCACCCGAACACTTACTTTTAGCAGCAGTTAATAGTTGCTTAATGACAACCTTTCTCTCTGTTTCTGAAAATGCAGAATTAGAGTTCATCAATTTCGAATCAAAAGCAATTGGTAAATTGGAAATGGTTAACGGAAAATACATGATTAGTGAAATAACATTAACTCCAGTTCTCTCCATTTCAGATAAGCAAAATAGTAATAGAGCAACACTCTTGCTTCAAAAGTCCGAAGACAATTGTTTAATTGCAAATTCCACCAAGTCAAAAATTATCTTTAAACCGGAAATAAAAATTATAAATTAATCTATTATGAAAAACGAAAATTTAACTAAAGAAAGTTCAATTGAAATAAACAAACGATATACCGACTTAGCTTCATCAGATTGTTGCCTTTCGTGCGGTGGGGCTGTTAATTATGCCGAAGCAAAACCATATGAGGTTTGTGTTGACTTAGGTAGTGGTAGAGGCACAGACGCTTTGCGTCTTGCCGAGTCAGTTGGCATCAATGGTCATGTGTATGGTATCGACATGTCCGATGGCATGATTGACAAAGCGATTAAAACAGCTGAGCGAATGGAAGTCAAAAATGTGAGTTTTATAAAAAGCGAATTAGAACACATCGATTTGAAAAGTAACATAGCCGACCTTATCATTTCCAACTGTACCATTAACCATTCTTCCAACAAACAAGCGGTTTGGAATGAAGTCTATCGAATTTTAAATGAAGGAGGAAGATTTGTTGTCAGCGATATTTATTCATTATCACCCATCCCCGATGAATACAAAAACGACCCTGTTGCTATTGCCGAATGCTGGGCAGGTTCTGTTACAAGAGAAGAATATTTGAATCAGCTCGAAAAAGCTGGTTTTTCATCAGTAAACATTATTGAGGAATCTTCACCCTACTCAAAAGGGAAGGTGATGGTTTCGAGCTGGACAATTGCGGCTGTTAAAAAATCACAGAGCTGTGGTTGTTGCGGATAATGCGAGTAAAGAGTACCAATAAATAATTATTAATTTTTTAAACAAGCTTTCTTATGAAAAGTTTAATCAAAAAAAAAGAAGTTGAGTCTACTGCCAAAGTTGCTCAATGCTGTGCCAAAATTTCTAAAACCGTTGCAGGTTGCCACGATTAAGAAACTATGCTCATTCAAAAGAGTGCTGATAAATCAGCACTCTTTTTTAAGTAACATTTTAATTCCTCAAAAATGCATTATTCCAAACATAATATTTTTTCGAAAATAAAAGATTCTGAAAATTACTTTATCGTAAACCTGCTTACAGGCAATGCTGATATTGTAAGCCCTGATTTCGCCCAACTGATTAATCAGGTACGAAACAACAATGAAATTGAAGATGTCAATTTCAAAAACGAACTCATTGATAAAGGCTATTTAGCAGATAAAACAGCAGAAGACAAACTTTACCGAAGTAAATACCTCGATTTTATCGATACGCGTGATGAAGATGAAATTCAGCTTTTTTTCGTTCCTAATTACACTTGCAACTTTGCCTGTTCTTACTGTTATCAAGATCAATATGCTCCTGCAACAGGAGTGTTAACCACAGAAATTATTGATGCCTTCTTTGTCTATATTCAAAAAGAATTTGCGGGCAAACATAAATATATAACCATATTTGGTGGTGAACCTTTATTGAATACCCCCAAACAAAAAGAGCTAATCAAGTATTTTATTAATCAAGCAAATAATTCAGAAATCGACATCTGTTTTGTTACCAATGGATATACACTCATCGACTATATCGACATTTTAAAGCAAGGTCGTATTCGTGAAATTCAAATTACCCTTGACGGTACTTCCGAATTTCATAATACCCGCAGATTCTTAAAAGGTGGTGGACCTACTTTCGAAAAAATTGTTCAAGGCATTGACGCATGTATTGCCAACCAACTTACTGTAAATTTAAGAATGGTGATTGACAAAGAGAACATCACCAATCTTCCTGATCTTGCCCAATTAGCTATCGATAAAGGATGGACATCAAGCTTGTTCTTCAAAACACAAATTGGCCGTAACTACGAATTACATCACTGTCAATCGGCAGGTGGCAAGCTTTTTAGTCGTGTATCATTGTACGAAAATCTATATACCCTTATTCAACAATATCCTCATATCCTCAAATTTTATAAACCCGCTTATTCAGTCTCCAAATTTCTTTCCGAAAATGGAGAGTTGCCTAGTCCATTGTTCGACTCTTGCCCCGCTTGTAAAACCGAATGGGCTTTCGATTACACCGGAACAATCTACCCTTGCACAGCCACAGTTGGTAAAGCCAATGAAGCTCTGGGAACTTTCTATCCCGAAATAAAAATGGAAACGAAATTAGCCGAAGAATGGGAGAGAAGAGATGTGGTTTCAATTCCTCAATGTAAAAACTGCAATCTTCAATTAGCTTGTGGAGGCGGATGCGGTTCGGTTGCTAAAAATAATAACGGCTCCGTTTGCTCCCCTGATTGCCGACCTGTCTCTGAATTACTGGAAATTGGCTTCGCTGCTTATTTTGGTTCCGAAGTCGCTAATTAGTAAACCTTGTTCAAATAATAGTACAATACATTAGTAAATAACTTTTAATATTAAAATTATGAAAACCATATCTACAGCCGAATTCGAAAAAGTAGTTCTCAACGGTGGCAAAGTTGTTGTCGATTTCTATTCCACTGAATGTGCTCCTTGTGAAGCACTCGCTCCTAAATTTGACAGTTGTGCCGAATTTTATGGAAACGATATCTCGTTTGTAAAAATATTTCGTCAGGAAAATCGTGAACTGGCAACTCAACTCGATGTTAAAAGTTCTCCAACCGTTTTATTTTTCGACAACGGAAAGCAAGTTGGCCCTTCTCTTACAGGAGGCATCAAACGTTCTGAACTAACATCAAATCTCGACTCCTTAATCTCTCCACAACAAGTAGCTCTGATAAAATCTAAAATCAAAAAAACAGAATTTTATTACGATACAGTTATTCTTGGAGGTGGTCCTGCCGGTTTGGCTGCCGCCATCTATCTCGGACAAGCTAAGGTTAACACCGTATTAATCGACCGTGCTTTGCCCGGTGGTCAGGTCTCCACCACTCATCAGGTTTCTAATTATCCCGGATTTGTTGAGCCCGTTAATGGCTACATGCTTTCTCATTACATGTCCGAACAAGCCAAAAAAGCAGGTGTTCAATACAAATCTGCAGTCGATATCACCTCAGTTAACCTGGAAAATAAGTCCATAATTATTGACGAAATCGAAACAATCCACTTCAAATACTTAATCTTGGCTACTGGTGCTTCTCCTCGTCCCTTAAACATACCGGGCGAAAAAGAATTTAAAGGTCATGGCATTTCTTATTGCGCCACTTGCGATGCAAAGTACTTTCAGGACAAAGAAGTCATCATAATTGGCGGGGGAAATTCTGCTATCGAAGAAGCCGACTTTATTTCTAAATTCGCTTCAAAAATCACTATTGTTCATCAATTCGATAAACTACAAGCCAACAAGGAAGCACAGGAAAAAGCTTTTGCAAACCCCAAAATCAATTTCCTCTTCCATACCGAACCTCTCGCATTTATTCAAGAAGGTGATAAGATGATTGTAAATATTGAAAACATTATTTCCAAAACTACAACCACCATTTCTGCTGACGGTATTTTTGTTTTTGTCGGAATGCAACCTAACCTTGATATGTTCACTAATCAATTTGCACAGGACGATTGGGGATACCTCAAAGTTTCTGACGAAATGGAAACTTCCTTACCGGATATTTATTCTGTTGGCGATATTAACAGCAAAAAATTTCGTCAAATAACAACCGCTGTTGCCGATGGCACCATTGCAGCTATTGCCATTTCCAGAAAATTAAACTAAATCGATACTACACCTTATTATAACTAGAAAATGAAAAGGCGGAACGAACTTACCTTAGAACAACGAATGAATAGAGTTCGCAAAATTCGGGAAAAACAAATATTAGAAGAACAAAAAGAAATTTCGCAAAACCACGGCTCTTTTATTTACAAACTTGCTATCATTAGCAGTATTATTACCTGATCTCTTTCACTTTTTGTTGGCATCGACTGGCTATTGCCCAATCGTACTGCATCAAACAAAATAACAGTTGGCTACACAAGCAAAACAAAACCTGCATCCGATTTCCGAAGCAAGGAAGAGCAAACTTTAGTCATCACTCTTGCTAATCTCTCAGAAAAGGTTGGATTAAAAGTAAAAGCAGAGCAACTCCTCCCTCAGGCAAACGATAGTGTGCTTGTTTCAAAATCACTTATTCTTAACGAAACAAAAATCATCAAGGATATAACAAACAAAGAAACCTACTCAGCCAACACCATTACTTACTACCTCTTATCCGTTTTCATTGCCCTTTCTATACTTGCATTACTTTTCTTTATTTACAGAAACATGCCAGTCAAAGCATTTTATTATATAATTTTTGGTGTAAACTTCCTATCATTAATTGGTCTGGTTATCGCAACCTATATCTTTAGCCGTGGCCCTATGATTTACTGATGCTATGCATCAATCAAAGTAATCTATTCTGATATAAAAATAAAAAGCCTCATATTACTATGAGGCCTTTCATACTACAAACACAATTCATCCAATCAAAACAAAAATTGGAAACAACACCTTGAACTATTTTCCAGGCGTACCTTTGTTTGCTTTCTTTTCGCCATTCATTTGGCAGTTTTTTTCACACTTCGCATCATGTTTGTCACATTTCATGTCCGAAGTACATTTTTTCTCACCGTTATTTTTCATGCAATTTTCCTTAGTAGCACATGCTTTCATGTCGCCCTTATTATCGCATTTTTTTTGACATTTACTTCCATCTTGTGCAATTGAGCTCATAGCTACAAACAAAACGGTTACTGTTGTTAAAATTAATTTTTTCATTGTATTATTTTTTAAAATTTATACTACAAAGGTAAATTCAAAATCCATGCAATGTTGTTATTGACTAGTTATTGAGATGTTAACGACTTGTTAATGTCTCGCTCAAATCTCGAAATTTAACTACTTTTGAATCCGTAACAAATGAAAATTAACAAGTCATACATAACAATAATCATTTCTTCCATAGCACTTGTATTAGTACTAATCATTCATTTCAATTGGATTGTACAGTCAGCAAAAGTCAAAGAAGAGTTGTTTAATGAAAAAGCAAACATGGTGCTTTCGCTTACCACTCAAGCCCTTTGCTCTGACAAACAAACTTGCACCAGCATGGGCACTTGTTGTTTGATGCACAGTTCTTCCGAATGCAAATTAAAATTAAGCGAATTAGAAATTCATAAAATTGATTCCCTACTCACTCATTTTATGAATCTCTACAATTTTCACATTCCCTACTCATTCGAAGTTATCAAGCCTAACTCAGAGGCCGCTCTCATAAAAAACTATCAACCGTCCAACAATGTTTTCAAAAAACGATTGGAAGAAATGGCCAACAACAATGGATTGGAATTAAAACTCATTTTCCCGGACAAAAAACAATTCATCCTTGCAGAGATGGGAATCTTGTTTATTTCCTCGGTCATCCTTATTCTTATTGTTCTTTTTATGTTTTGGAGAACCATTGCTTCTTTAATAAAAGAAAAGAAAATAGCAGAGAACACCACCGATTTCTTAAACAACATTACTCACGAGTTTAAGACACCTCTCACTAATATTGCTCTTGCAGGGCGTATGATGGTCAAAGATTCCAATATCAATTCTGAAAATAAAATCAAACATTATACTGCTGTTATATTAGAAGAAAACGAAAAATTGAGAATTCAAGTGGAGCAAGTACTAAGTATATCCGCTCTCGAAAGAGGCGAAAACAATAGTGTAAAATCAAATATCGATTTTCATCAAACAATTATATTAGCCGCGAAGTCCATCAATATTCAAATTGAAAACAAGAATGGCTCCCTTAATTTAAACCTGAATGCTAGTCAATACCATGTTTTTGGAAACGCCAGTCAACTTAGCAATGCGCTCAGCAATTTAATCGACAATGCCGTAAAATATTCAAACGAAAAACCTGACATAACAATCTCCACATCCTCTTCTGAACATCACTTGGTAGTCACCATATCCGATAAAGGAATTGGAATTGAAAAGCAGTACCTCGAAAATATTTTTGGCAAGTATTTTCGAGTTCCCACTGGAAATCTGCATGATGTGAAAGGTTTTGGACTTGGTCTTACTTACGTCAAAAATATTATTGAAATTCACCAAGGAACAATTCACGTCATCAGTGAAATTGGCAAAGGAACTTCTTTTAAAATCACTTTACCGCTCTTTCATGGTCAATCATAAATTCTCTATTTTACTTGCCGAAGACGATCTTAATTTAGGAATGCTTCTTCTCGAATATTTAGAATCAGAAGGTTTCCTTGTTAAGCTTTGCAAAGACGGTGAAATCGCCTTGAAATCCTTCCACCAAAATCATTTTGACTTATGCCTTCTCGATGTCATGATGCCCAAAAAAGATGGGTTCAGCTTAGCAAAAGAAATAAGAACTTTAAATAATAACATCCCGATAATTTTTATCACGGCCAAATCTTTAAAGGAAGATAAATTCCAAGGATACACGCTCGGTGCCGATGATTACATCACCAAACCCTTCGATGAACAAGAACTTCTTTGGAAAATTAAAGCCATCACGCGAAGAGTTTCTCTCGAAAACAATTCATCCCAAAATTCTATTTTTTCGATTGGTATCTTTCTTTTCGATTTCAAAAACCAATCCCTCACTGCCAATGGAAAAACCAAACGAATTACTCAAAAAGAAAGCGAAATCATTCATTATTTTTTTAAAAATCAAAACCGACTCATCAAGCGTGAAGAAATGCTGAAGGATTTATGGGGAGAAAACGATTATTTTTTGGGGCGTAGCCTCGATGTGTTTATTTCTAAAATCAGAAAACTCTTTAAAGATGACCCTTCCATTAACATCGAAAACATTTTCAGTGTAGGTTTTATTTTCAATACGCAGTCTAAAAAAGATTAGAATCAAAATATTTCGGAGTCTGATTTTTAATCTTCCGGCTTCTTCTCTGCTTTACCTATCAAAACTTTAGATTTACATTATCTTCTTTTTTGTTCAAAATAGTTGCTTTCTAATAATGCACTTGAGTTATTATCTCACTCAAACCATTTTAATACTTCCATTTTAACACGTTCCAATTCTTTACCATTCTGAAATTCATTTACCTTTTTATTATATACATAATCTCCGCCCCAATCCTTGTAGTTAGCTATAATCTCTCCAAGTGCCTTTGCAAAATATATTATTTCCTCATTCGTTAATGTTGGGTGCATCGACATTCTCACCCATCCTGGTTTTTGCGATAAGTCTCCGGTTCCTATTTTATCCGTTATTTCCAACGATTGCTCATAACTCACCTCTAACAAATAATGCCCGTAAGTGCCGGCACACGCACACCCTCCCCTAACTTGAATTCCATATCGGTCGCTCAATAATTTTACAATTAAATTATAATGAATATCTGTATGATAAAAAGAAATAACACCTAACCTGTCACGGTGTTTGTTCGCTAATATTTTCACACCATCCAGCTTATCCAATTCTTTAAACGCAATATTCAATAATTCTTTTTCTCTTGCCAAAATTCGTTCTGCACCCATCCTCTCTTTTAATTTTATACACAAAGCAGTACGTATAGCCTGCATAAAACCTGGCGTTCCTCCATCTTCTCTCCCCTCAATATCATCAATGTATTTATATTTTCCCCATGGGTCCGACCAGTCTAATGTCCCTCCTCCCGAGTCATCAGGCACATCATTTTTGTACAACTTCGAGTCAAATACCAACACTCCCGATGAGCCGGGACCTCCCAAAAATTTATGTGGCGAAAAATAAATTGCATCCAATTTTTCCAATCCATCTTTTGGGTTCATGTTTATATCCACATAAGGAGCCGATGCAGCAAAGTCCACAAAACAAATTCCTCCATGTTCATGCATTATTCGAGCCATTTCATGATATGGTGTTACAATACCCGTAACATTCGAACAAGCCGTAAAAGCTCCAATTTTATGCTTTCTGCTTTTGTGTTTTTTTAATTCATTTCTCAATTCATTCAAATCTATCAACAAGTCGGCACTTGGTTTCAAAACCACTACATCTGCATTCGATTCGTACCAGCTTGTTTGATTCGAATGGTGTTCCATATGAGTCAAAAAAACAATCGGCTTATCATTTTCCGATATCTCACTGTCCAGCAATCCTCCTTTTTTCAATCCAAGAATTCGTTGCAACTTATTTACAACCGATGTCATTCCAAATCCCGATGTAATAAGAATATCATCTCTACCTGCATTTACATGTTTTTTTATTATGTCTCGCGCATGATGATAAGCCATCGTCATTCGTGTTCCACTCTCACTTGTTTGAGTATGCGTGTTCGCCACAAATGGACCTATCTCATCACTTAAAATCTTTTCAATTGGTTTATAAAGCCTTCCGCTTGCAATCCAATCCAGATAAATCATATGCTGAACTCCATACGGTGTCACATACTCAACATCATTTCCAGTTATGTTATCCCGTATTTGTTTAAAGTAATCTTCTAAATCTTTCATTACTTAATTTTTTTGCCAGAGTTTGTTTTCTTTAAAAATTGAAGAATCGGGCTTTTGCTTGAGATTTTCAACCTTGAACGAAACTCGATTAAATCCCCACAAATATACAACTAATATCCACCAATAGGATATTACAAAATTTTAATTTTAGAAGTTTTTACCAAAAGATTAGTGACCTAAATATCGAGCGAAAAAAATGAAACACAACTAGAACGAAAGTATATCAATACTGCTTCTCAACAATACGTTTCTGAATAAATTTATAATACTTTTCTCGAATATAAAATCAAACTTCCATCTTGAAAAAACTCCACCTTTCCCCTACCTCTTAATTCTTGCCAAGTGATCTTCGAACTATAAGTAGAATCATTTTCGCTTTTCCAAGAGTAATACAGTCACTTTGTTCCTCTTTAACTTTTGAATTATGCACTTCATGAATCGAATATTTAATCAAATTTCAAGTTTTAGTTCTTCAAAAACTGAAATTTCTATTACAATTACATCCATGTAACAAATATAAATAATAAAATTTGTCTTTAATTAAATTTCAAATTAGATTCCGAAAGCATAAAATAAAAAAAAATCAAATTATCGAAATGAAGATTCGAAAGTGTCAAATTTGCAATACTCAAACAAATCATTTCATTGATTTATTCTTACTTCCTCCTTTTGATTCTTCAACTAAGCATAAATCAAACTTGCTCTATCTACAATAACTTCTACAATTTCAACCATTTCAAGTATATCAAGTTGCATCATTCCAATAGATTTGTCTCTTTTAAAATGTTTGCATTTTACTACCCCCGAACGGGATTAAATTGGACCATATTCAAATAATTATACCCGTTCGGTATTTTAATTTATTAATTTGTTATATTTGCACCCGAAAGGGTATAATAATATTATGGGTCACATTGCATCATTTGTAAAATATCATAGAAAGAAATTGGGATTGACCCAAGAAGAACTTGCTTCAAAAGCGGGAGTAGGTCTTCGTTTCGTCCGTGAAATGGAGCAAGGGAAAGAGACACTTCAATTGGATAAAGTAAATCAGGTTTTAGCGTTGCTTGGTTTTAGTTTAAATGCATCGAGGCACCAGGTTGATGCGTACGATATATTTTGGAACTACTTTAATAAAGCAATAAAAATAACACTTACCAATAGAATAATTAAATACGGGATTATTATAAAAGAGATAATAGATAAAAAGGATAACAAGATAAATGCTTGGAAATTTGTCTCAAATAATAATGCAATAAAATATCAGCAAAAGCCAGAGGACAAACTCACTGAAATTATTTTAAACACTGACATTCAAGCCATCGAAGAGCAATAAAACAGAAAATGAAAAGGGGATTAGTTTATAAAAAAGATAAGCTCGCAGGCACAGTATGGGAAGATGAAAATGGCTATTCCTTTCAATATAATGAAGAATATTTAAGGAGTCCAATATATGGGGTAGTAAGTAGAACGTTCCCACTAAGATCTGAAACATTTAACGATAAAAACATGTTGCCGTTTTTTGATGGATTAATCCCTGAAGGATGGTTACTGGAAATCGCATTGGACAACTGGAAATTAGATAAGAGAGACAGAATGAATTTGCTTTTGACACTTTGCGAAGATTGTATCGGTGATATTAGTATAAAGAAGAAAAAATAAATGAACTGTTTACTTTGTTATAAACCACTCTCTAAATCTGAAAAAGACTATCATACAAAGTGTGTAATAAGCACTTTTGGATTGAAAGAAATACCGTCAATTGATTTTGATGAAAGTAAACTCAAAGCTTATGCAAAGGAATTATTAGGAGCGCACAATGCCATTACTGGTGTTCAGCCAAAGCTGAGTATATGGTTGGAAGAAAAAAAGAAAAGTGTTCGTTTTACTGTAATGGATGGTAAGTGTAATTACATAATCAAGCCACAGAGTGAAGTATTCAAAGCGTTGCCAGAGAATGAAGATTTGTGTATGCATCTAGCCGCAGAGTTTGGAATTCAAACAGCTGTTCATGGATTGATTAGGTTACCAAGTAATTCTTTAGCCTATATTACACAAAGGTTTGAACGAAATGGAGAATTGAAGTTAGCATGTGAAGATTTATGTCAACTATCGGAAACCCTTACAGAACACAAGTACAGGGGAAGTTATGAAAATACTGGCAAAATTATTAAGCTGTATTCTACCCATTCGGGATTAGATTCATTACACTTTTTTGAATTGGTTGTTTTTAGTTTTATAATAGGGAATGCAGATATGCACTTAAAGAATTTCTCGATGCTTGAAAAAGAGGATGGGACTTTTTCATTAAGTCCAGCGTATGATTTGGTAAGTACAACTCTGTTAATAAAGAATGAATCAGAGCAAATGAGCTTAACAATAAATGGAAGAAAAAATAAACTTACTAAAAACGATTTCATTGCTCTTGGAAAAAGTTTGTCGCTTACAGAAAAACAACAACAAACTATTTTTCAACATTTTTTTAGCAAAATAGATAATGCAAACTGGTGGATTGAAAATAGTTTTCTACCCACTGAGCATAAAGAACAATTAAAGCAAACTTTAACATTAAGAATAAATTTATTAAGAATATAATAAGTTTATTAATTGAGGAATAAATAAAATTCTTGACATTTAAAAACATTCAAAAATGATAGCATTTATTTTTAATAATAATATCGAAGAAGCGACTTTCGAAAGAGCAAAAAAAGGTCCAATTATTAGTGGTTTTTTGGGCAAAAAAAATCGAGCTAAATTTTGGTTGAAAATTGGAGTAGGATTTGGAGTAGGATTTTGGTCTGTTTTTTGTCAAATTTTGACATTTAGACCCTCCGAAAGCATTGATTTTGCTGCATTCTTGTTTTTTGGAAAGGTTTCATAACCCTGAGGTCAGGGGTTCAACTCCCCTTTTCGCTACACAAAAAGCCCCTTTAAGGGGCTTTTTTTATGGAACAAACTTACTAAACTATTACTATTTTCTTTAGAATTAAGGTGGTGGAAAACAGGCCTAATCTAACTTTCAACTCAAATTAATATACTGATAATTAATCACATTATTCATTTTTCCGGTTTCCTTTTCCTCATTTTTCGCTTGTTTATCCAAAGGGATACCACCAGCAGCCCCGCGAATGCTTAACGCATCTGCCCGAATACTGATAGCATTCGGGCGAATAATCTGTTTCGACACTAAAAACTCCCTTTTTTACCCCCTGCGGATGCCTATGTTTCATACAAATTAGCAGTATTCGGGCGAATACTGAAAGCATCTGCCCGAATGCGCCCGGCATTCGGGCGGATAAAGTTGCCATTTCAACTAATTCAGATTTATTTGAATGAAAAACTTCGAATATCCGTTCGAATGTTTGAATTATTTGTCTCAGGCAGTTTGTTCACTAACGAGTATCGGTATCATCACACCTTATTTATTTAGAATATAGAAATCGAAGCGAATGCAAGGGTTCATTCATTCTTGTTTTTAATGTCCCAACACCGTCTTCCTTATTTTAAAAGCAAGAAAATAGCTAAGCCAGGCCATAAAAGGGGCTACAATGATATCTACAGTGTAATGAACATGCTGAAGTAAGAGAAAACAAGCTACAAGGAGAGTGGCAGCCATAAAACAATACTTGAGGGGGCGATAAGGCATAATTAAACTCAGCAAAAACATGGTGGAGACATGGCCGGAGAAAAACAAATCTTTAGAAATTGGAGTGCCTTGATAAATGAGATTTCCTATAATAGGGTCTTGAAGGAAGATGATGGATTTTTCGGGGTCGAGGGGAAGGAGATACATACAAACGATTCGAAATGTCATAAGAAGGCAATAGGCTTGTATGCTTTTCACTAAAACTACAGGCCAGCAAATTACATTGATTATCGAAAGTAAAATAACGAAGTAAATAAGCAGAAAAATGGACAGGGACATGTCGCGGGGAGGGAGCATGTTTAAGACAAAATCGTTGAGGATTATTCCTGGTCGGGCTTGAACAAAATTAAAAAAAGGGGGCACAAAAGCGATGATGGCGATGAGATAAACCAAGGTAAGAAGCAAGTGAATTCTGAACTTTTTGTGCTTCCATTCTTTTTGCCAGTTGGCAGAACATTCGGAAAAATTGGCAGGAAAGAAAAAGGAAACGATTGGCTTCATAAGGAGGAATGAACGGATGAATTACAACCAGCCGGATTTTTTGTACCAGAGGGTGGTTTCGGTTATACCTTTTTTTAAATCGTAGTCGGGCATAAAATGCACATCGTCTCTCAAGGGTTGAAAATCGCATTTCCAATTAACCGCTTCGAGTTCGTTTATTTTATCGAGATTGAGGACAGGCTGTTTGCCTGTAAAGTATTTGCTCAGTTCGGTCAGAGATGCCACACAACGGGCTATGAATGCAGGAATCTTTATTCGAATTGTTTTTTTGCCCAGCTCTGTTTTTATCAAACTTCCAAACATGGAAGCATTGTAGACGTTGCCATCGGTAACAAAATATCCTTTGTTTTGAACGGGCGATTCCATGCTCATAAAAATGGCTTTCACCAAATCTCTGACGTAAATAAAAGTGAGGTATTGTTTTTTTAATCCTACAAAAAGCTCTGTGTTATTATTAATCATTTTAAACACTGTAAGCAGGTCTTTCTCTCTGGGGCCGTAAACAGCAGTGGGCCGAATGAGGATATAAGGAAAATCGGTAAGCGATAAAAAGTATTGCTCGGCCTTTAGTTTACTCTCTCCATAAGCCGTTACCGGACGAGGAATATCGGTAGCCTTAACGGGAGAAAGCGATGATGCATCGCCCGGGCCATAAGCAGCCAGACTACTGATGTAAATAAATTTTCGGGGAACTTTATGTTGAGTAATGAGAGCTTCCACAAAGTTTCGGGTGTATAGATAATTGGCAGTAAAATAATCGCTGCGCCTGGCAGCCTTAGTTACTCCTGCATTGTGAATGATGTAATCGAAAGCCGGAGTTTCGGCAATCAGTTTATTAAGAGAGGCCGTATCCGAAAAATCGAATTCGATAAATTTAATACGCTGGTCTTGGAGAAAGGCTTTGGAACTTGATTTCCGAATGCCTGCAAACACTTCATAATTTCGGTTCAATGCTTCTTCTACCAAAAAACTACCGATAAATCCGCTCGAACCTGTTATAAGTATTCTTTTCATTCTACAAGTCTATTTCATACATTCTGTATTTTTTATAAGGCCTAGCATTAATATTAATCATGGCTCTGTTCATCATTTCGTTTGTTTCCAGAATCCACGAAGCCTCGGCTGTAGTAATGTGTTTTTGTTTGGTAGTAATCAGGTTTCGGGCATAAAAGCACGACTCAATACCCATTTTACGATACTCTTCAATAACACCCAGAGTAATGATTCGAATTTTATTTATTTTCTTTTTACCAAAAAGTATTTTGAACAAACCGGTTGGCAAAAGTCTTCCTTTTTTAACTTTAATAAACACCTGATTCATGTCGGGAATGGAGAGAGAGAAACCAACTGCTTTACCATTATGCTCGGCTATGTAACAAAAATCAGGGTCAAGAATCATCTTCATGTCTTTTGCCATAAAGTTAAATTCGTCATCTGTCATAGGTACAAACCCCCAGTTTTTCTCCCAGGCTGTGTTATAAATCTCTTTTATTTTTTCTATCTCCGATTTAAAATTTTTCATGTTGGCCGTACGGATGGTAATGCCTTTTGATTTCAAACGCACTTCGAGTTTGCCCATCATTTCTACTGTTCGTTGCGAAAGTTCAGTATCGATAAGATTGTAGGCTATCAAATCCATTTTTTTTCTGAAGCCATATTTATCCATAAACTTAGGCGTGTACTCCTGATTATAGGTCATCATTACCACCGGAGGAGTATCAAATCCTTCAATCAGCATTCCGCACGTTTCGTTAGTAGAAAAATTAACAGGCCCTATAATGGCTTTCAGACCTTCTGCTTTTACCCATTCTTTAACTGTGTCGAGCAGTTTTTCGGCTACCTTGTAATCGTTAATCACATCAAAGAAACCAAAAAAACCATCGTTCGATTCGGTATATGAAATATGATTATTGTTACGAATAGCCGCAATACGACCCACCACCTTACCATCTTTTTTTGCCAAAAACATATCCAATTTAGAATGCTTAAAGAAAGGATGCTTTTTAGGGTCTAACAAATCGTTTTGTGCTATGTAAAGCTCCGGAACATAATTGGGGTCGTTCTTATAAAGCTCGTGAGGAAAATCGATAAATTCGTGTTTATCTTTTTTGGAAGTAACCTTGCTTATTGTAATCATGGGTTAGGCTGTTGTTTGTTGATTAGAGATAATATTAAGTTTTAGTGCAGCTTTGCTTATCTTTTCGATGGCAGTTTCAATTTGTTTGGTAGTATGTGTAGCCATCAAAGAAAAACGAATCAGAGAAGAATCGCTTCGTACAGCAGGCGAAACAATAGGGTTTACAAACACTCCGTCATCCAGCAACATTTTGGTAAGTGTAAATGTTTTGATGTCGTCACGAATATAAATAGGAATGATAGGTGTTTCGGAATTACCTAAATCAAAACCATAATCGTTCAATCGTCTTTTTGCGTAATGCGTATTTTTCCATAATTGCTCCACACGCTCTGGCTCTGATTTCAATATCTCCAGAGCCGCTAGAGCTGCTGCTGCATTGGCAGGAGAAATACTTGCACTAAAGATAAGCGAACGCGAATTATGTTTAAGGTAATTGATGGTAGCCTCCGAACTGGCAATAAATCCACCCACCGTTGCCAACGATTTACTGAATGTACCCATGATAACATCCACCTGATCGGTAACACCAAAATGAGATGCTGCACCGGCTCCATGTTTGCCAATAACACCAATTGAATGGGCTTCGTCTACCATAATGCTTCCGGCATATTTTTCGGCCAGTCTGGCTATTTCGGGCAAGTTCGCAATATCGCCTTCCATGCTGAATACCCCGTCAATAACAATAAGTTTAATCTTATCTAATGGAAGCGCCTTCAATTCCTTTTCCAGCGATTCCATATCGTTATGTTTGTACTTAATAATCTTGGAGAACGAAAGTCGGCAACCATCAATAATAGAAGCATGGTCGCTATCGTCAATCAGGATATAATCATGCCTTCCGGTAAGTGCCGACACTGTGCCCAGGTTAGACTGAAACCCTGTGCTATAAACCAAAGCCGACTCTTTGCCTACAAATTGGGCAAGGGCATGCTCGAGTTGTTCGTGCAAATCGAGAGAGCCATTTAAAAAACGAGAACCGGCACATCCGGTACCATATTTTTTAATTGCATTAATAGCGGCTTCTTTAGTTTTGGGGTGATTGGTTAATCCTAAATAACTATTAGAACCAAACATCAGCACCTTTTTACCCTTAATTAAAACTTCCGTATCCTGAACGGATTCAATAGGATTAAAATAAGGATAGCAGCCCTGCTTTTTCACTTCCTGCGGGGCAGTGTAATCACTCATTTTTTGTTGTAGTGGGTTCATCTTTTAAAATAATTAATTGCTTTAACAGAATACTTAATAAAAAAAACGAAAATATAACTATATGATAAAGGCATAATTGACCAAAATCATATTTAGTATAACTTAAAATACTTTCAGGCTATTGACCTGGCAAAAAATTAAAGAACTTACTTTATTCAACTAAAACGGAATCGGAAATATCCGCAAATAAATACGAACTGATTATAGAAATTTAACCACAAGTCCGAGACCAGCATTAATCCCGCTGGCCGAAAGATTATATTTCAAATCGCCAGAATCGGCATTCAAACTCGAATTAGAACTGTCGGAAAACTTCATGTCAGGATATTTAAACCCGGTATAACCCAGATTAAAAAACATACCGATGTGTTCGCCAAAATAAATACGAGGAACCAGAGCAAATCCATACGTAAGCCCCCCTCCTTTTGCCATACTTGCCTTCACATCATTACTCCTATATTTTAAATTAGAGTATCCAACCGTAAGTTGAAGAGGCATATCAAAATGTTTGGTTTTTACAAAATGTAAATTAACCAGCAACTGTTCGTCTAATCCGGAAACAGTAGGTTTAATGTTCTTGTTTGTTGAATCTGCATTGGCAATGTATTTCGAAAAGCCAAGTCGAGCGCCAACTCCCAGCCAATTGGTCAATCCAAATTCAACTGTAAGCGGAAATACACCCGCTCCAGCCCCACCTGTGGTGTCTTTCACCACACGTTCGGTATGCAAAGTTCCTCCTGAATAAACGGTTTGGTTTTGCTCGTGATGAGTTTTGGTTCCGTATATCCCTAATCCTGCTCCTATGCTGATGGTAATTTTACCACGTTTAAAAGCTTTGTCTTGGGCAAATGATGAATGAGAAAAGATGAGAATTGCAGAAAGTAGGAACACAATTTTTTTCATAACCGATTAAATAATTAAAATAGTTAGTTGGTTTAGTAATTAAAATTAGTGGGATAAAAGTATAACATAATTCCATATCAAACTGAGTAATGAATTATTTTTATGAAATATTCACAAATAGAATTTGTGAGTAAAATAAAAATCGATGCTGTAACTTTTATTTATAGTTTTACCCTCCGATACTAATTGAATAAACCGTTATGAAAATAATATTTATGGGAACCCCCGATTTTGCGGTGGAGTCGCTCGATATACTTATAAAAAACAATTACGATATAGTAGCTGTGGTTACAGTTCCCGATAAGCCTGCTGGCCGAGGACAACAGGTACAACAATCGGCAGTAAAAAAATATGCAGTAGAAAAAGGGCTTACCATATTGCAACCGGACAAATTAAAAGACGAAACTTTTTTAAACGAACTCCGTCAATTAAAAGCCGATTTACAGATAGTGGTTGCGTTTCGTATGTTGCCCGAAGTGGTTTGGAACATGCCCCCAATGGGTACTATTAATCTTCATGGTTCGTTATTGCCTCAGTATCGAGGTGCAGCACCCATCAACCGCGCTATCATGAATGGAGAAAAAGAAACAGGTGTTTCAACATTCTTTTTGCAACACGAAATAGATACCGGAAAAATAATTTTACAGAAAAAAACTCCGATTGAAGAAAACGACAATGCAGGCACTGTTCACGATAAATTGATGCACAATGGAGCCTCACTTATTTTAAAGACCGTAAAAGCCATAGAAAGCCACTCCTACCCCCAGATAGACCAGAACACATTAATAGGTAAGGATGCAAAAATAAATTCCGCTCCTAAGATATTTAAAGAAGATTGTATCATCCCATGGCACCAAACCACAAAACAAGTGTATAATTTTATCAGAGGATTGAGCCCCTACCCTGCTGCTTACACTATATTGTGTTCGCCAAAAGAAATAAACACCTCCCTGAAGGTTTTTATGTGCGAAAAGCAAAATACCGCTCATTCGGCTCTGCCGGGCAGTGTACACACCGATTCGAAGACATTTTTGAAAATAGCCTGTGCTGATGGGTATATTTCTCTGCTCGATATTCAACTGGCCGGAAAGAAAAGAATGCCTGTAACCGACTTTCTGCGCGGGTTTCCGATGGACAACACCTGGAAAACAAGCTCAGAAATTGCACCCAAATAACATAATTTAAAATCGGTCTATACTGCACCTTTCGGAGCATTTTTTTGCTGTAGTTATACCTCAGAACACCGTTCGGAACTATTTTTTACTGTAACCTAACTATAAGTGCCATTACAGGACGAGTTATTAACAAAAATGCGACTTATCAACAATTTTGAACTTTTTTCGCCCCGAACGTACTATTGTATATGAAAAACATTTATTTTTGCATCACAAATAATTATTAACCTTTTAAAAAAACAAAAAATGAACAAATCAGAATTAGTTGAATCAATCGCTTCAGAAGCGAAAATGTCAAAAGCTGATGCTACAAGAGCATTAGAAGCATTCGTTAACGCTACAACAAAAGCTCTTAAAAAAGGAGACAGAGTTGCGCTAGTTGGTTTTGGTTCTTTCTCTATCTCTAAAAGAGCTGCGAGAACAGGCCGTAACCCTCAAACTGGTAAAGCTATTAAAATTGCAGCTAAAAAAGTTGCTAAATTTAAAGCTGGTGCTGACTTAGCAAAAACTGTTAACAAATAGTATTATTCTGTTATCAGAAAAAAAAGTCCCGCAGTAATGCGGGACTTTTTTATTTTAGTACTTTCGCAACTCAATTTTTAAAAACACTGTTATGTCAAAACAAGATAAAATAAATAATTTCGACCCGAATGGTTTGGGTGATGAAAACAATAATATATACGGCTTACCGTTTACTACTGACGAAGCCGAAGTGGTAGTAATTCCCGTTCCATGGGAAGTTACTGTATCATACAGCGGAGGAACAGCACTAGGACCTCAGTCTATTTACAATGCATCTTATCAAGTTGATTTGTTCGACCCTACTATTAAGGATGCCTGGAAAATTGGTATTGCTATGGATACTCCATCAAATAATATAGAAAGCAAAAGCGAAAGTCTGAGAAGAAAAGCCGAAACCTATATCGGTTTGCTCGAAGAAGGAGATACGCCCGAAACCAATGATGAGATGGAAAAAACACTAAAGCTCATCAATGCCGAATGTGTGGAAATGAATAACGAAGTAAAGGCAACTTGTCTTTCGTTTTTAAATAAAAATAAAATCATTGCTTTGCTTGGTGGCGACCACAGCACACCACTTGGATTGATACAAGCATTGTCCGAAAAAAATAATTCGTTTGCCATTTTACAGATAGATGCACATGCCGATTTGCGCGATGCTTACGAAGGATTCGAATTTTCGCATGCTTCTATTATGTTCAATGCACTTAAAATTCCTCAGGTTTCTAAACTGGTGCAAGTAGGTATTCGCGATTATTGCGAAACCGAATACAATTTAATTCAAAATTCGAACGGACGAATTGTTACTTTTTTCGACCGCGACATCAAACACAAAAAATATAACGGCAACAGTTGGATAAGCATTTGCAGCGAAATCATTTCAGTTTTGCCTGAAGATGTGTATTTAAGTTTTGATATAGATGGCCTCGACCCTAAACTATGCCCGAGCACCGGAACTCCTGTGGCCGGAGGTTTTGAGTTCGAACAGATATTAATGCTTATCGAGATGATTGTCGAATCGGGTAAACGCATCATTGCTTTTGACATTAACGAAGTGGCTCCGGGAGGAGACGAATGGGATGCCAATGTAGGTGCCCGTTTGTTGTACCGCATCGCTAATCAAGTTGCCAAATCGAACGGTAGAGCCGGAGAATAATTAATTAATTTTTGTTTAATTATTCAACTAGACATTTTCTGAACAATTCAATATAAAAACTGAAGACTAATGAACTTATCAAACTGTATCCTTTCTGACTTTGCCGGAATGGCTGCAGTTTGATTTTAACTTAACTTGAATAAAATTTAACTTATAACAGATATTTCATAACAAGAAAACATTTTCTATTCTATTGACAGTTTTTTAACCAACAAAGGAGTTAACCAACCTTAAACAAAAACTCATCATGCAAAAACCAACCCTACTCATCCTTACGTTTAGTATTTTTCAATTATTTTCTTTTTCTCAAAGTTCAAAAATTGACAGCCTCGAGGCTCAGCTTAAAAATCATCCTGATGATGTAAGTACAGAATTTGAGATTGGTGTTTATCACTACAAAAAAGGTGACTATGACCAGTCCTTAAAAGCATTGAACGATGTTGCAGAAAAAGCAGCACAGAAAAAAAATAATCCCCTTCTTTCAAAAGCATATACTAATATAGGCAATGTGTTTGCTGATAAGGGAGAAAACACCAAAGCGCTGGAGTTTTACCAAAAAGCCTTGAAAATTGCCGAATCTTCGTCAGATAAAAAAAACACTGCATCACTTCTTAAAAACATTGGAATACTTTATGTAACCTGGAAGAAATTTCCCGAAGCACTTGACTTTTACAAAAAAGCCGAAACGATTGCCTTAGAGATAAAAGATAGTAGTTTGCTTGCCGATTGTTTCAACAGCAACGGAGTAGTATTTGAGCAACAACAAAAATATGATGAAGCTCTATCAGCCTACAATGCCGCTTTGAGCTTTTACCTAAAAAACAATCCCGATAATGTGGCAATGGAATACACCAATATGGCTATTGTTTACAAGCTCAAAAAGGATTATGCATCATCCGTTGATTACAATTTAAAAGCAATTGATATTGCTACTAAAAGTGGAAATAAATGGTTCGCTTCAGCTGTATTTAATAATATAGGAAACCTGTATGTAGAATTAGGCGACACGAAAAAAGCTATCGATTATTGTACTAAAAGTTTGACTATTGCGAAGGAAATAAAGGCAGCTGAAATACTGATTAATGTTTACGAAACATTAGCGGATGCTTATGCAAAAAAAGGTGATTATAATACTGCATTGAGTTACCAAAAACAACTCGCAGCTGAAAAGGATAAGTTTATCAGTGCTGAAAGTACAAGGCAGCTAAACGAAATGCAGGTTAAGTATGAAACGGTAAAAAAAGATAACGAGATAACTAAACTGCAAAACGAAAAGGCAATAAACACCTTAAAACTAAACGAGCAGAACCTATTGATACAAAAACGAAATTATTTATTGTTTGTTGTATTTCTTTTGTTAACGCTTCTTACAGGCGGAACACTGCTGTGGAGAAGTCGTATGAAATTAAAAAACAAGATAGCCAACGATAAAGCTATAAAGGATACCGAAGAAACCGAGCGATTGAGAATAGCCAAGGATATACATGATGATTTGGGTTCGGGATTATCAAAAATAAATTTCTTGAGCGAAATAATTTATTCTAAATCTGAAAACCTGCCTGAAATACGCAACAGCAGCGAATCGGTTAAAGAAACCGCTAAAAAGATGATAGAAAATATGCGCGATTTAATTTGGGCATTAAATCCGGATAACAACACCTTGCCAAACTTAGTGGCCCGAATGAGAGAATATACCACCGATTATCTCGAAGGTTTACCTATTGAAGTAAAATATCACTTGCAGGAAAATATTCCAAATGTAGCTATTAACAAAGATTACCACCGGGAGCTATTTATGGTTGTTAAAGAATCGTTGAATAATATTTCCAAACATGCTCACGCCAGCTTAATTACTTTTACTGTCGAAGTAGAAGATAATCTTTTTGAAATAACCATACAAGATAACGGAAAAGGATTTAACGAGAATACCGTAAAAAAAGGAAATGGGTTGAGAAATATGCAAAACAGAATAGTGAATCTTGGAGGTACTTTTGATATTGTAAGCGAAATAAATAAGTATACCGAGATAAAAGTAACTGTGCCTTTACTAAAATTAGTAAAAAAATAACGATTGATTCATTATAAACCTTATCGAATTTCACAGTAAAAATTTCTCGATACTACTAAAGTAGTAACCCTGTTTCTAAATTCAAATTTACCTTTGTACCCATGGATATTAAAGTAGGCATAGTAGAAGACGAATACCAGATTAGAGAAAGTCTGCTCATTCTTATTAACGGAAGCGAAGGCTTTAGTTGTATAAATGGTTTCGAAAGTGCAGAAGACGCTATTAAAGCAATTCCCTCCCTCGAACTGGATGTGGTATTGATGGATATTCACCTGCCCGGTAAAAACGGAATTGAATGTATTGCTGAGTTAAAACCTCTTTGTCCCAACACACAATTTGTAATGTGTACCGCTTTTGAAGATACCGATTCAGTTTTTAATGCACTAAAAGCAGGAGCATCGGGTTATTTAACAAAAACCACACAGCCCTCCAAAATACTGGACTCTATAGTGGACGTTTACAAAGGAGGATCGCCTATGAGTAGCAATATAGCCAGGAAAATAGTTGCCTCGTTTCAACAAAACAACACTCAGAATACAGAACTCAAAAAACTATCCGAACGCGAACAACAAATACTGGAATTGCTCTCAAAAGGGCTGCGTTATAAGGAAATTGCCGATAAATTATTTTTAAGCACCGAAACTGTGCGTACTCATATACGCAACATCTACGAAAAACTTCAAGTTAATTCGCGCACCGAAGCGTTGAATAAAGTTTTTCCTAAATAAATAGTCACCCACTTTTTTTTCATTTCATCAATTACTACTTTTTTGGTATTGCCGCTCTTTGGGGCCTGCTCTACTTTTGTCCCATCAATTTAAACCATTATTTAAAAACCAAAAAATTAAAAAAAATGAAATCAAAAAATCTATTAGTTGCAGCAATGTTATTCGTATTAACAACTGCTAAAATGAGTGCTGCCGATTTATGTGTAGCCGAAAACGGAACAGGAGGATGTTACTCCACCATTACTGATGCTATTAATGCTGCCGCCAATGGCGACCGTATTATTATTAATCCAAAAGCCGGAAATGCTCCGTATGCCGAAAACCTTACCATTACCAAAACACTACAATTTCTATGCAATGTAGAAGGTAGTCAGTATGCGGTATCAGGTAATATTACCATCACTCCAGCAGCCAACCGTGTTATAGTTTTTATCGGAATGAATAATCTAACGGGCAATTTAACCGTAACAGGAAATAGCCCGGCTGGTGCACGTTGCAAAATAAGTGTAATGAATTGTAATTTCGGAAATGGAACAGTAAGTCTCGATTTCGACAATCTAGATGTAACAGTTGCTTCGTGTGTATTTTCGAATGGAAGTATTGCATTTCGTTATGGAAAAGCAATAGGAAATGATGTAACCACTATTTCTAATCCTTCTTATGGTGTAGGACAGACGGGTAGTATAGTAGTAAACAACGATGCAACAGCTACTAATGACAGTGTATTAATTGTTGGAAACAAAATAATTCTAACCAGCGGAGTCTATCCAACAGGAATTATTTTTAATAGTTCTAACCAATATTTTTACATTTCAAACAATGTGGTTACAGCGCCCGCTTCTCTTTATTGCGGAATTGGAACATATTCTGCTAAAAACACTAATTTAGGGAGAAATACAATTCTTAATAATACAATCGCACCGTCCACTACTATTTCTTACGGAATAATGGTTACCACGGTTACAAATTCACTTCATGATATAATCAATAACCTTATTGTTGCAACAGGTGGATCGAACGGTGTATATATTACTGGTGGCGGACCTGTTCAAACCAGCTATAATTATATGAGCAATCCTTTAACTCTATATGGAATCATTGATGACGGCACAAATAACCTGAGCAGCAACACCACCCTTGATGCTAACTACCGTCCTAACTCAGGTACAGATGCCATTAACGGAGGTTCGCCAGATGAAGCATATTATGATATTAACTTAACGCGCAACGATGCCGGAGCATTTGGAGGTTCGTTTACACAAGATAATTTTTATCCTGTTACCGGAGCTGCACGTGTGTATCTGGTTCGTGCTCCTCGCAAAATTACCCTTGGTAGCACACTTAATGTTAAAGGAGATTCATTTGATAGATAGTAATCTTATCGGGAATTTTTAAATAATAAAGATGTAAGATGAATTCTGTTCGTTCTCAAACATCCTATTATAAATAACCATTTACCAACTATCAATCTTCTAAAACAATTAAGATGAAAAAACTATTAGTATTAACCTTTGTATTCGTTTGCTGTTGTTTCGCGCTCCAGGCGCAGGTTACACAAGCCGAATATTTTATCGACACCGACCCCGGCCCGGGCAGTGCCACTTCAATGACAGCCGCTGACGGCTCTTTTGATGGCATTCTGGAAACTGCTGTGCAAAACAGTATTTCCATTTCCGGTGTGGGCTTTCACTCTATTAACATACGTGTTAAAGATGTGAATGGCAACTGGGGACCGGTGTTCAAAACCATTGTTCATGTGGACAACGTGGTTTCTGTACGTGCCGTAAAAATTACACAAGCAGAATTATTTTTTGATTCCGACCCGGGACAAGGAAACGGAACCGCGATGGTTGCCTTCGATGGTAACTATTCGGATGCTGTCGAATCTGTTTTAAATAACTCTACAAGCGCGCCTGCAAGCGGAATGCATAAATTAAGTGTTCGCGTAAAAGATGTGGCCGGCAACTGGGGACCTGTTTTCTCCACCGCATTTAAAGTAGACAATTTACTTACCACTCGAACCATAAAAGTGGCTGCTGCTGAACTATTCTGGGATACAGACCCTGGACAAGGCAACGGTACAGCCTTGTTAGCTTTCGATGGAAACTACTCAGATGCAGTAGAAAGTTTATTGAACAATACGCTAACCACTCCTTCACTTGGACTTCACAAACTAAGTGTAAGAGTTAAAGATGTGGCCAACACATGGGGGCCGGTGTTTTCGAGAGTTGTTCATGTTGAAAATACATTTACTGCACGTAGTTTAAAAATTTCTTCTGCCGAGTTATTCTGGGATACCGACCCCGGACAAGGCAGCGGTACTGCTATGTTGGCATTTGATGGTAACTATTCGGATGCTGTAGAAAGTGTATTAAACAATACCCTCGCCACTCCTTCGCTTGGTTTGCATAAATTAAATGTACGAGTTAAAGACCTTGCCAACACATGGGGGCCGGTATTTTCCACAGTGGTTCATATCGAAAATGCATACACATTGCGCAGCATAAAAATTATAAGCGGTGAAATGTTTTTCGATACCGACCCCGGACAAGGCGCAGGCATTGCTATGGTAGCTTTTGACGGAAATTATAATGATGCCATCGAAACAGTTTCTCAAAACTGGTCTTATCTTCCTAACCCGGGTTATCACTCATTAAGTGTTCGGGTAAAAGATGTGGCTGGTGCATGGAGTCCTGTGTTTACGGTTGCCATTCATTTTCTGCCTTGCACCTCTCAACCTACTCCTGTTATCACATCAGCCGGTAATATTAATAATATATGTCCCGGAGATAGTGTGTTGCTAACAGCATCGGGAACTTACAGCAGTTACACCTGGTTTAAAGGAAACATACTGGTAGGTACAGGAGCATCGTATTATGCGCACGCATCGGGCTTTTATCAGGTATATGTAACAGATGGAACCGGATGTCCGGGATATTCGTCATTCTTTCAGATTACCGAAACGCCTTTGCTGGCAAGCATTACACCTTCGGGTGCTACCACTTTCTGTCAGGGAGGCAGTGTGCTGTTGAATGCCGGCACCGGATATGCATCGTATAACTGGTCAGGTGGACAATCTTCATCAAGTATTACTGTTACTGCTTCAGGAGTATTTACTGTTACCGTATCCAACGGCAGTTGCTCTGTAACTTCCGACCCTGTTACGGTTACTGTTAATCCTTCACAAACTGTGCCTACTGTAACGACTAACGGACCTACAGCTTTTTGTATGGGGCAATCGGTTACTCTTACCTCTTCTGTGGCCAACTCCTATTACTGGAGCACAGGGGCAGTATCTCAGAGTATAACTGTTAATCAGTCGGGAAACTATACAGTAACGGCTTATAACATGTATAACTGTTCGGCTGTTTCTACTGTACAAACCATAACGGTCGACAATCCTGTTGCTAACATCACCCCAAGCGGACCTACTACTTTTTGTCAGGGCGACTCGGTAACACTTACTGTTAATGCGAACAACAGCTATCTTTGGAATACTTCAGCTTCCTCTCAAAGCATTTTGGTAAATCAATCGGGAACATACTCGGTGGTTATTACAGATGCTCTGGGTTGTACCGACTCTGCACTATCCGTGGTTACTGTTAATCCCAATCCCCCTACTCCAACCATTACCGTTAATTCGGGCAACTTTGTTTCTTCGGCCATTACCGGAAATCAATGGTATCTCAATGGTGTGTTGATAGCAGGCGCTACAGGCCAAACCTACACCTTTACTCAAAATGGTGTGTACACTGTGGTAGTTACCAATGGCAACGGATGCTCGGTATCATCAGCTTCGTTTAATATGACCTCCATAGGGCTTGCAGAAGTGCAGACCAATGGCCAGGTAAGTATTTATCCCAATCCTTTTTCGGCCTTAACCAACATCCAATTTAATGATGTTCAAAAAAACACAGTCATTAAAATTACAGATGTAACAGGCAGAGAAATAAAAAATCTGGAACAGGAAATACAGAATGTAAACACCACTGTTATTGACATGACAGGATATGCTAAAGGTGTATATTTTGTAAACATCATAAACGACAAGCGAGAAATTAAAAACATAAAATTAGTTCTCAATTAAAACCAATAAAAAGGTAATTCAAAAAAACTCCTTGCAAGTAAATGCAGGGAGTTTTTTTTGCTTCAAATAATCATTAGACAATTGAGCAATTGAGCAATTTGGCAGTAGGCAATAGAGATGGGAGATATGAGATGGGAGATGTGAGATTTCAAATTTCAGATTTCAAATTTTAGAATTTTGGAATGAAAAAGTTTTTTTACCGCAAAGGTCGCAAAGAGGTTTTACGCAAAGTTCGCAAAGAGGCTATTTAGCCAACCGCCAATAATCATTAATTTTTCTTCCATTCATAATTTATAATTTATAATTCCCCTCCCCTTCCCCTCCCCTGCTTCATAAATTTTCGATTTCAAATTTTGTTTTCTCAAAAATATTTCCGTATTTTTGCCGTAGATTTAGCTAAAGCAATTAATACAAACAATCAAAAATAAAAACTGCTAATGGAAATTACTACCCTGTAATTTTATATTTTTCTATCGTTGAATCATCATAATTATTACTGCTGATGCTTTGCGTGTATGCGCGAAACGTCTGAATTGTTTAACCTTCTGCCGTGTTTTAAATTGCTGCATGTGCAGAGCAAAAAGTAATTGGTATGAACACAGAATTTAATTTGTACAATGTGCACCAGCTCGAAAAGATAGCTGTGCCAAACGAAAATGGCTGCGAATTTGTAGTCATTGCCATGATTAATTATTGCGAAGGATGCGGTAATTACACCACTATTTATTTGCTCGATGGCCGCAAAATTGTTGTCATCAAGTTGCTTCACGAGGTGTACGAATTGCTTCCTGCTGCTACATTTTTCCAAACACATCATAAATATGTAGTCAACTTAAATCAATGTAAGCAATACTTAAAAGATGAAGAAATGGTGGAACTCGAAAATGGCAGTAAGGTAAAAGTATCGCAGCGCAGAATTCAGGATTTCAAAAAAACTTTCCTAAATCTTGGACCTCGAGTGCGGTAATTTGTGCTTTTTTAAATTTCGGTGGTTGCGCCCATTGCCTTATTTTAATCGCGCACCGCCAAAAAACGGCACTTATACAATTTTCATTTCGCGCATTGCCCTGTTTCCGACCTTTGCAGCAGGAAACACGCTGAGAAGGTTTCCATAATTATTAATCAAAAAAAAACAAGAAGTCATGAAAAAGACAATTGTTCAAGTGCTCATAGCACTTCACTTCGCGGAGATGAAAGTAACCGAGTTACTGCCATTTGCCAGAAGTATTCACGACAATGCAGGGGCCGATCCGGATGTTACCATCCCTTTGCCCACTGTAACGCTGCTTGACGGACAGATAACTGATTTATCTGATACCGTTACTCTGCGCCTCACTAACAAGTCGAAGGCGCTTACCACTCAGGAGGGACGACAAGCTACAGCTGTTATCCTTACGCTAACCAAAATTGCTAACACTGTTGAAGAACAGGCTAACGAGATTAACCCGGGAGATGTTGCTCGGGCCACTCTCGCTATTCAGCGAATTGGTTTTTCTATCAAACGACCTGCTTTCTTGCCCGGCCGCACTTTCGAAATTTATAAAGTAGAAATAGGCGGGGCTAAAGTAAGGGTAAAACGAGACGTAAACGTGTATTTACACCACTGGAGGTATTCCCCTGACGGGGTTACATGGGTAAGATTGCCCGATACCAAAATGGTGAGCATTTACTTGTTTGGTCTGCCTTTGGGCAAGGATGCTTATTTTCAGCATGCCTTTACCCTAAAGGCCGACAGCGCTCCTAATTTCGATCTTAATAACCTGGAGCTCGAATGGTCTGATTCTATATCAGTAACCATTCCTAGGCATTAAGCCATCGAATTAAAGGTTAATTAAACCATCCCGGTAAGAATAGCATCGTTCTTGCCGGGATTTTTTTTGCTCTCCTTTTTCGTAATATACTGAACTCCTTTCTGTTTACTGCAAAACCAAAGTTGGCGCAACTCGGACAAGAGTTGGCGCAACTCGGACAAGAGTTGGAGCAACTCGGATAAGAGTTAGCGCAACTCGGATAAGAGTTGGCGCAACTCGGACAAGAGTTGGAGCAACTCGGATAAGAGTTGGAGCAACTCGGATACGGTTGGCGCAACTCGGACAAGAGTTGGTGCAACTCGAACAAGAGTTGGCGCAACTCGGACAAGAGTTGGAGCAACTCGGACAAGAGTTGGAGCAACTCGGACAAGAGTTGGAGCAAACCGGACAAGAGTTGGAGCAAACCGGACAAGAGTTGGCGCAACTTTTATAAGGTAGGTAATGGAGGGGAGATTTCAAATTTCAGATTTCAAATAAGGGAATAGCGAATAGGCAATAAACAATAATAAATATTATTCTCCTATCAACATTCGCCAATCGCCAATCAAAGAGATTCCTCACTGTGTTCGGAAAGACAAGCATACTGTGGTGGATAAAATGAGGAAAAGTTGGCAAAGCCGACTTTTCCTCCTTCTCTATTATAAGGCTACTCTGTCATTCAGAGCGAAGCGAAGAAACTTAAATAGGCAATAAACAATAATCAATAAACAATAATCAATATTCTATAATTTCTCCTCTTTTCTTAGCTTCTTAATGCACCAAATAATTATCACTGTTTATTTTTGTTTTAAAAAATAATTTAAATTTGTGGGCCAAACTATAATTCATATTTAATTCAACTATGGAAAACGACACTCAACTCATGGGAGCCGATACCGGCTCACTAAATATTCACTTTGCATGGCTTAAGGAACAAGGCTTTGTTTCGTCTTATAAAGAAACAAAAATTGCTTTCGATTATGATGTGGACAAAATGGATGATCAAACTTGGGAAATACATACCGATACTTCTATGGTGCTGGATAATGTATTTGAATATGACTTGCGCTGCTCCATGATGGTAGTAGGAACGGAAGAAAAAATTTACACCCACCAATGGTTGTTATGGTTCTTAAAAGGAAATATGATGCAAATGCGTGTTGGCTTTGAAGACCAGATGACACAAGCCAACAAACACATTAACGTGGACGAACTGTTTCAAATAGAAAAAGAACTCGAACCCTTTGCCGACAGCATTTGGGAAAGCGGCAAATGGAAACCCCTGGGCGATGAGGCAAAAAATATTTTCGAAAAATCATACACTCTCCGTTTTTATCAAGATACCCACTTAGCATCCATAATGGTGAGTAATGTGATGAATGATATTTTTTATTGGAACCCTCACTTCGACAGGCTGGGTAATCAGGACAGACTGAAAAACTATATACATGCTCCAGCATTTTATACATTAAATACTCAGCTCATAAAATTTTGCGAAAACCAGCAACCCTTCGAAGTGAAATGGAAATACTATATTATTTTTCTGCTATCTGTAGATTGTGTTTGCCATTTAATGCTCAGCGACCATGCTCCCTATTTAGAACCTCGATTAAAAAAAATGGGTGTTACCAAAGAAATGGTGAAACAGTTTTTGAAATGGGCCCAAATGTATATGAGCCGAATTAAACAAAACATGAAGGAAACCAAAGTAAATATTGAAGTATTAAACATGCCCATCGAATGGGAAAAACTAGTGTGGTAAGTAGAGATGTGAGATATGAGATGTGAGATGTGAGATGAGGGAATAGCGAATAGGCAATAGGGAATAAACAATATTCAATAATAAATATTATTCTCCAATCAACATTCGCCAATCGCCAATCAACGAGATTCCTCACTGCATTCGGAAAGACAAGCATACTGTGGGAGATAAAAGGAGGAAAAGTCGGCAAAGCCGACTTTTCCTCCTTCTCTATTATAAGGCTACTCCGTCATTCAGAGCGAAGCGAAGAATCTCAAATAGGCAATAGGGAGTATATGTGAGATATGAGATATGAAATAAGGGAATAGCGAAGAGGCAATAAACAATAAACACTAAACAATAATCAATAATCAATATTCTATAATTTCTCTCCCTCTTCCATTTTTCAAACCATTTTATTGCGTTTCAGCCTATGGGTGATTTCCCCATTTTTTGCTCCATTTTGCCTCTGTAAGGCCCGTAAAAAGGGAAATGAATTTTTGAAAAAAATTATGCTGTTGCAATTGTGAAAAATTATATCTTACTTCGCCAAGTTAATTACTGGGTCGGAGAGTGATGGTTTTTGCTGGGTGGGGGGAAGTCATAAATGTGAAGGGTGCGAAGTATTTCTAGGACAAAGTGTTTATTATGAGTATTCGTTAATTTGATTTAAATATTTTTCCTATGATACTTTTAAATGATACGAATTAGAGTAAATTAGGGGAGTACTTGTTGATTATGAAGATTATTAAAACTACTTTTACCTCAAAAAAAATGTTGATGAAATAATGAAAAGAGAAATTACAATAACAAGTATTGCCAAATTATTTGGAATCCTGAATGATATAAAGCCACAACCTAAAGTAATAAATGGCAACCATTTTCTGTTTTCTGGGGATTGTCTCAAAGTTCTTAAAAAAATACCTTCTCAATCTATAACATTAGTTATTACCGACCCTCCATATAATATTAATCTAAATTATAATTTATTTAAGGATAACAAAGATTGGAAAACATATTATGAAGATTTAGGAGCAATGATAATAGAGATAGAACGGATTTTAAAACCAAATGGGAGCTTTTATTTAATTAATTATCCAGAAATGAATGCGAGAACTTTACCATTTTTTGATAATACAAAACTCCTTTTCAAAAGGTGGTTGACATGGCACTATCCAACGAATATAGGACATACAAAGAATAATTTCACAAGAAGTCAACGATCAATTTTATATTATACAAAGACTAATAAAGCTATCTTTAATCGGAATCAAATACTTCAACCCTACAAAAATCCAAATGATAGAAGGGTTCGTGAACTAATAAAAAATGGAACAAAGGGAAGAACTCCTTATGATACTTTAGCAGTAGCGGATATTTTTGAAATGCAAATAGTAAATGATCCTGATGTTCTAAATATAAATTTACTTAAAAATGTAAGTAAGGACCGGACTGAAAATCATCCTTGTCAACTTCCTCTTGATTTGATTAAATCATTAATTAAAGTAAGTAGCAATGAAGGAGATGTTGTGTTAGATTGTTATGCAGGTACCTTTACTACAGCCTTTGCAGCAAAATCATTAGGCAGAAAATCTATCGGAATTGAGATAGACCCAAAATATGTAAAAATGGGTTTTAATCGACTTTCAAAGTAATTCCAGTAACTTAAAACTAACTTTTATGGAAACTAAAATAAAAAAGAAACGTAGAAAAAAACTACCAAAAAAGCTTACAGAACAGGAAAAGAAAAAAAAGAAACTTCATACAACTATTCTTGATATTTTCAGATATATGGGGTTTCAATATATCAGATCGGACGGTAAAGATGTAACCATAGGAAGGCAGACAAGTGACTGTGATAATATATTTCTTTTTGAAAACATTATTTTAATTTGCGAAGAAACTATAAGTGAAAATGATCATGATCATTTAAGAAAGAAAAATGGTTTCTTTGAAGAGATAGAAGGAAATAAGGGGGAGTTTATAAAATGGGTAAAAAAAATTGGAGAAGAAAAATTTAGTAAATTTTCTTCTTATACTGAAGCAAGATATAAAATCTTTTATATATATGTTTCTGATGCTGCAATTGAGGCTGATAAAAAAGAACGATTTCCAAAACTAAAATATTTAGATCAAAGGTCATTACGTTATTTGTTAAAAATTGCAGATTGTGTAAGATTTTCTGCAAGAAATGAACTTTATAAATTTTTAGGTTTAGATTTCAAAGATATAGGACCTATAAAATCTAGTCAAAATCAATCAGTCAATAGTGCAGTTCTTTTTCCTGAAGACGTAAGTGGAATGCCTCCAGGGATACATATAGTTTCTTTTGTTATGACAGCGAAAGAATTACTTGATTGCGCATATGTATTTAGAAAAGAAAATTGGGAGGAAGAGTCTGGTTACTATTATCAAAGATTAATTGATAAGAAAAAGATAGGTAATATTAGAAAGTTTCTGGTTAAACATCAACGAACTTTTATTGACAGTATTATTGTTAGTCTTCCAAAAGACTCAACTTTCCATATTTTAGATAAAAACGGAGATATTGATAAACCGATTGCTCTAAAGGAGATTAGTTCTGTTACATATAATACGGCAATAGCTATACCGTATAAGATAAATTCAATTGGAATTATTGATGGGCAACACAGAGTATTTGGTCATTTCGAAGGGCCAGAAAATAAAGAAGAGAAAATTATCTTAGGACTAAGAGAAAAAAGGCATCTATTTGTTACCGGACTGTATTATGAAAAAGGAAAATATAAAGAATCAGATAAACGAAAATTTGAAAGTAAATTGTTTCTCGAAATCAATAGTACTCAGAAAAAAGTAGGTGCTCAAATTTTACAACATATAGAATCTCTGCAAGAGCCGTTATCTCCAATAGGGTTAGCAATGAGTATTATTCAAAAAATGAATGCAAAATCTCCATTTTTAAATTGCTTTATTCTTTCAGAAATTGATACTAAGAAAAATGGTATAAGGACACCTTCAATTGTGAGATATGGATTACAACAACTGGTTGAAATAAATATATCAAAAAACGGCTTATATAAATATTGGACCGATGGTAAAAAAGAAGTACTTATTAATGAGCCGGAATCTGATGAAGCTGAAGAGATAAGAAAAAAATATGTTGCATTTTGCGCTGATTCTATATGTCTCTTCTTCTCCGCTGTTAAAGACACACAAAAGATATATTGGACTTTTGAGGATAATAGCAAATTGTTAACAGTTACAAGTATAGTAGCCTTTATTAAAAGTTTTGAAGATGCAATAGAGAAGTATAATGGTGTGAAAGACTTCGAATTTTATAAAAGTAAATTAAAAACATTAAAAATTAATTTTAAAGAAAAGGGATCTCCTTATGTGTCAAGTCAGTGGTCAAAACTAACCACAAAGATTAATGAATGCTGGATTTAGCTGTAGCTAAGAAGTAAGATATTTTCATACATGACTAAAACCGCAAACATTTGATTACAGATATTATTCAAATATATGTATAAATAAAAAAAAATAGAATATGAATAAAATAGAAATATTAAAAAACACTTACATTGGTTCTAGAGTTGCAGAACAAGAACTAGAGGGGTTAAAAAATTATTTTCTTAAAACATATTTATGGGAGCAATTAATAAACGACCAAGTCGATATAGTATTCGGCTGTAAAGGTTCAGGTAAAAGTGCTATATATAATTATTTATCCACTTATGAATATGACCTAATTTCAAAATATGTTTATTTGACACTTGCTGAAAATCCTAGAGGAACAGTCGCCTTTAAAGATTTGAATACAAGTCCTCCTACGGATGAATTTGAATTTAAATGCATCTGGAAATTATATTTCGTATTAATAATTTCGCAAAAATTAAGTGAAGAAAATTTTAAAGACGAAGATTTTAAAACGGTTATTGAAAAACTGCAACAGTCTGATTTAATAGCAAGACGAGCCACTTTTACTTCAACAGTAAAAATGGTAAGAGATTATATTAGAAGAATAAATCCCGTTATTGAACCAAATGTATCCTTAAACGAGAATTCTGGATTAATTGAAAAAATTGGAGTTAAAATATCGTTACTTGAACCGTCAAATAAAAGTTCCGATAAAGGCATCGTTTCAGTTGATAACCTCTTTGAATTATTGAACAAATCTTTAAAAAACAACTCCGCAAAGATTTGGTTAGCAATAGATAGATTAGATGCAGTGTTTCAGGAAGATTTTGAATTAGAGGCCACAGCTTTAAGAACTTTATTTCAAGTATATAACGATTTGCAAACCTTCTCCAATATTAGATTAATTATTTTTCTTCGAGATGATATATGGAGCAGAATTATTGAGAATGGATTTAGAGAAACTAGTCATATAACGAAAACTGAATCTATAAAGTGGGATCATCGTTCATTATATGATTTACTTATGACAAGAATTGAAAAAAATACTGAAATGTTGCATTATTTGAAAATTGACACAAGTCTTATTCCTAGTAATCGAGATGAGTTATTTAGGTGCATGTTTCCAAAAAAACAAGCAAACAAGACAGATTTTACCTTCGAATGGATAATTTCAAAAATTGAAGACGGAAACGAAAATGCTTCCCCTCGAGAATTAATCCAACTGGTGAGTTCAGCAATAAAAAATGAGATAAAGCTTATAAGTGAAGGAATATCTAGCCTTGACTTCATAAGTTTCGAATCATTATTGGTTGGTTTTAAAGATGTCTCAAAAACAAAAATCGAAACTTTTGTTGCAGAGTATCCTAAGCTGAAAACATTTATATTTCGTTTAAAAGGGCAGAAAAAAGTCAGATTCAAATTAGACGAATTGAAAGAAATCTGGGAGTGTAGCAAAAAGGATACGATTATAATAAGTAATAACTTGATTAAACTTGGTTTTTTTAAAAACGAGTCTAATGTCGAGAGTACACCAATTTTATTCATCCCTCTGGTTTTTCGACCTTCATTAAACCTTCAATATTGACCCCCAGCAGGCGCGAGGTACTGTCTTAAAAAACAAATAAAACCTCATTTATTTTTTTCCTATATTTGCATCAACCGAAAGAAGGCATACAGCGATATTTCGATGGATGTTTATCTTGTTTAGTCCCAGACATTGTTTGGGACTATT
>CAIYIS010000073.1 GCA_903926385.1 uncultured Bacteroidota bacterium
TATTCACCAGTTAAAGGTAGATTGCATACGCGTTACGCACCCGTGCGCCACTCGTCATCAAATATTGCTATTCATGTTACCGTTCGACTTGCATGTATTAGGCCTGCCGCTAGCGTTCATCCTGAGCCAGGATCAAACTCTTCATTGTAATTGTAGAATTTGATTTTCTTGCTCTATTTCAAAAAAGAAAATTAATTATTTATTATTTTGGACTTGTTTCTCAATATATAATAAGAACATTATTATATAAGGGATACTTACTATTCCTTTTGGCTTCTCAATATTTTCAAAGAACTTATTTATATTTTTTTCTGCTCTGTGCAGATGATTCTGTTATTAAAACATCATCAATAAATTTCAATTTTTAAAGATCCCTTTTCGTTTGGGGCGACAAAAGTACTAATACTTTTTGACCCTGCAAGTTTTTTTTTAATTATTTTTAAAATTGTTTATTTTTTAAAAACATTTGAACTTGCAATCTTTTAAAGAACGTGCCCTTTTTGTTTGGGGCGACAAAAGTAGTATTTATTTTTGATATACAAACTTTATTTTAAATTTATTTTCAAAATATTTGTGTTTGCAACCTTTTTAAGAACTACCCCTTTTCTTAGGGGCGACAAAAGTAGTATTTATTTCTGACCTACAAACTTTATTTTCTTTTTTTTTTCAAAATAGTAGTTAGTGTTGCAGATAAAATGGCTGAAAGGTAACAGGCAATAGGGTTTTGGGCAAATGTAAAAAAAACAAAAAATCTTGATTTATTATTGAATAAGGTTGGTGAAGTATTGGATGGATAGAAGATAGGTAGACTCACTAATTAGGTGAATGATCTGTAAACAGGTGGAAAGGTGGCTTTACTGACAGGTTAGATGGTTAATTAGTTCACTCGTTCAATAGTTCTTTAGGTGTTTCGGTTTTTTGAGTTTCCGTATATATATATATACGTATTCTATTAGGGGATGCTACACTATATATATAGTATGTATTAATTGTGGTTTGCAAAAGAAGAATGTTACTGTTGATTGAAGGGATGCTGAAAGGCCTGCAGGGAGAGAGAAAGAGAGGTTACAAGAATGGCGTTGTGTATTTCTATGTTTGCACATATAAATATGTATAATTTTATTGAAGTGATGTTGGGCATATATAATGTATATAAAGTGTAGTGTATAATGGAGGATTCGGGAAGGAAGTTGAATAGATTTGGCTATACATATATATAGTGTGTTTGAATGGTGGGAATGTTGTATTATTGAATACCAGCTAAAACATGCGCTAACATTACTATTTCGGGTGATGTTGTGCTTTTTTGAGGGCCTCCCTCCTACTCTATGGTTGGTGGATTGGTAAATTAGTTGACTGGTGAATGGCCTGAAATGAAAGAAGGAATGAGGGAAAGGAAGGGGGAAAACCAAAACCTCCGAAGGGATGAATTCCTTCGGAGGTTTTGGTGATGCATGATGAATTATGCGTGAAGCATAACAATATCCAGTGTTTTGGTGGTCCCGGTGAGGATTTCGACATTGTTGATTGTTTGTGTTACAAAGCCAACTTTGCTTACTTTGACATTGTAAGTGCCGGCAGCAAGGACTCCGAAATCGTAAAGGCCATCGGTATCGGTGAGGACAAAGTCGTCTGTTTCGATGATGTGAATTTCGAAATCGGATAATACATCAGTTGGAACTAATGTGGTGACATTGCCTGTTAAGTCGGCAATTTTATTGGTGACTAAGGACATCAGATGATCGAAGGTGAATATTTTTCGTTTGTCTTCATCATCAACAAAAATTTGCTGTGCGTCTGTAAGCATTAACATGAGTGCTTCGTGGACTGCATTATTTGCATTGATTTTGTTTGCTGCAGCTTGTCGTTCGGCTTCTTCTTCGGCATAGAAGTCGGAGAGAGCTGTTGAGAAGGCATCGTAATCGTTAGCAAATGTGGTTTGAAAAGCAGCAGGCATGTTATTGGCTGCTGTGAGTTCTGTAAGATGAGCGGTGATAAAATTATTACCATCGGTCATCAGGTTGTCGATTTCTTCCCAATTATTTTTTCCGGCTTCTGCATAATGAGCTTGTCCGGCTTCCTGATAAAGGGATTCGCGCTCGTCAACGGAAAAAGCTCCGTTGATGTAGGATTTTAAAGACTGAAACCTAGTACGACAGGTTTTAGCTTTTTTGATAACCGTTTTGTGTTTCTGGGTGACTTTGGAACCACGCACAGAATAATCGGGCAGATTTTTGGCTGCTTTGATTTGCGCGATACGAGCGGCCTGGAAGACGGTATCGTAAAGCGATTTGAACGGTGAAAAGAACGATAAAAGAAGAAGGAAATTTCTCCAGCCTATTTGGGCTGCCACATATAGCTCCGACTGCTTACATGGATAAATTGGCTTTGCCATTTTACTTATGTATTGGTTACGCATGCTTATGCTGTGCGTGGGGTTTGACAATTTGATATGCCTAGCCTTAGTAATTATTTCTTCATTTTTTTTGTTTTAGGTGAAAATTGAATCCTCTTCTACTCTATTATACTCCGAAAAAAGAAAATGGTTGCGAAAAAGTGATGATTTTGACAATATATTAGACTTGATGGGGATTTGAATGGACGCAAACGCTTTGATGATGGACGAATGAGGGAAATTGATAGTTGGGAGGGGTTGATTTTAGGGGAAAGCAGGGGAAATATGGGAAAAATGTGTGTTTTGAAGGCTGTTTGGGTGGTTTTGATGACTGTTTGGTTAGTTAAAATGGGTGTTCGGTTTGTTCAGATGTTCGTTCGGGTCGTTACGATGCTCGTTTGGGTTGTTCTGATGGTCGTTCGGGTTGTTCTGCTGTTGGATATGGATGGTAAGATGCAGGATGTGGTTGTATGGATGATGAATGTGGGTGTTCGGAAGGAGGATTGGGTAAGGCAGATATGGGTTTGAGGTCTTTAAATTTAAGCTAAAGGGGGAATTTGCCTCCCCACTAGCCCCTCTCCTTGAAAGAAGGAAAGGGGTGAAGGAACGTGACGGTGTTAGTTTGCTAACCTAATTCTAATATAATGTATATCAAAAGTTAGTTGAAACAGTAATTCTTTAAAAATAGTTTTTATTACTTAATTTCCCAGCAACAATTGTTGCTGGGAGTTTTTCCCATCCTACTTCCCCTTCGTAACAAATTAACAGCCGTTCAGAACATTATTCGACACTTTCAGAACATTTTAAAAATTTAAAGAAAATATTAATGTTTTTTTGCAAAAAAAGAAAACATAGACAATGGAAGGAATAAACAGCGCACTTCAGTAGGTTGTTATTTTTGCACAAATGCGATGGAGCGTGTCGAATGCAGGAGGAGAGATGTACTGTTTAACCGTATTTCATTAGGTAAAGAAGGTTACAAAAGATACAGATGTAAATCGTGCAAAAAAGAAATAGTAATTTAAAAACAAAAGAGAAAAACATTAACAATCAAAACAACAATTAAAACAAACCAAAAACAAAAAATGAAGAAAAACAAACACAACAAATCCCGAACGGGAAAAATGATGAAGTTCCTGATAGGAATATTTATTGTATTACTTTCAATTAATAGTTATTCGCAAGTCCCGACTATTTCCTCTTTTACACCTTTAAGTGGAACGGTCGGTACTTTAGTTACTATTAATGGTACAAATCTTAGTAACCCAAGTGCATTCAGCATTGCTGGTATATCAGCAGTTTCTGTTTCAAACAACGGAACCTCTTTAGTAGGAATGGTAATGCCGGGGGCAACCACTGGACCTGTTTCTATAACTACAGCTGGCGGAACAGCTACAAGTGGAAGTAATTTTACAGTATCCGCTAATATATTGCCAAGTACTCAGGAAGGTTCAAAAATTACTGGAGGCGGACAAGTAGGCACTGCACAATTTGGTCATTCTGTGGCCGTAAGTGCTGATGGAAATACAGCTGCAGTTGGAGGCTGGTTAGATAACGGGAACTCAGGAGCGGTATGGATTTATGTTCGTTCAGGAGGCGTTTGGACTCAGCAGGGAAGTAAACTCTTTGGAACGGGAGGATCAACAGGCATCAGACAAGGAAATCAGGTGGCTATTAGTGCAGATGGTAATACCGTTATTTGGAGCGAATACCAAGATGTGGCTCAGGCCGTATACGTATGGACCCGCACCGGATCTACCTGGACTCAACAGGCAAGAATAGTATCCCTAGGAGCAGGATTTGGAGTGTCATTGGCTTTGAGCGCAGATGGCAATACCGCTGCCATTGGAGGATTTTATTTCAACGGCAATGCCGGAAGAGAATGGATATTCACCCGTTCAGCAGGTTCATGGACCTTACAAGCTACCCTCGATCCTTTTAGTTATACTGCTGGAGGCGGTTTTGGCGGACCTTTATTCGGATATTCTTCTGCTCTTAGTGCAAATGGAAATACGTTAGCAGTAGGAGCCGCAGCCGATGGTAATGGTTCTGTTTTTCCGGGTGCGATGTATATTTTTACACGCTCAGGCGCAACCTGGACGGCTCAACAAAAATTGTTACCCTCTTCTTTGTTTCCAGGAAGTATGTTTGGATGTTCAGCAGCCCTTAGTGCTGATGGTAATACTGTTGCAGGAGGTGCCATTCAGGATAACAACCCGGCAGGGCGAGTGCATGTATTTACACGCAGTGGCGCAACCTGGACACAACAAGCGAGTTTATTAGGAACAGGATTTACAAATGCGCAACAAGGAATGGGGGTAAGTTTAAGTGCAGATGGAAATATTCTGGCTGAAGGAGGTCCTGCCGCAGCAGGCAATGCAGGAGCTACTTGGATATGGTCAAGAGCAGGAGCTACTTGGACCCAGCAAAGTGTTGTACAGGGAACAGGAGCTGCCACCGCAAGACAAGGAAGTTCTGTATCAATATCAGCTGATGGAAAAACAATTATGGAAGCAGGTTATCAGGATAATGGAAATAATGGAGCAGCATGGGTGTTTATTCCAACTCCACCACCTACTGTTTCCTCTTTTTCACCGTCCTCAGCCTGCACAGGTACAACTTCTGTTATTATCACAGGTTCTAACTTTACAGGAGCTACTGGAGTAACGTTGAATGGAGTTGCAGCATTATCCTTTTCAGTAAATTCAGCAACTCAAATTACAGCATCATTTAATGTTATAAATTCAGGAGTAATTTCAGTAACTGCTCCAAGTGGTTCAGGAGCCAGTACAGCTATGTTTATTGCAAATTCTCATCCGACTGCATCAATTTCAGCAAGCGGTTCAACAACTTTCTGTTCGGGAAGTTCAGTTGTTCTATCTGGTCCAAGTGATAATGCTATCAACTTTAACGGAACTAATTATATTACCGCACCACATATTTCTGCTATAATGCCTACCACGGCTATGACCATTGAAACATGGGTTAAACCAACCACAACAAGTATTGTTCAGTATTTAGTTTCTAAAGGAACACTAGATGTTGCCAATGGTCAGTATGGAATTGTTTTAGTAGGCAATCAGATTTATTTTCATATTTTTCAAGGAGGGCATTTTCAGGTAATATCTCCTGCCGGTGCAGTAACTGCTGGTGTTTGGTCACACATTGCCGGAACATGGGATGGCACAACAATGAAGTTATATGTTAATGGGGTGTTTCAAGGTAGCACTGCTTTAGCAGGACCTATTGCAAACAATACCGATGTTTTACAAATTGGCTGGTTAGGTTATGTGGGTGTTGCTCCTTATAATTCCCAAGCTAATATGGACGAATTACGTATTTGGAATGTTGCTCGTACTCAAGGTCAGATTTTAGATGGAATGAATTCGTCAGTTGCGGCCAACAGCACAGGATTGGTAGCATATTATAAATTTAATGAAGCCTCTGGAACAACCACCGCAGATGCAACTGCAAATGCTAATACAGCAACATTAATTAGCAGTCCTTCTCATGTAATACCAAGCAATGCACCAAGTTCCAATTATTCTTATTCATGGTCACCAGCAGGAACAACAGCTTCAAGTATTACTGCAACTACAACGGCAAATAATATATTAACGTTATCTGATATTTCTACAGGATGCAGCAGCACAGCTTCTCAATCAGTAACGGTACTTGCAAACTATAACATAACTGCTACAGCAGGAGCAAACGGAACAATTTCACCAAACGGAACCACTGCCGTATGTTCGGGGACAAGTCAAGCTTACACCATTACTCCAAACGGAGGATACCATATATTAGATGTATTGGTAGATGGAGTTTCGAATGCAGGGGCAATCGGATCTGGAGCATTCACCTTTAGTAATGTTACAGCGACACACACAATAAGTGTAACCTTTGCACCAAACTGTACAATACCAGTGATTACACCTCCATCAAATATTACAGTGAGTAACAGTGCAGGAATGTGTGGAGCAATTGTAAACTATACAGCTACCATAACAGGAAGCCCAACACCAACGGTTACGTATTCTCAAAATTCAGGAACAACATTCAGCATTGGAACAACAACAGTAACTATTACTGCAAGTAATACTTGCGGAACAGTTACCAGTACATTTACAGTAACGGTTAATGACACAGAAGTGCCGGTAATAAACACACATGCTAATATTACACAAAGTAACGATGCAGGAATGTGTTCTGCAGTAGTAACTTTTACAGCACCAACTGCAACAGATAATTGTTCGGTAAGTTCAGTAGTTTGTACACCGGCATCCGGAAGTACTTTCGCTGCAGGAACAACAACTGTTAACTGCGTTGCAACCGATTCGCACGGAAACACTGCCTCAACTTCATTTACTGTAACAGTAAACGATACA
>CAIYIS010000074.1 GCA_903926385.1 uncultured Bacteroidota bacterium
AACTACAAGAGCTGTATCATCAAAACTTGATGCTGCTGGAAAAGTACAATGTACTTCTTGCCACGGAGCTCACAGTAACAAACTTGGTTACCAAATGAGCATGAGCAACCAAGGTTCTGCTCTTTGCTTAATTTGCCACAGCAAATAATTAAATCAAAAAAAAATATTACTTTTGGGGGGCGAATTTTTCGCCCCTTTTTTTAACCTTACATTTTTATCTAACAATTCAACCTATGCTTTTTAAAATTATTGAGTCACTTTCATTCTTTTCGCAAAATGAAAACATGATGAATAGACAAAATAAGTTTCAACCAATAGTTAAACATAATAAAAATGGTGATATGAATTTATTTACATTCCCGTTAACCCGGATAAAGACATTTGCAAGTTCCTTGAAAAATCCCGGAACCGTTGTTTTGCTTGTTTTAGGCGTTATTGCTTCATTTAGCTCTTGTAAAACAAATGAACAGAAAAACAAGAATGCAGTAAAAGATATTGTAGTTTTCCCTGCACCACCAGAGCAGGCAAGGTTTCAGTATTTAACTAAAATTTCCACTTCGGCTGATATAGCCAAACCTCAAAGTAAATTTTCTAAAATAATTGTGGGTACCGAAAAACCCCGTGTAATGGTGAAACCTTATGGAATAGCTATTCATAAAGGGAAAATATACGTGTGTGACAATTATGGAGGAGGAATGGAAATTATAAATTTAGAAAAAAAGAGATTCGATTTCTTTTCTCCCAACGGAAGAGGAAGACTTAAAATACCTATCAACTGCTTTGTGGACGAGAAAGGTTACCTATATATTGCTGATGTTGGAAGATATGAAATTGTTATCTTCGATGATAAATTAAATTTTGTCAGAAGTTTTGGCGAAGCCGAAAAATTTAAACCAAGTGATGTAAGTGTACACGACAATAAAGTGTTCGTATCTAACATCTCAAATAATAAAATAAACGTTTACAGTAACGATTCAACAAATAAATTACTTTACACCATTCCAGGACTGGAGCCTGGTAATCCTGGTTTCCTGTGTTCACCATCTAATATTACCATTGGCAATGATAGAGTATATGCTGCTGATTTCGGTTGTTCGAAAATAAAAATTTATTCAGAATCTACCGGAGCTTTTTTAGATACCATAGGAGGTTTAGGTGATAGGCCAGGTCAGTTTTCTAAACTAAAAGGAATAGCGGTAGATAGCGAAGCCAATGTGTTTGCTGTTGATGCTGCGTTTGAAATAGTTCAAGTATTTAATAAAGAAGGTAAGTTGTTAATTGTTCTAGGCGGACATTATCAAGGGCCTGGAGGTTTGGTAATGCCTGCAAAAGTAATTGTTGATTATGATAATTTGCAGTACTTTCAAAAATATGTTGACCCGGCTTTCGATCTTAAATATCTTGTCTTTGTAACCAGTCAGTATGGTCCCGATTTGATAAATGTTTATGGTAGGGTGGAACCAAAAGCAAAACCCAAAAAATAAGTAAAAAAATAGCTGAAATTAGTACTTGAATTCCTCGCTGTTGGTTCATTTGAAATAACTTTTTCAAAAACAAACAAGCGGGGAATTTTGGTTTGAATTAATTATTGTTTTTTTTGAAAAAGTGATCTAAATACAAGACAGAATCGCAGGGCAGCAATTCCGGGGAGCAAAATGTTACAACTTCTATATTAATGGTCATTTTCAAAACATAATCGTCCTTGTAAGTGTTGTTAATAAAGACCTTTAGAAGCGAGTTGAGTTAGAATAGTAGAGCAAAAAACTAATTTCCGAAATCTGCTAAATGTCATATTCTAGTATATAGTGTTTATGTAGTTTTGCGACTCAAGAAAGTGATAAAACCGCAATAATTTGCGTTAAGTGCTGCAAATAAAATTTTATGAAGTTGACCAAAGCCAAAACACTATTTTCTTATTTGATTATTGTTGTATTTATTGCAATTGGTTTTGTGCGCTGCTCTCCCGAAAAGCAATTCCGTACACTTTCTTTTTTCTTCGATGGAGTTCCTGACCCATCTTTGAAACCTAAACAAGTTACTAATCCAGATTATGCGGATTCTTTATCTCAAGTTACTTTCCTAGCAAATGCTAAAAACACAGATGGTTTTATTCACAGACCGTATGGTGAAAATAAATGTACAAGTTGTCATGCCAATGGCTTTTCAAACGCATTAATAAAACCAATGCCAGAATTGTGCTACACTTGTCATGACGATTTTAATAACAGATATCAAACTTTACATGGTCCGGTAGCATCCGGAAATTGTATGGGATGTCATGATCAGCATGAGTCTAAATTTGACAAATTGTTACGCAGAGATGGGCAAGATCTTTGTCTGGTTTGTCACGAGGCAAAACAAGTATTAGCAAATAAAGTTCATAAAACGATTGAAAAGACAAGCTGTTTGGAATGTCATAATCCGCATGGAGGAACCAACAGAGGTTTCCTTAATCAAGGCGTGTGTTACAAATGTCATGAGAACTTTAATGCAAAATATAATGTCTTGCATGGTCCGGTTGCTTCAGGAAATTGTACCGCTTGTCATGGTTTGCACAATTCTCAAACTGCTAAACTACTTACAAGAGAATCACAGGAAATCTGTTTATTCTGTCACAATCCGGAACAGGTATTTAAAAATGTAGCCCATAAAGATGCTCAGAAAAAAGAATGTACCGCATGTCATAACCCACATGGAGGTGAGGATAGGTTTGTTTTGATTCCTTCAATTCGCCCATACATAACCAAGCCAACGTGGGTTCCCCCAGCTTCAGATTCAAAGGATGGTACACAGGTAAAGGCCCATGAACAAACAATTGCAACAAATGATAGTGTTGTAAAAGTTGTTACCAACGTTTCGGTTCCTGCAAAAGATAATACAGTTGCAGTGGTTAAATCTGATTCTTTGAAAAAGGATGTTGTTCCTGCTACCAATGTTAGCGCTGATAGTTTAAAGAAAGGTGAAAATAATCTTGCAGCCGGCAATCCGACAGATGTAAATACGGGTCAAAACGGACAAGTAGTAACCGGAGGAAATAACACAACAGGAGTGCCAGCCGGAACCAATGCAGCCGGAACTAATCCTCCTCAGAATACAAATGGAACCGTTAGTCAAAACGGACAAGTAGTAACCGGAGGAAACAATACAACAGGAGTGCCAGCCGGAACCAATGCAGCTGGAACTAATCTTCCTCAGAATACAAATGGAACCGTTGGTCAAAACGGACAAGTAGTAACCGGAGGAAATAACACTACAGGAGTGCCAGCCGGAACCAATGAAGCAGGAACTAATCCTCCTCAGAATGTAAATGGTACAACAGGTCAAAACGGACAAGTTTCAACTGTAAATAAAAACGATGCTTCAACTAATGTTTCAGAAGTGTCAAAAGGAAAAGTTGACAATAAACCTACAGCAAATAAGAAGGAAACTAAAACAGTAACAGGTCAAAACTCTGTGCAGAATGCGGATGTGAAAAACACCAAATTGGACTCTAAAGAAACTGTGAAGAAAGATGAAGTATCGAACGAAGCGATGCCTCAGTCTCAAAAGAATGATTTGAAACAGTCGGCAACTGTGAAAAAACAATCGGAAAAAACGAATAGAAAAAATAATAAAGTTATCGATAATCAGGGAGAACCTGCTACTTCTGCTGAGAACAGTACTGCTGTAACAGAAAATTTAAAATTCCAGATTAACTTTAAATATAATGTAGCGTATATTGATACTACCAATGGAGCGTTCAAGGAGTTTATCACTAATTTGACGGAATTGTATAAAAAGAATTCTAATATTAATCTGGTTTTAATATCAAGTGCCTCTCAGGTTCCAACCCGAGCATTCAAATCGAACAGAGAACTTTCGGAGACCAGAGCACAAAAAGCAAAAGAACAAATCCTATTTGCTTTAAAAGAGAGAGGTGTGGACATATCGAGAGTGGTATTTGTTAAGGTATCATCATATGTCAACGGTCCAGCTTATCAGCATGAGTTATTAAATAATACTTCTTATTACGAACCTTATCAGTTTATAAAAGCAAGAGGGTATTAGTGAAATAAAGGTAATTTATTAGAACTAAAAATGAATAATATAAAAGAATAGTATCAAGTAAGTGAGAATAAAACATTACATATTACTTTATTTCATATTCAGCTATCTGGTTGGTTTTGCAGGTCCCGGTCCTGGTCCTGGTCCTGGTCCTGAACCTGAACCGCGATATGGTTCGAATTTGTTTAAAATATGGCAACTTGTTTCATATTCAGGTCAGGCTAGTCTTCGCAGTAGTTATAGAGAAATGTCGACTAATGTTAATGGAATTACCTATCGTAATGCAGGAGCAGATGGTTTTGGTAGTATTGAAATGAGAACAAAAAGTTACTTTGTTCACCCTAATTTCATGGAAGTGTTGGCTAATGGTGTTTATCGTCCTGAAACTTCTCGTTCGTATGAATTACAGGCACCAACATATATAGAGAATAGAAATACCGAAGGTTTTGATGTGTCTGCTTTATTTTTCAAAAAGAATGATTTTAACGCAAACGCAAATGCTAGTTATTATGACGCTTTGCAGAACATTGCCTATATTACAAAAATCAGAACCCAAACTTCGAGATGGGGTACAGGTGTGAATTACAGAAACAAGATTCTTCCGTTTGCACTTTCCTACATGCAGGAAAAATCAAAACAGTTTGTAATTGGAGGCAACTCAACCTTTAATGTAAGAGATGAAGTTTATCAAGCATCTGCTAATAAGTCGTTCTCCTCTCACGATAATACCTCGTTTCTATACGTACATAATATAAATAACAGCAATCAAACCAATCCGGGCTTAATTTCCACCATTTATACTAATAATGTTTCGGACATTGCTTCCTTAAATAATACTATGCAGTATGAAAAAGGTAAAACTTCTGTAAGTTTGGGATCATCTGTTGTGGATGCTAATCAACAGGGGTCTTATGTGTACAACAGATTATATGGACAAGAGAATTTGAATTTTGGTTTCCCCAGAAACTTTAATTTATATAACAATTATACATGGTCCATATTAAATCAGAATAATACAGAAGTGTATACTCAAGGATTAAGGAGTAGTGCAACACATCAGTTATATAAAAGTTTACATACCACTCTTACATATTACCATAATGAAACCCGAGAACTTCTATATAATCAGTATAACAATAAATTTGAGGCCGATGTGAGATATAATAAAAATATACCTTACGGTAAATTATCCATGGCTTACAATTTTACGAAGGATTATCAGAACGTAACAACACCTTCAACTAATTTAAGCATCTTTAGGGAGGAGCATAAATTGATAGATGGACAGATTATATTATTGCAAAATCCAAATGTAGTTTTGACATCAGTGGTTGTACGAGATTCTACTAACAATTTTGTTTATACAGAAAATCTGGATTATATCTTGATAAATCAAGGCGGAGGGTATGTAGAAATTCAGAGAGTATTTGGAAATCCGCATAATTTGAGAAATTATGCAACCGTGCATATTGATTATGTTTATGAACATTCTGGAGAGTATAAATATATTGGGGAAAATAATTCGTTTTTTGCGAGTGTGTTATTGTTTAAAAATATCTGGACAACATACTATAATGTTTCTCGTCAACGATTCAGTAATATGAGTAGTGCAGAAACTATTCCTTTAAATTATTTTACTCAACAAACTATTGGGACAAAAGTAGATTTTCATTTTATTAAAGCAGGCGTGGAGTACCAATATGTTACTAGTAATCTGATGCCGTATAATGCTACTAAGGGATTTATTTCGGCTAATAAAATGTACAGGAATTTTTATTTTACACTTACCGGAAATGCTGCAGAAACAAGAATGCCAAATCAGCTTGCAAATCGTCAGGATTACGATGCATCCGCCAATATTTCGTACAATATTTTCAGAAACGTGAATGCCTCGGCTAATTATATGTATCGAAAAATGCAGCAAGGACCGGTTAGTTTAGATTTACAATCATCTCAACTTACCGTATCGGGATATTTTCAACAACTAACGGCTACCATTTCGGGCCAAATTTATTGGACAAAAAATACAGCTAACATAACCGACTATAGAGTAATTTACATTCAACTAACGCGAAATTTCTAATCATGGAAAAAATAATAATCTACTTCGTTTCTTTACCATTGTTTTTGTTTCTTTGGTTTGACGGACCAAAAACAACATGGGTAAAAAGTGCTTCTGCAGTGGCAGATACTATTCCTCCAAAAGCAGAAGCAGGAGGTTCTAAAGCGTGTACCGATTGTCACGGTCCGGTTATGGAACTAAAAGTAAAGCATAATGCTAAAACTACTAATGCTTGTGCAGATTGTCACAAAAGTGGTGTAACTGACCATCCGAAAAATTCCATTGGTCTTCTAAAGAACTTACCAGACTTATGTTATTCTTGCCACGAAGATAAGAAGGAATTGATTACTACTTCTCCTTTTGTTCACAAAGCGGTTACTGAGAAAAAAATGTGTGCAAATTGCCATTCACCTCACTCCTCGGATAACAAAAAAGTACTATTAGCCCCACGAAAAGATTTATGTTTGAGCTGTCACAATAAATCTGTGAAAGAAGATGGAACTCCCGCAATTAACTTTGAGAAGTTAATGAAAGGAAAAACGCTTCACCCACCTTTCGAAGGTTGCGAAAAAGTATGTCATAATCCTCATGCTTCATCCGACAGAAGATTATTGGACGATCCATTTCCTAAAAATAATTACTTATCGGTAGCCAGCGATTCTTTTGCGCTTTGCTGGGAATGCCACGGTTCGGATATGATTGAGAAACCAAAATCTAAAGGTGCAACTAGTTTCAGAAACGGTGACCAGAACCTACACTGGGTGCATGTTCATGGAGAGAAAGGAAGAAGCTGTATGATGTGTCATAATCCGCATTCAACTGAAAATTTACACCTCATTCGTACAGATGTTAAGTTTGGTAACTGGTCGTTTAAGATGAACTACGTGCCAAATGAAAATGGTGGTTCTTGCTTGCCTAGTTGTCATCAGCAACGAAGTTACACTCGGTAAATAATGTATTACATTTTTACACTTCCATTTTGTAGTTCATACGCAAAGTGGAGGTGTGGAAATGTAAAAACGGAAATGCTCCGAATAATCATTATTTGTTGACTCGATGCAGAGAATTCCTACCTTAGTGCCTCATTAAAATAATTCGATTTGTTAAATTTCATGAAAAGACTTCTTAAACTGTAACGAATGGATAACCCGATTCAGGATAAACAAAGTTCTGTTCTTGAAAATGCGTATTATCGCATTGCTTCCGTTTGCTTCAGTTCTTATTTTAGTTATTTGCTATTGGGCATTGCCATGCTTGTGGTGGTGGTGGCTCGCTGGCATTTGCTTTCGTTTCCGCTTGAACGCGATGAGGGCGAATATGCCTACATGGGCAAATTAATACTGGATGGACATGCTCCCTATTCACTTGCCTACAATATGAAATTTCCGGGCACCTATTATATGTATGCGTTAATTATGGCTGTTTTCGGAAAAAGCATTACTGCTATTCATACAGGCCTTGCTTTAATCAGTCTTATTTCGATGGTATTGATTTATGCCATTTCCAGAAATTTTATTTCTAAAACAGGAAGTGTATTTGCTGCGGCATCGTTTGGTATGATGGCAACAGGATGGGTGGTATTAGGGCAGGCTGCACATGCTACTCATTTTGTTACAATATTTGCTTTATATGGTACTTACCTTTTATTGAAATTGTATGAAAAAGGGAAACATAGATTCTTTAACTATTTTATTGTTGGTTTGTTTTTCTCGCTTGCTTTTATTTGTAAGCAATCAGGTCTGTTTTTCTCCATGTTCGGGGCATCCGTAATAATTATTAGAGAATTCAAGTTCTCTAATTTGTTACGATTGTTTAAGCATCTTATTTATTTTGCGCTTGGCTTTGCTACTCCTGTACTGCTTATGTTTTCGTATTTTTATTTCTTTGGCGATTTCGATAAGTTTTGGTTTTGGACAGTGAAATACCTTATGAAATACAGCGATCAAGTGCCGCTATCAGAAGCATCGGCAATGTTCAGTTTGGGGGTGAGTAAAATTATGGGTAACTATACTTCCGAAGGATACATTGGCCTATGGATAGTGGCATTGCTGGGTATTATTCTTGTCTTTTTTGATAAATCAAATATTAAAAACAAATTGATTGTCTTGGCTTTCTTTTTGTTTTCGGCACTTACCATTGTGCCCGGTTTTTATTTCAGAGAACATTATTTTATTACCCTGCTGCCTGCTATAGGTTTGCTTGTAGGAGTTTTCTTCGAGTTTTTTCACACCTTGTTTTTAAGTTATTTTAATAAGAGTGGTTTGCTCATTATTAATTTTGTGGTGTTTGCTCTCCTCATCAGTATGGGCATAAAGGCCAACAGTAATTACCTTTTTGTTCAGGATAATGCCGAAAGCTGTAAACAAATTTATGGTTCCAATCCTTTTGTAGAATCGATTGGCATTGCCGATTTTCTGAAACAAAACACTTCGAAAGATGATAAAATAGCTGTGGTAGGTTCTGAACCTCAAATCTGTTTTTATGCCGACCGCTATTCTGCTACAGGATATATATACACTTATAATCTGGTGGAGGTGCATAACTACGCCCTTTCTATGCAACAGGAAATGGCTAAAGAAATAGAGATTAATCAGCCAAAGTATTTTGTTTATATAGATGTTGGCACATCATGGTTGTGCCGCCCCAATTCCGAACGATATATTTTTAACTGGGCGCATGAGTATGCCAATAAATATTATAAGCTGATTGGCATACAAGAAATAATGCCTTCTTCGTTTTCCACGCTTTTGGTGCGCGAACACCTTAAAGAGTTCTTGCCTCACTCCGAAGAAATTATTTACATATATGAGAGAAATAAATAGACTGGTGCTATTGCTCTACTAACTTTTTTCCTGGAATTCCTATCAACATTTCTGCTTTGCAGGTGTTTTTTCACTTGCAAACATACTAATTAAATAACCATATTAAAAGTTCATTTGTTAATCTCATCCTAAAATGGGTTCTTCTTTGTTAACATTTAACTCATTTTTCTTACCCTTCAATCCACTTTTTATGGTCTTTTCTTAATCAAAAATTGGGGTTTTATCATTTTTGGGTAGGATGATGTCATTTTATGGGGTGGTTACTTAACTTTCCATAAAATGAAGTCATTTTGTATTAAAGTGGCCTAACTTTATTATAAAGTTAGGTGACTTTATCTTAAAGTCTGCTCACTTTTTCGGGTGGTTAATTAACTTTCCGTAAAATGAAATCATTTTACCATAAAGTTAGCTCACTTTATAGAAAAGTTAGATCATTTTCCATAAAGTTAGGTCATTTTATCCTAAAGTCGACTCACTTTATCTTAAAGTTAGTTAAC
>CAIYIS010000075.1 GCA_903926385.1 uncultured Bacteroidota bacterium
GCGCAAAACTGATCGGCAAATTGCGTCCTAATTATTTCTTTGTGCTGCTTATACAACGACTCGCTAACACACGCTTGTAGCAAGTGGCGCTTTTTATTGTGTTTGAAATTATCATATAAATTCTAAATTGCATTACGTTCTTCGGTGCAGCTTTGGCAGTTCTAAGCCGCCACCTGCTGCAAGCGTGGGAACGTTACCAGTAACCCTAAGACGACAGAACAACAACAAACAAACGACAATAAAATATGGCAAAGTTTTTAAACACGACAGGAGTTTCTTATCACTTAGAAGAACTTATCAAAGGGACAAAAGACAGGTTAATTCTTATCAGCCCTTACTTGCAGTTCACAGACAGAATTAAAGAGCATCTGAGTAATTTGAACATTCAAAAGCGTGACATTAGAATTGTTTACAGAGAAAACAAACTACAACTTGAAGAAAACAATTGGTTAGAAAGCCAAATTGGTATTCGGACAAGTTTGTGCAAAAACCTTCACGCCAAATGCTACATAAACGAAAACGAAGCAATTATAACTTCAATGAATTTGTATGAGTTTTCGCAACAGAACAACAATGAAATGGGAATTTACATTTCAAAGGCACAAGACACAGACCTTTATAATGCAACACTTGAAGAAGTTCAGCGACTTTTGACAATAAGTGAAGAAATCAGAGTTACAGTTAAAAAGGTTACGGCAGACACTCCTCCCAAAACCGAAAAGAAAGTTGTTGAGACAAAACCTGCATTTACAAAATCATCCGACAAGCAGACAGGTTTTTGTATTCGGACTGGCGTTTCAATTCCATTCAATGTTGAGAAACCGATGAGTTATGAAGCATTTAAATCGTGGAGTAAATACAGCGACCCTGACTATGCAGAGAAATTTTGCCACTTTTCAGGAGAGCCATCAAACGGTGACACTAGTGTAAGCCGACCGATACTCAAAAAGAATTGGAAAAAAGCGAAAGAAACATTCAACCTATGACACAACTGACAAGAAGGGCTACTGGTAACAGCACCTACAAGAAATTGGCGGTTCAGTGGTTGAATGAAGCTTTGTGCTTCGTATCAAGTTCAGTGGTGGCAGACAGTTTTCGTCTCCGAAATCGCCAACTTCTTGTAGCTGCAAAACGTTATAGGCAAGCGTAAAGACCGACACAACAACTATTCATCTGACAGACAAATTATCGAATCGACAGGACAACATATAAACTTAACAGCAGACCTTTTGCCAACACGACAGCCCAACGCTTCGTGTTTTATTTTTTTTCCACCGCACAAAATATTTTGAAATTCTGCCCACCGCACATTGGCACATTTGGTTTTGCCCCTCCCCGCAAGCCGACACAAAGGCAAAACCAAAAGAGCCAATCTTCCCAACACACATCGATAATGCTAACACTTTTTATATCGAAATCCGAGATATTTAAAATAATAAGTTTATCTTGGCAGCAAATATTTATACGGATATGAACCGAATAAAGGAAGTACTGGAAGAGAAAGGAATTAAACAGAAGTGGTTGGCGGAACAACTTGGTAAAAGCTATAACATGGTTAATGGCTATGTACAAAATCGTCAACAGCCGAGACTAGAGATTCTCTTTGAGATTGCAAAAATCCTTGAAGTTGATCCTAAAGAATTAATTCAATCGGATAATGAATAAAAAGAACTTAACTGAACGTGACATATGCACGAAGTATATTACTCCTGCCTTAGAAAAAGCAGGGTGGGATACTCACATTCAATTACGTGAAGAATTTCCGCTTACTAACGGAAGAGTCATTGTACGAGGACAATTACATACTAGAGCAAAAAATAAGCGGGCTGACTACGCACTATTCTATAAGCCTGGAATACCCATAGCAATAATTGAAGCGAAAGACAACAACCATTCGATTGGTGCTGGAATGCAACAAGCACTTGCGTATGGTGAAATGATTAATGTCCCTTTCGTTTTTAGTTCAAATGGCGATGGCTTTTTATTTCATAACAGTATTGCCAAAGATGGAAAAGTAGAAATTGAAATAACATTAGAAGATTTTCCTTCTCCAGAAGTATTATGGAAAATGTGGTGCGAACATAAAAACATTACACCATCTCAAGAATTAATAATTACACAAGACTATTACAGCGATGGTAGTAATAAGACTCCGAGATACTATCAGTTATTAGCCATAAATAAAACGATTGAGGCTATCGCAAATGGTGATAAAAGATTACTGTTAGTAATGGCAACAGGAACAGGTAAGACCTTCACGGCTTTTCAAATCATATGGCGATTATGGAAATCAAAAACAAAGAAAAGAATCTTATTTCTAGCTGATCGAAATATTCTAGTTGACCAAACAATAACTGTATGTCGTCAAACTAATTTGAACTTTTCCTTAAGGAGTGTTTTTTAATTCTAACTCAAAACTAAACTATTTTTTTTATTGTTGATTTTATTTTTCAAAATGTGTTTTTGGTATTCAATTTTTCTTTCTCTAATTGAATCAAATTTTATCTTTTTTCGTTCCATTAAAATCAAATCGCCACGACCATAATACACATCAGCAGGTGTCAAGTTTTGTAACGATTCATGGTACCTTTCGTTGTTGTATATTTTTACAAATTTTTCTAAAGCACATACCAATTCTTCAGGACAATAATAATTATCAAGCTTCACCACATTTTTCATTGTTCGATGATATCGCTCAATCTTGCCTTGGGTTTGAGGATGTAATGGTCTGCCATGAACTTGCTCCATATTGTAAGTATTTTTCAAATAATTTTTAAGTTCAGAAGCAATATAACATGAGCCATTATCCGATAATAATCTTGGTCGTTGCTTGGTTAAAATTTTAGCTTTGATAATTGCTCTGTCAACTGTTCTTTTTACATCCTGAACTTTCATTCCTTCGCAAAGCTCCCAGTGAACAATATACCTGCTATAATCATCTAATACGGTGCTTAAGTAATACCAACCCCATCCTAATATTTTAAAGTATGTAAAATCTGTTTGCCACATTTGATGAACAAAACCCGTCTTGTTTGTAAATTCATCTGCTGCTGAAAGAAAGATATGAGCAGGTGCTGTTATCAAGCCTCTTGCCTTTAAAATTCTATACACACTTGATTCTGAAATAAAAATTTGTTGGTCATCGGTTAGCTTGAAAGCAAGTTCTCTGGATGACAGATCTGGAAAATCTAATGCAAGCTCCACAATCAAATTTTTTTGTTCTTGTGGTATACTATTCCACTGTCGTTTTGAACTGCGTTTACTTGGGATTAAACCATCAATACCATGATCTGAATATGCTTTATACCAATTGTAAAAAGTGCTTTTATTCAAACCAATTTCTCGAAGTGTTTTATTTACACCAATTTCTGAACGAACAACCATGTGTATGATTTCCTGTTTTTCGGAAGTTGTATATCTCATATACTTTTTGAACTTA
>CAIYIS010000076.1 GCA_903926385.1 uncultured Bacteroidota bacterium
ATAGCGATGGCAATTTAGCAGACTACATTCCATCCCCAAAATCCCATCCTCTCTTAAAACGCATCTATTGAGGTCGGTTTTTCCGTTTTCTGTTTTATTTTTGTTTTAAAAAGAGGGTTGTGCAACGGCTACTTATGTTATCAGTAGTGCTTTTCTTTCGTGTCAAGGGTTTCAAGGTTAATTTGTTTCTACAATGTAAATACATTTCTTTAGTTCTGCAACTTTAGCAACCATTGACTTTTCTTTTATTGTGTTCGCAAGAGTTGGATATTTAAAACCTTCAATGTTCTTTAAAAAGGATTCTAAATAGGTTGCCTTTATTGCATAATAAGTAGCATCCGCAATAGTTAGTTTGGAATTAATAACTCCGATAACATTTCCTTTTTCGTCAAAGAGTGGACAACCACTATTCCCTGGCTGAACGGCTGATGAAACTTGAAACTTACTAATGTCGCCCATAATACCACTTTTAGCATTTATTATTCCGTCTGTTAATTTTATTTCATTACCCATTGCATCTGTTAATGGATAACCCATAGCAAATATCTTTTCGCCCTGTTCAACGCCATTGCTGCGAATGGCGAAAGGTGGAATATTAAATTTTAAGTTCGTATTACTTATTTTTAGTAATGCCAAATCATTTGCTTTGTCTGTTGCAACAACTGTTACTGCATACTTGGTTGTAAAATCTCCGTTAACGCCTTTAATAATTATTTCTTTAGCGTTTTCTACAACGTGGTTGTTTGTAACGAAGTAACCATTTCCTGAAATTAGAAAACAAGTTCCTTGTCCTTTTCCTTCCTGCTTGGAATCTTTGAAAGAATCTTTGTTGATTGGATAGTCTAAATTTTCCTCTTGTTTTGTACTTTTAGTAACACGCGAATCCGCTGTCCCGAATTTTCTGTTGTGATATGGTTCTAAATTAATAACGTGGTCAATTGTTGCTTTATCTTCTATGGTGAATTTTTGAAAGTCATATAATACATAATAGTCATTCCCTCTTTTAACATCTAATGTAAGTTGAAATGATTGTTTTGTAGGTGGAACAGACTTTGGAAGGTCAGGAAATGCTCTTGCCATCTCTGGTGATAAAGATTCGCCTGCACAAGATTCATCAAGGTTTACAGTAATCTCACCTTCGGAATAAATTTTATAATCTATAATAGAACCTGCATCAAGGTTGTAAGTTTTTTGGTTGGAAACTGAAACGTCCACAAAGCACCCGCCACCAACTAAAGCACCACTTCTAACAATATGAAGTGTTGAATGAGGTAATTCTCCGTTGCCTTGTGCATTAATACTTTTAGTAGGCAATATTGATATTGCAATAAGAATAAGAATTGTTTTCTTCATTTGTTTTTTATTAGTTATTTATTCTCCCTTTTTCACTCTTTCCCATTCCTTCTTTAATATTGTCTTTGTAATTTCAACAATTGATTGTTGAATGCTTTCTGGTTCTTGCATTATTGCAGGTTCGCCAAACAATGCTTTCGTATATAACCCAAGTTGATTAATAAGTTGTTTTGAATCTTCTTCGTTAGAGTTAACCATTAAAACAATTTTAAATTCTAAACGTAATATTTCCTTTAGGTCTGAAGTGTCTGCATTTTGAGCTGCTTCTTTTCCTTTGCTTTTTATTTGGTCAAGTTTAATACTATATGTATTGCACATTGCAATATATTCACTAATTGCATCACGTAATGTATTTATCCAAGCTTGTCTATTCCCTGATAAAACTGTTTTATTAAAATCAAGTTGTACTATTTTTCTTGAATTTTCAATTTGTGATATTGCAATGTCTTTCGCATTATTCAACTGTTTGTCAGTTGTTGCACCACTACTTTCTAATTGCCGATTTAAACTTTCTTTTGTTTCCTTTCTTGATTTTCTGCTAATATATATGTTTGCGAAGATTGTCAATAAACTAACTAATACAGCACCAATCCAAGGTAGGTTCTTTTCTATATCAAATTGTTTAACTGTGGTCGGTTCAGTAATTAACTTAATAGCTAAAGTGTCTGAACTCATTTTTTTCGCTACTGCTTTTAGTGAATCATTCACTAACTTATTCTGCGAATAAGTTAGTTGCAAAGTCAACATTAAGGTTAGAAGAGTAAAATATTTTTTCATTTCATTTTGTTTTTGTTTGTCCGTTTGTTTCGTGCTCGTTGCGTCAAAGTTAGCACGTCCCCAAGCATTACTGATAACTTGTTTATACCCGAAACAAACCTTCGGTTATCTCTCCAACTTGGAATTGATACCCGAAGGTTTGTTTCGGGTATTTTTGTCAAATATACTACTTTTACAAATCATCAAATGGGCTTTTTACATTTTGAATACTTCTCCCCCCTGTTGGTGTTCCCCTTTTATCCCCGTTGGGCGTAGCGTCCCGCTACGTCCTTTCTAACAAGGCATCTTGCCTCAATAAATAAATCCCCCCTTATTATCCCGCTCATTCAGTTCTACAAAACAAAAATATACAAAATACTTCAAATTTGTCTTTTTTAGGATTACTAATCAGTCAGAAAAAAAACAGGATGGTGGTATTGGATATTTCAATTTTTTTTAATTTTAGGGTGTGAAATATATAGTTACTAAAAATTTGAGAGAAAATGGAAACTCCAGGATTTTTGTTGTTTTTAGACCCCAAGTTGTATTTAATCGGAATTCGGGAGCTGGATAGCCCTAAGAATAAAAGAAAATACACTAAGGCAAACGATGCGTTAAACACCACCGAAGCTCACAAGCAGGAAGCGAGAAAGGCGAAGTACTGCTGTTCGTCTCCTCATATAAACGACCCTCTTATGTGCTTATTCTGGCACCAAACTCATTACTTCATCGACCTCTGCCTGATAAAAAAACTAACCTTTATGCAAATTAATGTTATGATGTGCATGGAGCGCGGGTTTCAGACCAAGAACATGGAGGGCGAACTGGGTTTAAAGCAGGATGGAGTAAAATATCATTTACGAAAAATAAGAAAGAAACTTAATTTAAAACACACTGATGACGTTCGTTTTGCAATTCTCGGACTTAAAAAAGGTGAATTGTTTTTTAAAGAAGAAGTATTAAATGGATTAAAAAACTACACTATTTTTCCGCACCTCAACCCAAAAAATTGCAAGAAATAAAAAAACTATTTACTTATTTCGCTGAAAATTTTATTCAAAATAAATAAGGTTTTGGAGTTCTTTAAAAAAGTGTAAACATTCTTTAAGCCCCTTAACAGAAAACGGGGGAAGCAGATTGGAAAGTAAAACAGGGTTTTTAGAAAGTTGGGGAAAGTTCTCTGTAAGTTGGAGAAGGTTCTCCATAAGTTGGTGAAGGTTCTCCGTAAGTTGGTGAAAGTTTCCAACAAGTTGGTAAAGGTTCTCCGTAAGTTGGAGAAGGTTCTCCGTAAGTTGGAGAAAGTTCTCCGTAAGCTGGAGAAAGTTCTCCATAAGTTGGAGAAAGTTCTCCGTAAGTCGGAGAAAGTTCTCCGTAAGTTAAAAAACTTTATTCTGAAACAGTAAAACGCTTATAATTAATAAACAACAGTAAAAACACAGCAAAAAAATCAAAAAAAATGGAAACGTATATCGAACGCACAGATGCAGGGTTAAAAACCCAGCTTGAAACATTTTCTTCGGTAATCGACACTTATACCAGTTCGCTCGGATTGGATGCCGACAAAGTAACCGAATTGAAAAAAGCAATTACTTATTATTCTTTTGTGTTTAATAAGAACGAAATTTATCATGATTATTCAAAAGCCATTGCTCAGCACAAAGCTTTGGTGGGAAAAGGAGCGGGAGGAACAGTAATGGTTCCTTTTCCGGCATTGCCGGCTTTGGGCACAGTGCCCGATGCACCTGCTGAACCAAATGTGAGGGCAACATTTGGAAGTATGATTCAGGATGCCAAACGAAGTGCGAATTTTACAACTAGTGTGGCAAGTAGTTTAGGGGTGCTTTATGTGCCCGGTTCGTTTAATCCGGAAGATGGAAAACCTACTTTCAAAATTTCGTTTAGTAGCGGAGGTCATCCTAATTTAATTTGGGTAAAAGGTTTGTACGATGGAGTTGAAATATGGAAAGACAGTGGTGACGGACAGGGATGGAAAAAGTTGGACAAAGATTTTCGTCCCGATTTTATTGATAAATCAGACCTTCCGGCAGCCGGCAAATCGGTGGTTTGGAAATATAAAATGATTTATATTTATAAAGATGATATAGCAGGGCAGTGGAGTGACGAAATGAGTGTAACTGTGGTTGGCCCTGTTTAATATGCTTTGAGAGGCTTTACTCAAAAAAGGTAAACGCAAAAACAAAAAATCCCGCTCAGCAATGAGGGGGATTTTTTTATGCCCCGAGTTGTTCTATGGCTTGTATACAATTGGCCAATCTCTCCTCTCCATGCCCTTTAATAATGGTATAATCGGCTTTTAGTTTTTTCAGCTCGTCAAGGTACCATTCGAACAAAAATTCTCTGCGATGCGGGTTTTCCCTCAGGGCATCTTCTTCCCAGGGCAAATCGGGAGAGGTAAGCAAATAATAATCGTATTTTTTAGCCATCAGCGTTTCCGAAATCCATTGTGGGCAGGTATGGAAAACATCCATACACCATACCTTGGCAATGATGAGTTCGGTGTCGGCAAAAATGTATTTACGGGCCGTATTCATTTTTAGGCTTTCGTCCTCGAGCTGAAGTTTGGCTATGTTTACCACATCGTCCAGCACATATTTCCGGTTTAAAGCCGACAGATAATTACGGGCATGTTCGGGCACCCACTGAGTGTGGTAATGCCGGGCAAGAGCAGCTGCCAGTGTCGATTTGGCAGTGCATTCGGGCCCAAGCAGAGCTATACGAAGGATGTGGCTGTTTTTTTTCTCCATGATAAATATCCGGTAACCGAAAGTAATGTGTACACCACCGAAAGCAGGGCTATAAGATAAAAGCCCCGATAGGAGTAGAGCACTATGCTGAGTCCGTTAAGCACTATCCAATAAAGCCAGTTTTCAATTATTTTTTTGGCCTGCATCCAGGTGGCTATTATGCTGAACGAGGTGATGAATGCATCCAGATAAGGCAATACCTGAGTAGAATATCGATGGGCCACAAACCCAAATGGAAACCAAATAAGCAAGCCAAGGCCCGCTAATAGTGCGTTTTTCTTTACCGAATAAAAGGTGATGGATAATTCTGTTTTGTGTTCGGAGCCGTGCAACCACTGGTACCAGCCATAAATGCCTATTATTACATAAAAAATATTTAATCCGCTTTCCAGAAATAAATGTCCCGAAAAACAAAGGTAAACCAGCAATGCACTCGAGATAATTCCGAACAGCCAGCACCACACATTTTCTACAGCTGCCAGTAAAATATAGAGCAAAGCACTAATAAAAATAAGCCATTCGGTTAAACTGGTTTGATGAAAAGCCGTGAGTAAGGAATCGAAAAAGGAGGACAATATCATCTGAGGTTTTGAAGAAAAGAAAAAGAAAAAAACAACCCTGCCGACTTACAAGAGGCCAACAGGGTTGAAAAAATTATTCGATGGGAATATTCAACTCTTTGAATTTTTCAATCACTTTGTTGAACTCGGCAGTAGGGTCTTTCTTTTTCCATAACGCAGAATAAAAAGCCATACCATGAAACCCTATTTTGTCGCCTTTGGCAATCGCATCCATGTCTACTCCTCCGCGAGCAACCACTTTATAAGTTGTTTTTCGCATGGCCGATGCCAAACTGTGTTCGGTAAATCCGCTTTGAAACTTACTGCTCAAACTATCGAAAACAGGACTTAAAAACACATAACTGTAATCGTAAGAATGGTTTTTTTCGAGCAACTGACCGATGTTGTTATACGAAGTAGTTATTTCAATATCGGGATTAAAGAAACGTAGTATTTTTAAGGTAGCCCAGGTTTTTACACTGTCTTTCAAATGCGATTTGGTAAGATGCACCCCTCTCAGTTTAAATTTTCGTGCCAGCCCATGGTGGGAGTGAATAATAATTCGATTGTGATACGCTTCAGGAATTTTTTTAATATAATTCCTCATCATATTTGTAGAAAATTTATGTTTTCGTAAATGAAAAGTCTCCAAACCCGACTCAAACAGTTTGGTTACTATTTCTGCTTCATTATCCAGCGTTTTAGAACTTGATATTACTATTAATTTCATAGGTGTTTGTTATAAATTATGTATTGCATCCGCAATGTTTTTTATTAGTCTCGAATCTTTTTCAATGGCGTTTCCCACCACTATTAAATCAGCACCGGCCTTGCAGGCATCAGTAGCTTTTTTTACCGAATTAATACCACCGCCAATAATAAGCGGAATACGAATCGATTCTTTTACTCTTTTAATCATTTCTGTTGAAATGCATTTTTCGGCCCCACTACCGGCATCCAGGTAAATTAATTTGAGGCCTAGCATTTCGCCTGCCATGGCTGTACACATGGCAATATCAGACTTGTCGGCAGGTATTGGTAATGTGTTGCTCATATACGAGGCGGCTGTTTGTTTGCCACTTTCTATCAGCATATAGCCAGTAGGCATTATTTCGAGTCCTGATGATTTTAAATGAGGAGCAGCAATTACATGGTCGCCTATCAGCAGGTTCGCATTTCGCCCCGAAATGAGCGATAATAATAAAATAGCATCTGCTTTACTGGTTATTTGCATCCCATTGCCCGGAAAAATAATTACCGGTATGGAAGTCAGTTTTTTTATTGTTGCGACACTATCCTCAAAACTCCCGTTTGTAATCAAACTACCTCCCACCATTATAAAATCGACCCCTGCTTTTTCGGCAAGCTTTATCGTTTTATCACTCTCAAATTTATCCGGGTCAATCAAAATGGAAAAAAGTTTTTCCCCTCTCTTTTGGCGTTCTAAAATTAAAGAGTATATAGTTTTTTGTATCATCAAAATTTATACATTTACACCGCAATATTAATTAATTCATTTGAGGAGCAAAGAAAATATTTATAAAAAATGGGTTTTTATTGAAAAAAAAGTGTTTTGCGTTCAAAATATTTTAGATATTTACCAAAAATTTTACATCGAAAATTATGAAGTCAATTACAATTAACATCAAATTATCAGTACTTGTTTTGTTTGGTTTGCTTTGCCAATCGACCATTAAGGCTCAAGATGCCTTGTATCCATTTTCTGATAAAGGTAAATATGGATTTATAAATAAATCAGGGAAAGTGGTTATTGCACCAACTTTTGATTTTGCAGAAAAATTTTATGAAGGAATGGCCGTTGTAAAAACAGCAGGTAAACGTGGGTTTATTGATGCCACCGGAAAATTAGTTATCGCAGCTCAATACGATTCCAAAGTGGATGGTTATTTTTCGGACGGAGTGGCTTGTGTAAAACAAGGCGCAAAGTTTACTTACATTGACAAAACAGGTAAAACAGTATTGGAGCCTAAATGCGATTTTGCTTACAAATTCTCCGAAGGTATGGCACGTGTGCAGATTGATAATAAATTTGCTTACATCGATAAAACAGGAAATCAAATTATCAAAAATATTTACGAAGGAGGATTTGATTTTAAAGAAGGTTTGGCTCGTGTTAAGAAAAATGGTAAATGGGGTTTTATTGACAAAACAGGAAAAGTGGTGATTGATTTTAAATATGACGAAACATTTGAATTTTCTGAAGGAATGGCAAATGTAAGAGTTGGAGATGATAAAACAGGTAAATGGGGTTATGTAGATAAAACCGGAAAGGTGGTTATAGATGGACCATTTGACAAAGCGTATCCTTTTACTGATGGTATGGCTTGCATTCGTGTTGGAGATTTCAAAACCGGAAAATTTGGTTTCATTGATAAAACAGGAAAGATTGTTATCAATCCAATTTACACCGGAGCATTTTGGTTTCACGATGGTTTAGCTTGTATCAGTACTTCTCCATTATCAGGAGGAACTTTGAAAGATGCAAAATGGCAATATATTGACAAAACCGGAAAAATAGTTGTTTCACGTGGTTCTGATTTTACAGCTGATTTTTACTCAGGTATGGCTTACGTAAGTTATGATGGACAATTGAATTATATTGATAAATCCGGAAAAGTGGTTTGGACCGCAACAGATAAAAAACCGTAAGATTAACAACATAAAATTAGGTGCGATGTTTTTGTTATCAAAATAACAAGTAATTTCGCACTTTCTTTTTATATAAAACTTAACTAATAATAAATAAAATGTCAAACGCAAAGGTGGAAAAATTTGTAAAATTCAAAGTGAAAGATATGTCTCTGGCTGAATGGGGACGTAAAGAAATTAAATTAGCTGAAGCAGAAATGCCAGGCTTAATGGCATTACGTGCTGAGTTTGGTGCTTCCAAACCTTTAAAAAATGCACGCGTTGCAGGATGTCTGCACATGACCATTCAAACAGCCGTATTAATCGAAACACTTGTTGAATTGGGTGCTGAAGTTACTTGGTCATCATGTAATATTTTCTCAACTCAAGATCACGCTGCTGCTGCAATTGCCGCTGCTGGTATCTCTGTTTACGCCTGGAAAGGGATGAACGAAGTAGAATTCGACTGGTGTATCGAACAAACATTGTTTTTCGGTGAAGATAGAAAACCATTGAACATGATTCTGGACGATGGAGGAGATTTAACCAATATGGTTTTTGATAAATTCCCTGAATTAATAAAAGGAATTAAAGGATTATCAGAAGAAACAACTACAGGTGTTCACCGTTTGTACGAACGTATGAAAAATGGAACTCTTCACATTCCTGCAATTAATGTTAACGATTCTGTTACCAAATCAAAATTTGACAATAAATATGGTTGTCGCGAATCATTAGTGGATGCTATTCGCAGAGCAACGGATTTAATGCTTGCCGGAAAAGTAGCTTCTGTTGCTGGTTATGGTGATGTTGGGAAAGGTTCTGCAGAGTCATTGTCTTCACAAGGTGTTCGTGTTATTGTTTCCGAAATCGACCCTATTTGTGCGTTACAGGCTGCAATGGACGGATATCAGGTAATGAAAATGGACAATGCCATTAAAGAAGCCGATATTATTGTTACTGCAACCGGAAATAAAAACATTATCAATGAGCGTCATTTCAGAGCAATGAAACATAATGCCATTGTTTGTAACATTGGTCACTTCGATAATGAAATCGATATGGCATGGTTAAATAAAAACTATGGTAACACAAAAGATGTTATCAAACCACAAGTGGATAAATACACCATTGATAAAAAAGACATCATTGTGCTTGCTGAAGGTAGATTGGTGAATCTTGGCTGTGCCACAGGGCATCCATCTTTTGTTATGAGTAATTCATTTACTAATCAAACTTTAGCTCAATTGGAGCTTTGGAACAATTCATCTAATTACGAAAACAAAGTGTACACTTTGCCAAAACATTTGGATGAAAAAGTAGCGCGTTTGCACCTTGCAAAAATTAATTGCGAGTTAGATGTTCTCACTCCCGAACAAGCCGCTTATATTGGTGTTACAGTTGAAGGTCCATTCAAATCGGATGCTTACCGTTACTAGTATTAGGACAAATTAATAAACAAAAAAAGACTCCTTGCACTATGCAAGGAGTCTTTTTTTGTTTATTACAAATGTTGTTTAGTTATAAATATGTAATGTTGTTCCATCAAAAGTGGTGTTGTAGGCTTTCAAAGGAACTGAAGCAGGTCCGTTGGTTACACTGCCATCGTATAACGAAAATTTAGAATGACAACAAGTGTCGGTGGCTAAGATATGAGAGTTGTCCACCACCACAGTCGCACAAGGTTGAGAAGGTTGATAAGTACAATTTCTGTCGTAAGCCATCAATTCGCTCGTAGATTTTCTATACAATATAATTCCTCTAACCCCTCCTGTAATATAAGTATACCCTCCGACAGCGTTTAAATTAATAAAGCTGGGATTACTTGTATATAAATAAATGTCTACATTTGTAAGCGGAACACTATTGTCTTGTTGCTTCTTACAGGAGAAAGCGTATACTAAAACTATAACAGGGAATAGGATTTTTACTAAAGTTTTCATCAAAAATAAATTGAGTAACAAAAGTAGTCAAAATTATAATATCAAATAAACAAATCTGTCAAACATTATATTGGTAAATTTGCGGCTCACTTATTATTTATATGAGAAAAGTATTCAAAAAAATTATCGTACTATTAATTTGCATGCTTCCTTTGATGGTTGTGGCTCAGGAGAAGAAAAAAGAAGAAAGTAAAGGAGCTGTTTCGTCTAGTATGCAGAGGCGAGCAGCCCGACAGAAATGGAAGGATAATCGTAAGCTTGAAAGGGCACAGAAAAAGGCTGTAGAAGCTCATCATAAACGCTTACAGAGTAAGAAGACATTGAAGGCAATGAAGCAGGAAAAAAAAAAAAAGTGACAGACTTCGTGAAAACAAAAGAGAATTCTTCATGATAAGATGGTTTAGAAACAGGCGTTAATAAAAAGTTTGATAATCCTTTTGCATATGCAAAAGGATTGAAATGCAAAAAAAGTTAAAAAAGGCATTGCCAATTAAAAATATATCTGTAACTTTGCCATTGAAAGATTAAGCAACATCCCCCTGTAGAGTTTTAATCAACGAACTTGAGTTCGTAAAAAATTTCATCCATTAAATATTTTGTGTTTTTTTTCTTCGTTTTTTTTCTTTCTTTCTTTCTTTTATGAAATAAAACTGAATAATAGAGGATTAAAAATAGGGCAGAAAAAATATGATAACATTTAAAAAAAATATTTGTTTGTGGAATTTAAAAAATACTATATTTACACACTTTAAATTTTTGCACGAGTTTAAATAATATTAAAAATACATTAATTATATGCTACGAAAATTACTATCAACATTATCAATCGTTGTTGCTACCACCGGATGGATGCTTGCACAAAACGAATCAGCAATTAAGGTTAAATTAACTGATAAAAACAATCATGAAACAATTCCGTTCGCTAACGTAATTGTTGAAATGGGAGGTATTCAAGCAGGTGTTGGTATTACCAATATTGATGGTGAAGCGATGATTAAACCATTGAATCCTGGTAAATATGATGTAAAGGCTAGTTATGTAGGATATCAGACAGCTGCTATTGGCAACGTTTCGATTGCCGTTGGAAAAACAGTTTATCTGAATATCGAGATGACAGCTGGTCAGGAGTTGAAAGTAGTAGAGATTACTGAATGGAAAGAGCCATTGATTGATCCTGATACTAAATCTGGGGGTACTGTTACTCGTGAAGAGTATGAAAACATGGCATCTAAGAATATTAACTCGGTAGCAGCTACAACAGCTGGAGTATACCAAAGAGATGAGGGCGGTTCTTTAAATATGCGCGGGGCTCGTGATAATGCAACCGCTTATTATGTGGATGGACAAAAAGTGATTGGTAGTGCTGGTGTGCCGCAGGAAAGTGTTGAACAAATTACAACAATTGTTGGAGGAACTCCTGCGGAATATGGAGACGAAACAGGAGGTATAGTTTCTATTACAACAAGAGGGCCTGCGAGTAAATATACTGGAAGTGTTCAGTTGATTAGTTCTGGAATAGAAGAAAAAAAAGGATTGGACGCTTATGGGTATAATTATATAGGTTTTTCGATTAATGGTCCAATCCTTTCAAGACAAGATTCTGCAAGTAGTAGCAAAAAATCTGTTCTGGGATTTTCAATTTCAGGAGAAGCAGTTACGCAAAAAGACCCTAATCCTTCAGCCGGTGGGTTCTATAAAATCAACAGCGATAAATTAGCACAAATTGAAAATACTCCTCTAAAACCAAGTGCCACCGGAGGTCTAATTCCCACTGCTGAATTTATTACTAAAGACGATATGACTGCAGTAAAGGCAAAAACAAATGTGGGGTCAAACTCGCTATTAATGAATGGTAAAATGATTTACCAACCTACTGCTAATATGGGAATTACTATTGGAGGTTCAGTGGATTATAACAAACGTCATGATTTTATTTATGAATACGCCTTATTCAATCCTAGTAACAACCCTCAAACAATTGCGAGCACTTGGAGAGCATATGGTAAATTAACTCAGAAATTTAATAACGCTTCTGCAAAAGAAGAGGAAAAGTCAGCTTCTATAATTAAAAACGCATATTTTACTTTGCAAGCAAGTTATGCTTTGGATCATTCCAAAACTTGGGATGATACTCATAAGGATAACATTTTTAATTATGGTTACATTGGAAAATTTGTTCAAACAATGTTGCCAAGTATTCAAAATAAACCAGCTAGAATATATTTGCGAGATAATAATGGGAACATTTATTTAGACACTGTTACCGGAAACATAATGAACAGTTATCAATCGGTTAATCTTGCGTTCACTCCAAGTGATGTTAATCCTAATGGTGTCGCTTATACTAATGAATATTATGCCAATGCTCTTAATCAAGGTTTATCTACTCAAAGCAGTTCTGATGTTCAAGGAGGCTTAGGACTGATGAATGGTGATAGACCTTCGAACGTATATTCTTTATGGTTTAACACAGGTCGTCAGTATAACGGTTACGGTTATACTAATAACTCTCAATTCCGAGTGTTTGCAAATTTTTCTGCCGACATAAAAAAACATGCTATCTCTATGGGGTTTGAGTACGAACAACGAACCGAGAGGTCTTATACTTTAAACCCAATTGGACTATGGACTTTAATGCGTCAACTAGCTAATTTTCAATTGAAGAATTTAGATTCGGTTGCTACTTTTCAAAGTAATGTGATGATGGTTGAAGGTTCCCAATCTTTTGTTGGGGATGGCTATTTTTATCAAAGACATAATGACGGTACACAGAATGCATTTGACCGAAACTTTAGAACAAGTTTGGGGTTGGATCCTAATGGGATTGATTATATAGATATCGATTCATACGACCCTTCTAAGTTTTCGATTGATATGTTTAGTCCTGATGACTTGTTAAGAAGCGGTGTCCAATATGTATCTTACTATGGGTACGATCACACCGGAAAAAAACTTACAGGAAAGCCTAGCCTTGATGATTTCTTCACTGCTAAAGATGAAAATGGCAACTACACTCGTCAGATAGGAGCATTTCAACCCATATATATTGCGGGATATATTCAAGATAAATTTGATTTCAAAGACTTGAAATTTAACATCGGTTTACGTGTTGACAGATATGATGCAAACCAAAAGGTTTTAAAAGATAAGTATTTGTTGTACGAGGCAAAAACAGCAGGAGAGGTTACTTCCATTGGAGGAAATAGTGTTTCTCACCCTTCAAATATTGGAGATGATTTCGTGGTTTATGTAGATAATAAAGACAACCCAAGTAGAATTGTTGGTTACAGAAGTGGAGACACTTGGTATAATGCACAAGGAACAGCTATAACTGATGCATCATCATTAACAGGTACAAATACTGTGGATGGTGCAATCAATCCTTACCTTGTCGATCCGGCATCTGTTCGTAAAAAAATTATCACAGGCAAAGTATTTGAAGATTATAAACCTCAGTTAAACTTGATGCCTCGTATCGCATTCTCGTTCCCAATTTCTGATGTTGCGAGTTTCACGGCTCATTATGATATCTTAACTCAACGTCCTCCGGGATTTAACAGGTTAGATCCTGTTCAATATTTGAATATTGAAAATAATGCTGCAGGTTTTATTAATAATCCAAATCTTAAACCTGAAAAAACGACTGATTATGAGTTAGGCTTTCAGGAGGTGTTGAATGAAAAGAAAAATTCGGTGATTAAGATTTCTGCATTCTATCGTGAATTAAGAAATATGGTTCAAACCGTTCAAGTTTTCCAAGCATTCCCAACAACATACAATACATTTGACAATATCGATTTTGGAACTGTAAAAGGACTTTCATTAAGTTATGAACTTAGAAGGATGGCTACTGGAGTTCAATTAACTGCAGGTTATACCTTGCAATTTGCAGACGGAACCGGTTCTAGTACATCTGATGGTGCAAATCTTACCGCTGCAGGGGAACCTAATTTACGTGTTCCTCATGCATTAGATTTTGACCAACGTCACACCGTCGTGTTAAATGTTGATTACCGTTTTGGTGGAGGAAAAGATTATAAAGGCCCTACCTACACACGTAAAAAGGGAGATTCTGAAAAAACCTTCAAGTTGTTGGAAAATATGGGGGCCAATATTACTTTAAGAGCAGGTTCTGGTACCCCTTACAGTAAGCAATCAAATATTACCCAAGATGGTTCGTTTGGAGTTGCAGAGCGTCATATTTTGAAAGGAAAAATTAATGGTTCGAATTTACCTTGGAACTTTAAAATTGATTTACGTGTTGACAAAGATTTAGAACTTACATGGGGTGGTAAAAAAGAAGGTCAAGAAAAAAAGAAAGCAATGCTTAATATTTATTTGCAAGTGTTGAATGTGTTGAATACCAAAAATGTTTATGGTGTTTATCATGCAACTGGTAATCCAGACGATGATGGTTATTTAGCTTCTGTGGCTGGTCAGACGGCAATTGCTGGAAGTTACAGTCCTCAATCATTTACAGATTTGTATAATATTAAAATTAATAACCCGGCTAATTACAGCCAACCACGTGTAATTCGCCTTGGTTTGGAACTTAATTTTTAATTAGAAAGAAATAAAACTTAAAATCATCCCCTATAACGAATAAAAATAATAATTATGAAAAAGAAATGTTTTAACTTAATCGTTTCGTCAGTTTTTTTAGTTTTCGCTTTTAGTGCTTTTGCTAAGGAAAATGTAGGTGGTGCTGGTAATAATAATACCACATCAAGTAACAATTTAACTAAATCTGTTAATGCTCAATGTGTAAATGCAACAGCGCAAATTGATTTAGATATTAATAATGTAAGAGCTAAAATTCTAAACGGAGGTGATATGTGGTGGGACATCTTTGGTTCTACTAATGCCCGCTATCAAATTCCTAAGCCAGCAAGTAGTTCTACAATAGGACCAAGTTCTCAATTTGCGAGTTCTGTTTGGGTTGGTGGCTATGATGCTGGAGGACAATTAAAGGAAGCTGCACAAACTTATCGACAATTCGGAGGTAACGATTATTGGCCTGGACCATTAAAAGATGATGCAACTACGGATGCTGGCAGGTGTTTGACTTGGGATAAATTTTATAAAATAAATAGGGTGGATGTTCAGACATACTATAATTGGGCGATAAACCAGATTGGACCAAATCCACTTGTTGGTCATTCAACTTTGCCTGATGCAATGGATAACATAACTAATTGGCCCGCTTTTGGTCCGGAAGGTCATCCTTTAGCTCCATTTTATGATTATAATGGCGATGATTTATATGACCCAACAATTGGTGATGTTCCGGGGTTTGATATTACAGGTGCCGATGGATGTACAGGAGATCATTTGTATGGAGACCAAAGTATTTTTTGGGTGTTTAATGATAAAGGAGGAATTCACACTGAAACTCAGGGAGAGGCAATAGGTTTAGAAGTGCAGGCCCAGGCTTTCGCATTTCAAACTAATGACGAAATTAATAATGCTACTTTTTATAAATACAAATTAATTAACAAATCCTCATACAAATTGGATAGTACATTTTTTGGATTATGGGATGATGCAGATTTGGGAGATTACTCTGATGATTTTGTTGGATGTGATGTTGGTTTGGGATTAGGGATTCTATATAACGGGGACGCTGTTGATGGAACTGGACAGGCAACTGCCTACGGAGCCAATCCTCCTGCTGTGGGTGTCGACTTTTTTGAGGGGCCAAAGGCTGATACAACTGGAGCAATGGGGCACGACAGACCTTCCAATTCAGTTCCTCCGAGTTTTGTTTACTATGGAGATGGTGTTCCATACAATGAGCGTTTAGGAATGTGCAGATTTATGTATTTTAACAATGATAACAATCCTGTTAACGGTAATCCAGGAGTAAATGCTGGAGGGAGTTCAGATGACTATTATCAATATTTGTCTGGCACATGGAAAAACGGAACTCCTATTACTTATGGTGGAAATGGTACAACAGGAAGTGTTCCTTGTAAATATATGTTCCCTGGTAATTCGGATGCTCCAGACTTTTTTGGAACTAATGGTGTTTCAGAACCATCTTGGGATGAGACAACTTCTGGAAATACTCCTGCGGATAGAAGGTTTTTGGAAAGTTCAGGTCCATTTACTTTGTATCCTGGAGCGGTTAACTATATTACCATTGGGGTGCCATGGGCTCGAACTACTCAGGGAGGAAATTTGATGTCGGTGGCGTTATTAAAAGGAGCAGATTCGAAACTTCAACAATTGTTTAATAATTGTTTTGCTACTTTAAATGGGCCTGATGCACCAAATTTGGCCATTCAAGAATTAGATAAAGAATTAATTTTGACATGGACTAATCCATCCAATTCCAATAATTTCGGAGAGAAGTATTCCGAAGATTACGATAAATCATCTGGAGCAGACTCATTATATCGTTTTCAAGGTTATATGGTATATCAATTGAAAGATGCATCTGTAAGTTCAACCGATTTATATAATGTTGATAAAGCGCGCCTCTTATTTCAGTGTGATAAAAAGGATGGGGATAAACTCAATGGAGCATCTCAAATTATTAATTATACAAATGATGTTACGATTTCAGCAATGATTCCTCAGGAAATGGTGAATGGTGCTGATAAAGGTATTTCACATTCTCTTTCAGTTAAAAAAGACTTGTTCGCAACGGGTAATGATGTATTAATTAATCATAAAACTTATTTTTATGCTATTATTGCTTATGGCTTTTCCCCAACTTTAATACCTACAAATATGAATATTTTGGGGGATTATAAGCCATTTATTGCTGGAAGACGACCAATGGATGCAACTTTCTATCATTCTGCAATTCCACATATTCCTGGTCCGGAAGCTAATGGTACTTTGGTTCAATCTGGTTATGGAACAACTCCAAAACTTACAAGAATAGAAGGTCAAGGAAATGGAGGAATGATTTTAGATTTTACTTCATCCACGGTTGATGAAATTATGTCTTCTTCATCTGGTTGGAGATCGATTCATCCTACATATGAAAATTCGCACGGGCCGGTTAGGATTCAGGTAATAGATCCTTTGAATGTTCCTGAGAATGCTGATTTTAAATTTATAATTCATGGAAAGACAACTACTTCAGGGTCTACTGTACCTGCCACTTCAACATGGGAACTAATTAACACCACAAGTAACGAATCAGTGTCCTCTGAAACTTCAATTTCAGTTTACAATGAACAGATTATTAATGGGCAGCCTTCTGGTACTACCTCTGTAACAATTCCAAAATGGGGATTATCCGTTAATGTTAGTTATGTTGCAGATCCAGGGCTTTCAGGTTCTGTTAGTAATGGGTTCCTTGAAGCTACAATGAGTTTCTCTGATCCTGATAAGGTTTGGTTGACAGGAATTCCTGATGGAGAAGGTTTAGATTGGCATAATTGGATAAGATCAGGTACTTTCACTTCAACAACTACTCTTGGTTTTGACGATTACTCTTCTAAAGATGACCAACAGTATTACGAAAAAGTGCTTGGTGGGACATGGGCGCCTTATCGAATGTCATCTATGGTAGTGCCTACCACTGCAAGTAATCCTGTTCTCTATTCTGCTAGTCCTGCTTGGAACAGTTCTTCCGCAATGGGGCAGAGTTTACTATCAAATTTGGCAAGCACTGATATAATCATTACTAGCGACCGTTCTAAATGGACAAGATGTCCGGTTATTGAATTAGAAGAGTCAACAACTTTAGCGATAGGAGCCACTCCCAAAATGAAATTACGCAGTTCCCCTTCAGTCGATAAAAATGGCGTAGCTAATTACCCTTCAGTAGATAACAATGACTTTGCTACAGGGATGAGTTGGTTCCCTGGATATGCGATTAATCTTGAAACGGGTGAAAGATTAAATATGGTTTTTGGTGAAGATTCTTGGTTAGTGAACGAGCACGGTGCAGACATGATTTGGAATCCGACATCAGCCGATTTATCTCCTGATTTTACTCCGTTATTTGGAGGGAAGCATTACATTTATGTATTTGGTCATAATGGGGACAAACTATTCTCTAGCACTGATGCTCATTTTCCTAATGGTATAAGAAATGTTCCTCGATATGACGGAGGGGCTTTTATTCACAATACGCTTGCAGTTGCTAATTTAGCTAGTCCGGTAGATCCATACGGACGTGCTGTTTATGGAGATGCTATGTGGGTGACAATTCCATTATTAGTTCCGGGGCATAGTTTGTTAGAAAGCGATGTGAAGATTAGATTAAGAGTGGCAAAGTCTTATCAGGCAGGTTATGCAACTACATTAACTCCTATTTCTGATACTTCGTTAACCCCAATTAATCACAACTTGCCACTTTATCAGTTTAATACTGCTGACATAGGAGCAAAGACCAATAATTCTGATGCTGCAGTTCAGGCTCTGGATTTAATTAATGTGGTTCCTAACCCTTATTATGCTTATTCAGGTTATGAACAATTGACAGGTCAGAATATTGTTAAGATAACAAACCTACCTGAAAAATGTACTGTGACTATTTATACATTGAATGGAACTTTGGTTAGAGCATTTAAGGTTGATCAGCCATCTTATGCTAGAAATAAAATGGGGGTGGCTGTTACTTCTCTTGATTGGGATTTAAAAAATCAGGTTCGTGTTCCTATCTCAAGTGGTTTATACATTATTCACGTTGATGTTCCAGATGTAGGGTCCAAAACGATCAAATGGTTTGGGGTAATGCGTCCTATTGATTTGGAAGCTTATTAATAGTGGAGTTATTCAATCAGATATTCAAATTGAAAAAGAATCAAGAAAAAAAGATAATTATGAAAAGACATTATAAAATATTTACATCTATTGCAGTTGTAGGGACTTTTCTTACCCCTATATGTAATGTTAAAGCAGGAAATCCGGATAGGGTAGGGCAGGCAGGAGCCACAGAATTGTTAATTAATCCGTGGGCGCGCAGTTCTGGTTGGGCAGGCAGTAATGTTGCTGGTGTTAGAGGACTTGAATCAATGTTCTCGAACATTGCAGGTACCGCTTTTACTAAGAAAACGGAGTTGCTTTTTACAAGAACGCAATGGTTGAAAGGAACAGATATCAATATAAATGCTTTTGGGTTAACTCAACATGTTGGAGAGACAGGGGCGATTGGGTTGTCTATTGTTTCGATGCGTTTCGGAGATATTCCTATTACAACTACTGATTTACCAGAAGGTGGTTTGGGTACGTTTTCACCTCAGTTTATGAACGCCACTATTTCTTATGCGAAAGGCTTTTCCGATAATATTTATGGAGGGTTAGCTGTTAAGGTAATTACTGAAAAAATTGCTAACCTGAGTGCACGTGGTGTTGCTTTGGATGCAGGGATTCAATATGTGGCAGGAAAACATGATCAGATGAAATTTGGTATTGCTCTACAAAATTGGGGGCCGCAAATGAAATTTTCTGGTGACGGTTTAGGTTTTAAAACTCCCGTACCCGCAAGTACTTCAACTCAAACAATGACTGTTGAACAACGTTCTGATCAGTTTCACTTACCAGCATTGCTAAGTATTGGATGCGGTTACGATTTTTATTTGAAGAAAGACAGTGCTTCTATGAAAACACATAGAATTACTGCAATGGGTACATTCACATCATGTGCATTCGACAAAAACCTTTATAAGATTGGGTTAGAATATGGATGGAAAAACATGTTGATGATTCGCGCGGGGTATGCAATTGAAAAAGGTCAAACTAAAGACTTTGATTATTCTTCTTCTTCTTCAAATGTAAGTTTAACCACTGCTCTTAAGGGCCCAAGTGCTGGATTTACTTTTGAAATTCCTTTCGGAAAAAATAAATCTACTTTTGGTATCGATTATTCTTACAGAGCTACAAATACATTTGGAGGAACACACTCGGTGGGTGCAAGAATAAACCTCTAATTTATTTAATATTTAATTTCGAAAAGAGTCCTTCCGTTTAACCAACGGAAGGATTCTTTTCTATTTTTCGGACACTATAAATTTACTTAATATGGCTACTATCTCTTATTTTACTCAGGAAGGTTTAAAAAAACTGGAAGAAGAATTACACCATTTGAAGGCACACGAAAGGCCTTCTATTTCTAAACAAATAGCTGAAGCTCGTGACAAAGGCGATTTGTCGGAAAATGCTGAATACGATGCAGCAAAAGAAGCACAGGGTTTACTCGAGATGAGAATTTCAAAACTGGAGGCTGTTTACAAAAATGCTCGTTTAGTAGACGAGACTAATATTGATTTATCAAAGGTTCTTATTCTGTCGAAAGTGAAAATTCAAAATAAATCAACAAATGCTTCGATGACCTATACTTTGGTAGCCGAAAATGAAGCTAATTTAAAAGAAGGTAAAATATCGGTCGATTCTCCTATTGGTAAAGGTTTACTTGGGAAAAAGAAAGGAGATATAGCTGAAATAAAAGTCCCGGCAGGAGTACTTAAATTCGAAATCATCGAAATTTCTCGTTAACAAATGGCTTCCATTTTTACAAAAATAGTAAATGGAGAAATTCCATGTTACAAGATTGCCGAAAACGATAAATATTTGGCGTTTCTTGACGTTTTTCCTCTTGTACATGGCCATGTGCTAGTTATTCCGAAGGTGGAAACTGACTATATTTTCGATATTGCTGATGCCGATTTAGCCGAAATGATGGTGTTTTCTAAATCTGTGGCTAAAGCTATTAAGGCTGCTGTTACATGCAAAAGAGTAGGAGTGGCGGTTATCGGGCTCGAAGTTCCGCATGCACATATTCATCTTGTACCTATGAATACGGTTAATGACATTAATTTTACTCAAGCCAAATTAAAACCTTCAGCGGAAGAATTATCTGATATGGCAGAGAAGATTCGCTCAAAATTCAATTAGAACTCCGTTAGACGGGTTTGAAATATTGGATTAATGATTTATTAAAAAAGTCCCGAAGCTATTCGGGACTTTTTTTATTTAAAGAAGTTTAAAGTTAGAAAGTTTAAAGGTGGGAGGGAGGAGGCAAAAAAACTGGTTATTCGGTTTAGGCAATTCCGGATAACGTCCAAACACTCGGTTTATGGTTATCCCCAATTGGGGATAGTGCCAAATGAACTTGCCAATTTGTTATGTTTGGTTGAGATAGAGAGGTTTCTACTGATTGGAAACGATATTTTTAAAGTAAGGTGAACGATAGGTTAGAAGTTTTGGATTTCGTACGAATTTATATCAGAAAAACAGTATTTCTACATTTTGTTATTTCAGAATACTGATATCCTAGCACAAAAAAAGAGGAATAATTTCTTATTCCTCTTGCGGTTATTGAACCAATGTTTTTACTTTGGACATCATTCCTATAAAATCGTCAAACAAATACCGTGCATCCAAGGGTCCCGGACATGCTTCGGGATGGTATTGCACCGAAAATACATTTCGGTCGGTGTAACGCAATCCTTCGATGGTATTATCATTTAAATTAATGTGGGTTACTTCCATGTTTTTTACTTTCGCTACATCCTCTGCCTTCACACCAAAACCGTGGTTTTGCGATGTGATTTCACTTTTTCCGGTAATCAGGTTTTTCACCGGATGATTAATGCCTCTATGTCCTTTATGCATTTTGAACGTTGAAATTCCGGATGCTTCGGCAATAAGTTGATGCCCCAGGCAAATGCCAAAAGTGGGTACACCGCAGTTAATTATCTTTTTTATGTTGGCCGCCTCTTCTTTCATCACACCGGGGTCTCCGGGGCCATTACTAATCATAAATCCATCGGGTTGCCATTCCAGCATTTCTTCTAAAGTAGATTTTTGAGGAAATACTTTTAAGTAACAACCTCTCTCTTCCAAGGAACGTAAGATGTTTTTCTTTACTCCTAAATCGAGCACAGCCACGCGATGCTCTGCCTCAGGATTACCAACAAAATAGGCTTCTTTGGTGCTAACTTTTGATGATAATTCCAAACCGGCCATAGATGGTACTTTAGCCAGTTTAGCTTTGAGTACTTCAATATCCTGCGTTTCGGATGAAATAATGCAATTCATTGCTCCTTTATCTCTGATGTATCTTACAATGGCTCGTGTATCAACGTCTGAAATGGCCACTATTCCTGCATTTACAAAATAATCTTTAAGTGAGCCGTTGCTGCGCTTACGCGAATGGAATTCTTCGAATTGTTTGCAAATAAGGCCAGCTATTTTAATCGAATCCGATTCTGTTTCATCATTATTTACACCATAATTACCTATGTGTACATTTGTGGTAACGATGATTTGTCCGAAATAAGAAGGATCGGTAAAAATTTCCTGATAGCCGGTCATACCGGTGTTAAAGCATATTTCTCCGGTAGCAGTGCCAATGGTTCCGGCAGCTTTACCATTAAAAACTTTTCCATCTTCTAATAGTAAAATGGCAGGTGATTTAGTAACGTATTTCATATTTTATTTTTTAGTATTGAGATGTGAGATTTGAGATGTGAGAAACCATTCTCAAATGACATGTCTAAAATTTCATGTCTCATATCTAAAATCTCATTCATAAAAAAAGGATAAAGCAAAAATACTTTATCCTTTTTAAAGAACATTAATTATAGTTCAACAAATTATTCACTTTTAGCAGCGTCATCATTTGCATCTGCAATAGGATCAACGGTTGTAGCGTCAATATTTGTTGATTTCTTTTTACCACCACGTCTTGCTGACTTAGCTTTTGCAGGAGCTTTTCCTCCCATCATATTCTCGTTGTAATCTACTAATTCGATGAAACACATGTCAGCATTATCTCCCAAACGAGCACCTGTTTTCAAAATACGAGTATATCCACCCGGACGATCTGCTATTTTGGTTGATACTTCTTTGAACAACGTATCTACTGCTTCTTTGTTTCCTAAGTAAGCAAACACAGTTCTTCTGGAATGAGTAGAATCTGTTTTAGACTTTGTTAAAAGCGGCTCTACATATATTCTAAGCGCTTTTGCTTTAGCTACAGTTGTGCTAATGCGTTTGTGCAATATCAATGAACTTGCCATGTTAGCTAGCATTGCTTTGCGGTGAGCAGTTTTTCTGCCTAAGTTATTTAATTTATCTCCGTGTCTCATATTTTTTAGTATTGAGATATGAGATGTGAGATATGAGATACGAGATTCACAATCTCAATACTCATATCTCAAATCTCACATCTGATTTATTCTCTGTCTAATTTATATTTTGCTAAGTTCATTCCAAAAGTTAATCCTTTGTTTTGAACTAAGTCTTCTAATTCTGTTAATGATTTTTTACCAAAGTTACGGAACTTTAATAAATCGTGTTTTGCAAACGAAACTAACTGTGCTAAGGTATCTACTTCTGCAGCTTTTAAGCAATTCAAAGCACGTACAGATAAATCCATATCCGATAGTTTTGTTTTTAACAACTGACGCATGTGTAATGATGTTTCATCAAATTCTTCAGTCGCCATTTTTTCTTCAGTATCCAAAGTGATACGCTCATCTGAGAATAACATGAAGTGGTGAATCAAAATTTTTGCAGCTTCTTTTAAAGCTTCTTTAGGATGAATAGAACCATCAGTAACAATGTTCATGATTAGTTTTTCATAATCCGTTTTTTGTTCAACACGGAAATTCTCGATGCTGTACTGAACATTTTTGATAGGAGTATAGATAGAATCAATTGGAATAACACCTGCATGAGAAGTCATCGGTTTGTTTTCTTCAGCCGGAACGTATCCACGTCCTTTATCAATAGTAATTTCAAGTTTTAATTTTACAGTTGGCTCCATGTTGCAGATAACCAAATCAGAATTTAACACCTGATATCCGTTTGTAAATTTACCAATGTCACCAGCAGTTAATTGATTTTTTCCGGTTACGTTAACAGTTACTTTTTCATAATCAATGCCACCATCAATTTGTTTTTTGAAACGAATTTGTTTCAAGTTCAATATTATTTCAGTCACATCTTCAGTTACGCCTTTTATTGTAGAAAATTCGTGGCTTACACCATCAATTCTTACAGTTGTTATGGCATGTCCTTCTAATGATGACAACAAAATTCTTCTTAACGCGTTACCAACAGTGATACCATATCCGGGTTCTAAAGGACGGAATTCAAACTGTCCTTCCGTGTCGTTCGAATTAACCATTATTACTTTATCCGGTTTTTGAAAAGCTAAAATTGCCATGTTTTATTTTTAATTTAGTTATTTTGTTTTACTGTTTATTGTTTGTCATTGCTTGCAGCCTTTCGGCTACAGGTTACTCTCTAATTACTATTTAGAGTAAAGCTCGACAATAAGCTGTTCTTTTATGTTTTCTGGTATCTGAGATCTTTCAGGTATAGCAATGAATTTTCCGGTCATTGATGATTTGTCAAAATCCATCCAAGGGTAAATGCTAGCAGATTTAGCAACTGATATTGTTATTACCTCCATAGTTTTTGAACGCTCACGAACAGCAACAACATCACCAGGTTTCAAGATGTAAGAAGGAATGTTCACTACATTATCATTAACAGTGATGTGGCAATGGCTTACCAACTGACGAGCACCGCTACGAGTAGGAGCAATTCCCATACGATAAACAACATTATCAATACGCGATTCGATTAATTGTAACAATACCTCACCGGTTACACCATGTGCACGTTGAGCCATGTTATAAATTTTCTCAAACTGACGCTCCAAAATACCGTAAGTATATTTTGCTTTTTGTTTTTCCTGCAACTGTACAGAGTACTCAGACTGTTTTGCACGTTTTTTTGATAATCCGTGCATTCCCGGAGGGTAGTTCTTTTTTTCTAATACTTTGTCATAACCAAATATTGGTTCTTTAAACTTTCTTGCAATTCTTGATTTCGGACCTATGTATCTTGCCATCTTTTGTAATTATAAATTATAAATGTTGAATTATAAATGTTGTTTTTAATTAGCTAATTAGCATATTAGCTAACTGAATAATTATTTTTTATACTCTTCTTCTTTTTGGAGGACGGCAACCATTGTGAGGAATAGGAGTGATGTCCATAATTTCGCTCACTTCGATACCAGCACCTGCAATTGTACGAATTGCAGATTCACGACCACCACCTGGTCCTTTTACAAAAACTTTTACTCTTCTTAAACCTAAATCGTGTGCCACTTTAGCACAGTCTTGAGCAGCAAGCTGAGCGGCATAAGGAGTATTTTTTTTCGAACCACGGAATCCCATTTTTCCGGCACTCGACCAGGAAATAACTTGTCCCGAATTATTGGTTAATGAAATAATGATATTGTTAAACGTAGCATTGATGTGAGCTTGTCCCACTGCATCCACTTTTACAACTCTTTTTTTCGCAACTGCCTTTGCGGCTGTTGTTGCCTGATTTGTTTTTGCCATTTTTTTTATTTTGAGATTTGAGATTCGAGATTTGAGATTTGAGAAACGATTTCTCAATACTAAAATCTACTATCTAACTTCTATTTTATTTAGTTACTTTTTTCTTGTTTGCAACAGTTTTACGTTTACCTTTTCTGGTACGTGCATTGTTTTTGGTAGTTTGCCCGCGAACCGGAAGACCCAAACGGTGACGAATACCTCTGTAACTTCCGATATCCATTAATCGTTTAATGTTTAACTGAACTTCAGAACGTAATGCTCCTTCAAGTTTATATTTTTCACTCAAGATATTACGAATATCAGTCAATTGTTTATCATTCCAATCTTGTACTTTGGTATCAAAATCAATTCCTGCTTCAGTCAATACTTTACGAGCAGTACTGCGGCCTATTCCGAAAATATAAGTTAAGCCTATTTCGCCTCTTTTGTTGTTTGGTAAGTCAATACCTGCAATTCTTGCCATTGTTTATCTGATTTTATTTTTGTCTTTGTTTAAATTTAGGGTTCTTCTTGTTGATTACATACAAGACTCCTTTTCTACGCACGATTTTGCAATCTACGCTTCTCTTTTTAACTGAAACTCTTACTTTCATTTTATTTGCTTTTTACTTTATTTATATCTGTATGATATTCTTCCTTTTGTTAAATCGTATGGCGACATTTCTACCTTTACCTTGTCCCCAGTCAATATTTTAATATAATGCATCCGCATTTTACCCGAAATATGTGCTGTTATCACATGACCATTTTCAAGCTCCACACGAAACATTGCATTTGACAATGATTCTAAAATTGTTCCGTCTTGTTCTATTGACGCTTGTTTTGCCATTTTATTATATTCTTTAATTCTAAAATTTCAACTTGTTAAATTCTAAAATTCTCTTCCGAGAGCTTTTTCTATATCTTCAAAAGAAGATAAAATATCAGCTTTCTCTTTTCCTACTGCTACAGTGTGCTCAAAGTGTGCTGACGGCATTTTATCCGCAGTTACTATCGTCCATCCGTCCGATTCGTGTTTCACTCCCTTTGTTCCCATGTTTATCATAGGTTCTATAGCTATTACCAATCCTTCCTGCAATTTTAGGCCGCTTCCGCGTTTTCCGTAATTAGGTACTTCAGGCGATTCATGTAAGTTTCGGCCTATGCCATGTCCTACTAATTCTCTTACTACTCCGTATCCGTTTGCTTCTGCTAGTGTTTGAACTGCACTTGCCACATCTCCTATGCGTTTACCAACCACTGCCATTTCTATTCCTTTGTAAAGGCTTTCTTTGGTAATTCTTAAAAGTTGTAACACTTCTTCTTTTACTTCGCCTATCGCAAATGTGTACGCAGAGTCTCCAAAAAATTCATTTTTCACAACTCCGCAATCAACAGATACTATATCACCGTCTTTTAATTCATATTTTCCGGGAATCCCGTGTACCACTTGTGCATTTACTGAAATACACAGCGAATTAGGGAAACCGTTATAATTTAAAAAAGCGGGAACAGCTTTGCTGTCCATTATAAACTCGAATGCCACTTTATCTAACGATAAGGTCGTCATTCCGGGTTTAATAACTTTTGCTACTTCGGCTAAAGTTTTTCCAACAAGTAAAGAACTTTCTCTGATTAACTCTATTTCATCTTTGGTCTTATAATACAATCCTTTCGCCACTTACCTTCCCTCGTTTTTGTATTATGATGTTGTCATACTCATAGAAGAACGACCTTTGATTCTTCCAGCTTTCATTAATCCGTCATAATGACGCATCAATAAATGACTTTCTATTTGTTGTAATGTATCTAAAACAACACCCACAAGGATTAATAATGATGTTCCTCCGTAAAAGTGTGCAAACTCTTGCTGTATATTTAATTTGATGGCAAATGCAGGTAAAATAGCTATTAGTGCAAGGAAAATAGAACCTGGCAATGTAATACGCGACATTACTGCATCAATAAATTCAGCTGTTTTTTTACCTGGTTTTACACCCGGAACAAAACCTCCGTTCTTTTTCATATCCTCAGCCATTTGATTTGGATTAACGGTGATAGCTGTATAGAAATAAGTAAACACAATAATCATTAATGCAAACACAACGTTATACCATAAACCATAATGGTTAGAGAATGTTCCTATAAAGCCTGCCATAGCTTCTGATTGAGAAAAACCGGCAACAGTTAAAGGAATAAACATGATAGCCTGAGCAAAGATGATTGGCATAACCCCGGCAGCATTCACTTTTAGAGGTATATACTGACGAACTCCACCAACTTGCTTATTGCCTACAATTTTCTTAGCAAATTGTACAGGTATTTTTCGTGTACCCTGAACAAGCATAATAGAGCCAACAATAACCAAAAGTAAAAGAACCATTTCAATAAGCAACATTATTAATCCTCCTCCTTCATCACCTACACGGGATACAAACTCTGTAAACATAGCGTAAGGTAAACGAGCTATAATACCAATCATAATGATTAAAGAAATACCATTACCAATTCCTTTATCAGTAATTTTTTCACCTAACCACATAACAAACATAGTTCCTGTTACTAGTATTAGTACCGATTGCATCCACCAGAAAGTTGAAGGATCGTTAACTACACCCATTTTGTTTGTCACCTGAGAAGCAATGTAGCCTGGTGCCTGAAACAAAGTGATGATAACAGTTAAGAAACGAGTAATCTGATTTATCTTTTTACGTCCGCTTTCTCCGCCTTGTTGTAATTTACGGAAATAAGGTAATGCCATTCCTAATAACTGAACCACGATAGATGCCGAAATGTAAGGCATAATTCCTAATCCGAAAATAGATGCACGAGAAAAGGCTCCACCTGCAAAAATATTAATCAGACCAACAATGCCTTCGTTAGCACCTTTGTGCGATTGGGCAAGGGCTTCGGAGTTAACCCCGGGAAGTACAATGTACGAACCCAAACGGTAAATTAAAACAAACCAAAGAGTATTAAGAATTCGAACTCTTAAGTCTTCAATTTTCCAAATGTTACGTAACGTTGTTATTAAGTTTTTCATAAAACAGATTTACTGTATTTAATTAAGCTTTTTCTATCGATTCTGCTGTTCCGCCTTGAGCTTCTATTGCAGTTTTTGCAGTAGCTGAAAAAGCATGAACTTTAATTTCCACTTTTGATTTTAATTCTCCGCGTCCAAGAATTTTAACTTTGTCATTTTTATGAGCAAGTCCTTTTGAAATAAGGAAAGCACAGTCAATAGTACTTACTTTATTGTCATCAATTAATCCTTGAATAACATCCAAATTAACTCCGCGGTATTCCTGACGGTTAATATTTTTGAAACCAAATTTTGGTACACGTCTTTGTAAAGGCATTTGACCTCCTTCAAAACCTCTTTTTGCAGAGTATCCTGAACGAGACTGAGCTCCTTTATGACCTTTTGTTGAAGTACCTCCTTTTCCAGATCCTTGTCCTCTTCCTAAACGCTTTTTAGCATTTTTTACTGAGCCTTCTGCCGGTTTTAAATTACTTAAATTCATATTTTTATTTTTTTTCTTAATCCGAAATCGAAAATCCGAAATTATTTAATAACTGTTACTAAATGTTCTACTTTTTTAAGCATACCCATAATTTGAGGAGTTGCTTCTTTGTCCAGAATCTGGTTCATTTTGGTAAAACCCAATGCACGCAAAGTGCGTTTTTGACGCTCCGGGCGGTTGATACCACTTTTTGTTTGTTTTATTTTAATTGTTGCCATTTTATGATGATTATGCAATTAGCTAAAACGCTAATTAGCTAATTAATTTTACCCGTTAAATACTTTTTCCATTGAAATACCGCGGTGTTGAGCCACAGTAGCTGCATCACGCATTTTTATCAAAGCATCCATAGTTGCTTTCACAACGTTGTGAGGATTTGACGAACCTTTTGATTTTGCCAAAACGTCTGTTACACCAACGCTTTCCAATACTGCACGCATCGCACCACCTGCAATAACACCTGTTCCGTGTGCTGCCGGTTTTAAGAAAACTAACGAACCGCTATATTTTCCGTATTGCTCATGAGGAACAGTTCCTTTTACTATAGCAACTTTAATAAGATTCTTTTTTGCATCATCAATACCTTTAGTAATAGCATCAGTTACCTCTTTTGCTTTTCCTAAACCGTAACCAACAATACCTTTTTCATTACCTACTACAACGATAGCTGAAAATGTAAAATTTCTACCTCCTTTGGTAACCTTAGTTACACGTTGAATGCTAACCAACTTATCTTTTAATTCGATATCGCTTGATTTAACTCTTTTTATGTTTGCGTTTGACACGTTGTTAAATTTTTAATTAATAATTTATAATTTCCTTAGAACTTTAATCCTGCTTCGCGAGCTCCTTCTGCAAGCGATTTTACACGACCATGGTACAAATATCCATTTCTGTCAAAACGTACAGACGAAATACCTGCCTGAGTTGCTTTTTCAGCTATCGATTTACCTACCATTTTTGCCTGATCCAATTTATTCATTTTTTGATCTGCAATTCCTTTGTCTGCCGACCCAGCTGCAACAAGTGTCTTTCCTGTTACATCATCGATCAACTGTACATAAATTCCTTTATTGCTTCTGAACACAGTAAGTCTTGGACTTTGAGCATCACCGCTAACAACTTTGCGGATACGCTGCTTAATTCTGTTTCTTCTAAATTCTTTTGTTACTGACATTTTTTACCTTTTTGCTATCGGTTTTAGCCGATAAATGTGAATTTACTTATTATTATTTACCTGCTGATTTACCTGCTTTTCTTCTTAATATCTCACCAGTAAACTTAATACCTTTTCCTTTGTACGGCTCAGGTTTACGCAATGAACGTATTTTTGCAGCTACCATTCCGATTAATTGCTTATCGCAACTTTCTAAAATGATGCTTGGGTTCTTACCTTTATCAGCAGTTGTAGTTACTTTAATTTCTACCGGCAAATCAAACGACACGTTGTGAGAATAACCTAAAGTTAATTCTAATAACTGTCCTTTGTTAGCAGCACGATAACCTACACCCACTAATTCTTGTTCTGTTTTATATCCTTCCGAAACACCTTTAACCATAGAGGCTATCAATGCGCGGTATAAACCATGCATTGCTTTGTGGCGTTTTTGCTCGGTAGCACGAGATACGGTGATAACACCATTCTCATTGGTTAATGTAATGGCTGAATCCATTGGTTGAACCAATGTTCCTTTTGCACCTTTTACAGTAACAACATTTTTATCCGAAACATTTACTTCTACTCCTTTGGGAAGTGTGATTGGTAATTTTCCTATTCTTGACATCTTTTTTTATTTTTATTTTTAAAGCCTCACACGAAATGTGAAACTTGAAACTTGAAATTTATAAATTTGAAACTCTTAATAAACGTAACACAAAACCTCGCCACCTACTTTTTGAGTTTTTGCTTCTTTATCTGTCATTACACCTTTCGATGTAGAGATAATAGCAATACCCAAACCGTTTAACACGCGAGGAAGCTCAGTTGAGCCTGCGTATTGACGCAGACCTGGAGAACTCACTCTCTTTAGGTTTTTGATAGCCGATTGTTTTGTGATAGGATGATACTTCAAGGCTATTTTGATGGTGCCTTGTGTAGTCGAATCTTCAAATTTGTAACTTAGGATGTACCCTTTTTCTAAAAGAATCTTGGTGATTTCTTTTTTAAGGTTTGATGCCGGAATTTCTACTATTCTGTGGTTTGCTTTAATAGCGTTTCTTACTCGTGTAAGGTAATCTGCAATTGTATCTGTCATTTTATTTGTTTTTATATCTTATCCCGCACGCAGGATAATTATACATTAATACTCTTTTTCTGTACTGGATTTTTTATTACCAGCTTGCTTTGGTTATTCCCGGAATGGTACCATCCAAAGCCATTTCACGAAACGTGTTACGTGATAATCCAAACTGACGCATGTATCCTCTCGAACGTCCTGTCAATTTGCAACGGTTACGCTGACGGGTTGGAGAAGATGCTCTTGGAAGTTTTTGCAAACCTACTGAGTCTCCTGCAGCTTTCAACGCTTTTCTTCTTTCTGCATAAAGGTCACCCAATCTTTTGCGTTTTACCTCTCTTGCTATCATTGATTCTTTTGCCATGCCTTTTTATATTTTAATGTCTTATTTTCTGATTATTATTTCTTAGGTTGATTTTTGAATGGTAAACCAAATTCGCTTAACAAAGCTAAAGCTTCATCATCATTGGTAGCCGAAGTTACAAATGTGATATCCATTCCCATAATTTTATATACCTTATCGATATCGATTTCCGGGAAAATGATTTGCTCCGTTACACCTAGTGTATAGTTTCCGTTTCCGTCAAAACCTTTTTCGTTGATTCCTCTGAAATCGCGGATACGTGGAAGTGCCACAGAAATTAATCTGTCCAAAAATTCATACATAGTATCTCCACGTAAAGTTACTCTAACTCCAATAGGAACTCCTTTACGAAGTTTGAAGTTCGAAATATCTTTTTTAGAAATAGTAGCAACTGCCTTTTGGCCGCTGATAGTGGTCATTTCTTTTACAGCTCCTTCAATTAATTTTTTGTCAGAAACTGCATCACCAACTCCCTGGTTAAGGCAAATTTTCTTAATCTTTGGTACCTGCATTGAACTGCTGTATCCAAATTTTTGCTGTAAAGCAGGAATAACGTCTGCTTTGTATTTATCTTTTAAACGTGGTGAATATGCCATTTTGTTTATTTATGATTTTTATTGGCCATTGGTGAATTAAAGCTTCACCTGTCCAATTCTTTTATTTAATAATCTCTCCTGATTTTTTTGAATAACGAACTAATTTCTTTGTGCCTTCATCCAATTTACGGCCAACACGGGTTGGTTTTCCTGTTCCCGGTTCAATCAGCATTAAGTTAGAAAGGTGTACTGAAGCTTCCTGTTTAATGATTCCTCCGTTTGAGTTTTGAGCAGTTGGTTTAGTATGTTTAGATACCAAGTTCACTCCTTCTACAAAAGCTCTGTTTTTTACTTTGTCAACAGAAAGTACTTTTCCTTCCTGATCTTTCGAATCTCCGGCAAGAACTTTTACCGAATCTCCTTTTTTAATATGCAATTTTGTTGCCATTCTGATTTTAATTTCTATTTCTTAATTTCCTATTCACTAAAGCACTTCTGGTGCTAAAGAGATAATTTTCATAAAATTTTTGTCTCTCAGTTCACGAGCCACAGGTCCGAAAATACGGGTTCCTCTTAACTCATCTGTTGCATTTAATAAAACAACAGCGTTATCATCAAAACGGATGTATGAACCATCAGCACGGCTGATTTCTTTTTTTGTTCTTACTACCACTGCTTTCGAAACAGCTCCTTTTTTAATATTACCTGAAGGCATAGCATGTTTAACGGTAACCACTACTTTATCACCAATAGAAGCATATCTTTTTTTGGTTCCTCCAAGTACACGAATAACAAGCACTTCTTTCGCTCCGCTGTTATCTGCTACTAATGATCTAGATTCTTGTTGTAACATTTTTTAAAATTAATTATAAATTATGATTTATGAATTATGAATTTATTATAGACCATTTTTAATTTATAATCTATAATTTATAATTCCCCTTATTTTGCTCTTTCCATTACTTCAACTAGTCTCCAGCATTTGTTTTTGCTGATAGGACGAGTTTCCATTATTTTTACTGTATCGCCTACATTACATGTGTTTGCTTCGTCATGCGCCACAAATTTTGTGGTTTTGTTAACAAACTTACCGTATTTAGGGTGTTTTACTTTACGTTCCACCGATACTACTACTGATTTGTCCATCTTGTTGCTGGTAACCAAACCAATTTTTTCTTTTCTTAAGTTTCTTTCTTCCATTTCTCGTATTATTTTTTAGCCTCTGCTAGTTCTCTCGAACGAAGTTCTGTTAATAATCTTGCTATCGTTTTTCTGCTATATGTTATTTTAGCAGGGTTTTCGATTGGTGAAACAGAATGGTTCAGCTTTAGTTTTGATAAAGCTCCTTTTTCGTCTCTAATCCTTTCTACAAGGTCTTTTGTAGACAATTGTTTAATATCCGTTTGTATCATTTTTTCTAAAATTCTTTTTTTAGGGAGGGCAAAAGTAGAAAAATTATTTATATAAACAACAAGCGGTTAAAAATATTTTTTTATTCCCCGCTTTTCACATCATATATTATAGGTGTAAATTTTGTCTTATAATAGTTCCATTTTCAATTCGAATTCAGCCATCTTATCTTAGATTCTTTTTTGTCTAATCAATGGTCTGTTGCTTGATGGTTGTTTTTAAATGTTCTGTATCAGTGGTGTTGGGACGGTTCGCTGATTTTGCTTTTTTTCTTTTCTTTCGGCATCATTCAGTTTTTCCTTGCAATTATCAGTCCGGGTTTCATCTGTTTTTTACAAATCATAAAAAATGTGAAATTTTTATTTTTTATTTTTTACCTCAAAAGTCATTTTTTCTGTTTTAACCCTCCTTAACATTTATTTTGCCTTCCTAACCTTTACATTTGAAATTTCACTTTCCAAACTCGATTTTGTAATATAAAGTTAAATACACAATAATATATAAAGAACTTTTATAAGGATTTATTTCAAAAATGCGATTCTCCATTTTATCACTTTTTAGAGTCCTTCTGTTCACAAATTTCTGAACAAATTGAATGGTGTGATGATTTCGTTAGACTTACTTTGATGATTAATATCATAGTTCGATGTATCAAGTATAAATAGTTTTGTCTGTTTTTAAAACCCGAAATATGTTGTTTAGTTCAATCTAATTATTGGCTAAACACTATGGTTTTAATTATGTTTTCAATAAAAACAATACAGTAAAATTAGTCACGATGAGTACAACACCTAAAAAACACTTAACAACCCCAGTGAATCAACTTGATTCATTGTTCAAACCAAAATCGATTGCAATCATTGGAGCATCATCCAAAGATTTATCAATTGGAAATGTAATTATTAAAAACCTTGTTCATTTTGGATACAAAGGGCCTATTTACCCTATCAATCCTAAAGAACCCGAAATAAGAGGAATAAAAGCCTACCCAACTATTTTCGATGTGCCTCACGATATTGATGCAGCACATGTAATCATTCCGAGCAAATTTGTTCCTCAGATAATAGAAGATTGCGGAAAAAAAGGAATTAAATCTGTTATCATCAATTCAGCTGGATTCAGCGAAATGGGCGAAGAAGGAGTAGCTTTACAAAAAGCATTTTTGGCAAAAGCAAAAGAATATGGTGTGCGCATCTTTGGCCCAAACTGCCAGGGCATCATCAATTGCGACCCTGATTACAATGCGTATTGCGATTTTACATTCACCTTTCCTAAACCAGGTTCCATCTCTATAGTAGCGCTGAGTGGCGGTGTGGGTGCATTCATCATGCAAAGTTTATTCGACCTCGATATCGGAATGCGCATGTATGCATCTAATGGAAACGCCTGCGATGTGTCGATTTCGGATGTGGTGAATTATTACGGAGATGACGATGGAACAAAAGCAATCATCCTTTATACCGAAGGTTTTGCTAATCCAAAAGAGTTTATGGAAACCGCGAAAAAAGTGGCGAAGAAAAAACCGATACTTGCCATGAAAGCAGGGCGTACCGAAGAAGGCGCTAAAGCAGCCGCCTCTCACACCGGTTCGCTGGCAGGAGTGGATATTGCTACCGAACTCATTTTCGAGAAAACAGGAATGCTTGCGTTTAACAACGAAGAAGAGATGTGTCAAACAGCGATGGCTTTTTCTACACAGCCTATACCGAAAGGCAATCGTGTTGGAATCATCACCAACACAGGCGGTCCGGCTGTGATAGCTACTGACGAGCTGGTAAGTGCCGGACTCGAAATACCTGCATTATCAGCCAAAGCAAAAGAAATACTTACCGCCACTCAATTGCCGGAGGCCAGCATTGGCAATCCCATTGATGTGGTAGCAACCGGTGGTGGTGCGCATTTCCGCAGTGCATTAGATGTGCTGATGAACGAAGATACTATCGATTCTATTTATATCAATTTTGTAACTGCACCGTTTACCGACACTGACGAAGTGGCGCGACAAATAGTGGAAGTAAACAAAATGAAAAAGAAACCTATTGTGTGCAATTTCATGACCAACATGAGCATGGAGCGCTATCAGGTAACAGCAAAAATAATGAAAGATGGTGGTGTGCCTTGTTATGCATTCCCTACTACGGCTGCCAAAGCGCTGGGTGCTTTGTACAAATATCACAAGGTAAGTTCTCGCAACATTGGCGAAGCTCGCGAATTTACCGACATCAAAAAAGATGTGGCATTGGCCATCATCAACAATGCAAAAGAAGAAGGAAAAACATTTTTATGTTCTTCGGATGTGTATCAATTACTCGAAGAATATGGTATTCCGGTTGCCGACTGGCGTGTGGCCAACTCGGCTGACGAAGCAGTGAAAGGTGCCGAAGCCATTGGATTTCCGGTGGTGATTAAAGTAGATGCCGAATCATTGGTTCACAAAAGCGATTTGGGCGGAGTGGTGATAAATCTCAAGACTGCTGCCGATGTGCGCGCTACTGTTGAGAAAATGAAAGCTCAGTTTGATGCTCCCGATTTAAAATTCTTTGTTCAGAAATTTTTGCCCGGAGGAAGAGAACTCATAGCAGGTGTGAGTGCCAAAAAAGATTTGGGACACCTCATTATGTTTGGTATTGGCGGCATCTATGTAGAAGTGTTGAAAGATGTTGTTTTCAAAATAGCACCTGTGACGGAAGTTGAAGCCACAGAAATGTTGGCAAAAATAAAAGCTACCAAACTACTGGATGGGGTGCGTGGCGAAAAAGCAATTCACAAAGCAAGTGTTATCGAAATCATTCAGCGCTTGTCGCAACTGGTTTGCGACTTGCCAATGATTGAAGAAATGGATTTGAACCCTATCATGGCTTTCGGAGACAAAGCATTTGTGGTGGATGCACGTATCAAGATTTAGTTAGTGAATAGTAAATAGCGAATAGTGAATAGTGATTAGCGAAAAGTAAACTGGGATTAGTAAAAAGTAATTAGAGAAAAATAAAAATGGCAAACGAAGCAAAAAAAGAACAGTACAAAATTCATTCGACAGATGTAATGAAAAAAATAATGGGTGAATATTTTCTTTCACTCGAAACAGGAAAAAAGAAAATAGCATGGTGTACCAGTGTGGGGCCGGCAGAATTGCTGCGTTCGTTTGGGTTCGAAGTGTATTTTCCCGAAAATCATGGTGCATTATTGGGCGCTACACGCACCGCTATGGATTATATTCCCGAAGCTATTAAATGCGGCTACTCCGGCCATGTGTGTTCTTACACCACTGCCGACATTGGTTCTTACCTCAAAAAAGAAAGTCCGCTTCAAAAACATTATGGCATGAAAGGCGCTCCAAAGCCCGATATCATTGCCTACAACACCAATCAATGCCGCGAGGTGGAAGACTGGTTTGAATATTTTGCAGAAGAGTTCAAATGCCCTATTGTAGGCATTCAGCCTCCGCGCCACCTTGACGAAATTACGCAAGACGAAATTGATGTGGTAGTAAAACAGTTCAAAAAAATGATACCCGTTTGCGAGCAGGTAAGCGGTAATAAATTCGACCTTGATAAATTTAAAGATGTAGTACGATTGAGCAAAGAAGCCACTTTGCTTTGGCAAAAAGTATTGAAAACATCTACTGCCATGAATGCACCGCTTAGCTTTTTTGACGGAACCATTCACATGGGCCCTATTGTAGTGCTTCGCGGCACACAAGTGGCCAAAGACTATTACACCGGCCTTTTGAAAGAACTCGAAGAAAATGTAAAAAACAATATTGGATTTTTGCCTCAGGCCAAATTGCGTATATTCTGGGAAGGCATGCCAATATGGGGAAAACTGCGTATGTTCAGCGATTTGTTTAATGCCAACCATGCCGCTGTGGTGGCTTCTACGTATTGCAGCAGCTGGGTGTTCGATAAGTTTGACGAAAACGACCCTTGGCAATCGACAGCGAAAGCCTATACCGAAATCTTTATCAACCGCAGCGAGAAAGCCAAAATGAAAATGCTTTCGGAATGGTTTAAAGAATTTAAAATTGATGGCATTGTTTATCACGACTCCAAAACATGTTTCAATAACTCTAATGCTAAATTTGGTATGCCGGGCCGTTTGTCGGCCATTACAGGGGTTCCTTCGCTTATTATCGAAGGCGATTTATGCGACCTTCGTTTCTTCTCCGAAGGACAAAGTATTACTAAAATCGAAACTTTCTTAGAACAACTGGAGGAAAGTAAGGCGATGGCGTAATTTTCCTAAAAAAATTATCACAACTAAGCCCCGCAAGGGGCTTTTTTTCTTCCCAAAGTCTCACATCTCAATTCTAAATTTGTTCCATTGTTTTTCCCCAACAACTAACAACTATCAACCAACAACTAATTTGGGCGTTCAGCCTCCCTGTTCGTTCGTCCCTGTCCTCCTACCCTCGTGTATTTTTCATTTTTAGTAAATGTATACTATACAATGAAAACTAAAACCAAGAATAAAAACTACTTTATTTATGAAACGCTTTTTTGATTAAAAAAATATAAAGACGATGCAGTTAAAGCATAAGTAGGAGCCAAAAACCAGCCCACAACGGGAATGAGTAACAAAAACATAAATCCAAGACCTATTGAAAACATGAAAGGTTTGTTTTGAGAATAAAACTTTTTGCTTTCTTTTAGATTATAGCCTTCTCTTTCCAATGAATAATCTGTCATTAATATTCCATTGTAATATGCCTGCACAATAAAGGTGAGCAATGGAGCGATAATACCAACAATGGGAATTAATTTAATCAAAGTTATTAATAGTGCAAATCCCAACTGTTTTATTGAATTTGTGATAGAGAGCGCAAGGCCTCTTTTTATTTCTTTTATCCAAGCCATAATTTTGAAGGGCTTTGATGTTTTGGTGAGAATAGAATGAATTTTCTCACTGATAAATGAAAAATAAGAAGTCCCAACAATCAAAAACAGGGAAGTGAAAATACTGTCTTTATTAGAATCAATAGCATTTTTTAGCAACCAGAACGCAGCTTTTATTCCTATTTTAAAATCTTCAATACTAAAATTGAAAAAGCCTAATGTGTTTTTTACTACCCAATTTGTCAGCCATGGCTCAAAATTCTCAATTCCGATAATTATTGCTTTTATGCTGATAGAAAATATCAATAGAAATAATGCACCTGAAATAAGAAGATATTTTGTCAATTTATGCTTCAAAATAAAATGATGTGCATCAAAAAAAAACGCAAGACCTTTTAAGATTTTTAAATTGTATTCTTTTGATTGTTTTTTTATTTTTTCAAAATTGAGCATAACTATCCTTTTGCATTTATTTTTTCTTTTAAAGTATCTACCAAATAATAAATCATTGGCACTAAAAATACTGTCAAAATTAAAGAAGAAAGTAGTCCTCCAATTATTACCCAAGCTAGTCCGTTTTTCCATTCCGCAGCTGTACCTGTGGCCATTGCAATGGGCAACATACCTACAACCATTGAAAGTGTGGTCATCAAAATGGGTCGCATTCGACTTTTCCCCGCAACGATTAAAGCCTTCTTAAAGTTGTTGCCTTCTGCTTTTAATTGATTTGTGAAATCAACAATTAGGATAGCATTTTTTACCACTAATCCCATAAGCATTATTAGTCCCAATAAAGCGAAAAGACTCAGGTTGCTTAATGATAGGTTCAGTGCTAAAAACGCTCCGATGGCTGCAAGAGGAATAGAAAACAAGACTACAAACGGGTAAATAAAATTGTCGTAAAGTGCCACCATAATGAGATAAATCAGCAAAAAGGAAATCAGCAAAACAGAACCTAATGCTCCGAAACTATCATTCTGCCTTTTGATGTCGCTGCCCCAAGTCATCTGTATTCCTTTTGGTAGTGGATTTTTTTTAAGATAAGTAACTACATCATCGGCCACTGTTCCTGAAGGTCTTCCCAACGCATCTGAAGTTAATGTAACTGCGGGTTGCCGGTCTTTCCTTTCTAGTAATGACGGAGAATTGTCTTGCACAACACTTGCAAATTGTGAAACTTCTACCGGTGCTCCCATAGGGTTGATAAAGGAAAGGTGTTGAACGTCCTCAAAGTTTTTTCGGCTGAATTCATCAAGCCAAATCCGCACAGGATATTCTGTTCCCTTTTCGGAAAGTACAGCATCGTCATTTCCTGTTAATGCAGTTCTAATAGTCATTCCCACACTGGCTGTTGTTAACCCCAATCGCTGCATCTTATCTTTATCAGGAATTATCTTGTATTCCGGGCTTCCCGTTTCAACTGACAAACGCACATTATCTGCACCTGGCATTTTTTCAATAGCAGACTTTAACTCGTTTCCGCTTTTCATAACTTGATTAATATCGCTTCCGCTTAATGTAATTTCAATGGGTGCAGAACGTGGAATTAAACCTAAGGCCGCCATTGAATAATTAATCCCGGGGAATTTTAATTTCAAATCTTCTCGTAGTTTTTTCATGAATGTTTCTGTCGGCATGTTTTTTAGTTCCTTTTTCGGCTTCAATTGAATGGTAAATTCTGTTTTGTTTGCCGCACCAACTCCTAAACTGCCGATACCTGTGCTTGGTCCGCCAATGTTGCTGAATAGAGTTGCAACTTCAGGTTGTTCTAAAATATAAGATTCAATTTTTTGAGATGTTTGATTGTTTTCTTGAATAGAGGCCGATTTGTCAAATTCTAAAGCCATTCTGAATTTGCCTTGGTCACCTGTTGAAATTAATTCTTTGCCTATAATTCCCTGCTTCATTATACCTGCAGTCATTACAAAAAGAACCAAAATAATCCCTGTAAAAAAGAGTTTGTGACTTAACACCCATTCCAATTGTTTTCCATACCAATTGGTAAAATTTTCTAATTGATGTTCAAACCAAAGCAGGAAACGATTAAAATAGTTAGTAGGTAATAAATCTTCTTTCTTCCCTATTCGAGAAGCTAACCAAGGTGTGAGCGTGAAGCCAACCAGCAAACTTGTAAGAGTGGAAGTGATAACGACCACCGAAAATTGTTTGAGCATGTCGGCAACAAAAACCTGTAAGAAAAGAATGGGTAAAAAAACCACTACGTCAACCAGTGTAATAGATAAGGCAGCGAATCCTATTTCCATTCTGCCATCCATAGCAGCCACTCGTTTGTCTTTTCCTTTGTCCAGATGTTTTTGTATGTTCTCCAATACTACAACCGCATCGTCAACAAGAATACCAATGATTAATGACATGGCCAGCAGAGTCATCAAGTTGAGTGTATAGCCCAGAATCCACATAACTGCAAATGCTGTAATTAAAGAAGTGGGAATAGCAACAATCACAATCAAAGAATTCCTGAAACTTCTAAGAAATAAAAGCAGCACAATTGAAACTAATATGACCGCTAAAAACAAATCAAAAACAACTGAATTAACGGCTGCAATAGTATTGTCGGTGCTGTCATCTGCAATAATGAATTTTGTTTCTGAACTTGAATTTTGTTCTTCAATCGATGTAAATTTTGCACGAACTAATTTTGAAACATCCACAGCATTGGCATCGCCTTGTTTTTTCAACATTAAACCAATTCCATTTTTGCCATTGTATCTGCTGATGGAAGTTGTTTCTTTTATGCCATCAATTACTGTCGCTACATCTTTTACGTACACAGGGCTTCCGGCAAGTGGCAATGCTATCTGAACATTCTTTATGTCTTCTATACTTGCGAATTTCCCGGTCAAACGAACTGAATTATTCTCTTTATTTGTCAGTACTTTTCCGGCCGGTAAGTCTATCCCTGAACGATTAATTGCTTCAACAATTTGATACAACGAAATCTTGTAAAGTTTCAAATTGTTTTGATTTACTTTCACTTCTATTTCTCTTTCTTCACCGCCAAGAAGAGTAATTTCTGCTACCCCCTTTATTTGTTTAATTTGGGGCAGATACTCATCTTTCATTTTTTGGTAAAATTCGGTAGGCGATAAATTACTTGTCGCGCTTATAGAGATTATCGGTAAATCATTTGGTGAAACTTTGCTCATCACAGGACTTAAAATATCCTGTGGTAAATCCTTTCGTATATTGTCTATGTAACGTTGAGCATCTTGCATTGTTTTATCTAAATCCGTTCCGTACTTAAGGTTGGCTATAATAATTGATGCATTGGGCAAAGATTTTGTAACCAAATAGTCTACCCCTTCTAAATTAGCTAATGCATCTTCTATTTTTCGCGAAACAGAAGTTTCCACTTCATTAGGCTCCGCACCGGGATAAACTGTTTTTATTACTACTACCGGTTGATTAAAGTCGGGCATTAATTCATAACTCAGATTTTTGTAACCGATAAAACCCAATAGAAAAAATATGCTGAAAAGTACAATAATCAGCGAAGGTCGTTTGATGGAAATTTCTGTAATATTCATTTTTTGCTGAAATTATTTTACCGTTACATTAGCACCGTTAAAAAGATTAATAAACCCATTAGTTATCATCACATCACCAGCTTTCAAGCCTCCGGAAACAATTGCCTTGTTTTGAGTTCGGCTCAAAATGGTTATGTTTTGCACCATGGCTTTTCCATTTTTAATCAGATATACTTGAGGTTGATTTGCCGGACCTGTGATAGTTGATGATGATATAACAATACCCTTTTCAGATGTAATTGTTTTCAAATTTACTTTACCAAACATCCCCGATTTTATTTTCATATCAGGTGTGTTACTCACTGTAAACTGAATGGGGAAGCTGCTTCCGGCATTAGCTTTACTTCCTATCATTGTTGTTACTCCATTTAGCACTATTTCTGAATAAGCATCTGTTGTTACTTGATAGCTTTGGTTAACTACAAACAGTTTCAATTCGTTTTCAGAAACATTTGCAGTAAATTTCAAATTGGAGATGTCTGTTATCTGTAGTAACGGAACCCCAGGTGCTGCAAAAGCTCCGGCTTCGGTCAATTTGGAAGTAACTATTCCTTTAAACGGAGCCTTGATGAGTGTCTTATTTATTTGTTCTAGCAATGTAGCTCGCTGAACTTTTGCTGATTTTAAAGCCAACTCAGCTTTCTCAAGTTGTACTCCTTGTATAGCGTCTGCTTTTGTTAAAACAGAATAACGATTTACATCGGCTTCCAAACCTTCAATTTGTAATTCCGTAGTTTGTAATTGAAATTTAAGTAGTGAATTGTCCAGTTGAATCAATGCCTGGCCTTGGGTGACATTACTTCCAATATCAACTAATACATCATTTATTTTGCCTTGAACTTCAGCACTTATTTTTGTTTCCTTATTGGGTTCAAATGTTCCCGAAAAAAACAAATCGGCATCCAGATTTTCAATTTGTATCGTGTCAGCCAAAACAGGTATAGGCTTTTCAATATCGTATTGATAAACTTTTTGAAGTGTAATTTCTTTATTACTTTTTAGTCGAATTACCATAGCAGCTACTAATGCCAGTGGAATAAGAACGTATACTGTTTTTTTTAGAACAGATGATTTTGTATTCATTGTATATATTATTTATGTGTTATGGTATTTCCTGTAAGTTTTTTCAGTTCTAAATCTGCTTTCAAATAGTCTATAATAGCCGTTAAACGCCCTTGCTGTGCATCTCTTAATGCATTGTCAGCAAGTAAAACATCAGTCAGTGCTGCTGTTCCTTGTTTTTGCTGAAGCAGGGTTTGTTCAAAAATCGTTTGTGCCAATTTGATTTGTTCATTTGCAGGGTCTATCATTTTCAAAGCGGATGTACGTTGCAGTCTTGCATTTTCAACCTGCATATTGATTTGTTCGGAGAGCAGTCCCGCTTGTAATTCATTATTGAGCAACTCAATTTTTTTCTGATGCATCTTTCTTTGTGTTACTGTGCCATTAAAAAGGGGATAGGTCATTTGAATACCACCGTAACCAATGGGGTAGAATTTCAGAAAATCATTTGGTTTCTTATCGTACCCAAACCCCGTTGTTCCATAGCTCCCTATCAGCTGAAACGAAGGTAAAAATCTGGAATAGTTCAGTATTTTAAGTTCGTTCGACAATAATCGGTTTTGAGTATTTGTAATTTGAACTTCGGTTGAAGGAACTGTTTTGTAGTCAATCGTATTTTCATATTGAATAACGGTGTCCGGTTGAATATCTTTTTGTAGTGAAACACCCATCGCGAATTTCAACGCATTCAGAATTTGAATATATTTATTGTTTAAATTCTCTTTCTGTAAGGTTAATTGCATTTCCTGCAATTTCAATTTGCTCACATCCGTTCCTTTGGCCAGAAGTTGTTCATGCAGCAGTTGCATGTTTTTAAGCAATCTTTCCGTATTCAAGAGATTGCTTTTAACAAAACCCAATTGATGATAAATTATTTGCGCGTTGTAATAAAGTGTTGATATTTCAACATAAATCTGTTCTTCTGTTTTTCGGTATTGCAATGCCGTTAATTCAGAAACTATTTCCGCTGACTGGATGGCACCGTATACCTGCGGGCTATACAATGGCATTGATAACTGAATATTCCCGTTGATGCTATGAGGCACTCCGAACTGCGCTTCTTTAAATTTCCCTTCCGGCCCCCCAAAAACCGATAAGGGCATTAATTGATAGGGCAAATCAGTAAAATACTTGTAATCGGCATTGGTTGTTATTTTTGGAATGAGATTGCCTTTTGCTTCCTTTTCTTTCTCCTCTCCAATTTTTATGTTGTTATTGTTTATTTGAAGGTTTTTGTTTCCTGTCCATGCGGTATCAATACATTTCTGAAGCGGCCATATTTGCCCCTGAACGGCATTGATACTCATTAATGAAAACAACAGAAGTACTATTCGTGTGTGAATGTTTACTAACATAACAGCTAAATTTTTTTTAATTAGTGAGTATTAATTGGCTTTCTCATATTCCCCGAACTTTTTGTTTTGCTATTGTTCATTCAAAATATATATTAAATGTAGTAAATGAAGATGCTATGTTTCTGAATTCTTTCTCAGCTTCATTCTTTTCTTTTGCATCTGCAAGTCGGTTTGCCATATCTATAAAAGGCAATAACCATTTATGCAGTTCATCGTGTGCTTTGCCTTTCATGGTGCAGTTTGATGTGAGTAAATTAATAGTTGTCTGTAACTTATTTGCAAGTAATTTGTAATCTTTCGGTTCATGTTGAGCAAAGGAATGAATATCATTCTCCATGTTTCGAATAGGAGTCATCATGTTAGTATCCACCATCCATTTCTCTCCCTTATTTAGTTCTATACCCGCTGCTGCGCTGTCTTGTTTCTCTTCCTCCGTAGTTATGGTTGGCGATGTTTTGTTATTTGTTTCCGTACTTGTTTGCCTGCAACCTGCAATAAGCAACATGCCCGACAAAATTGAAATAGTTATTTTTTTCATATCCTTTTTCTGACGATTGTAAAATAAGAAACGATAGTAAATACAATAGTTAAAGAAGTTCTGAAAATCATAGCACCAATTGTTTTCGTTTCATAAATACCTCCGGTGCGGATGTGAAAGATAAGCCCGATGAATGCACTAACAAGAAGGATGGTTGAAATTCCAAGAAGCAGTGTGGTCCATTTTTTTAGTTTCATAAAGCCATAAGCCGAAAAAAGATAAAAAATACTGCAAACAAAATTAGCCCAAACCACAAACAATACATAATTCCCTTCTTTCCCTCGTATCCCGAATAAATCAAAGATAACGGATGAACTTAAAAATAATGTAAGCAAACCAAATGCACCCATTATAATTGCTGTAGTATATTGAATTCCCTTTTTCATTTTTCTATCATTTTTAAAAGTCCGTTTAATACAGTGTTTCCTTCTTTAATCAAATTCGATTTATGTCCCGATAATTTCCATTTTAATACCGTCATTCGCATACTGCCCATAATAATAGTTGAAATAGTAGCTGCACCTATTAATTCACGGTAACTACCATCCTTCTGCCCTTTCTTTATAATAGAACTTATATGAGTGTGCATCAGTTCCATCATTGTTGAAACTTTCTCACTAAGTTCTTTATTAAACTGGAAAATACCTTCTGCAAATATTACGCTTACAATAGAAGGTTTCTTAATAAATGTTTTTAGCTGAGAGGCAAATATTTCTTTTAATTGCTCTGTTGGTGTTTTATCCTCTTTGGCCATTATGGCTGCTATTCGTTCTTTCATTTCAAAAATGAAGTAAGTTAACAGCCCAAGCAATATTTCATTCTTGCTCTTAAAATGCCGATACAATGCCGCTTCCGACAGGTTTAAATCAGAGGCTAAATTCTTAATCGTTAATTCTTGTATTCCTGATTTGTCAATCCGTAGCGTTGCCGCTTCCATTATTTCTATTTGACGGTCTGTAAATTTATATTTTTCCATATTGAAGTTGTAATCAATTGCTGCTATGTATAGATTGTAAGTAAGTGTTCGCTCACAAAGGTAAGTGAATTTTATTCACACATACGTTTTTTTAATAATTTTTGATAATTCTAATAACAATCTTACCCTCTCCTTGGGCAAGTGCCGGGGGTGAGGTCTTACCCCAACCCTCACGCTTTTCCCCCTCTCTTGTGGAGAGGGGATAAAGGGGAGAGGTTAAATAAATCTCCCCCAACCCCTCTCCATTTCCCAAAAATTATTTAATTTTGAATTACAATTTTCCCCATCCATAAATTTCATTAAAAAGAGTAGATGGGTTTAGCATCACACAATATAGTCAAACATAAACCATACATATATATAAGTAGAAACCGTTAAAACCAAACTACCATGGCCAAATACTCCAAACAACAATGGAAAATGGGCTTAAAAATGTCCGAAGAGCAATACCTCGACGGATATCTTCTCGTGTGGGCATACGGCCGTTGGCACACCATCCCCTTCATCCACATTCGCTATATCCAGGGCAATAGCAACGCATCCATCATCCACCTTCGTAATAACACCCATATCCCCGGTTCTTATTGCCTCTCACAATACTCCAAACTCCTCCCCGCAGGATTTTTTGGCCGTTATTATAAATACCACATCATCAATCTCGCTTACATCTGCGATTTCACCAAAGGTTCCAATTGGGCAGCCATCATGTCTCCCTCCGAATTTTTTCCCATCAATTCCGAAAGTCAAAAAGCCTTCCGCCGCGATTTTTACAAACACGCCAAAAAACACTGCTTTTTTTGTTCGCTGCGTTGCTTTATTTACAAGCATTTCCTCGGAAAATTCCCCTTGTGTTTGAAATCCAAAAATTCAATTTAAATCCTCAATACTTTTACCCCGCAAAATCACTATTAAATATTTACTATTAACTTTTAACTATCTAATTATGTCAACAGTCAATCCTATTTACAAATGCGCTCAAAGCGTACTCTACAGTGCCCTCGAAATCGTTTGGGCGCTATTCACCGATGATGTGGATACATTCCACAATTACAAAGCCGCCTACACAGCCACCACCGCCACCGATGCCATGGCCGCTGTCGATGCTGCTGAAGCTCTGCCCGAAGCCGCTGCCACAAGAGCGGCTGCCGAAGAAATTGGAGTCGATGTCAAAAAATTCTCCGAAATCGTCCTCTCCAACTATCGCAAAACCAAAGGTTACATCAACACCGCTTTTGCTCCCGAATATCAACACGCCAATTACATGCAGGCGGGCGAAACACATTACCGTAAAGCGGCTCAACACGATTGGGAAGAAGTAAAAGCTCTTGGCGAATCCATGCTTGCCTTCATTTCCGATGCTGTCAAAAAACCGCTTCTCATGGCTAACGACAACATGCCGACAGCCTTCATCACCTCGGTTGGTACCGCCAATTCCAACTTCGTTTCTAAATACAACGCCTACAAAGCTGCTCTTCGCACTTCCGATGCCACCGATGCCAAACTCACTGCCAGCAATGCCTGTTACACCTCCGCCCGCAATATGCTCAACGATGCCGCCATTCTTTTTCCTGACAATCCTCAATACGCTTGGGAAAATGTACTCACCTCCATCGATCCTCACGAACAAGGATTCACCGGCTCTGCCAAAGACAGCGTTTCATCACTGCCTCTTCAGGTAGCCATCATTGCCAAAATGGACGGAAGCCCTGCCATCTCACTCACAGCCGATGCCAAAGGTAAATTCAAACAAATCCTTGCCAGCGGCACATACACAATCACCGTTTCATTACGAGGCTATCAAACACAATTCATCACCAAAGAAATCACCGTTCACAACATGTCTCGCCTCAAATTCCTTATGGTTCCGGCCTAATTTCAATTAATAAATAAGAAAATTACAATTCTCACCCTATCCGTCAACTTCAACCCCTCTCCTCGGAGAGGGGGATTTAGGGGTGAGGTCTTACTTTCTCCTCAAAAATCACTATTTCTCACAAAATGAAATGTTTAGCCGGCTTCTAAACGTGTTGAACTGGCTTCGGGAATTGTTGAAACGACTTCGGAACGTGTTGAGACTCCTTCTAAGCGTGTTGAATCGATTTCTAAACATGTTGAAACTCTTTCGGAAATTGTTGAAACGGTTTCGGAACTTGTTAAGCCAACTTCTGAACTTGTTGAAACCTCTTCTAAACATGTTGAGCCCACTTCTATCTTTGTCAATTCCATTTCTCCCTTTGTTAATCCCCAATTCTTAATTGTGAATTCTACATTTTCCCCTCATGCGTAAATTCCTACTGTCTCCCTGAGCTTGTCGAAGGGCTTATTTCATGAAGCTTCCACATTCGTACATTCGTATCATTCGTATTTCGTAAAGTCAATCCCAAATCTCCCAATCCTAATTCCGAAATCCCCAATCATACACCCCAAAGCATGATTATTATCATAGTTTGACGAGTGGGGTCTGAATAGTTTTGCACCGTTAAAAGAACGAGTAGAAAAACTATTGAAATGAAAAAGAACAATAAGTTAAAAGTGGGAGTGATAGGCCTGGGGCCGGTGGGGATGATACTGGCAGTGAAACTGCACGAAGCAGGCTGCGATGTGGCCTTGTGTGAGGTGAACGAAACGAAGGCAAAAAAAATAAAATCGGACGGGCTGGTGCTGGAAAACATGATGGCTGCCACAGCACAGTTTGAGAATGTGTTTACTTCGATATCGCAGTTTGAGGGCTGGGATGCGGACTATTTGTTTTTTGCATTAAAAAGCACCCATACGGCCGGAGCGGTGAAACAGGCGATGGCATTGAATACGGAGAAACTAACTGTGGTGAGTGCTCAGAACGGAATAGAGGTGGAAGAGCTGGTGGCAGCAGGTTTTGGCGAATCGAAAACATTGCGGATGATTATAAACTATGCCGGAAACAGCAGTACGCCAAACATAACTAAGGTTACGTTTTTTAATCCGCCCAATTACATAGGTTCGATAAACGATGCCCGCGCGGAGCAAGCCAAAAAGATAGCCGATGTGCTGACTTCGGTAGGTTTGGAGACCAAAGCGGTGGATTCGTTTGAGATTGTAAAACGAAGCTGGGAAAAAACGATATTGAATGCCGCCTTGAGTCCGCTATGCGGAGTGGGGAGGCTAACGATGCTGGAAGCCATGAGCGACCCTGATACGGTGGAACTGGTGGAGCAGATTATTCGCGAAGGAATACAAGTGGCGGATGCCGAAAAAATATATTTCCCCGATAATTTTACCCGTACCTGTTTGAAGTATTTGAAAAACGGTGGAGACCATTTCCCTTCGCTGGCGGTGGATTTGATAAACAACCGACCAACGGAGATAGATTACCTGAACGGAAAAATAGTGGAGTACGGAAGGAAGCACTACATCCGCACATCGCTGAACTTGTCGTTTACCAACATGGTGAAAGCGATGACCAATAAAAACATCATATCGCGTGTGCCCGGTGCGGCAGGCGAAGTGAACAAACGGATATTGGAAAAAGGACTTGCCAACAAAGCAGCCGGTGTGGCGGCTTTTAAGAACATCGATTGTTTTCTGGGAATAGATTTGGGTTCGGCTTTCACAAAATTCTGTGTGATGGATGCCAATGGAATTGCGGTGTTTCGCTATTTCCTGCCATCGTTGAGCAACGACAAACAAGCTTTGAAAAATGTGATGACAACGATTGCCACTAATTTTAATATCAAATCGAGTTGCGCTACAGGCTACGGCCGCAAGCACTTTGCCGATACTGACATTATAAAAACCGAAATAAGTTGTGCGGCAGCAGCGGTGTCGTATCTGCATCCGGGCGAAAAAAACATTATTGATATAGGAGGCGAAGACATCAAAATAATCCGTTGCGACAAGGACAACAATGTGCTTAATTTTTACATGAACGATAAATGCGCTGCCGGTACAGGCTCTTTTCTGGCCGAGATAGCAGAGCGCGCCAACATCAACATTGCCGAAATGAGCAGCATGGCTTCGCTGTCGAAATACGATAAAGAGTTGAACAGTTTTTGTACGGTGTTTGCCAAAACCGAAATCATGAATTGGATTTTTGACGGAATGACAAACGAAGATATTTCGAAAGGAATTTATATTTCGATAGCCAACAAAGTAGCCAAGATGCGCCTCGATCCGGGCATTCCAACCTATATGATAGGCGGAGTGATAGCTCACCATCCTTACCTTCAGGTATTGCTCAACGAAATGTTTAAGAAAGATATTCTGATTATCGACAGCCCTCAACATGCCGTGTCGTATGGTGCTGCAGTGTTGGCTCAACAGAACTATGCAAAACAAAATAAAGAAACAAATAACGAGTAACAAATAACTATTAACAAATAAAAAGATGAAAGGATTTCACGACAAGAAAAAAGGAATAGCCATAACGTATGACGATATTTATTTAATAAATGGAGCCAGAACACCATTTGGCAAGCTATGCGGCACATTGGGTAATGTGTCGCCAACCGATTTGGGAATTTACGCTTCGCGCGAAGCATTAAAGAAATCAGGTGTTACAGGCGATGACATCGACCAGGTGATGTATGCCAATATTGGGCAGAGTTCGGCCGATACGTATTTCCTTCCGCGCCACATTGCTTTGTATTCGGGCATTCCGCAAGAAATTCCGGCTATCATGTTGCAGCGTATTTGCGGTTCGGGTTTCGAAACCATTATTTCGGGAGCGGAGCAAATCACGTTAGGTAAAGCCAGTACCGCGATGTGCGGAGGTACTGAAAACATGACCTTGTCACCAACCGTTAGTTTTGGAAATCGTAACGGATACGCATTGGGTAAAATAAATTTTCAGGATATGCTGTGGGAAGCGCTTAACGACACCGCTGCTGTGCCGATGGGTTGCACTGCCGAAAACGTAGCGGCCAAACATGGAATAACAAAAGAAGATGCAAATACCTTTGCAAAACTTTCTATCGACCGTTACCTGGCTGCAAAAGCAAGAGGATATTTTGATGATGAAGTAGTGAAAATGAATTCTACCGTATTTGAAGTAGAAGGTTTGAATCCTAGAAAAGTATTCTTACCGAAAAATACAGTTGATTTTACAGCTGACGAAAATGTTCGTCCAGCTGATTTGGCAGCTATGGCTAAATTGCCATCGGTATTTGCCAGAGATGGTGTGCAAACAGCAGCCAACTCGAGCGGTATAGTGGATGGTGCAGCCACAGTAGTAATCGGTAATGGTGATTTTATAAAAGCAAAAGGATTGAAACCTTTGTCGCGAATTGTAGCTTCTGCCACCAGCGCTTTAGACCCACGAGTGATGGGATTGGGCCCTGTGCCTTCCATCCGTTTGGTATTGGAAGTAGCAGGTTTAAAATTATCCGACATAGGATTAATAGAAATCAATGAAGCTTTTGCAGCTCAGTTTATCGGTTGTGAGCGCGAACTTGGATTGGACAGAAATATATGCAATGTAAACGGTGGTGCCATTGCCTTGGGTCATCCTCTCGGAGCTACAGGCACTCGTTTGTCGTTAACCATTTCTCGCGAAATGAAAGCACGCAAAGTAAGATATGGTATTGCATCGGCTTGTATTGGAGGAGGTCAGGGAACAGCTATTTTGTTCGAAAACATGGAAGCGTAAGCAGATGTAAATACAGACCAAAACAAAAAAACTCCTCAGTATTTCTGAGGAGTTTTTTTATGCCTTATGTTTAAGCTTTGCCTGACTTCTTGAGATACCAACCTATGATGTAAAGAATACCGAGAATAAACAGTGGCCCCGAAATAAACAGATAAGCCACAAGAGCAAACTTACCCCAGGCCAGAATAATATATGCCAACCCGAGCAAAGGAAATATTATGCCGCCTACTAATTCCCACTTCCAGGAAAATATAAGAACAAGAATAATAAAGAAAGTAGGAATAAGATGCATGAAGAGGGCAAGTATAGTTTGCCAGAAACCATAACCTTCGCCAAAAACATCCATTGCAAAAATACTGATAAGTGCCGCAAATGCCATGGTCATGATGCGTGCTGTCCATTTAATTGTTGTGCTGTAATTTTTCATTTTTTTTTAAAATTTAAGTTAAAAGATGTGTTAATTCTGAGACAAAAGTAGAGGGAAGCCTCGAGTAGATAAAACGGGAATCTGCGGACATAATTTATTAATGAAACAAAAACTGCAACCTTCATCATTTAAGGAGATGTATTAACCTAATTTTTGTAAAAATCGCAAAATGGATAATCTGATTATTGATTTCTGCAAAAGTAATTAAACGGATTTGTGTTTTTTGCAACATTTTCCTATTCGTTTTTTTTTAGTACATAATTCTAACAAGATGTTTTCGAAAAAGGAATGAATTTATCATTCAAAATAGATAAATAATTTAAAATGTTATTGCTCTTTTATTTTATTGTTCATCAGTAAAAAACCTAGAATGTTTCATGATTATAATTTGATAATTTACATTTCGTGATTTTAAAAATATATTAAACCGACAATACGTATAACTACTCGGTAGCTTTAGGCTATTTAACAAATAATTGTATTAAAGGAGTTGAAATAAAGTAATTTAACATCAAATCGTAAATTTAGGAAAAATGAAAAAAGTATTTACACTCACTACCGCTTTATATATTGCCGCAAATTCTTTGGCTCAGACTCAAGGCGCGTTTAGTTACCAGCAAACAATTCGTAAAAATAATAATTTGCCAGTGGTGTCTAATCAAGTAGCTATGCTGATAAGTATTTTGCAAGGTTCTCCTTCAGGAACAGCTGTGTATTCCGAAACGCAGACTGCCATAACTGGAACTGACGGTTGGGTAAACTTAGAAATAGGTAGAGGTATTCCTGTGTCGGGATTTTTTTCAAATATTAATTGGGCTCAAGGGCCTTATTTTATTAAAACAGAAACCGACACGAAAGGAGGAGCCAATTATACAGTGTATAAAATTAGCGAATTTTCTCCAGTTGAAGTAAAGTCAAATCCTTCTGAAAATACTCCAGCAACGGAACATGTCTCTCCAACTAATACCAACACCGTTCCTCTAGTTAAAGGTGAAAAAGGAGGGGCGGTCCTACCAGAATAGGTGGATTTAAATTAGGCGATTATTGGAGCCTGCCGAAAAAGACGATTCGAATGCATGGTATCAGTGCATAGCAAACGGCACCAACTATTATCAATATAAGTCAAACAATACTAGAGTTCGTAATGTAAGAAGGTCTTAAAAACAACAAAGAACATGGTATAAATATTCTTAAAAAAACGGGCGTCTTAGTAATGAGCAGCTTTCTTATTTTATTTCAAATGTTTTCTTGAATTGTTTCTTTTCTTTATGTTCAAAGGCTCCTAAAGCCGATTATTCAGCAAACTTTTCTCTGCTTATTATTTTATTTTTCTAATTCTCATTTCCAAAGAAAATTAAATGTACTTTCGTAACTTGAAAAATTTAAACAAAAACAATGAAAAAAATAATCCTTTCGGTAACTCTTTTATTAGCATTAACTGTAGCTTTTGGTCAGAAAGCAAAACCTGAACCTAAGCCTAAACCGGAACCAAAAGAGAAACCGGAACCAAAACCAAAACCAGAGCCAAAACCCAAGCCTGCAAAGGTGGTTAAAGGGGAAGAGCCTATTCAAATGAGCAAACCTTTTGCTGAACCTGAAAACTGGACTAAATTGCTGCAAATGTCTAACGGAAATACCTTGCTGTTCGAAATGACCAATGGAGATGGTATGAAAGTTACTGTTTTTAATGAGAAACACATTGCCGCTCCGGTAAAGCCTCTTGTATTAAAAACGGTAATTAAAAAAATGCAATACACCGATGTGTTGGGCATTTACGAAATAGGAGGTCAAGCCGTTGTTTTTATTCAACAGTTCGAAAAGCCAAATCCACAGTTAATACGTGTTATTATTGAACCAAAAGCAGGAAAATTGGTTAGCGAAGATATGATAGGGGAGTTGCCCGAACTTACCACAGGTGATGGTTATGCCATGGCTTTTGGAAAAGTGGATGCACCACGTTTTGATGTGGTAAAAGACAATACAAGCGAAAATTACACAGTAGTTATTTACAATAGTTTTGCCGAAGAAACCAACAAACGTATTGAAGTGATTGGGTTTGATAAAACACACAAACAAACCTTTCGTGCATTTTACAACTGTCCTGCCGACTATAAATATCTTCGTTATTTGAACGTATATAATTACGGTGGTAATTTTACATATCTTGCTGTGTATGGCTATAACACCTCTAAATCTGGTGGTGATGATTCTCGAATTTACGTTGCCCGTATTAAGCTTGGTAACCCTCAGTTCAAAAGTATAGAACTGACGTATCATGACGATTTTGAATACACACGTTGCGAAATGTCGTTCAATAAAAAAACAGAATTGCTTAACTTTATTCTGTACACATCTGTTTACGATAAAAAACACAAGAATACAGTACGCTGCTTTTTTCAGCCTGTTCACCCCGATGGTTTCAGGTTAGATTCTATATTTGATGTGCCGTTTACTAAAGTGAATGAATATGCAAAAAGTAAATTGGGTTATAAAAAAGATTACCTGCCAACCGTGATGGATGTGTATTTGGATGATGATGGTAATTATCATGCTTTGTTACAAAGAGCAGATTTGGTAACTTCATATCCGGTAAACACTCCCGTTTATCACTTAAACTTGGATGACTGGGGATACGAAGTTTTTGATAATACAGGTACAGAAATTTCAGGAACATTGTTCAATGTTCATTATGATTACGATGGATTAAATGCAATGGAAGGTGGAGTTAACTTCAGATATATGGAAGCCAAAAAAGGTTACAAACCTGCCGATAGAACACTTGCTGTTGGGAAAGCCAAACATTGGTATAAGCACATGGATATGCTGTATTCTTCGAAAGCGAACATTGTTTTTATGAATGATAAATGGGATAATAAAGAATTGCCCGAAGGTAAAAAAGGCGACCCTGTCAAAGGTATGGGAGGTGTAACAGCATTTGTTTACCATATACAACCTGATGGTACTTTTAAAAGAGATTATATTTTTGGAAAGCCTCGTGACAAAGGAAATGTAAAGTTTTGTAATTTTTATGCATCCAGCTACGACCCCATTAAAAACATCTATGCAACTATAATGACAGATGAAGGCCAGGATAAAAAAACATACTTGGTTTGGTTACGACTTTAATTAATCAATGTTAGTTTGAAATAATAATATCGATTAGAATACTACATCACTATTGTTGCAATTTCCATAAATGTTGATTGCATACCATATTCCATACATTAAATTAAATTGAAAGAACTAATAAATTTTATCAAAAGTAAATCGTTTCTAAAACACATGGTGATTTATCTCGTGTGTTTTGGAATTTTATGTTTGATCATTACCTTTTCTTTGAGTTCATATACCAGCCACGGGAAATCGATTAAAGTTCCCGATTTTAAAGGAGTAAAGTTAAAGGAACTCGATAATTTTATTGCTGATAAAAATGTTCGTTATTTAGTTATCGATTCTTTATACGATACCAAAGCACCCGCAGGAACGGTAGTTAAACAAGAACCAGCACCATTCGAGGATGTTAAAGATGGAAGGATAATATTTTTATATGTCAATTCCACCATGCCTCCTTCTGTGGCTATGCCAAAACTAATCGACCGTTCATTACGTCAGGCTCAGTCTATGTTAACCACGTATGGATTAAAATTAGGTAAAGTTAAATTCGTTCCCGACCAATGTGCCAATTGTGTTTTGGACCAATTAGTAAAAGGGAAAAAAATAGTTCCCGGAGATTTGGTACCAAAAGGAACTGTCATATCGCTTGTTGTCGGAAAAGGACTGAGTGATGAAGAAGTCGGCATTCCTTGTTTGTATGGCTTAACTCGTAAAGATGCGCTAGCCCGACTAGCGGACCAGTCGTTGAGCGTTGGGTTAATAAAATTTGATGAGCCGAAAGATTCAGCCAGAGCAAAGGTTTACAGACAATCTCCAAAGTGTGGAAAAGAAAAAACGTTAAAAATGGGAGCTTCCATAGATTTATATTTTACAACTGATAAAAATAAAATACCTTTGTTACCTTCTGATTCTTCTAATACCAAACCAACTGATGATGATAAAAACTTTGATCAATAATAGAAGTCTAATCGTATTGTTTCTTTTGCTTTCCAATCTTGTATTTTCTCAAGGATTGAAAGAAGTGCCTTTGCATTCTAATCAGGTATTGATAAGTAAATGGGAAGAAGCAAAAAATACAAAAGCTTATTTCTTCCGTCCCCACATTAGTGCCGCCATAGACCTGAACACAACTCAATTTTTGGATGATTTTTCTAATAACGGGCCTTTTCCGGATACAACCTTATGGTTAGATTGTTCTGTTTTTGTAAATCGCAACTATCCTGTAGCTCCCCCAACCATTGGTGTTGCTACTTTTGATGGAGTAAACAGTCATGGTTATCCATACAATTTTCAGGCAGGAATTACTTCTTCTCAGGTTGCCGATACACTTACTTCTAAACGAATTCTTCTTAACCTTAAGACTCCGGCAGATTCCATCTATCTTAGTTTTTATTGTCAACCACAAGGTAGAGGGAATTCTCCTGAGCCAGCCGATTCTTTGGTACTAGAATTTCGTGAAACGCGATTAGATTCTGTTCATATTAACGATACACTTGGAGTTATTCACCAAAATGTACCGATTTGGAACCCCACACAGCAAATGTTTAATTTTGCTATGGTTGATTCATTTATAGTTCATAGCTGGGATTCTGTTTTTATTAAAGAAGTATGGCAACATATGTGGTCTAGTCCTGGCTCACTTCTTCCTTCGGATAGTAGTTGGAAACAAGTGATGGTGCCTATTACGGATACAGCATTCTTTAAATCTACTTTTCAGTTTCGTTTTAAGAATTATGCAACCATTAGCGGAAATGGTGACCAATGGAATCTTGATAATGTATATTTGAATAAAAGCAGACACATTAACGATACCATTCTGCAAGATGTGGCATTTGTTTATGATTTACCCTCCTTATTACATCCATATTATTCAATGCCATGGCGACATTACGATACTGCATTTATGAAACATTCATTGATTACGTATTACAGAAACAATGATTTGGCGTCATATCCAAATGTGACACGAGTGTACTCCTTGTTTGACCCTTCTGGAGACGTGATATTTTCTAATAGCCCTGGTGATTCAAAGAATGACACCTCCTATTTCTTAACTGGTTATTTTGACTACAATATAGCTGCACTACCAATGATTCTAGATACCATCACAGTGCCTTCTGCTTATAAATTTGAAATTGATATTTCTAGTACAACGGGTAATAGTAATATCATCCATCAAAATGACACATTGCGTCATGTACAGTCATTCTCCAATTATTTTGCTTACGATGATGGAACTGCTGAATCCGCATTTGCATTAGATGCAACCCTTATTGGCGAATTGGCCGAGAAGTTTACTACAACTGTTCCAGATACTTTACAGGCAATTGATATTTATTTTAATCCCTTGTGGCACGATGCTAGTTTATATGAAGGTGCGTTTAATTTAAGAATTTGGGCAGATGCCGGTGGTCAACCTGGGGCATTGCTTTATAGTGGAGACCCATCTACTCCATGGTATAATCAATTGGAATATGCGCCCGATCATTTTAAACGGTTTCACATTCCTCCACATTTTATGTCTCCCGGTTCATTCTTTATCGGATTCTTTCAGAACACAAGTCAGGAGCTAAGCATTGGTGTAGATAAGAACACAAACTCTCAGGATAAAATATATTATAATACTACAGGTACATGGTATAATTCACCTTATCCGGGGTCATTGATGATGCGTCCTGTTTTCGGTACTCAGGCTGAGTGCACAGGAGTTGCTGAGCAGCCTAAAAATTCCCTTTCGCTTACAGTTTACCCTAATCCCGCAAATGATAAATTATTCCTGAAGTTTAATTCTTCCAAGTCGGACAAATTAAGTTATTCCATCATGGATATGTTTGGAAGAACTGTTGCGGCAAATCAGTTATCAGGAAATAATAGTGAAGAAACAGTAGATATATCATCCCTTTCAGAGGGAGTCTATTTCGTAAGGTTGAATTCTGGACAAAATACTACAACCACTAAATTTATTAAAATAAAATAATACCACAAAAAGGTCGGATGAATGATGAAGGGATTGAAATTGGTGAAGAACAAGATGACCAGGAATTTTACGAACATATCAGAGTTGTTGTTGATCCTGGGCAATCGTTGCTTCGGATTGATAAGTTTTTAATTAATCACACCAAAAACGCAACACGTTCAAAAGTACAACAGTCGATCGAAAACGGTAATGTACTCGTAAACGACAAAACGATAAAATCAAATTATCGGGTTAAGCCAAATGATATCATCACAGTTGTATTTGCTCATCCCCCTCGTGAAATAGAGCTTATCCCTGAAAATATACCTATTAATGTTGTTTACGAAGATGATGATATAGTTCTCGTTAACAAACAAGCTGGTATAGTTGTACATCCTGGTTATGGTAACTACAGAGGAACATTGGTAAATGCATTGGTTTATCATTTTCAAAATTTACCTAATAAAACTTTGACAATTGAGAACCCTCAAGCTGTTTTGCGTCCCGGGCTAGTTCATCGTTTGGACAAGAATACAACAGGGATTATGGTAATTGCAAAGTCTGAAATAGCAATGGTTAAATTAGCGAAAGATTTCTTTGATCGTAATATGGATCGTAAATATGTAGCTTTGGTCTGGGGCGATTTTCAGGAAGATGGTGGTACCGTAACCGGCAATGTTGGAAGGCATTTAAAAGACAGGAAAAAAATGGATGTTTTCCCTGTAGATAGTGAGTTTGGAAAACATGCTGTGACACATTACAAAGTTCTAGAACGTTTTGGTTATGTTACATTAATTGAATGTAAACTCGAAACAGGAAGAACTCATCAAATCCGTGCTCATATGCAGCACATCGGACACTCCCTTTTCAATGATGATACTTATGGAGGAGACAGAATACTAAAAGGAACCACTTTTGCAAAATACAAACAGTTTGTTGAAAATTGCTTTACGCTTTTACCTCGTCAAGCTTTGCACGCAAAGTCTCTTGGATTCACTCATCCCGTGTCTGGTAAATATGTTCATTTTGATTCTGAATTGCCTGATGATATGCAATCTGTAATTTCCAAGTGGAGAGTTTATGCCAACAGCAATACACTCGAAGAATAATTCAGGAAGATTTTTCGGCTTCGAAAAATTCTTTCTGAGCGAATTTATTTACCCAAATTATCCATAGCATAAATATATATGCGTAAATTATAATTGTGAAGGTATAGGTGTGATTAAATTCGGTTAAAGCCCTACTATGCGTATCTATAATTGCAAGACAGGCAAGTCGTAATACATTTATCAGTTCTATGGAAATTATTCCTAAAGCTATATAAACTGTTTTGTATCTCCAATTTCCTTTATAGGACACAATAAAACCTGTAAATAAAGCGAAAAGAACGATCCCGTTGCAGCTGTCGCCTATCCACAGTCCTCCACTTCCGTCTATTCCTATCAATCTGTCAGCACCTGTAAAAACACTGTAATTGAGTAATTCGAGCAACCACTTTAATACCGAAACGGTAATATCAATTACAAATAAATCTACCGTTTCCATTGGGTGTATCCACCAATAGTAAAGCAAATACCATGAAATATAAAAGAGGAAAATAAAAATTAAAAATCTAACACTTGGGTTTTTAAGTAAGCGGACATCTTTCATATATTACAAAAAAAGAATCCCTTAAGCGGGATTCTTTTTTGCAAGATCATACATTTTTTTACCACCAAAAGCAGCTCCTGCAATTAACAGGAAACTTACTCCACTGTCAATGGGGACAGGACATGGAGGGAATGGCCCTCCGCAAGGTTTAGCATGTCCCATTCCTCCACCCATTCCGGCAAAAGTATTAGTTACAAACAATGGTGAGCAAATTAGAATAAGTGTTATTGAAATTTTAACTAGCTTTTTTTTCATGACTTAAGATTTTGGAATGATAAATGTTTTTGATAAAATATTATTTCACAAACTTTTTAACTACTGTACCATACGAAGACTCAATCTTCACTAGATACATACCTGCGAAACCATCGGGTAAGCTTACGTTTACAGTCTGATTGTAGGCCTCAACATTTATTACATCTGTAATGGTTTGGCCTAACATATTTGTTAAACTTATAGTTGTATTAGTAGATTCTCCGTAATTAAAATTAATCGTGTTACCTTGTAAAATAGGTAGTATTTCAACCGAATTTGTAGTGTTCGCTCCCATACCTGAAGAAGCTAGAGATTTGCAACTTCCGGATTTACTGAAATGAATAATGAATCGATTTTCATTGTCCCCTGCATTTATTCTGAATGCATATGTTGGGTTGGCACTTAAATCTACTGTTGTGTTAAGTAATTTATCCTCTAGTTTAACGCAAGTAAAATCATTTAAAAAATCAAAACCTTTTGCATCAATTCTGTAATATCCTGAAATACCTACAGTGGTGGCAAGCGGCATGTTGTAGGTTTCGTCATTACTGTTAAAAACATTGATAACAGAGTTAATTCCATCAATAGTCGAGTAAATTTCTGGTGCAGATTTTAATGGGCTTTTTCTGAACATATGATCTTTTCCAGCATCATATCCGTCAGTAGCATCATTTGAATTGCTCACTTTTAACGTGTGATTATAAGATATAGATTTATCACAGTTCGATAACTTTAATGTAAAGTATTGATCATCTAGTGCAGAACGAAGAGAACTGTTTGTAGCTGCTGTTTTGGCACTTTCATTAACATGTAAGGTTGCACCTGCACTTAGGGTATATACCCAAAACCCTTGAGAGGAGCCTATAACTGTTCCTGCTCCGTAATTGGTGTAGGAGCCTGCAGTCCAGTCATACATATCAATAGTTGGATCCAAGTTGGATGATGCTGCAAGAACTGAACTCCAAGAGATGCTCGAAGCAAAAGGATTTCCAACAAGGTTTGAACTTCCACTCGGGTAAGGAGCTGTATAACTGATTAAACTGCTTAAATTTTGATCACCTTGATTGGGAATACCAATTGTATTCATAGTAATATTTGGAATAGCTGAATAGGTAAAATCATTTGATAAGTATACCTCATAGCCGACCCCTGGATTTAATACAGTTGAAGAAGAGGTTACAGGGTTAAGGTTGTTTGAAGGTTCGTCCCAAGCAAAAGCAGAGCATTGTTGCAAAGGAGGATTGTAAATGTAGCTAATAGCAGGCAACTCATTATCCCAATCTACAAAAGTTGTTGTTTGAACTGGTGAAGAAAGGTCTGACCATGTTGTGTCACGAGCGGTTATAAATCGTTCAATAATAAAATCTCCACTAATAGTACTTCCTGGCGTGATTGGAGCAATACGAGCAGTTCGACTAGCAGAGGATGCTAATGTGAAGCTAGACCCATTAGAATTAATGTTTCCTTGTGACATTGTTAAAACGTCTTTGATTGAATAGGCCCCCGAAGAAACAGAAACACCAACTCCTGAATTATTAATTGCTAGTTGCTCAAAAGAAGTAGTACCCGTTCCGGAAAGAGTTTGTGCAACGGAACCATTAAATGTTACAACATGAGAAAGACTTGGAGAAAAAGAACCGTTTTTCACCCAATTACCAGCAAGAGAAATATCATAATTATTTGCGTTCAATGTAGCACCGGCATTTACTGTGATGTTTCCTGTACAAACAAGGTTTTGTTGAAGTGATTTTGTGCCAGAACCACCAGAAATCGTAAGGTTTGAATAGTTAGAACCAGCCATAGGTTTTGGAACTAATCCAGTGACATAATTTAAAATTACAGTATTATTTGCAGGAGATGGGTCAAATAATCCTGCGGCTGTAACAAAACCATTGATGGTTAAAGTTAATGTAGAACCAGAACCATTAATCCATTTTGAAGTAGCTGTTAAAAGTGAGGTACCCAAAGTAAAATTCCCTAAATTTGTAACAATTTTTCCTGCAGCAAGCTGAGTAACAGAACTTAATTTTGAAATAACTGATGAACTAGAAATGGTTCTATTGGAGGCAAAATAATAACGTACAGTAGGCGCAGTTGTACCAGTAACTGTAAGAAATGCTCCTACTCCTGGACCAGTAAATTGAATTTGTCCTGTTCCTTTTTCTAGTCCCGTAGGGTTAAGTGTATAGTTATTAAGAACACTCAAAAACACGTTGGCTAACCATTGAATAGTCCCAGATACAACAAGGTTTCTACATGATGCTGCTCCAGAAATTGTAACCGTATGTCCAGATAAAATTGTTAAGTCATCTCCTCCTCCTGGAATTCCAGCAGGTGACCATGTGGTTGGGTCTGTCCAACTTGTCCCCACCCCTGTGGAGACACGAACAATTCCAAAAGAACTTAGCGAAAGGCTTAGTGAAAGGATGCTTAGAATAATTATCTTTTTCATAGTTGTAAAATTAATTTATTGCACAAATATAAAAATATTTTTTCGAATAAAAGTTTTTTTTTGCCCTTAAAATTTAATCTGCGACCAAACGGTTAATAAGAATGAGGTTTGCAGCAATGATTGTTCATAATATACTTGTTAATTCTTTACTTAGCGGACTTACGGAAGAGGATAACATGGCAATTAATTCCCCTGTTTCAGAGATAATAAACTTGGTAAAATTCCATTTTGGTTTATCATCATTCCATCCATTTTCACTTTTAGTGGTCAACCAATGGTAAATTGGATTCTGATTTACACCTATTACATCTGACTTTTCTTGTATCTGAAAAGATACTCCATAGTTTACTTCACAAAAACTTTGAATAGATTTGTTGTCACTTTTTTCTTGTTCACCAAAATTGTTTGATGGAAATCCAATGATATATAAATTGCTTTTGTGGGCTTGATACAAAGTTTCTAATTCTTCGTACTGAGGAGTGAATCCGCATTTGGATGCAGTATTTACAATCAACACTTTTTTGCCTTTCAGTTGAGAAAACGGAAAGTCTTTGCCATCAATGGTTCTGAATTGAAAATCGTAAAACGATTTTGAATCTTTTGACAATTCAATGTTTGCTGGGCGCTTACTTATTTTTTTTGGATAAAAAACTTTCAGCAGATTATAAAGGAGTTTGGATGCCATAAATTGGTTTAGTCAATAATAATAAGTTTTGCAAACTTAAGGAGCAATTGCTTTTGCCCTACACCTTCGAAAAATACTGTTGCTTTATTATTCGGAAAATCTCCTTCCATGTTTATTACTTTTCCGTTTCCGAACCTTTCGTGAGAGACATTCATTCCTACCTGAAGTTTACGAAGACTTTCGGTATCAAAATCGGAAGTGGTTTTATTAGCTGTATTCACTTTTACCAGTTTTTTTCCTATAACAGGTCGAGGTGTAAAAGTTTCTCTTGGCTTACCTGTATTCAATTTTGCTTTGGCCGGATACATGGAGTCTCCAAACAATCGGCCGGAGTTTTCCTGAGGTAATTCTACATACTTCTCGTCTAATTCTTCAATAAATCTGCTGGGTTCGCTATAGATTAAGTTTCCCCATTTATATCTGCTGGTGGAGTAGGAGAGGGTCACTCGTTTTTCGGCTCGTGTTATCGCTACATAAAACAATCGTCTTTCTTCTTCCAAGTCGGCTCTGTCGGTGAGCGACATTTGAGAAGGAAATAAATTCTCTTCCAATCCTACAATATATACATAAGGAAACTCCAGTCCTTTGGCGGCATGTATGGTCATTAGGGTAACCTTGTTTTTATCTTCTTCTTTTTCCGAATTCTTATCAGCATCTGTAAGCAGAGCGATATCCTGCATAAATACATCCAAAGTAGGTTCTTTGGTTATTGCGGGTTGATTGTCTTGGTTAGCGGTTTCTTCATTCTGAAAAAGCGGTTCGATTTTTAATTCTTCTTGCGTATTTTTTTCTTCTGTTTCCGTTACTTCATCAGCCACCAGGTCACCAAAATCTTTTTCATCAATTTCGCTGTCCGAAAATTCTTTTATACCATTGAGCAACTCCTGAATGTTTTCGTGACGGCTTACACCTTCGGGCGATTTGTCGGCATATAAGTCGCGAAGAATGCCGCAGTGAACAGCGATGTGATTAGCCAAATCAAAAGCATTTTGATAATACAACATAGCCGAAAAACTTTTTATCATGGCTGCAAATTCATCCACTTTAGCTTTTGCTCCCGAATTTAAACCAATATTAAATTCATTGATATTTTCTATCACTTTCCAAAGCGAAATGTTGTGGTCGTTGGCGGCCACAATTATTCTATCTACAGTGGTATCGCCAATGCCGCGAGCCGGATAATTGATAATTCGCTTTAGCGATTCTTCATCATTATTATTAATAGTTAAACGATAATAAGCTAATAAATCTTTAATTTCCTTTCGCTGATAAAACGAAACTCCACCATAAATACGGTAATCTATATTTTGTTTTCTGAGGGCTTCCTCCATTGCTCTCGATTGAGCATTGGTACGATATAGAATAGCAAAATGTTTGTTCAGCGCCTGCTCATTCATTTTGGTTTCGAAGATAGAACTTGCCACAAAATTTCCTTCTAGATTATCGCTTTCGGTACGAACCACCTTTATTAGTTCTCCATCATCATTCGATGTAAAACTATTTTTCTTTAACTGTTCTTTATTTTTTCCTATTACCGAATTAGCAGCACCCACAATGTTTTTGGTAGAACGATAATTCTGTTCCAATTTATAAGTGTTTAATTCAGGATAATCTTTTTCGAAGTTTAATATGTTTTGAATATTGGCACCTCTGAATGAATAAATACTTTGTGCATCATCGCCAACTACGCACAAATTGCGGAAAGCAGCGGCCAATTGTTTTACGATAACATATTGAGAAAAGTTGGTGTCTTGATACTCATCCACCAAAATGTATTTGAACTTGTGCTGATATTTGTACAACGTTTTTGGATGATCGCGAAGAAGAATGTTGGTGTTAAACAACAAGTCGTCAAAATCCATTGCGCCAGCTTTGAAACAACGCATAGAATACAACTGATAGATAATTCCCATCTTAGGTTTTGCGGCCTGCCTGTCTTCTTCCTGAATTTGTTTGTCGTTTACATAAGCACTGGCTGCAATCAAATTATTCTTAGCACTCGATATACGACTCAGTATGCTACTTGGTTTATAAATCTTATCATCTAGCCCTTGTTCTTTGAGAATAGCTTTTATCAAACTTTTAGAATCATCGGTATCATAAATGGTAAAATTGCTGGGGTAGCCCAGTTTCTCGCTTTCGAAGCGGAGTATACGCGCAAAGATGGAGTGAAACGTGCCCATCCATAAATTTTTGGCATCGGCTTCTCCCACTATTTTAGCAATACGCGCTTTCATTTCCTTAGCCGCTTTGTTGGTAAACGTAAGCGCAAGAATATTAAAAGGGTCTACACCTTTTTTCATCAAATGAGCAATACGGTAAGTCAATACTCTTGTCTTTCCGGAGCCCGCACCGGCTATAATCATTACCGGGCCTTCTGTACATTCTACCGCCTGCCGCTGTATGGGGTTCAATTCGTCTAAATAATTCTTCTGCATCTCCTCTTTTTTTGGGAGTCCAAAATTACTCTTTAATAATTGTTTTTTGATGTTTGTTGAAAAGTTGGGAAAGATTATTGGGGTTTAACTTTTTTATCCTTCCACATAACTTTGTATCACTTAATTATTAATTTTGTATCATAATTATAACTAAAACATTTTTTACGAATAGAAAATATGCCTGAGATTAGTCGTTTTTATGGAATTATTGTTTACATGTTTTTCAACGACCATAATCCTCCTCATTTTAAAGTGAAGTACGGAGAGTTTGAAGCAAATATCCTTATTGATAACGGAAGCATTCTGAATGGAGATTTACCTATTAGCAAACACAAAATAGTTGCTGCCTGGTGTGAAATACATAAAGAAGAATTGTTAGAAATGTGGACTAAAAAAGAATTTCATAAAATTAACCCTTTATCATAATGTTAAAAGCAATTGAAATAACAGAAGTAAAACCATATCAAGTAACATGCAGGTTTAATAATGGTGAACTGCGGTTAATAGAAATGGAAAAAATTATTAGGGACAGCAATTCGTTTGTTAATAAACAAAAGCTTTTGGAACCTGTATTTTTCAAACAAGCTGCCATTGGTGTATTTGGACAGCTATACTGGGACAATGCTGCTTATTTTAAAAACGAAAATGGAGAATTGATACCCTGCGAATTTGATTTATCTCCCGAATTTGTTTTCCATCATTCAACTATTGTTTGATACAAATCCAAAATCCGTTCTATGTAAACACTAAATGCTTTTTACTTCTCTACATATTGATTACTCCAAAGCATCCTGCCCTCAGCTTGCTTCCTTTCCTTTTATAAATTCTCATACATTATATATAGTATCGTTTATTAAAAAAATAAGAAAGAAAATAATAGTGCAATAAAACACCTCCCCCCCGTCCCCTCTCCTTTTTTCAAGGAGAGGGGACGGGGGGGAGGTGAAACAAGAAACGCTTAATTCTTTTCTTGGTGTCTTAGCGCCTTTGTGGCAATAAAAAAAATAACTTAATACAACAACATAAATAGTATTAACAAGAAAATAACAGTGCAATAAAACACCTCACCCCCGTCCCCTCTCCTTGAAAAAAGGAGAGGGGTGAAGGGAGGTGACGAACTTTGTAAGAAATAAAACATCGAAGTTCATAATAAAAAATCGCTTTTGGAAATCAGAAAAGTGCTCAGACAGGGGTCTACTTTTGCCGAACAGTTATTATGGAATGAAATAAGAAATGGAAAGTTGAACGAACTTAAATTTAAGCGTCAGCACAGCATCGGGAACTATATAGTAGATTTTTATTGTGCTGCCAAACGATTGATTATTGAGTTGGATGGAGGCGTTCATGATACGAAAGAACAAAAGGAAAAAGATAAGTTGCGGGATGAAAATTTGAGAGAGATGAAGTTTACAATACTTCGTTTTACAAACGAAGAGGTAATTCATAAAATGGAAATTGTATTAACAAAGATTAAAAATAACCAGAACAATTAATTACAATTAGCAATCTACTTCACCTCATGGCCCCCCTCTCCTTTTTTCAAGGAGAGGGGCCGGGGGTGAGGTGAAAAACGAAACACAAAATAATACAATTACATTACAAGCATCTTCACTTCATGGCCCCCCTCTCCTTTTTTCAAGGAGAGGGGGGAAGAGAGGTGAAACAAGAAACACAAAATAACACAACAACATTACAAACATCTTCCGCTCCCTCTGTTATGAAGGGGAAAAAATGAGGGAAGTTAAAACCGTACTCTATCATGAAAGAGAAAACAAAAAAATCATGGAAAATGGGCAAAACATGTCCATTGACGACTATTTGAGCGCTACCCTGAAAGTAAAAAACGGGAACGATTGGAAAGTTATTGAGCTAAAAAATATTAGTTATATCTCCTCATCAAGATGTTATTGCATCTTTCATCACACCGACCAATCTGAGACATTAAGCGGTTTTCCTTTACCTCATTATCAAAAATTATTACCTCGCAATTTCTTTGGCCGCTTTCATCGGGCCTATATTATTAATATGGCTCATGTCAAAGATTATACCCTTGGCAGCAATGCATCTGTAAAGATGAACCAATCTGTGATTTTGCCCCTCAGCAGCGATTGGACAGATGATTTTGAAAAACATTACCTCCAATTAAAGAAAAAACGCTGTTTTTTTTGTAAAGTAAAATGCCATATCTACAAGCGTTTCAAAGCTTTTTTTGCTCCTTGTATGAAAGTCGAATTTCGTCCATTCTAACCTACTACTTTTACACCCACAAAAGAGTTCTTTACATCAGTTGTAAGTAATCAAAAATCAACTTTGCCATTAATTCTAACCTTATTTTGGGTTTTAAAATGGGGTTTGGCAGAAGCGCGAACAGGGGTTTAAAAACTTAAACGGCAGTTCGCGGTGGCTATAATGGCTGGTTGAAATGTTAAAATAGCGTTGTAATTCATTAATCATTAATAATTAACTTAAATAAATCAAAAACTAAT